>JAYRUQ010000017.1:0-62298 GCA_041919015.1 Inhella sp.
ACCATCCGCGGTTTCAAGATGATCGTCAACGGCGAGTGCGACCACCTGCCCGAGCAGGCCTTCTACATGGTCGGCACCATCGACGAAGCGATTGAAAAGGCGAAGAAGCTCCAGTGACGCCCTCACTGAGGCTTCTTGCACGCTAAGGAGTGTTGATGACTGTATCCATCCACGTTGACGTGGTTTCCGCCGAGGAGAGCATCTACTCCGGCGAGGCCAAGTTCGTCGCCCTGCCGGGCGAGAGCGGCGAGCTCGGCATCCTGCCGCGCCACACGCCACTCATCACCCGCATCAAGCCGGGCGCCGTGCGCATCGAGAAGGCCGACGGCAGCGGCGAGGAGTTCATCTTCGTCGCCGGTGGCATCCTCGAAGTTCAGCCGCACGGCGTGACCGTGCTGGCCGACACGGCGGTGCGCGGTCACGACCTCGACGAAGCCAAGGCCGCCGAGGCCAAGGCCGCCGCCGAGGAGGCCCTGAAGAACGCCAAGAGCGACATCGACCTGGCGCATGCGCAGGCCGAGTTGGCCACGCTGGCGGCGCAGATTGCCGCCGCGCGCAAGCTGCGCGGCCGTAACTGATGTGCGCAACTGATGTGCGCAGCTGACGTGCGCACCTGAAATTCGCAGCCCCGGCCGCAGCGAGAGCCCGCCCCAGGCGGGCTTTTTTTCGCCCTCATCCCACGCCGCAGAATCTGCCGCCATGAACCAAGACCTCGTCGAACTGAGTGCCCGAGGCGGCGCACGCGCAAGCCTGTCCCTGACGGGCGGACAGTTGCTGGGCTGGACGCCGGCCGGCGGCACGCAATGCCTCTACGTTTCGCCGCTGAGCACGCCGAAGGCGCCCCAGCGCGGTGGCGTACCCGTCGTCTTCCCGCAGTTCGCCGCCCAAGGCCCCTTGCCGCGTCACGGACTGGTGCGCACGCGCCCCTGGCAACTCATCCAGCAGGACGGCCGCGGCGCCGACGCCATGGCGGTGCTGCGCTGCGAATCGAAGCTCGAAAAAACCCTGGCGCAATGGCCGCATGCCTTCGCGCTCGAGCTGACGGTGCGCATCGAGGGCGTCGTGCTGGAGATGGAACTGGCCGTCGAGAACCTCGGCGAACGTGCGTTCGAGTTCCAGGCCGCGTTGCACACCTACTGGCGCATCGACGGCATGGCCACCATCGAGGGGTTGCGCGACCGCCCCTACCGCGAGTCGGGCCACGAGGCTACACAGCACAGCCACACCTTGGAACTGCTGCCGGGGCGCGCCATCGATCGCATCGTCGGCGGACCTGCGGGACCGCTGCGCCTCAACGACCTGCAAGCGCAGTCGCAGCGCAGCCTGCTGATCGAACCGACCGGCTTCGACGATGTGGTGGTCTGGAATCCGGGGCCCGGGCATGGCTTGCCGGACCTGCCGGACGAGGGCTGGCGCGACTTCGTCTGCCTCGAAGTGGGCCAGATCAATCGGCCGGCGCGCGTCGAACCCGGTGAAAGCTGGTGCGCGATGCAGCGTGTAAGCCATCTTCAGGGTTGAGCCCCGGACTTGTCGACGGCCTTGACACCGTTTCCGCAGCGCCCTGTTTTTGTTAATGCAATCAATGGCTTGCACAGCTGGCGCGATTCTTGAATGTGTAGCTGTGCGCGGCCGTCACGCCGCAATCACGGAGAACAATATGCGAGCTAGCCTGCTGCAACGCTGCCTGGTGGCAGTCGGTCTGACCCTCTCGTCCGCGCTGACGCACGCGGCGGCCATTGAGCAAGTCAGTTACGAGACGCTATCGGGTCTGGAGTCGATCGGCTTCGAGTCCATGACCTGCTCCGACGGCAACCCGCCGCAGGCAGACGGTTGTTCGCTCGAGGGCATCTTCCGCATTGGCAATGCCCAATTCAGCGAGCACTTCGAAGGCCAGACGGTCGGTGCGAACGGCTTCTTCGACACCCTGTCGACGCCCGCCAGCCAGTGGCTGACCCTGGAGCAGGGTGACGAGGGCAAAAACCTCTTCGTTCAGGACGACGGCACCGGCGTGGTGATGGGCGGCGTCGGCGCGCTCGGATCCGACGGCGGCATTCCGTTCGCCGATGCCGCCGGCGAAGGCGCCATCTCGATGCTGTTCGACGGCGACCAGTCGCAGATCGGCCTGAAGTTCTATGGCGGCTCCGCAGGGGGCAAGGTCTTCCTGGCCTTCTTCCGGTTTGACGGTTCGCTGATCGGCGACGTCATCACGCTGCAGGACGTCGGCAGCGGCAACGGTTTCGGATTCGCCCGCGAGCGGGGTGTCAAGGACATCGCCGGCTTCAGCATCTGGAACGAGGACACCGGCGGCGTTTCGTTCGCCGGCCTGCTGCATGACGTGACCGGCGACCGCGATGGCACCGGCACGGTGCCGGAGCCCACCGGCCTGTTGCTCGTGGCCGTTGCGCTGCTGGGCGCCGCGCGCGCCACCCGCCGCCGCTGAACGCAGACGTTTTTTCTGACGACCGACAAGGGCAGCCCAGGGCTGCCCTTGTCGCTTTGGGCGCGCGCCTCGCGACAATCGCCGCATGAGCCCTACCCCGCTGCAAAACGATTGCTTCCTGCGCGCCGCACTGCGCCAGCCCACCGACCACACACCGATCTGGCTGATGCGCCAGGCCGGCCGCTACCTGCCCGAGTACAAGGCGACGCGCGCGCGCGCCGGCAGCTTCATGGGGCTGGCCACCTCGCCCGACTACGCCACCGAGGTCACGCTGCAGCCGCTCGAGCGCTTCCCCCTCGACGCCGCCATCCTCTTCAGCGACATCCTGACCGTGCCCGATGCGATGGGGCTCGGGCTGTCCTTTGGCGAGGGTGAGGGACCGCGCTTCGCTCGCACGGTGCGCGACGAGGCCAGCCTGGCTGCCTTGCGCTTCGACCTCGACAGCCTGCGCTATGTGTTCGACGCCGTGAGCAGCATCCGCAGGGCGCTGGCCGGCCGGGTGCCGCTGATCGGCTTTGCCGGCAGCCCCTGGACGCTGGCCTGCTACATGGTCGAGGGCCGGGGCAGCGACGACTACCGCCAGGTCAAGACCCTGCTGTACCAGCGTCCTGATCTCATGCAGCGCCTGCTCGAGCAACTCGCCGACGCCGTGGCGGCCTACCTGAATGCGCAACTCGACGCGGGCGCGCAAGCGCTGATGCTGTTCGATTCCTGGGGTGGCGTGCTCGAACACGATGCCTTCTTGCGCTTCGCGCTGCCGGCCAGCCGACGCGTGCTGGTGCAGCTCAAGCGCCACGACGCCAGCGGCGCGCGCGTGCCGCACATCCTCTTCACCAAAGGCGGCGGCCTGTGGCTGCCCGACATGCTGGACAGCGGCGCCGACATGCTGGGGCTGGACTGGACGATGGACCTGGGACGGGCGCGCGCGCTGGTGCAGGACCGCGTCGCGCTGCAGGGCAATCTCGACCCCATGGTGCTGTTCGCCTCACCCGAGGCCGTCGCCGCCGAGGCCCGGCGCGTTCTCGATCGCTTCGGCCGGCCGCAGCGCGACGACGGCACCTGGGGCGGTCATGTCTTCAACCTCGGCCATGGCATCAACCAGCACACGCCCATCGAATCGGTGCAGGCGCTGGTCGAGACCGTGCACCGCCATTCGCGCGGGTTGCGCTGAGCTTGTCCCCAGAAATCGCTGTTGCGCAAGTGCGACTTTGCGGTCCGGCCGCCAGACGCCATGTCGCCGTGCAAGTCTTTGATGTAAAAAGACTTTCAGCTGTTACCTGGACGCAACGGGGCGCGGGGGCGGCTGGCTCACCCCGGGCGACGGTCGACCCGAGGGCGGGTTGCCCACAAAGTTATCCACAGCATGTGGATGACGGTGAATTGCTCAGCGGAATCAGCAGCTTGTGAACTTTTCCTCAAGTCCGGCCAAGGGCTGGTGCGTGCAGGTGGCGGTGGCCACGCCGCAGCATGCCGGTCTGCAGGGACTGCTGGACTACCGACACCCCACCGCCCTGCCCCCCGGCAGCCTGGTGCGCGTGCCGCTGGGTCGGCGCGAGGTGCTTGGCGTGGTGTGGGGCGCCGCCGAGGCCGGCGAGGCCGATGAGGCCGCCGTCGAATTGCGCGAGGTCATCGCCCTGCTGCCGCTGCCGGCGCTGGACCCGGCCTGGCGCCGGCTGGTGGCCTTCGCGGCCGACTACTACCAGCGCAACCTGGGCGAGTTCGCGCTGCAGGCCCTGCCCATCGGCCTGCAGGCCGTCGACGCCGGGCAACTCGAACGCCGCATGCGCAAGGCCAAGCCGCGTCTGCGCAGCGGCGCCGAGGCCGTCACGCCGTCCGCGCCCGAACTCAATGCCGCCCAGCGCGCCGCGGTCGCGGCACTGGTCGAACAACTCGACCGCGATGCCGCACCCGAGCCGCTGCTGCTCTGGGGCGTGACGGGCAGCGGCAAGACCGAGGTCTATCTGCATGCCGCCGCCGAGGCGCTGGCGCGCGGCCGTCAGGTGCTGGTGCTGGTGCCCGAGATCAACCTGACGCCGCAGCTCGAGGCGCGCTTCGCGGCCCGTTTCGGCGCCGAGCGCACCGTCACCCTGCACAGTGGCCTGACGCCGGCGCGGCGCCTCGCCAACTGGCTGGCCGCGCACCGCGGCGAGGCCGAGCTGGTGCTGGGCACACGTCTAGCGGCGCTGGCCTCGCTGCCGCGCCTCGGTCTGGTGGTGGTCGACGAGGAGCACGACGCCAGCTTCAAGGCACAGGACGGCGCCCGCCACAGCGCACGCGACCTCGCCGTGGTGCGCGCCGCGCAGGCCCGCGTGCCGGTCTTGCTGGGCTCCGCCACGCCGTCGCTGGAGAGCTGGCACAACGCCTTGCAAGGCCGCTACCGGCGCATCGACCTGCCCGAGCGCATCGGTGCGGCACCCATGCCGCTGCTGCGCCTGCTGGAGGGCGAGGGCCTGAACGCCGCGCTGCTGGCGGCCATCGAGCAGCGCCGCCAGCGCGGCGAGCAAAGCCTCGTGCTGCTCAACCGGCGCGGCTACGCCCCGGTGCTGCAGTGCGGCGCCTGCACCTGGAAGAGTGGCTGCCCGCACTGCACCGCCTGGCGCGTGTTTCACAAGGGCGAGCGCCTGCTGCGCTGCCACCACTGTGGCTTTGCGGAGCCGGTGCCGAGGCGCTGCCCGGACTGCGGCAACGCCGACATCAGCCCGCTGGGGCGCGGCACCGAGCGCCTGGCCGAGCAGTTGCTCGAAGCGCTGCCGGCGGCGCGCGTGCTGCGCCTGGACGCCGACACCACCAAGGCCGTCGGCAGCCTGGAGGCGCAGCTGGCGCAGGTGCACGCCGGCGAGGTCGATGTGATCGTCGGCACGCAGATGATCGCCAAGGGACACGACTTCCGCCGCGTCAGTCTGGTGCTGGCGCTCAACCCCGACAGCCAGCTCTACAGCAGCGACTTCCGCGCCCCCGAGCGGCTCTTTGCGCTGCTGCTGCAGGTGGCCGGACGCGCCGGGCGGGCCGGCGGCGGCGGCGAGGTCTGGATTCAGACCGGGCAGCCCAAGCACCCGCTCTACCAGGCCCTGCTGCGCCAGGACTACGCCGGCTTCGCCGCCCAGCAACTTGACGAGCGCCAAGCCGCCGGCCTACCTCCCTTCACCCACCTGGCGCTGCTGCGCGCCGACAGCCGTGAGGAGGCGCAGGGCAGCGATTTCCTGGCCGCCTGCGCCGCCGCCGGCCGCCAACTGGACGACGCCGGCCTCAGCTGGTACCCGCCGGTGCCGCACCCCATCGCCAAGGTGGCCAATCAATGGCGCTGGCAGATGCTGGTGGAGAGCCCGCAGCGCGCCCGCCTGCAGCGTGTGCTGAAGGTCTGGCTGCCCGAGGTGCTGCAACTGGCGCGCCAGCACCGCGGCGTGTTGCGCTGGGCCATCGACGTCGACCCGGCCGGCATCTGAGCCCCGGGCGGCGTCGCCCGTCGCCCGCCGGCGTGCTTGGTCGGCGCCGCGTCGGCGCCGGTGGGCTCTTGCGGCATGCTGCGCTCCAATCGCCTGACCCCCATGTCCGCCGCCCTCGACACCCCCATCGCCCTGCGCGCTCGCGCGCTCTGGCCCCGGCTGCGCACCACGCTGGTCGTGGCCAGCGTGTTGTTCCTGTTCTTCAGCCTTGGATGGGAGGCCTCGCACGCGGTGCTGGCGCTGCGCATCTACGGCGCGGCACTGCTGGCGCTGACCGCCTTCACCCTGTTCGAGCGCTGGCCGCGCCGGCTGCCGCGCTGGCTGGCGCGCTGGGCGCTGCAGGTGCTGATGGTGGCGGCGGTCTTCCCCCCCACCATGGCCTTCTTCTACGCCCAGTCCACGCCACCCGGCGACCCGCCCTTCTACAAGGTGGAGAAGCGGATTGAGGGCTTCTTCGGCCTGACCATGATGGGCATGCTGGTGGCGCCCTGGGTGGCCACGGCGGCCGTACTGCGTCAGCGCGACGCGCGCATCCTGCAGGCCGAGCGCGCGCGCGGCGCGGCCGAGCGTCAGGCGCTCGACGCCCGGCTGCGCCTGCTGCAGGGCCAGGTGCAGCCGCACTTTCTCTTCAACACCCTGGCCAATGTGCAGGCCTTGGTCGATGTGGGTTCGCCGCAGGCCGCACCGGTGCTGGCGGCGCTGGTGGCCTATCTGCGCGCCGCCGTGCCGCGCCTCGATGGCGAGCCGACGCGCATCGCCCAGGAGCTCGACATGGCGCGCGCCTACCTGCAGCTGATGCAGCTGCGCATGCCCGACCGCCTGCAGTTCAGCGTCGAGGCCGAACCCGGCACCGAGCGCCTGCACTGCCCGCCCATGACCCTGCTGACCTTGGTGGAGAACGCGGTGCGCCATGGCATCGACCCCAGTCTGCGCGGCGGCCGCATCGACGTCAGCGTGCGCCTTGCCGCCGGCCGTTGCACCGCGCGCGTGAGCGACACCGGCGTCGGCCTGCAAAGCGGCAGCCAGGGTCTGGGCACGGGTCTGCAGTCGCTGCGCGAGCGCCTGCGCCTGGCCTGGGGCGACGCGGCCGAACTGCGCCTCAGCGAGGTGCAGCCGCACGGCGTGGCCGTCGAGGTCGAGTTCCCGGAGCAGCGATGAACGGCGCCCCCACCGCCCTGATTGCCGACGACGAACCGCTGCTGCGCGAGGTGCTGCGCCGTCAGCTGGCCGCGGCGTGGCCCGAGCTGCAGGTCGTGGCCGAGTCGCGCAACGGCCTCGAGGCGCTCGAGCAATGCGTGGCGCTGCGTCCGACCATCGCCTTTCTGGACGTGCACATGCCGGGCATGAGCGGCATCGAGGTGGCGCAGCGCATCGACCCGCGCACGCACCGGGTTTTCGTCACCGCCTACGACCACTACGCGCTGAAGGCCTTCGAGGCCGGCGTGCTCGACTACCTGGTCAAGCCCGTGCAGCCGGCACGCCTGGCCGAGACGGTGGCACGGCTGCGCGAGCGCCTGCGGCGCGAGCAACCGGCGCTCGACACCGAGCTGCTGCTGCAGCAGCTGGCGGCGCAAATGCAGCGGCCGGCCGCGTCGACCGCGCTGCGCTGGCTGAAGGCCTCGGTCGGCCCGGCCGTACGTCTCATTCCGGTCGACGACATCGACTACCTGAAGTCCGACGAGAAGTACACGCTGGTGGCCTGGCGGGGCGACGGCGGCAAGCCCGCCGAGGCGCTGATCCGCACGCCGCTCAAGGAGCTGCTGGCGCAACTCGACCCGCAGCAGTTCCAGCAGGTGCACCGCGCGGTGGTGGTCAATCTGCACGCCATCCGCGACGTGACACGCGGGCTCAACGAGACGGCCGAGATCCAGCTCAAGCAGCGCAGCGAGCGCCTGCCGGTGAGCCGCACCTTCCTGCACCTGTTCAAGGCCGAATAGGGCCGAAAGGGGCCGAAAGGGGCCGAATCGGGTCCGCTTCAGTCGGCGTCCAGCCCCAGGAAGCCGCCACTCTGGTGCGCCCACAACCGCGCGTAGATACCGCCCTGCGCCAGCAGCTCGGCGTGCGTGCCCTGCTCGACGATGCGCCCCTGGTCCATCACGACCAGGCGGTCGAGCGCGGCGATGGTGCTGAGCCGGTGCGCGATGGCCACCACGGTCTTGCCCTGCATCAGCTGGTAGAGCGACTCCTGGATGGCGCTCTCGACCTCGCTGTCAAGCGCGCTGGTGGCTTCGTCGAGCAGCAGGATGGGGGCGTCCTTGAGCATCACGCGGGCGATGGCGACGCGCTGACGCTGGCCACCGCTGAGCTTGACGCCGCGTTCGCCGACATGGGCCTCGAAACCCGTGCGGTCTTTTGGGTCGCTGAGCTGCTCGATGAATTCGAGCGCGTGGGCGCGCTCGCAGGCGCTGCGGATCTCGGCCGCGCTGGCCTCAGGGCGGCCGTAGCGGATGTTGTCGGCCACCGAGCGGTGCAGCAGCGAGGTGTCCTGCGTGACCATGCCGATGTGGCGGCGCAGCGAATCCTGCGTCACGCCGGCGATGTCCTGCCCATCGATGAGGATTCGCCCGCCGCCGGCCGGCAGGTCGTAGAGGCGCAGCAGCAGGTTCACCAGCGTGCTCTTGCCCGCGCCGCTGCGGCCCACCAGGCCGATCTTCTCGCCCGGGCGGATGGTCAGGTCCAGTGCGTCGACCACCGGCGCACGCTCGCCGTAGGCAAAGCGCACCCGCTCGAAGCACAGCTCGCCGCGCGGCACCTGCAGCGGCTGGGCGCCCTCGCGGTCGTTGATGCTGCTGGGCTTGGCCAGCGTGCGCAGCCCGTCCTGCACGGTGCCGACATGCTCGAACAGCGAGGACATCTCCCACATCACCCAGTGGCTGATGCCGTTCAGGCGCATCGCCATGGCGGTGGCGGCGGCCACCGCACCGGCGCCCACCAGCGACTCGCCCCACAGCCACAGCGACAGCAGCGCGGTGCTGCCCACCAGCAGCGCCGACAGCAGGGTGTTGACCACCTCGAAGCCGGTCACCAGGCGCATCTGGCTGTGCGCGGTGCTCATGAACTCCTGCATCGCCTCCTTGGCGTAGGCGGCCTCGCTGCGGCCATGGGCGAACAGCTTGACGGTGGCGATGTTGGTGTAGGCGTCGGTCACGCGGCCGGTCATCAGGCTGCGCGCGTCGGCCTGCGCCTGCGCCACCTTGCCCAAGCGCGGCACGAAGAAGGCCAGCGCCAGCGCATAGAGCGCCAGCCAGCCCAGCAGCGGCAGCATCAGCCAGGCGTTGAAGCTGGCCAGCACGCCCACCAGGGTCAGGAAATAGACCAGCACGTAGACCAGGATGTCGGCCACGATCAGCCAGGTGTCGCGCACCGCCAGCGCGGTCTGCATCACCTTGGTGGCGATGCGCCCGGCGAACTCGTCGCCGAAGAAGGCCAGGCTCTGCTCGAGCATGCGGCGGTGGAAGATCCAGCGCAGGCGCATCGGGAAGTTGGCGAACACCCCCTGGTACTTGGTCAGCGCCTGGCCGGCCGCCAGCAGCACGCTGGCCAGCAGCACCCACAGCAGCCAGGTCGTCACCGGCGGCATCTGCTGCCGCAGCTGCGACGGCTGCGCCGCACCCAGCCAGTCGACCAGCTGCGCCACCAGGCTGAACAGGATGGCCTCGGCGGCGGCAATGCCCGCCGTCAGCAGGGTCACCGCCGCCAGATGCGGCCGCAGCCCTTCGCTGCAGCGCCACAGGAAGGCGAAGAAGCGCGCCGGCGGCTGCTGGGGTGCGGCAGGCGGGTAGGGGTCGACGAGGCGCTCGAAGCGCGCGGCCAGGGCGGAGAACATGGCGCCAGTGTCGGTCAGCCTTCACTCAGGCCCGCAGTGCGACCTCGGCCGCACGCCGCCATACCGGGTCGCGGTCCAGACGGCCGAGATGCCAGACCGCGTGGGTCAGCTTGATGGGGTGCGCATCGCTGCGGTCGATGGCGTCGGCCACCAGCGCCGGCCACTTGCGCGCTGGGGTGGAGACGGCCTTGCGTTCGCCCCGCCAGCGGCTGGCCTGCAGGGCGGCGGCCAACTGGCCGGTGAACGCGCGCAAGGCCGCCGGTCGCGCGGCGGACGGCAGCAGCGGCATCAGCACCGTCAACGCGCGGCTGGCGGTCAGGCCATGCAGCAGCGTGAAGTTGCCGCTGTCGGCGTAGGCGCCGGCCAGCCAGCGCGCCAGCTGGTGCAGCAGGCCCGGCTGCAGCTTCAGACGCGGTGCCAGCGCCTGGAAGGCCGGTTCGGCGGCGGCGCGCTGCATGCGCAGGCTGATCCAGGGCTGGCTGAAGTCGGCGGGCAGGGGCAGGGCGAGCAGCGCGTCGAGCCAGTCCGGAAGGGCCAGGGCGGGCGCCGTGCTTTCGTCGGGGCCGGGCAGCGGCTCGCTGCGCAGCTCCCAGTAGGCCAGCGCACGCGCCAGCTGGCCGGGGTGCCGGCTCTCCCAGGCGTGGCCGGTGCGAATCAAGGCATGGAAGGCCATGGCGCCGCAGCCCCGCATCAAGGCCGGCAGGCGCCTTGCGAGCACCGCTCCAGCGCCTTCCTCGGCCAGTTCCTCGCGCCAGCGCCGCTCGGCGCCTTCGAGCTCCGGCCAGGGCAGGGCGCCGGGCTGTTGCGCCAGTGCCTGCCGGCCCCAGGTCTGCAGGCGGTGTGCGTCGGCGCCCAGCGCGGCCAGCGCGTGCAGGGCCATGGGGACATGGCTGCTGAGGGCGCCACCGCTCTCGGGCAGTGCGCCGGCATGGGCGCGTTGCGCGTCGATCGACTCGACGCTGTGATCCAGCTCGGCATCCAGCAGTTCGTGCAGGCCGTCGCCCGGCGCCTCGGCCTCGTAGCAGGTGATCTCCCAGGGGTTGCCGTCCGGGTCGCGGAAGTACAGCGAGCGCGACTCGCCGTGGTCCTCGAAATGCGGCGCCGTGCCCAGCTCCGTGCTCAGGTGCGCCTGCCACAAGGGGAAGGCCGCGGCGCTGACACGCAGCGCCAGCGTGGCCGGATTGGGCGAGGCCGGTTCGCGCTCGAACAGGGCCAGGTGCAGCACATCGGCCGGGTCGCGCAGGGTCAGCGGGCCACCGCCCTGCGCCCAGTGCGCGAACTCGGGGATGGCGCTCAGGCCCAGCACCCGTGCGTACCAGGCCTCGGCGGCCTCACGTTTGCGGCAGTGCAGGTGGAAGTGGTCGATGGCGATGATGGCGGGTGCAGTCATGGCGGGAAGCTTCTTGGGATGAGGATGCGCACAATGCAAGTTCAACCGAACTTCAAGTCAAGGGGTGCGCAATGTCCACCGAGCCGCACGAGGCGGAGCAGGGGTCCGTGGGTCCGAGCTGGATCGCCATCGGCGAGCTGGCCCGGCGCAGCGGCGTGGCGGCCAGTGCCTTGCGCTTCTACGAGGCGCAGGGCCTGATCCACGGCGGACGCAGTCCGGCCGGACGGCGCCAGTACCCACGCCATGTGCTGCGCCGGGTCGCCTTCATCCGCGCCGGCCAGCAGGTCGGACTCAGCCTGGACGAGCTGCGCCGCGCGCTGGCCGCCCTGCCCGAGGGGCGCACGCCGACCAAGGCGGACTGGGAGCGCCTGGCGCGCGGCTGGCAGGCGCTGCTGGCCGAGCGCATCGCCCTGCTGCAGCGCCTGCAGGACCAGCTCGGCTCCTGCATCGGCTGCGGCTGCCTGTCGCTGAAGAGCTGTCGTCTGTACAACCCCCGGGACCAGGTCGCGGTGCGCGGTGCCGGGGCCCGGCGCCTGATGCTGGGCGAGCCGCTGTAAGGCGGAAGGGGGCGCCGGCGACACAGCGGGCCCCCTGTTGCGGAGCGTCCGATGCCCCACCCTGCCGCCCTGATCCTGGCGCTGCTGTCGCTGCTGCTGCTCGTGCCGACCGGCGCCGCAGCCGAGGAGCGGCGTCCTTTTTCCATGGTCGGCAGCGGTGTGGCCGGCGAGGTCTTTGACATCGGCAAGCTGCGCGGCCGCGTCGTCATGGTCTTCTACTGGTCCACCGACTGTGCGGTGTGCCGCGACAAATTGCCGGAGCTGCGCCAGAACCTGCGCGGCTGGAAGGACAAGCCCTTCGAGCTGGTGACGGTCAGCCTGGACCGCAAGGAAGCCGACTGGCGCAACTACGAACGCCTGCAGTCGCTGACGCAGGCGCAGACCGTGCAGCGCAGCCACAGCCTGTGGGCCGGTGCGCCGGGCTTTCGACACAGCCTGGAAGGACGCGCGCCGCGCCTGCCGCTGACCCTGGTGCTGGACGGCGAGGGCCGCGTCGTGCAGCGCGTCGAAGGGCGCATGGCCCCGGAGCTGTGGGACGAGGTGGCGGCGCTGCTGCCCTGAGGGCACCGAGACCCCTGATCCCAATCTGCGCCGGTCGCAACGTGAGCGGCCAGGAGCGTGGCGACCGTTGTGCGCCGCGTTTCAAGTCGGAGCGATCGGCGCCAGGGCAAAGGGGGCCTGCATCAGGGCCACCAGCTTGAGATCCCCATCGACCTCGCCCATCCAGGCCAGTTTCGCGCCCAGCGTGCCCATCAGGCCGTGGACGCCGAAGCTGGCGGCAATGCGCGCGCTGCGCGCGACATCGTTCATCGCGTTGCCCTTGGCTCGCCCAGATGCCGGCGCAGCCAGCTGCTCATCTCCCACTGCACATGGCCGGCGGCCTCGCGGCTGGCGAGCTGGTGGCCCTCGAGCGGCAGCAGCGCCAGACGCACCGGCTTGCCCAGGCCGGCCAGCGCCTGGTAGAGGCGCTCGCTTTGCAGTGCCGGCGTGCCGGCGCTGCCGTCCTGCTCGCCGTGCAGCAGCAGCAGGGGTTCCTGGATCTGCTGCGCAAACAGCAGCGGCGACAGCCGCAGATAGGCCTCGCGGGCCTCCCAGAGGTTGCGCCGCTCGCTCTGGAAGCCGAAGGGCGTGAGGGTGCGGTTGTAGGCGCCGCTGCGCGCGATGCCGGCCTTGAACAGATTGGTGTGCGCCAGCAGGTTGACGGCCATGAAGGCGCCGTAGCTCTGCCCGCCGATGGCGATGCGGCGCTGCTCCACGATCTCCAGCTCGTCGAGCTTCTCGACGATGGCCTGGGCATTGCGCTGGATCTGTTCGAGGAAGTTGTCGTTGACGGTGCGCGGGTCGCCGACGATGGGCATGCTGGCGTCGTAGGCGATGGCGAAGCCGTCGAGCGCCAGCCACAGCGGGCTGCCCGGCACCGGCCAGGGCGTGCGCTCGTTGAGCACCGCCTGCTGGCTGGCCAGGGCGGCGTCGCCGAACTCCAGCGGGTAGGCCCAGACCAGCACCGGGCGCTTCTGGCCCGGCTGGTGCTCGGGCGGCAGCACCAGGGTGAAGCCCATGTCCACGCCGTCGTCGCGCTTGAAGGACACGAACTCGCGGCGCAGGCTGCGCAGTGCCGCCGGGATCTCGGGCAGGGCGGTCAACGCCTGGGCGTTGCTCAGGCCGGCGCCCTGCCGCAACAGCAACTGGCGCGCCTCGAAGGCCTGCTCGCGCTGCGTGAGCAGTCGCCGTCCCGGCTCCAGCCACTGCAGCGGCAGCTCGAACCCCCCCTCGGCCTGGAACAGGCGCTGCACCGGCAGTTCGTGCACGCTGTAGCGGTCGAGGAAGGGGCGCTCGCCCTTGGGCGTGGCGCCCTGGCCGACGAACCAGAAGCTGCCGTCGGCGGTGCTCTGCACCAGACGCTGGCCGCTCGGCGCCAGGCGCATCAGCGGACTGCCCGGGTGGCGGAAGCGCTCGCGCTGTGCGTGCTCGAAGAGCAGCCGGCTCTGGCTGCCGTCGAGCGGCTGCAGATAGGTGCGCGTGTTGGACTTGGCGCGGTCCAGCTCGGTCACCAGCGCGTGCGCGCCGTCGTCCAGGAAGCGCAGGCGCTGCACGCGGTGCGGCAGACGCTGCAGCTCGCGCGCCTCGCCGCGGTAGGGCGGGTCCAGGCGCATCAGGCGGTCGAGGTAGGGCGGGCGCGCGCTGGCTCGGTTCGCCGCGTTGCCGCCGTCCAGCGCTTCCACCCAGTAGATGGCGGCGTCGCGCGTCGGCCCGGCGTAGAAGAGCCGCGGCCCGTTCACCACGGCGCCCGGCGCCAGGCCGGTCCAGGCCGGGATGCGCGCCAGCTCGCGCACAACGCGGCCCTGCGCGTCGCGCAGCTCGACCTGCAGCGGGAACTCGTCCCAAGCGGCCTGGCGCGAAAAGGGGCGCAGCACGCGCTCGGTGAGCAGGCCCTGGCGCTCGCCGACCATGCTCACGCTGCTGAACAAGCCGGGTTCGCCGAGCCGCTGCGTGCCGCCGCTGACCAGGCTGACGCGCAGCAGCTGGGAGCGCGCGTGGTGCTCGAAGAGCGCCTCGTCGTGGCTGTTCCTGAGCAGGTCGGCGCGCGGTGGTTCGGGCGCGGCGCGACCCTGGTGTTCCTGCAGCGCGGGGCCGGGGAGCGGCGCGCGCGGTGCCGCTCGACCGTCCTGCGGGCGGGCCAGCAGCACCACGGCATCGGCGCCCCACCAGGCCCAGTCGCCGTCGCTCAGCACATGGTTCAGGCGCAGGCCCTCGAGGCGGTTGAAGGCGTTGCCCCGGCTGGTGCCGACCCACAGCTCGGTGCCGGAGGCCGTGTGGCGTTGCAGCAGGTAGCGCTGGCCATCCGGGCTCCAGGCGAAGGAATGCCACTGGCCGCCGGCCGGCAGCGCGATGCGCCGCTCGGCGCCACCCTCCAGCGGCCGCAGGCGCAGGCCTTGGTAATGCAGGGTCGGGGGCGCGGCCAGCGCCGCGGGCTCGAAGCGTGCACCGGCCAGACGCAGGGTCGGCCGGGCCAGCACGGCCAGCGGCAGGTAGCGCGCCGGCTCCAGCAGCGCCAGCTGGCGGCCGTCGGGCGAGGCCAGCAGGCGCGGTGGCAGCGCAGCGTCGAGCAGCGCGCGCACGGCGGGCGAGGGCTGGCGGTAGGGCTCGGCCCAGCCGCTGCCCAACAACAGACCGAGCATCAAGGGCAGAGCCCAGGCCCTCGCCCTCATGCCTGCACTCCCAGCGCCCAGGCCACCAACGGCAGGGTGAGCGGTGCGCCCAGGGTGCTGGCGAGGATGGCGCGCGGCACCAGATGCTGTCCCTCGCCGAGCTGCTGCGCCAGCAGCGCCACATTGGCCGCACCCGGCAGCGCGGTGGCCAGCACCAGCAGTTGCAGCTGCGGCATGCCGATCCAGCCCGCGCGCAGCGCCGCGTAGCCCAGCAGGCCGGCCAGCAGCGGATGGGCCACCAGCTTCAGCACGGCCAGGCGCAATGCCGTGCCATGGGCGCTGTGCGCCGGCTGCGGCACCGCCAGCGCCACGCCCAGTGCCACCAGCGCCGTCGGGCTCACGGCCTGCGCCAGCATCTGCAGCGTGCGCTCGAGCGGCGCCGGCAGCGTCAGCTCGGCCAGACCCATGACCACGCCCGCCAGCACCGCCCAGGGCAGCGGGTTGCGAAGCGCGCGACGCAGACCCGCCTCGCGCGCGCCGGCCAGCGCCAGGCAGACGCTGCTGGTGACGATCAGGTCGAACACGATGGTGGCCACCAGCAGCGAGCTGGCGCCCTGCCCCAGCAAGGCCCCGAGCAGGGGCACGCCCAAGAAACCGGTGTTCGGGAACAGCGTCACCAGGGCCGCCATGCCGCGCGCGCCGCGCGAGGGCTCGGCGGCCAGCACGCGCCAGGCCAGCAGCCCCAGGCCGAGCGAGGCCAGCGCGTACAGCGGCAGCGCCACGGCGCCCGAGAAGCCGTCGTGCGCCCACTGGCGCCCGAGCTGCAGCAGCATGGCCGGCAGGGCCAGGTAGAGCACGAAGGCGTTCAGGGCCCCCAGCGCCGTGACGGGCACGATGCCGCGCCGCGCGGCCGCAAAGCCCAGCAGCACCAGCAGGAAGAAGGGCAGGCTGACGGCGAGCAGCCCGGTCAGGGTGGACATCGGGGCGCGAGTATCGCGGGCCCCCATCGCCGCTCCCGGACAATGGCGCCTCCCCTTCGGCAGCGTGAAGCGAGCGTCCCTTGAGCATCCAGTGGTTCCCCGGTCACATGCACCTGACGCGGCAGGCGATCCGCGACCGCATGAAGGCCGGCATCGACGTGGTGGTCGAACTGCTCGATGCGCGCTGCCCGGGTTCGAGCGGCAACCCCCTGCTGCAGCAGCTGACGCAGCACAAGCCCTCGCTCAAGCTGCTCAACAAGCAGGACCTCGCCGACCCGGCGCGCACCGCGCAGTGGCTGGCGCATTTCAACGCGCTGCCGCGCACGCGTGCGCAGGCGCTGGAGGCCAAGCGCGCGCCGGCCAAGGCCCTGCTGGCCGCCTGCCGCGAACTGGCGCCGACGCGCACCAGTGCGCTCAAGCCGCTGCGTCTGCTGATCTGCGGCATCCCCAACGTCGGCAAGTCGACCTTCATCAATGCGCTGATGGGCGGCCGTCGCGTCACCAAGACCGGCGACGAGCCGGGTGTGACCAAGGTCGAGCAGAAGCTGATGCTGGGGCACGACTGCCTGATCTTCGACACCCCGGGCATGCTGTGGCCCAAGATTGCCGCGCCCGAGGCCGGCTGGAACCTCGCCGCCAGCGGCGCCGTGGGCCGCAATGCGCTCGACGAGGAGCTGGTGGCGCTGGAGCTCATCGAGCGCCTGCAGACCGGCTACCCCCAGGCGCTGCAGGCGCGCTACGGCCTGAGCGCGGACACCGGTGCCAACGCCGAGGAACTGCTGGCGCTGCTGGCCCGCAAGCGTGGCGCGGTGCTCGGCGGCGGCCAGCTCAATATGCAGAAGGCCGCCGAGATCCTCATCCACGAATTCCGCCAGGGCCTGCTCGGGCGCATCACGCTGGAGACGCCGGAGCAGTTCGGCGCCTGGTCCGCCGCCGCGCTGGCGGCGGCCCAGGAGGTGGCCCAAGAGGCGGCCGAGCAAGCCATCGAAAAAGAGTGATGCGCGCGCGCCTGCATGTCGACCAGCCGCTGCGCGAGTCCGGGCAATGCCTTGATCTGCCGCCCGGCGCCGCACGCCATGTGCAGGTGCTGCGCGCCCAGCCCGGCGAGCGCCTGGCGCTGTTCGATGGCCTGAGCGATCGGGAGTGGCAGGCCGAGGTGACCGCGATGGGCCGCAGCGCGGTGGCCGTGCGCTTGTTGGAGGCCCGAACGGTGGCCAGCGAGCTGCCGCTGGCCGTCACGCTGGCGGTGGTGATGCCGGCCAACGACCGCATGGACTTCCTGGTGGAGAAAGCCACCGAGCTCGGCGCCAGCGCGCTGCAGCCCTTGATGAGCGAGCGCTCGGTGCTGCGCCTGAGTGGCGAGCGCGCCGACAAGAAGCGCGCGCACTGGCAGGGCGTGGCGGTGGCCGCCGCCGAGCAATGCGGCCGCGTGCGCCTGCCCCTCGTCCAGCCGGTGCTGCCCCTGGCCAGCTGGCTGGCACGGGCTCACGAGGGACTTTGCTGGCTGGCCTCACCCGGCGCCGAGCGGCCGCCGCGCGCGCCGCAGCCGACCCTGAACCCGTCCCTGACCCTGCTCAGCGGGCCCGAGGGCGGCCTCAGCGAAGCGGAGGAAGCAGCGGCCGTGGCCGCCGGCTTCCAACGCATCGGCCTGGGGCCGCGCATCCTGCGGGCCGATACGGCGCCCTTGGCGTTGCTGGCCTGGCTCAGCCTGTCGGGGACAGGCTGAGCCACAAGCGCACTCAGCGCTTCGCGCGACGGCGGGCGATGCCGCCCATCAGCGCCAGACCGCCCAGCATCAGCGCGTAGCTGCCCGGCTCCGGCACCGCGCTGATCTCGATCAGGCGGTCGTTGCCGCTGCTGGGGTGCTGGATGTTGAGCCAGGCGCGGTTGGCGTTGAAGGGGTCGAAGTACAGGCCGGTCATCTCCGAGCCCGGGGTGCCATTGCTGACCCAGCGCCCCAGACCTTCGCCGGCGTCGAGCAGGTCGCCGTCCTTGTTCAGGTCCTTGGCGAACCAGACGTCGTTGTCGACGCCGCCGTTGCGGTCCTCGACGATGTAGATGTTGCCGTCCGCATCCATGGCCAGGTTGTCGGGGCTGGTCAGCGCCGAGCCGATGGCCAGACCGGTGGCCAGGTCGATGGTGTTGCGGTTGGCGAAGACCTTCATCTCGCCAGTGGCGATGTCGAGGATGTAGACCTCGTGGGTCGACGTCGTGGCGATGTAGAGGCGCTCCTCGCCGTTCGGGCCGATCTGCATCTGCAGGTCTTCGGGGCGCTGGTAGTTGGTGCCCTTGAACGAAGCCAGGTTGGTGGTGTTGCGGCCATCGACGGCGCTGATGCCGTTGGGGTCGACGATGGTGATCGCACCAGCGAGCGCGACGCCGTCGCTGTCGGTGAAGGCCACCCAGCTGGAGGCGCCCACCGCGTTGTCGGTGTTGCCGTCACCCACACGCAGCACGGCGTTGGTGCCGCCGGCGAAGTAGTCGGCCTGGCCGGCCAGCACGCTGTCGAAGCTGGCCTTGGGCGTGTAGCGGTAAATGCTGCCGCCGTTGAGCTCGTCGATGAAGTACATATTGCCGGCCTTGTCCCATTGCACGCCCTCGTGCGACACGCGCGCCACGCTGTTGGCGTGCACCAGCTGGGCGTTGGCGTTGCCGGTGGCGGCGAGCGGGTTCTTCAGCTCGAACAGGCGGCCGTAGGGCTGCGGCTGGTTGCCCCAGCTCTCCTCGGCGGTGACGAAGCTGCCCCAGGGCGTCCAGTAGCTGGCATCGAAGGCCACATGGCTGTTGAGCGCCGGCGCCGCCGCCGGGCTCGACCAGATCGTTGTGGTGGCGTTGTTGTTCCACAGGTCAGTGCGCTGGATGCCGGCCTGTGCCGTCTCGAACACCGTGAACAGGTAGCGGCCCTTGTCGGCGCCGGTCTCGTTCAAGGTGATCATGTCCCAGCTGCCACTGTTGAACTGGCCGGCGCCGAGTTGCGCGCTGCGATCGGCGATCGAGCGCTGGCTGAACAGGGCGCTCGACAAGGTCAGCGGAACGGCCTCGTCGGCCGTGGGCCCGGCCGAGCTGGCCAGCGGAGTGAAGTTCGAGAAGGGGCTGTTGGCGGCCAGCGCAGGCGCGGCGCAGCAGGCGGCCGCGAGGGCCAACGCGTGAAGGCGAACGGACATGGTGTTCCTCGGTGGTGTCGGACGGCGGGTTCGATGCGGCTGCATCGCGCCCGGAGTCTTGTGCGAGGAAATGACGGCGGCATGTCCGGCCAGCGCTTTGTCGCGCTCCCCCCCCAATGTGAACCCGCCACGCGGGGGGCTGGGCCTCGCTGCGGCCGCCGGGTTGTCCCTCACGCCCCAGGCCCGCCATCGCCGGAACGGGCAATCAGCGGCCTTGCTGGGCTGGCCCTGGCGCTGGCATGGGCGAGCGCGAACGCGAACGCGAGCGCGAGCGCCCAGGGATCCGAAGCGGCGCGACCCCTACCGTTGCCCGTGCGAAAAGGCAGCGCACTGCTGGTTGAACGCCGCGATGGCTTGTTGGGCAGCCTCTGCGCTGATGCTGTTGCCGGGCTTGCCACGCACGATGGCTTCCAGGGCGACGCACTTGGCCTGCGCGTGGCCCTTGCCGGCGGGCGTCATGCGTGACACCGGTGCGGCGGCGTCATCGGAGCTGCGAGGCGCGTAGGACACGCTTGGGCGCCCGGTCGGTGCAGCCCGCCAGCCATCGTTCGACGACGGACGGTTGCTGCTTGAATGGGCCATCGCGCTGAAGTGGGGTTGCGCCCCCGGCGTGGCTGGAGTCCGACTCGGACCGGTGCCGCCCATGGTGGATCGCACCACCGCGCCATCCTTCAGCGGTTCGGTCTGCGTTTGCTGGGGTGAGTGCCACCAGTAGCCTTGTGCACTGACCGCACCGATCAGCGCGAAGCCAAGAACCGTCGCGGCCCAGCCCCTTGCCCGCTTTGCCTTTGTCATTGTGGAAACCCTCCCGATCAACCGGGCGGGAGTCTATGGGCGGGCTTCCCGGCAACCGCGGCGCCACCCGCCCAAACGCGGGGATGGAGGCGGCTTGCAGCGGTGCGAACCGTTCGGATTCCGCAGCTCGCCACCGGCAGGGTTCGGCCACTCAGCCGCGGTTCGACCCCGCCACCAGATCAAAGCGGAACAGCCGGCATTCGATCGGTCCGTTCCACAGCGGCAGCTTGCGGCTCTCCTTGAGGCGCATGCGGCGCGGCAGCTCGCGGTCGGGGCTGAGCAGCCAGGCGCTCCAGCCGGCCGGGTGCGGGGCGTACTGGCGCTTCCAGTGCGCGGCGAGGCGGTTGAAGAAGTCGCCGCCGTCGTCCATATGCGCCGCTTCGCGGCCGGCCCGCGCAGGGCCGCTCCCAAGTGGGCCAGCCCCCTCGGGGGGCCGTTCGCGCGCAGCCAGGCCCTGGGGGTTTCTGGCCTTGCCGGCGACGTCGATGCGGTCGCCGTAGGGCGGGTTGAGCATCAGGGTGCCGGGCAGCTCGGGCGGCAGCTCGGGGGCCGGGCGCTCCAGCGCGTCGCCGCCCTGGAAGCGGATGGCGTGCGCCACGCCGGCGCGCTCGGCGTTGCGGCTGGCGAAGTCGACCATGCGAAAGGCGATGTCGCTGCCGAAGAGCGGCACGGTCGGGGCGTGCTCGGCGGCGCGGGCCTGCTGCTTCATGCGCTGCCAATCGGGCAGCAGCGCCTTGTAGGGCAGCTGGCGCTCGAAGGCGAAGCGGCGCTGGCCGCCGGGGGCGATCCCGCAGGCGATCTGCGCCGCCTCGATGACCAGGGTGCCGCTGCCGCAGCAGGGGTCGTTGAAGGCGCCGCCCTGTTCGGGCGTGCCGCGCCAGCCGGCGGCGGCCAGCATGGCGGCGGCCAGGGTCTCCTTGAGCGGCGCGTCGCCCTGGTCCTGGCGCCAGCCGCGCTTGAACAGGGCCTCGCCGCTGGCGTCGGCGTACAGGGTGGCGCTTTGTTCGTCGAGGTGCAGCACGATGGGCAGGTCGGGGTCGCGCGTGTCCACGCTGGGGCGCTCGCCGCAAGCTTCGCGCAGGGTGTCGCAGACGGCGTCCTTGACCTTCAGCGCGGCGAACTGCAGCGACTGCAGCGGGCTCTTGCGCGCCGTGACGTCGACGCGCAGGGTCTGCTGCGGACCGATCCAGGCCTCCCAGTACAGGCCGCGCGCGAAGTCGTAGAGATCGTGCTCGTCGCGGTAGGGGGCGTGGCCGAGCTCGACGAGCACGCGCGTCGCCAGCCGGCTCCACAGATTGATGCGCAGCGCGTCGAGCAGGGTGGCCTGCGTGAGCGCCACGCCGCCGCGCGCGGCCTCCTGCGGCAGCTGCGGCAGCAGCGCGCGCAGCTCCTCGGCCAGCAGCGGTTCCACGCCGCCGGCGCAGGGGATGAAGAGCCGGCCTTTTTGCAACGCAGTCATCAGAGGTTTTTTCGCATCGGTGCGGTGGCGATCTTCATGCCCTCGCGGTACTTGGCCACGGTGCGCCGCGCGCACTGGATGCCCTGCTCCTCCAGCATGGTGGAGAGCTGGCTGTCGGACAGCGGCTTCTTCTTGTCCTCGGCGTCGATGAACTGGCGGATCAGCGCGCGCACCGCGGTGCTGCTGGCCTCGCCGCCGGTCTCGGTGGACAGGCCCGAGCCGAAGAAGAACTTCAGCTCGAAGGTGCCGTGCGGCGTGGCCATGTACTTGGCGGTGGTGACGCGGCTGATGGTGCTTTCGTGCAGGCCGAGCTCGTCGGCGATCTCGCGCAGCACCAGCGGCCGCATGGCCAGCTCACCGTGGGTGAAGAAGCCGCTCTGGCGGTCGACGATGGCCTGGCTGACGCGCTGGATGGTGTCGAAGCGCTGCTGGATGTTCTTGATGAACCAGCGCGCCTCCTGCAGCTGGCCGCCCAGCGGCGAGCCGCTGATGGCGCCCTTGATGGAGCGCAGCGCACGCGCGTACATCTCGTTGATGCGCAGCTTGGGCAGCACCTCGGGGTTGATCTCCACCAGCCATTGCTTGCTGCTGCGCGCACCGCCCTTGGCGCGCACCAGCACGTCGGGCACCACCGGGGTGTTGGTGTCGCGCGCGAAGCGGCGGCCGGGCTTGGGATCGAGGCGCGCAATCAGCGCCTGCGCCGCCCGCACCTCGGTCTCGCTGCTGTGCGTGAGGATGGCCAGGCGCCGCCAGTCGCGCCTTGCCAGGTGTTCGAGCAGGCGCGCGCAGATGTCCATGGCCAGCGGCACGGCCGGGTCCTGGACGCCGCGCAGCTGCAGGCGCAGGCACTCGCCCAGCGTGCGGGCGCCGACGCCGGCCGGGTCCAGGCTCTGCAGCAGCGCCAGCGCCACCTTGAGGTGGTCGAGCAGTTCCTCCTGGGCCTCGGCGTCGTCCCCGGCGAGTTGCTGCGCCAGTTCCTCCAACGGGTCGGCCAGGTAGCCGTCGTCGTCCAGCGAGTCGATCAGCAGCCAGAGCGCGGCCCGATCGGTGCGGCTCAGCGAGCGGCCGACGAGCTGCTCGCGCAGATGCTCGGTCAGCGAGCGCTGCGGCGCGTCGAAATCGTTGCCGAGTTCCTCGTCGCCATCGGCGCTGCTGCCGCTCAGGCCGGGCAGTTCGCGGATGCCGTCGAAGTCGTCGCCCTCGGTGCCATTGGCCCAGTCCTCGCGCTCGGTGGTGCCGAACTCGGTGCCCGACAGCTCGGCCTCGGCGCCGCCACCCGCAGCCTCCTCGGCGCTCGCCGAGCTGGCGCTGCCGGCCTCGTCGTTGGCGCGGGCGTCGAGGCTGGCGGGCGGCGCCATCGGCGCTTCCAGCTCCTCGCCGTCCAGCTCCAGCAGCGGGTTGGTGTCGAGCATCTGCTGCACCTCCTGCTGCAGCTCCAGCGTGGAGAGCTGCAGCAGGCGGATCGACTGCTGCAGCTGCGGCGTCAGCGACAGGTGCTGGCTCTGGCGAAGCTGCAGCGAGGGCTTCATCGCGGGCCGCCGGCCGGGCAGGGGGTGAGGGGCGGGAAGGCGGGCATCACATGCGGAAGTGCTCGCCGAGGTAGACCTTGCGCACGTCGGGGTTGGCGACGATGGCGTCCGGCACCCCTTCGGCCAGCACCCGGCCCTCGCTGATGATGTAGGCGCGGTCGCAGATGCCGAGCGTCTCGCGCACGTTGTGGTCGGTGATCAGCACGCCGATGCCGCGGCTTTTCAGGAAGCCGATGATGCGCTGGATCTCCAGCACGGCGATCGGGTCGACGCCGGCAAAGGGCTCGTCGAGCAGGATGAAGCGCGGCTGGGTGGCCAGGCAGCGGGCGATCTCGACGCGCCGCCGCTCACCGCCCGACAGCGCCGGCGCCGGCGTGTCGCGCAACTTGTCGATCGACAGCTCGGCCAGCAGCGCGTCGAGCGTCGTTTCGATGCGATCGCGCGCCCAGGGTCGGCCCTGTTCGTCGAGCTGCAACTCAAGCACGGCGCGGATGTTGTCCTCGACGTTGAGCTTTCTGAAGATCGACGCCTCCTGCGGCAGGTAGGACAGGCCGAGCCGCGCGCGCCGGTGGATGGGCAGGCGCTGCACTTCGCGGCCGTCGATGCGGATCAGGCCGGCATCGGCGCGCACCAGGCCGACGATCATGTAGAAGCTGGTCGTCTTGCCGGCGCCGTTGGGGCCCAGCAGGCCGACCACCTCACCGGCCTGCACCGCCAGGTGCACGTCCTTGACGACCTTGCGAACGCCGTAGGTCTTTTGCAGGCCCTCGGCTTCGAGGCGGGAAGGGGGGCTCGTCGCTTCGCTGGGCCCCGGGGCCGAAGACCGGGGGCTCATTTCGACGGGGGTTTGGGCGCCAGCGCCGGGGCCAGTTGCAGCGGCACGCCGGAGGCCGCCGCGGCAGCGGAGGCCGCGGCAGGCGGCATCAGGATCATGCGCAGCCCGCCCTCGCCGGGCTTGCCGGCCTGCGGCTTGCCGTCGGCCAGCACGGCCTCCTTGACCGTGTCGAAGACGATCTGGTTGCCGGTCAGTTCACGCTGCATCTGCCCGCCGGCCAGCTGGCGCAGCCGGGCGTTGCCGGTCAGGCGCAGCAGGCCGCTGACCTCCTCGTAGTCGACCTGCTCGGCCTGCGCCTCCATGCGCGTGCCGGGCTGCTCCAGGTCCATGCCGATCTGCACGGCGCCGCCCTCGGCGGCCAGTGCCTGCACGCGGTAGCCGCCGCCCACATCGGTGGCCACCAGGCGCCCGGCGCGCATCAGCAGCGAGCCCTTGCTGACCAGCACCGGACCCTGCACCTCGACGCGGCCGGGCGACTTGTCGCCGACGATGGCGCCGTCGCCGGCGTCGATCACCAGCGGCCGGGCGCGGTCGGCCTTGGCGGCCCAGGCGGTCCCGGTCGCCGCCGCCAGGCACAGCAGCGCGGTGCGGATCAGGCGCAGCGCGGGCATCAGGCGCGCGGCACCTGCTGCAGCAGCTGATCGGCGACCAGCAGCGCGCGGCGTCCGCTCTCGCTCTCGGGCACCCGCTCGCCGCGCGTGGCCATGCCGGGCGAGGTCAGGAACAGGCCGCCAATGCCCAGCGCCGGCACGCCGTCGAGTTCGTAGGCGGCGGTCAGGCGGTTGGCGGCGTCGATGCGCGCGGCGCTGAAGCTCTTCGGTTCGAAGGACTTCCAGGTGGCGCCGAACTTGGCCTCGTCGAGGCCCATGGGCTTGAGCAGCTTGAGCATGGCCTCGGGCGTGTCGAGCATATTGCCCTGCTCGTGGATGGCCTTGAAGATCGCCGGCCGGAACTGCGCCTCGACGCCCATCGCCTGCAGCGTGTAGAAGAGGCGCTGGTGGGCGCGCGTGTTCTCGCGGAAGAACACATGCACATGGCGGAACTCGACGTGCGCCGGGAGCTTCTTCACCCAGGGCTCGATCTGCGGCTCGAAGGCGTAGCAGTGCGGGCAGGCGTACCAGAAGAATTCCAGCACGTCGATCTTGCCCGGCGTGCCCGGCAGGCGCTTGGGCAGGCGCTTGTAGTGGAAGCCTTCGCGCAGCGCGGTCTGGCCCTGGGCCAAGGCCGGCAGCGTGGCGGCGGCCAGCGCGGTTCCAGTCAGAACGAGGGCCTGGCGGCGGTTGCTGGTGAGGAGGTGGCTCATGCGGGTCTCAGCGGGTTGGGGAGTTCTTGGGGTGAGCGGCGGGTCAGCTCGGTCGGTGAAGGCTAGGCAGGGCAGGCTCAGCGCTGCGCACGCACCACCGCCGCCTCCAGGCCGGCGGCGCTCACCTGGGCCTTGAGGGCCTCGGCTTCCTCGCTGGCGTCGAACGGGCCGATGCGCACGCGGAACACGCTGCGCTCGCCCGACACGCGCTCGTAGACCTTGGCGTTGAAGCCCTGCATGGCCAGCTTGGCGCGCTGCTGTTCGGCGTCGACGGCCTGCGTGAAGGCGCCGGCCTGCACGAAGAACACGTAGCCGGAGCGCGGGGCCGAGGCCGCGGCGCTGGCGGCGAGGGGCGCGGCCGGCGGCTTGCCGGCGAGCGCTGGCGTCGCGGTGGCGGGGAGGCTGGCCGGGTTGGCGGCGGCTTGCGCGGTGGGCGCCGCGGCGCCGGGCGCGGTGCTCGGCGCGCTGCCGGGCGATGCGCCCACCACGCCGCTGGCGGTCGGCGCGCGCGGCACGGTGCCGCCGGGCAGCTTGGCGTTCGGGTTCCAGTCCTTGTGGGCGCGGGCCTCGGCTTCGTCGGCCTCGGCCGAGCGTTGCGGCACCTTGTCGACGAAGGGGATGGGTACCTTGGCCACGTACAGGGCCACGCCCAGCGCGATGGCCAGCCCGAGCAGCAGCCCGACCACCATGCCGAGCACGAAACCGCCCTTCTGGTCGGATGCGGTGGCGTTCTTCATGCGTCAACTTCCTCACGTTGCATTTGTTCGGGGGCCGAAACGCCCAGCACCGCCAGCGCGTTGGCCAGCACCTGGCGCGTGGCCGCCAGCAGCGCCATGCGCGCGGCGCACAGCGCCGGGTCGTCGACGATGAAGCGCTCCGCCGCGTAATAGCTGTGGAAGGCGCCGGCCAGGTCGCGCAGGTAGAAGGCCACGTCGTGTGGCGACAGGCCCTGCGCGGCCAGCGTCAGCATCTTCGGGTACTCGGCCAGCTTGCCCATCAGTGCCTTCTCGGTGGGCGCGGTGAGCGGCGCGAGGTCGGCCTCGATGTTCACGGCCCCCCCCGTCTTCTCGCCCCATTGACGCAGCACTGAGCAGATGCGCGCATGCGCGTACTGCACGTAGAAGACCGGGTTCTCGTCGCTGTGCTTGAGCGCCAGATCGACGTCGAAGACGAACTCGGTGTCGCCCTTGCGGCTGTTGAGGAAGAAGCGCACCGCGTCGCGGCTGGTCCAGTCGACGAGGTCGCGCAGCGTCACGTAGGAGCCGGCGCGCTTGCTGATCTTCACCTCCTGGCCGCCGCGCATCACGGTGACCATCTTGTGCAGCAGGTAGTCCGGGAAGCCCTGTGGGATGCCCAGGCCTTGAGCCTGCAGGCCGGCGCGCACGCGTGCCACGGTGCCGTGGTGGTCGCTGCCCTGCACATTGATGCACTGGTGGAAGCCGCGCTGGAATTTGTTGACGTGGTAGGCGACGTCGGGCACGAAGTAGGTCAGCGTGCCGTCGCGCTTCCTCATCACGCGGTCCTTGTCGTCGCCGAAGTCGGTGGTGCGCAGCCACAGCGCATCGTCCTGCTCGTAGGTGTGGCCGGCGGCGCGCATGCGCTCGATGGCCGTCTCCACCGCACCGTTGGCGTAGACGCTGGACTCCAGGAAGTAGTTGTCGAACCTCAGCCCGAAGGCCTGCAGGTCGAGGTCCTGTTCGTGGCGCAGGTAGGCCACCGCGAACTGGCGGATGTTGTCCAGGTCGTCCACGTCGCCGCTGGCGCTGAAGGCGCGGTCGTCGGCGTGCACGGTCTGCTTCTTCACGAAGGCGTCGGCGATGTCCTGGATGTAGTCGCCGTTGTAGGCGCTCTCGGGCCACAGCGCGTCGCCGGGCTTGAGCCCCTTGAGGCGTGCCTGCGTCGAGGCGGCCAGGGTGGCGATCTGCACGCCGGCGTCGTTGTAATAGAACTCGCGCGTGACCTCGTGGCCCTGGGTGGCGAGCAGGCTGCTCACCGCGTCGCCCAGCGCCGCCTGGCGTGCATGGCCGACGTGCAGCGGCCCCGTGGGGTTGGCCGACACGAACTCCACCAGCACCCGGTGCCCGCTGGGCGCCTGCCGGCCGAAGCCGTGCGCGCCCTGCAGCACCTCGCGCACCACGGCCTGGCGGGCGACGTCCTTCAGGCGCAGGTTGACGAAGCCCGGTCCGGCGATCTCGATCGCCTCGACCCAGGCCGCCACGGCCGGCTGGGCCTGGAGCTTTTCCACCAGCCGGGTGGCCAGTTCGCGCGGGTTCTGCTTGAGCGTGCGCGCCAGCTGCATGGCGACGGTGATGGCCAGGTCGCCATGGGCGGCCTGCTTGGGCGCCTCGAAGGCGGCAACGGGTCCGTTCGGGGGCAGGTTCTCGGGCGCAAGCTCGCGCAGCACGGTGTCGAGTGCGGCGAGCAGCTCCTGGGTGGCATGAATCATGCTGGCCATTCTAGGAGGCGGGTTCCCCCTTCCTTCGTGGCAGCATGCCGACCATGGCCTCCGAGCCCAGCCCCTCCGACCTCTCGCTGCCCAGCAGCCCCAGCTTCCCCGCCAGCAGCGTGCCGGCGGAGGGCGAGCTGCCCTCGCACGTCGGGCGCTACCGCGTGCTGCGCCGCCTGGGCGAGGGGGCCACCAGCGACGTCTTCCTCTGCCACGACGAGTTCCGCGGCCAGGACGTGGCGGTCAAGCGCGTGCGGGCCTGGCGCGAGGCCAGCCGCAGCGGCGGCGCGCTGCTCAATATGCGCGACCACTTTTTCGCCGCCGAGGCCTCGCTGGCGGGCCGTCTGCACCACCCCAATGTGGTGCAGATCCTCGACGCGGTGTTCGACGACGAGTCGCCCTATCTGGTGATGGAGTACGTGCCGGGCGTGACGCTCAAGCATTTCTGCCGCGCCGACCGCCTGTTGCCGCTCGACCAGATCGTCGAACTGGGTTTCAAGTGCGCGATGGCGCTGGCCTACTGCTTTCGTCAAGGGCTGATTCACCGCGACGTCAAGCCGGCCAACCTGCTGGCCGTCATCGACGACTACGGCCAGGCGGTGGACGTCAAGGTCAGCGACTTCGGCTCGGCCCTGCACCTCAACGCCGACCGCACCCAGGTGCACCGGGTGGGCAGCCTGGCCTACATGCCGCCCGAGCAGGTCGAGGGCAGTGACGTCGATGCGCGCTCCGACCAGTACGCGCTCGGCGCCGTGCTCTACCACCTGATCGCCGGCAAGCCGCCCTTCGAGGCGCCGAGCCAGATGGCGCTGATGCACCAGATCTACACGCTCAACCCCAAGCCGCTCACCGAGATGCGCGAGGGCGTGGTGCCCGAGATGGATGCGGTGATCCAGCGCGCGCTGGCCAAGCGCCCCGAGGACCGCTTCCCCGACTGGGACGGCTTCGCCGCGGCGCTGTCCGAGCTGGTGAGCCGCCAGCTGATCCCGCTGGCACGCTTCACCGAGGTCAAGGACTCGGAGCGCTTCAGCCTGCTGCGGGCGCTCGACTTCTTTGCCGATTTCGGCGACATCGAACTGTGGGAAGTGGTGCGGCGGGCGCGCTGGCGGCGCTACCCGGTGGGCCACCACCTGTTCAAGAAGGGCGGCGAGGGCAACAGCGTGCACATCCTGGCGCTGGGCAGCGTCGAGGTGGTGCGCGAGGGGCGCGTGGTGGCCCAGCTCGGCGCCGGCACCTCGGTGGGCGAGATGGCCTACCTGGCGCCCAACCCCGAGCTGCGCAAGCACGCCACCGATGTGCGTGTCACCGAGGTCTGCACCTCGGTGAGCTTCACGCCGCAGCTGATCGGTTCCCTGAGCGGCGAGTGCCAGCACCGTTTTGATCGCGCCTTCATCAAGGTGCTGGTGCGCCGCCTGCATGCCGCGCACGAACAGCTGGCCCATCCGCGGCGTATTCTCTGAAGCGCGCCGCTGCGGCGTACACCCTTCAGGAGAGAGTCATGAGAGCCCTGCTGTTGAGCCTGTCCCTGTGTCTGTGTGCCGGTGTGGCCCTGGCCAGCCCGCAGACCGAGAAGATGAAGACCTGCAATGCCGACGCCAAGACCAAGGCCTTGAAGGGCGACGAGCGCAAGGCCTTCATGAAGGACTGCCTGTCGGCCGACGGAGCGGGCGGTGCAGCCGCCAAGGGCACCCAGCAGGACAAGATGAAGACCTGCAACGCCGACGCCAAGACCAAGGCCCTGAAGGGCGACGAGCGCAAGGCCTTCATGAAGGACTGCCTGTCGAAGTAAGCCCCAACAGGGCCACCCCGACCGCGATGGCCCCGGCTCCAAGCAGCCGGGCCGCGCGGTCGCTTTCCTTCAGCAACTGGCCGCCGAGCAGCGCCGCGAACAACATCGAGCATTCGCGCGCCGGCGCTACCGCCGACAGCGGCGCCGTCTGCAGCGCCCACAGCACCAGGATGTAGGCCATGGGGCTGCAGGCGCCGATCAGCAGCACGGCGCGGCGCTCGGCGCGCCAGCCCGAGACCAGACTGCCCGGCGCCGCCAGCCTCCAGACGAGGGGCAGCAGCAGCGGGATGCGCAACAGGTTGCACCAGTAGTCGAAGGCCAGCGGGTGCAGCTGCAGGCGCTTGATGGCCCAGGCGTCGATCACCGTGTAGCTGGCGATCAGCGCCCCCGTCAGCAGGCCCCAGCGGACGCCGGCGGCCACCGCAGGGGTGAGGGGCTTGCGACGCAGCATGCCGGTGATGAGCAGCACGCCCAGCACGATGGCGGCAAGGCCCGTCCAACCCAGCCACCCCGGCCGCTCGCCCAGCAGCAGCACGGCGGCGAAAGCGGACAGCAAGGGCCCGCTGCCCCGCGCCAGCGGGTAGACCACGGTGAGATCGGCCTTGGCATAGCCGGTCAACAGGGCACTGAAGTAGGCCAGATGAACCGCTGCCGACAGCAGCACCACCGCCCAGGCCTCGGCCCCCCAGCGCGGCAGTTCGCCCACGCTGACCCACAGGCCCGCCGGCGCCCACAGCAGCGCCACGGCCAGCGCCGTGAGCAGTTGGAAGGCCAGCTGATCGCCCTGCCCGGTTGCGCCCTCGCGTGCGCCGTGGCGCGCGCGCTTGGCGGCAATGTTCCACAGCGCGTGCAGCAGCGCGGCGGCCAGCACCAGGACCAGGGCGTGGGGCGTCATCCGCCGGTGCGCATCCAGTAGTCGGCCCGTGCGTAGTGCGCCCGCAGGTGCTCCACCCACAGGCGCACGCGGGTGGGTTGCAGCGAGCGCGCCGGCGTTACCGCGTACACCCCGGTGGGCGCGGCGGCAAAGGCGTCCAGCACGCTGACCAGGCGCCCCGCCTGCAGGTCCTCGGCCACCTCCCATTGGCTGCGCCAGGCCAGTCCGAGGCCGGCCAGGCACCAGGCGTGCAGCACCTGGCCGTCGCTGCAGTCGAGCCGCCCCCCCTGGCGATGAAAACTGGGCTGGCCGTCGACACGCAGCGCCCAGCCGCGCGTCTGGCTGGCCTCGCTGCTCAGCATCAGGCACTCGTGCTGCAGCAGTTCGCGCGGGTGCTGCGGCGTGCCGGCGCGCTTCAGGTAGGCTGGCGCGGCCACCACCAGGCGGCGGTTGTCGGCCAGGCGCTGGCTGACCAGGCTGGAGTCGGGCAGATCGCCGACCCGGACCGCGCAGTCGTAGCCTTCATTCACTAGGTCGATGACCCGGTCCGACAGGTTCAGGCTGATGCGCAGCTCGGGGTGCAGCGCCAGAAAGCTCGCCACCAGCGGCGCCACATGGCGGCGGCCGAAGCCGGCCGGCGCGGTCAGGCGCAGATGCCCGCGCGCCTGGGCGCTGCCCTGGCTGACGGCGGCCTCGGCGCCCGCCAGCTCGGCCAGCACGCGCTGGCAGTCTTCCAAAAAGGTCTGACCCTCAGGTGTCAGCGTCAGCTTGCGCGTGCTGCGGTGCATCAGGCGCACCTGCAGGCGCAGCTCCAGCGCGTCGATGCGCCGCGAGATCACCGCCGGCGCCACGCCTTCGAGCGCTGCGGCGGCGGTGAAGCTGCCGCGGGTGGCCACGGCCACAAAGCTCTCGATCTGCCGGAAGCGGGCCATCTTTACGAAAAAGTCAGGAATGCATCGCCAAACCGGCGGCGAATGTACGCCTGAAACGGGCCTAAATTGGCGTTATCGCCTTCAGGAGTCCCGCATGAACCCCGTCCACCGCCTTCAGGTTTCCCCGCTGCTGCAGCGCTTCATCGACGAGGAGGTGCTGCCCGGCACCGGCATCCGCCCCGAAACCTACTGGGCCGGCTTCGACGCCATCGCCCATGAGCTGGCGCCGAAGAACGCCGCGCTGCTGGCCGAGCGCGAGCGGCTGCAGCAGGAGCTTGACGCCTGGCACCGCGCCCACCCCGGCCCGATCGCCGACATGCCCGCCTACCGTGGCTTCCTGCAGTCCATCGGCTACCTGGTGCCCGAACCCGCCGGCGTGCAGGCCTCGACCGCCAACGTGGACGACGAACTGGCGCTGCAAGCCGGACCGCAGCTGGTGGTGCCGGTGATGAACGCCCGCTACGCCCTGAACGCGGCGAATGCGCGCTGGGGCAGCCTGTACGACGCGCTCTACGGCACCGACGCCATTGCCGAAACGGAGGGTCGCGGCAAGACCGGCGCCTACAACCCGGTGCGTGGTGCGGCGGTGATCGCCTTTGCGCGCCAGTTCCTCGACGAGGCAGCGCCCCTGGCGGGCGGCAGCCACGCGCAGGCCAAGGGCTACCGCGTGGAAGCGGGCCGGCTGGTGGTGGAGGGCGTCGGCGCCCTGCAGGAGCCGGCGCAATTCGTTGGCTACCGGGGCGCTGCCGAGGCGCCCAGCAGCCTGCTGCTGCGCCACCACGGCCTGCACCTGGAGATCGTCATCGACCGCGCGCACCCGATCGGCAAGACCGATGCAGCCGGTGTGGCCGACGTGGTGCTGGAGTCCGCGCTCTCGACCATCCTCGACCTGGAAGACTCGATCGCCGCCGTCGACGCCGAGGACAAGATCGTTGCCTACCGCAACTACCTGGGCATCCTGAAGGGCACGTTGACCGAAAGCTTCCAGAAGAGCGGCAAGACCCTGACCCGTGGCCTGAACCCGGACCGCGTCTACACCGCCCCGCTGGGCGGCGAGGTGGTGCTGCATGGCCGCTCGCTGCTCTTCGTGCGCAACGTAGGCCACCTGATGAGCAACCCGGCGGTGCGGCTCGAAGGCGGGCGCGAGATTCCCGAGGGCATCCTGGACGCCCTGGTCACCGTCACCATCGCGCTGCACGACGGCAAGGGCACGGTCAAGAACTCGCGCAAGGGCAGCATCTACATCGTCAAGCCCAAGATGCACGGGCCGGCCGAGGTGGGGTTCGCCTGCGAGCTGTTCGCGCGCGTCGAGCAGTTGCTGGGGCTGCCGGCCAACACCGTGAAGCTCGGCATCATGGACGAGGAGCGCCGCACCAGCGTCAACCTGGCGGCCTGCATCGCCGCCGCGTCGAGCCGCGTGGCTTTCATCAACACCGGCTTCCTGGACCGCACCGGCGACGAGATGCACACCGCCATGCACGCCGGCCCGATGCGGCGCAAGGCCGACATGAAGAGCTCGGAGTGGATCCAGGCCTACGAGAAGCTCAACGTCAAGGTCGGTCTGGCCTGCGGCTTGAGGGGCCGCGCGCAGATCGGCAAGGGCATGTGGGCCATGCCCGACCTGATGGCCGCCATGCTGGAGCAGAAGATCGCCCACCCAAAAAGCGGCGCCAACACCGCCTGGGTGCCCAGCCCCACCGCCGCCACCCTGCACGCGCTGCATTACCACCGCGTCGACGTGCCGGCGCTGCAGCGCGAGCTGGAGTCGCAGGGTTTCAGCGCCGACGAGAAGGCGCAGCTGCAAACCCAGCTGCTCACCGTGCCGGTGGCGGCCGAGCCGAACTGGAGCGCGCAGGAGCGTCAGCAGGAGCTCGACAACAACGTGCAGGGCATCCTCGGCTACGTGGTGCGCTGGGTCGAGCAGGGCGTGGGTTGCTCCAAGGTGCCCGACATCCACAACGTCGGCCTGATGGAAGACCGCGCCACGCTGCGCATCAGCAGCCAGCACATCGCCAACTGGCTGCTGCACGGCGTGGTGAGCGAGACGCAGGTGCGCGAGACCTTTGCGCGCATGGCCGCCGTGGTGGACGGGCAGAACGCGGGCGACCCGGCCTACGTACCGATGGCGCCGACCCTGGGCAGCGCGGCGGCGTCAGCGGCCTACCAGGCCGCGCTCGATCTGGTCTTCAAGGGCGTGGCGCAGCCCAGCGGCTACACCGAACCGCTGCTGCACGCCTGGCGGCTGAGGGTGAAGGCGGCGGGCTGATTCAGCCTAGAAACGGCACTCGGCCGTGTAGCGCTTTCACCCAAGCGGTGCGGGTGTTCGTAAGCGGAAATCTCAGTCTTGCTGCGGACTTGCATGCGGAAGCGAGCGGTCAACTGCCGTTTCTAGGCTCAGACCACTTCACTGCGCTGCTGGCAGGCCACGCAGCGCGTCGCCATCGGCTGCGCGCGCAGCCGGTCGAAGGGGATGACGGCGCCGCAGTCCTGGCAGCTGCCGTAGTCCCCGGCGCGCAGGCGCAGCAGCGCCTCGCCCAATTGCCGCTGCTCCTCGGCCAGGTGGTCAGCGCGCTCCAGCTGCAGCTCTCGGTCGCCCTCGTGCTCACGCGGCGCGTCGGGGTCGTCGGCCAGCAGCTGCTGGGCGAACTCGGCGCGCGAGGCGCCTTGCTGCTGGGCGTTGATGGCGCGTTCCAAAGCGAGCTGTTCCTGAACCAGCAACGACTCCAGCTGGGCGCGTTGTCCGGGTGTGAAGTGGGTGTCGGTCATGTTGGGTTCCTGTTGCGGCGTTTCATGTTCCGACGTCTTGGCGGCCAGAGGCTTGCTGCCCGTCAAGACAAGCTTGTCGCGGAACGGCCGGCAAAGCCCGGTTGGATATGCGAAGGCTCTTTGGTGGAGTGCGTTGCGGACAGGCAACAGGCCGAGCCCAGGATTCCCAGTGATCAGGCCCCGGACGGCCTCCGAGCAAGCCGGTGGCTTGTGTCTATGGTGCCTTCGAGACCACTTTGCAAGTAGTTGAACGATAAGGACTTCCTGTGGTTTTTTCGACGTGCAAGGGCCCCTGCCTCAGAGCCTCCCCCTAACCACACGCGGGGATTGCCCCAATCCGTCGCACACGCTGGCGACCTTGAGAATGGTGTGACGAACAGCATGGCTTGCTCGCGAAGCGCGTGAATTGCAGCTGTCGGTCCCATCCCCCTAGGAGTTCATATGTACAAGTTGACGAAAGTCAGCGCCGGAGTGCTTTTGGCTTGCGGCACTGGTATTGCTGCCTTCGCACCCAGCGCGGTCGCCCAGCAGGCTACCCAGCAACTGGAGCGCATCGAAATCACCGGTTCGCGCATCAAGCGCGTGGATACCGAGACCACTCAGCCGATCTTTACGCTGAAGCGCGAAGACATCCTGGCTCAAGGTTTGACCTCTGTCGGCGACGTGATTCAGAACATCACCGCCAACGGCTCTGCGCTGAATACCACTTACAACAACGGTGGCAATGGCGAAACGCGCGTGAGCCTTCGCAATCTCGGTTCGGGTCGCACCTTGGTGCTGGTCAACGGCCGCCGTTGGGTGGGCGGAACGGGTCTTGGCGGTGCCGTTGACCTGACCACGATCCCGACGGCGGCGGTGGATCGCATCGACGTGCTGAAGGACGGCGCCTCGGTCACCTACGGGTCGGACGCCATTGCCGGTGTGGTGAACATCATCCTGCGCAAGGACTTCCAGGGCGCCGAGGCCAATGTCTATTACGGCGTCTACGACAAGGGTGACGGCGAGCGGATGTCGGTTGATGCCGTCATCGGAGCGGCTGGCGAGCGTTTCCGCTCCATGATGGGCGTGGGCTATGTCAAGGAAAACCCGGTCGGCGCCGGTGCCCGCACCATTTCGGCCGAGCCTGTCTACACCACGGGTACCGCTTTCGGCAGCTCCACGTCGCCGAATGGTCGCTTCGCGCTGTGCGACGGCGTGTTCAACAGCGTCGCGGGTGGATGCGCGGGAACGCAAGAACGGCCGGATGGCTCTGCGGGTCAGTTCACCTACGCCCCGGGCGGTACGCCTGCGGCTTGGCGCGCCTGGAGCGCGGCCACTGACATTTACAACTTTGCCCCTGACAACTACCTGGTCACGCCGCAAGAGCGCGTCTCGGTGTTCGGCAAGGCCTCGTTCGATGTCGTGGATTCCGTCAGTGCCAATCTGTTGGCGGTGTTCAACAACCGCAAGTCGGAACAGTTGCTGGCAGCCATGCCGATCGTGCTGGGTACCGGGCCGGGTGCCAACACGCAGTCGCGAACCGTCTCGATCAGCCCGGACAGCATCTACAACCCGTTCGGACAGACCGTCGCGCGCATTCAGCGCCGTGCCGTGGAAACGGGTGGTCGTTCCTTCAAGCAGGACATCACGACCATTGCCGTGACCGCCAGCCTCGAGGGTGAATTCAACCTCGGCGGTGTGACGCTGAACTGGGACATCGGCAGCACCTACGGGCGCAACCAGCAGTCGGACAGGACGGATGGCCTGTTCAACGTGGCAGCGCTGCGCAACGCGCTGGGCCCCTCGATGCGCGACGCGGCCGGCAATCCTGTCTGCGTGACGGCCGCCGGAAATCTGGGTACTCGCGTCCCCGGGTGCGTGCCGTTGAACCTGCTGGGTGGCGTGGGCTCGATCACCCGCGAGATGCTCGACTACACCTCGTTCGTCGCGCAAGACACCTATGGCTCGACGATGTCGCAAACGTTTGCCAACGTTTCGGCGGAACTGGTCAAGCTGCCGGCCGGCATGCTGGCCGTTGCGGCTGGCCTTGAGCGTCGGTCGGAGAAGGGCTTTGATCAACCCGACGCGCTGATTGCCTCTGGCAACACCACGGGCAATGCACGCACGCCTACTTCCGGCGGCTACAGCATCCAGGAAGGCTATGTCGAGCTTTCGGTGCCCCTGCTGAAGAATCTGCCGCTGGTCAAGAAGCTGGATCTTTCGCTGGCCGCCCGTACGTCGGACTACAGCAACTTTGGCAAGACGACCAACAGCAAGGCGGGTGTCCGCTGGCAAGTGGCCGACAGCCTGATGATCCGCGGCAACTGGTCTGAGGGCTTCCGCGCTCCCAGCATCGCCGAGCTGTACCAGGGTGTTTCCGACAACTTCCCGCAGATCGGTGACCCGTGCTCGACCACCTTCGGTGGCAGTTATGGCAACCTGACCGGCGACCAGAAGGCGCGCTGCCACCGCGATGGCGTGCCGGTGGGTGGTTACGACCAGGGCAATGCCCAGATCCGTACGGACAGTGGCGGCAATCCGTTCCTTCAGCCTGAGCAGTCCAAGACCAAGACCTTGGGCTTGGTGTTCTCGCCCAGCTTCCTGACCGGCTTCGACATGACGTTCGACTGGTGGCAGATCAAGCTGCAGGACGTGATCTCCGGCGTCGGCGGTAGCGAAGTGCTGAATGAGTGCTACCTCGAAGGCAATGCCAATGCTTGCCAGTTGGTGACCCGTGCTGCAGGTGGCCAGATCACTCAGTTGATCGAAGCCAGCTTGAACCGTGGAAACCGGACTGTTGAGGGCTACGACTTGACGGTCAACTACCGTCTGCCGCGTACGGCCTTCGGCACGTTCTCGGCCACCTGGGACACCACCTACATGGAGAAGTTCCTGGACTCGGATGGTTCGAACCTGATCGGCCAGTACTTCGACCGTGACAATTACTGGCGCATCCGTAGCAACCTGAACGTTCGTTGGGAAATGGGCGACTTCGGTGCCACCTGGGGCGCGCGGTATTACGACAAGCAGACCGAAAGCTGCGCTGACATGTCGAACTCGGGCTTCGGCGATCGTTGCTCGATGGACGACACGCAGAACGGTGACAACGCACGCAACAAGCTGGGTGCAACCACCTACCACGATGTCTCCGTTTACTGGAAGGCTCCGTGGAAGGGTCGCGTCACGCTGGGTGTGAACAACATCAATGCGAAGAACCCGCCGACCTCGTACTCGACGTTCGCGAACAGCTTTGATCCGGCCTACGAGATTCCCGGCCGCTTCTTCTACCTGCGCTATTCGCAGTCGTTCTAAATCGACACTGCGCTCAGCGTCCAGCGGCCCTTCGGGGCCGCTTTTTTTTGCGCTGCCGCGTTGCAGACAATCGCGCTTCGTGCTGCCCCTTGCTTCGATGAAAGACCTAAGCCTTCCCCTTCAACCTCTCGACGTCCTGATCATCGGCGCGGGCCCTGCAGGTAGCGCGGCGGCGCGCGCGCTGGCACAGGCCGGACGGCGGGTGCTGCTGGTGGATGCCCAACCCATCGGTCGAGACAAGGTGTGCGGCGACGGCTTGATTCCCGACGCACACCATGCACTGGTCCGGCTCGGCCTGTTCGATGCCGTGATGGCCGAGGCCCAAAGCGCAGCCTTCGTGGCATGCATAGGACCGCGCGGCGGGCGCGTCGACGTCCCCGGGCGACTGGCGGTGCTGCAACGTCGGCGGCTCGACGAGATCCTGGCGCGTGGCGCGCTGCAGGCCGGCGCCGAGTTCCTGCAGGCACGTTTCGAGGCGGTGATCGAGGCGGACGGCCGGGTGGTCGGCGCGCGCCTGCGGTGTGGCGACGAGCTGCTGGAGATGCGTGCGGGCTGCGTGCTGCTGGCCACCGGCGCGGTGCCCAAGGCCCTGCAGGCGGCCGGCATGTGCCAGCGCGTGGCACCCAGCGGCATCGCGCTGCGCGGCTATGTGCACGCGCCCAGCCAGGTCGGGCGCATCACGGCGCTGGAAGTGGCGTGGACGAAGGCCGTGCGGCCCGGCTACGGCTGGATCTTTCCAGCGCCGGACGGTCGCTTCAACATCGGCGTGGGCGTCAGTGGCAGCCATGAAGGCGGACGCATGAAGGACCTCAATCTGCGCCAGCTCTTCGACGCCTTCGTGGCCGCCTACCCGCCGGCACAGGCCCTGATGCGCGAGGGGCGGCTGGAAGGGGAGCTCAAGGGCGCCCCGCTGCGCTGCACGCTGGAGGGTGCGCGCTTCAGCCGGCCGGGTCTGATGGTGATCGGCGAGGCGGCCGGCTCCACCTACGACTTCACCGGCGAGGGCATCGGCAAGGCCATGCAGACCGGCCTGCTGGCGGCCGACGCGCTGATCGCGCAAGCCGATGACGGGGCTGCCCGCTCGCAGTACGAGGCCGGACTCGCCGCGCTCAAGCCGCGTTTTGCCCTCTACGCCCGGGCCAACCAGGTCAATGCCTTTCCCTGGCTGGCCGATCTGGTCATCTGGCGTGCCCGGCGCAGCGAGCGCCTGCGCCGGCGCATGGCCGGTGTGCTGGAGGAGACCAGCAACCCCGGCAATCTGCTGACCGTCAAGGGCTTCACCCGCCTGTTCACCGAGTAGCCGGATCGCCATGTGCCAACTGCTGGGCATGAATGCCAACATCCCCACCGACGTGATGTTCAGCTTTGCCGGCCTGGCGGCCCGGGCCGTCGAGCACAAGGACGGCTTCGGCATCGCCTTCTTCGAGGGGCGCGGCCTGCGCCTGTTCGTCGACCCGGCCAGCGCGCGCCACTCGCTGTTGGCCGAGGCCATCCAGCGCTACCCGATCCATTCCGAGGTGGTGATCGCCCACATCCGCAAGGCCACCCAGGGCCGCGTGGCGCTCGAAAACACCCACCCCTTTGCGCGTGAGCTGTGGGGCCGCTACTGGGTGGCGGCGCACAACGGCAACTTGGTCGATTTCCAGCCGCGCCTGCACGCCGCCTTCCGCCCGGTCGGCGACACCGACAGCGAGCGGGCCTTCTGCTGGCTGATGCAGGAGCTCGCCAAGGCGCATTGCCAGCTGCCCACGGTGCAGGAGCTGACGCTGACGCTGCGCGAGCTGCTGCCGGTCATCCACCACCACGGCAGCTTCAACCTGCTGCTGAGTAACGGCGAGGCGCTGTGGGCGCATGCCTCCACCCGCCTGCACCTGCTGCTGCGCGCGCACCCGTTCAAGCCGGTGCGTCTGCTGGACGCCGACCTGAGCGTCGACTTCAGCGCGCACACCACGCCCGACGACCGCATCGCGCTGGTGGCCACCGAGCCGCTGACGGCCGACGAGGACTGGCAAGCGCTCACACCGGGTGAGTTGGTGGTGCTGCGCCACGGGGTGCTGGCCCCGGGCTGCTGATTCGCGTTGCGAGAAGGGTGTGCCTGAAGTCATGGACAGGCCAGCCGCGCGCGCAGGGTGTCGCACGCCCGCAACAATGATGACCCCTGCCACGTCAGCATTCGCGGCGAAAGACCCCGCTTGGGGCCGGAGCAGGGGCCTTGACAGGCATCCGCAGCCCTAGCATCGCTCTTTCCGGTTTTCCTCCGGCCGAATCCTCGTGGGTCTGCAGCGTTGTGCAGACGCATCGGATGGCGGCCGATTTCCGTTGTTCCGCAACCCAACGAGTCCCATGAAGTCCCTTCGCAATCCTGTTTACAAGCCGGTGGCGCTGGCCGTCGCGGCTCTGCTCCTGGCCCAGACCGCTGCGGCCCAGACGGCCGCTCCCGAGGCCCCTCCCGCCAAGACCGAAGCCGAGGCGCCCAAGAAGCTCGAGACCGTCGTCGTGACCTCGGGCTCGCGCATCAAGCGCGACAACTTCAGCACCCCCTCGCCGGTGCAGATCATCCGCAATGAAGACGCCACGCTGGCCGGGTTCACCTCCACCGCCCAGGTGCTGCAGAGCACCGGCGTGACGAGCGGCCAGGGCCAGATCAACAACGCCTACGGCGGCTTCGTCACCGACGGTGGCCCGGGCGCCAACACCATCGGTCTGCGCGGCTTTGCGCCGACGCGCTCGCTGGTGCTGCTCAATGGCCGTCGCCTGTCGCCCTCGGGCACGCGCGGCTCGGTCGGCGCGGCCGACCTGAACACCCTGCCGAATTCGATCGTTGACCGCATCGAGGTGCTGAAGGACGGCGCTTCCTCCATCTACGGCTCGGATGCCGTGGCCGGTGTGATCAACATCATCACCAAGAAGAACCTGAACTCGATCACGCTGGACGCCTCGGTCTCGCGCACCGAGCACGGCGGCGCCAACGGCAGCAATTTCGCCATCTCGGGCGGCCGGGTCGGCGACGACACGCGTTTCCTGGCCTCCTACCAGTTCAACGAACTGACCGCGATGACGCTGGGTCAGCGCGACTGGACGCGCTGCAACACCGACTACCGCCGCACCAGCGCCAATGGCGTGGTGGGCGAGTGGGGCAGCCGCGACTTCGTTGACCCCCTGACCGGCCAGCCCAAGTGCTACCCGATCAGCGGCACGGGTTCGAACGGCGTGACCATCAACACCATCGGCACCAACACCATCGCCGGCGTCGGCGCCGCGGGTTCGGTGGGTGGCAGCTTCAACCGCTGGCGCCCCAACTCGGGCGTGAGCACCGGTCTGGTCGGTTTCGAGGGCGTGGGCGGTGGTGCCAACAACCTCAACGTGCGCGACACCTTCGACCCGCGCGCGCTCGACAACACCCTGATCTCGCCGGTCCGCAACCACAACGTCTACGCGCAGGGCGGCATCGACCTGCACATGCTCGGTGACGCCGAGGTTTACGCCGAGTTGATGGTCAACCGCCGCGAATCCAGCCAGGTCGGCTACCGCCAGCTGTCGCTGGACTACGTCAAGGGCAGCCCGCTGATCCCGGCCGGCCTGGCCGCCAGCAGCTTCTCTGGCCCGCAGGCCACCAGCGGCGGCCTGCCGGTCGGCGTGCGCGCCTTCATCGGCTTCGGCAACACCGGCTCGAGCCAGACGGTGGACTTCGTTCGCGCTGCAGCGGGGATTCGTGGCCAGCTCGGCAACACCGGCTGGGACTACGACGTGTCGTTGACGCATGCCGACAGCGACGGCAGCTACTCGCAGGACTCGTTCCTGACGAGCCGCCTGACGCAGGCCACCAATGTGGTGGCGAGCGCCAACGGTTTCGCCTGCGTGGATCCGTCCAACGGTTGCGTGGCCGCCCCGGTACTGAGCTCGGCGGTCATCGGCGGCATCCTGCCGCAGTCCTTCCGCAACTTCATCCTGCAGTCGGTGACGGGCACCACGCAGTACAAGGAAACCGTGCTGACCGCCTCGGCCACCGGCACCGTGATGAACCTGCCTTACGGCAAGCTCAAGGCGGCCGTGGGCTTCGAGGTGCGTGACAACTCGATCGACGACACCCCGGCGCTGGACTCGATCAACGGCAACCTGCTGAACCTGACCAGCGCCACCCCGACGCGCGGTGAAGACCGTGCCAAGGACGTGTTCGCCGAAGTCGACGTGCCGCTGCTGAAGAACCTGCCCTTTGCGCACGAGCTGACCCTGGGTGCTTCGACGCGCTGGGCCAACTACCGCTCCTATGGCTCCGACTCGACCTACAAGATCGGTGGCCTGTGGTCGCCGGTCAAGTGGGTGTCGGTGCGCGGCACCTCGGGCACCTCGTACCGCGCTCCGGCGCTGTTCGAGCAGTTCCTCGGCGCCACCTCGGGCTTCCTGAACCAGCAGAACGATCCTTGCAACAACTGGGACGCGCCGGCCAACTCGGGCACCATCCGTGAGGCCAACTGCCGCAGCGAAGGCCTGCCGGCCGGTTTCAGCGCCACCTCGGGCATCACCGTGCTGGGCGTCGGCGGTCGTGAGGCGGGTCTGAAGGCCGAGACCTCGAAGAACAAGGGTTGGGGCGTGATCTTCCAGCCGCCGCTGCCGACCGGCTTCGGCGACCTGTCGCTGGCCGTCGATTACTTCGACATCACCGTCGACAACGGCGTCTCGCGCCTGGGTGGTGCCGCCATCCTGACGCGCTGCTACGACGACAAGGACTTCCGCAACGGCGGCGGGTTCTGCCGTCTGGTGTCGCCGCGTGAGGCGTCCAACAACGCCCTCACCGTCAAGAGCAGCTACGTCAACCTGGCCACCGACGTGGTGCGCGGCTACGACTACACGGCGCGCTACACCAACGACGTCGGTCTGGGCCGTCTGCGCATGAACATGACGCTGACCCAGTTCAAGGAGCAGGCCAACAAGCTGTTCGCCGAGGACGCGCTGGACAACGTCAACGGCACGATCAACAACCCGGACTGGGCGGGTGCGCTGGACGTCAACTACACCATCAAGGGCTGGAATCTCTATTACGGCCTGGAGTGGGTGGGCAAGACCGACAGCTACGCCTACCTGGAAGAGGACCCGGCCACCAGCACCTTCAAGCTGAACACGCCGGACCACTTCGAGCACGCCGTCTCGCTGTCGTACAACAACACGGCTGAGAAGTGGCGCGTCACCGCCGGCGTGCGCAATCTGGCGGACAAGAAGCCGCCGGTGATCTCGGCGCAGGCCGGCTACAACCGGGTCGGCAACGCCCCCTTGTTCAGTGGCTACGACTACCTCGGCCGTCGCTTCTTCGTCAACGTCACCAAGACCTTCTAAGTCGCGTTGATCCAAGCCCTGGCACTGACCTGCCAGGGCTTTTTTCATTGTGGAGTTCGAAATGCAAACGAAATCCCTTCTGCGTGCGCGGCCGCTAGCGCTGGCCGTGGCGGCCGGTCTGCTGAGCAGCGTCGCGGCATCGGCCCAGACCGTCGCCGGGGCGAACGCCCCTGTGGCCATCCAGGCGCCGAGCACGGCGTTGCTGGCGCAGTTCCCGAAGATGACCGGTTTCCAGATCTCGCCCGACGGCCAGCACATGCTGGCCATCGAGAGTCAGGGTGACACGCGCAACATCGTGGTCTGGAAGCTGTCGGACCTGTCTGCGCGGCCCAACGTCATCGGTGCCCGCAACATGCAGATCGTCGGCGCGTCGTTCCTGAAGAACGACCTGCTGGCGGTCACGCTGATGCAGCCCTTCGATCTGCGCACCGACACGCTGACCAAGACCTTCATCAACAAACTGCTGTTCACCGATCTGGAAGGCAAGAACTGGATCGAACCGATGGCCTCGGCCGACATCGCGCGCTCCGACGAGGCCAAGCTGACCCAGGCGCTGGCCCGCCCCTCGGTGCTGAACCGCATGCCGGCCGACCCGGATCACGTGGTGCTGGAGAGCGACTCGCGCGGCGAGACGCGCGACGTGTTCCGCTACAACGTGCGCACGCAGACTTCGACGCGCATCCTGCGTCTGGGCGAGGACGACGGCGAGGTGCTGGTCACGCCGCAAGGCCAGCCCCTGGTCAAGGTGCGCAGTGGTTCCGACGCCAAGGGCGCCTACATCGCCATCGACATCCGCACCGCTGACAACTGGGACGAGCACTTCCGCAGCTACGTCAAGGACCGCGACGTCATCAACGTCGTGGCACTCGGACAAACGCCCGGCAAGGTCATCATCAGCAGCAACGTCGGCGCCGAGTTCGCCAGCCTCTACGAGTACGACATCGCGGCGCGCAAGATCGGCGACAAGGTGTTCGGCCACAAGTACTTCGACGCCGCGAGCCCGCGCACCTTCAATGCCGATGGACGCCCCGGCGAGCAGGGCTTTGACGGTTATGTCTACGAAGGGGTGTCCGGCAACGACACGCACTGGGACAACCCGGAAGTCGAGGCCGTTCTGCGCGGCGTGGCGCAGGCGCTCGGACTGAAGGAGACCTCCTACCAACTGAAGTCGGTGGCCAAAGGCGAGGCCGCCGAGGTGCGCGGCTTCGACGGCGCCAACCTGCGCCTGCTGCAGCGCGTCAAGGTGGGCGAGCAATTCGCCTACCTGCTGCGTGCCAGCGGCCCGGCCTATCCGCCCGAGTACTACCTGCTGCTGGGCAAGGGGCTCAAGCTGCTGGCCAAGGAGCGCCCCGAGATCGACCGGCGCGCGCTGGGCAAGGCGAGCTTCGTCTACTACAAGGCGCGCGACGGCCTGCACATCCCGGCCATTCTCAGCACGCCCAACCCGGCGCTGTGCGGCCCCGGACCCTACGCCGCGGTGGTGCATCCGCACGGCGGCCCCTGGGCGCGCGACAACTTCGACTACGACGGCTCGGGCTGGGTGCCGATGCTGGTGTCGCAGTGCCGGGTGGTGCTGCAGCCGCAGTTCCGCGGCTCGGCCGGCTGGGGCCGGACCCTGTGGTACGCCGGCGACCGCGAGTGGGGCCAGAAGATGCAGGACGACAAGGACGACGGCGCCCGCTGGCTGGTCGGCGAAAAGCTCGCCGACCCCAAGCGCATCGCCCTGTTCGGCTTCTCCTACGGCGGCTACGCGGCCTTCGCCGCCTCGGTGCGCACGGAGGAGGTCTACAAATGCGCCATCGCCGGTGCCGGCGTGTCGGACATCCAGCGCATCTGGGCGCGGTTCTTCACCAACCCCTTCTTCCGGCAGCGTCAGGAGCACACCGTTCGTGGCCTGAACCCGCTGGACAAGGCCGACCAGGTGAGGATCCCGCTGATGGTCTACCACGGTGACCGCGACCAGACCGTGCCGCTGATCCAGTCCGAGCTCTTCGTCGACAAGGCCAAGGCCGCCGGCAAGCCGGTCGAGTACCGGATGCTGAAGGACTACGCGCACGGGCCGGCCTGGACGCGCAAGACCATGGAAGACCAACTCAACGTCATCAGCGACTACCTGAAGAAGGGCTGCGGCGGCGGGCTGTAAGCCCGGCTCACGAACCGGGCCCGGTGGGCCCGGTTTTCGTTCGGCAGCCGTTGCCGCTGGACCGGCCGCCGCGCTGCAGGCGTTGCGCCCGGCCAATGTGACGGTGCCCCTGAAGGGACAACCCCGAGAGGCCGGCGGCTTCTCCAAGTCTTTGTTCACAAAAGACTTTTCTCCGGACTTCGGCTTGCCCTGGCGAAAGTCATGGGTAACGATGAGCACCCGCTCAGCCTTCGCCTCCGAGCATGGCTGCTCGAGACCGAGTGCCTCGTTCCCATGCGCGGCGCTGCCTGGAGCGGCAGCGCCGCGAGTCTTTGTGGTCACCGAACAGGGGTTGATATGAATTGGACGCGGATGCGCCGCCACGCCGTGGCGTTGGCGGTACTGGGCACCTTGGCTGGCGCAGCCCAGGCGCAGACTTCGGAGGGCTCGATCAACGGCACGGCGACCGCCAATGCCACGATCAGCATCAAGAACCTGGAAACCGGACTGGCGCGCAACGCCAAGGCCGACGCCAGCGGCAACTTCAACTTCTCGCGCCTGCCCCCCGGCCGCTACGAGATCAGCGCCAACGGCGTGACCAAGGAGGTGCTGGTCAACATCGGTTCGGGATCCCAGGTGCGCTTCGACGATGCCCAGCAACTCGAGCGCATCACCGTCTCCGGCAGCCGAATCCGCAACGCCATCGACCTGACCACGTCCGAAGTGAATCGGGTCTTCAGCGCCGAGCAGATCACCGCGCTGCCCGTCATTCGCAATCCGAACGCCATCGCCTATCTGGCGCCCGGTGTCGTGCAGGGCGACGAGGGGCTGGGCGCTGGCAAGCTGCCGTCCTTCGGTGGCGCTTCGGTGGGTGAGAACGGCTATTACATCAACGGCTTCGACGTCACCAACATTCGCAATTTCCTGTCCTACGCCGAGTTGCCCTTCGAGGCCATCTCGCAGCAGCAGGTCAAGTCGGGTGGCTATGGCGCAGAGTACGGTCGTTCGCTCGGTGGCGTGATCTCGATGGTGACCAAGCGCGGCACCAACGACTGGAAGGGCGGCGCATCGCTGTATTGGCTGCCGTCCGGCTTGACCGCCAAGCAGCGTGACGTGCTTGACCTCGATCCAAGCGGGGCAGAGCCCAATTCCAACAAACCCGGCTACCTGGTGCGCGAGAGCGCCAACAAGTACGACGAGATGGCGGTGAACGCCTTCATCGGCGGACCGATCATCAAGGACCGCCTGTTCGTGTTCGCATTGGTGGAAGGCCGCAACAACAAGGAGCAGGACTTCGACGCCGCTGCGTACCGCAGCACGGTCATCAAGTCGACCCAGCCCCGCGGCATGGTGAAGCTGGATTTCGTGCCGTTTGACAACCATTCGTTCGAGTACACCGGCATCCGCAACAAGCGTGCGCTGGACTACACCGATCACAAGCGGCCGGAGGACACGGTCGCCGAGCAGTCGGACAACTGGTACACCACCAGCCACAGCGGCGTGGCCACCAACAGCGAACGCACCGAGGGCGGGGATGTCCACATCCTCAAGTACACCGGTTTCCTCACCGACAGCCTGACGGTGTCGGCCCTGGCGGGGCGCACCACCTATCAACAGCCCATCTTCACCGGCGCGCGGCTCGATGGCGCCGATTGCCCGGTGGTCTACAACGAAGGGGCCACTATTCCGCTGGGCTGCTGGAATGGCGTCTTCCCGGGCTCGCCGGGCCGCGACCCCAACGCGCCGGCGACCGACCAGGACGAGCGCACGGCCTGGCGCTTTGACGTGGAATACGTGCTGGGCGGTCACACGCTGCGCGCCGGCGTCGACAACCAGAAGTTTGTCTCCAGCGAAGCGGGCGGCTCGGACTATTCGGGCGGCGCCTACTGGCGCTATTACGACGCCACCGACCTCACGCGTGGCGCCGGCGTCATCGGCCCGGCGTCGATCCGCGCGCTGCTGCCCGCCGGCGAGAAGCGCTTCGTGCGCAAGCGCACCTCCCTGAGCACCTCCGGTGCTTACGAGGTGCTCAACAACGCCTGGTACATCGAGGACTCGTGGAAGGTCGACAAGCAACTGCTGCTCTACGGCGGCCTGCGCGGTGAGTCCTTCGACAACCGCAACGGCGACGGCGTGAGCTTTGTCAAGGCTGACAACCTGCTGGCACCGCGCTTCGGCTTCGCCTTCGATCTGGCCGGCGACGGCAGCACCAAGATCTACGCCAACGCGGGCCGCTACTACATCCCGGTGGCCTCCAACACCAACATCCGCGGCACGCGCGCTGAAGGGTCGTCGGAAAGCTACTACACCTACAGCGGTCGTGCCGACGTGACGATGGCACCGACCGGCCTCACGCAGTTGGGCACCACCACGGGCTCGGAGCGCCTGCAACTGCCGGACCCCGCCACCGTGGCCGACACCAAGCTGCGGCCGATGAACCAGGATGAGTTGATCCTGGGCTTCCAGAAAGCACTGAGCAAGCAGTGGACCGTCGGCGTGAAAGCGGTGCACCGCAAGGTGAACGATGGCATGGACGACTTCTGCGGCGCCTACGCGACCCGCAACTACGTCGTCGACAAACTGAACCCGAACTACTCGGCGGAGGACCAACCCGACTGTGTGCTGGTCAATCCGGGGCGTGACATCAACGTCAAGGTCGACGTGATGAACGACGGCAAGCTGGTCGAAATCACTGTGCCGGCGTCGTACACGGGCCTGGCGAAGTACCAGCGCACCTACAACGCCGTGGAGTTGAGCCTGGAGCATCCGTTCGACGGCCGTTGGAGTGGCAACTTCTCCTACACCTGGTCCAAGAACAAGGGCACGGCGGAGGGCTATGTGCAGTCCAACCTGGACCAGGAGGACGCCGGCGCGACGCAGGACTTCGACTTCGGCTCTTTGACCGATGGCTCCAACGGTTACCTGCCCAACGACCGCCGCCATGTCTTCAAGGCCTTCGGCAACTACGCGCTCAACGACTCGATGCGCCTGGGCGGCAACCTGGTCGTGACCTCGGGTCGTCCGGTCAGCTGCATCGGCTACGTACCCGAGACCGTTTCCGACTTCAACAAGGTCGACGGGCATCGCGGTTCGGGGGACTACACCTCGGCATCGGCCTACTACTGCCTGGACAGCAGCGGCTTCACCAAGTTGGTGCCCCGGGGCTCCTCGGGCCGCACGCCCTGGCTCGCCACCCTGGACATGAACTTTGCCTACATCACGCAGGCCTTTGGCGGCAAGCTGACCCTGCAGGCCGACGTGCTGAACCTGCTGAATTCGCAGAAGGCCGTTGAGTTCGTGGAGCGGCGCGACTACAGCCGCGCCGGCAGCACCAAGCAGCCGGGTGACCTGAACCCGAACTACCTGCAGCCCTCCGCCTTGCAGAACGGCCGCTCGTTCAGGCTCTCCGCCCGCTACGAGTTCTAAGTCCCCGGCGCCCCGCGCGCCTCTTGCGTCACGAACGCCCCGCCGGCCCACGCCGGCGGGGCTTTTTTCCAAGCTCGTTCGCCGGCCACTGAGCCGCCACCGGCCGCAGCCGGCGCGGCGCTTCCCGCCGCTCGCCGCTTGACTCCGCCCGTCCGCCGCCAGCTGCCTAGACTGCCGCGCCATGTCGTCAAGCACCGCCAAACCCTGGTTCAAGGACTGGACCCACTACCTCTGCCCCGGACCGCAGCGCCGCTTCACGCCCGCCGAGATGGCGCGCGCAGGCGGCCAGCCCTGGCCGGCGGGCATCGACCAGTACATCGTCGTCACCAGCGGGCTGGTGGTGCTGCTGGGCGTGCTGTTCCAGTGGAGCGCGGCGCTGTGGGCGCTGGCCGCCGCTTATGTCACCGGGGTCTGCGCCCTGGGCCTGTTCGCCGCGCGCCAGCTCTGGCGCAGCCCGACGCGGCTGCGTCTCAATGTCACCACCCTTCTGGGTGCCATCCTGATGACGGCGATGGTGATCGCCCCCGGCCTGTACGAGGAACTGAACCGCAACGAACGCCTGGGCATCGGCATGTCGATGGCCATGGCCTTCGTGGCCGTGCAGTCGGCCTTCTGGTTCCTCACCATGTACCGCGTACAGCAGATCGAGGCGCGCCTGCGCCAGCTCGACGACCAGGCCGCGCAGCAGCGCCTGATGAACCGCCTGGCCACCGCGCAGATCCACCCGCACTTCGTCTTCAACACCCTGGCCTCGCTGACGCAATGGGTGGAGACCGGCGACGCGCGCGCCGCGCCGCTGCTGCGCGAGTTCGCCGCCTACCTGCGCGCCACGCTGCCGATGTTCGAGCGCGAGCAGCAGCCGCTGCGCGACGAACTCGACCTCGTGCGCCACTACCTGGCCATCATGGCCGCGCGCCTGGGCGAGCGCCTGCAGTGGCAGGTGGATGTCGACCCGGCCCTGGAGCCTCTGCCCGTGCCGCCGGGCAGCCTGCTGACCCTGGTGGAGAACGCCATCACGCACGGCATCGAACCCGCGCTGCGCGGCGGCACGCTGCGGGTTGGCGCGCAACGGGAGGGCGGGCGGGCCGTGCTGGAGGTGCTCAACAGCGGCTGCGCGCTGGACGCCGAGGCAGGCGACGGTCTGGGCCTGTCCAATACCCGCCAGCGCCTGCTGGCCCTGCACCCGGACGGCCGCCTGCAGCTCGCTCCGGACCCCGAGGGCAGCGGCTGCATCGCGCGCATCGAATTCCCCATTCCCGCACCATGACCACCCAGATCCTCATTGCCGACGACGAAGAAGCCCCGCGCGAGCACCTGCGCCGACTGCTGGCCGGCGCCTGGCCGGACGCCGAGCTGGTGGCGGCCTGCGCCAACGGCGTCGACGCCTGGGACGAAGCGCTGGCGCACGAGCCGGCCGTCTGCTTCCTCGACATCCGCATGCCCGGCCTGACCGGACTGGAAGTGGCGCAGCGCCTGCAGGCGCTCGCCGCGCCGCCGCAGGTGGTGTTCGTCACCGCCTATAACGACCATGCACTGGCGGCCTTCGAGGCCGGCGCGGCCGACTACCTCGTCAAGCCGCTCGACCTGGAGCGCCTGCAGCGCTGCGTGGCGCGGCTCAAGGGCCGCCTGGCCAGCAGCAGCGCGCCGGCCGCCCCCGACCTGCAGCAGCTGCTGGCCCAGCTGCTGCCGGTGCGCGCCGGCCGCATGAAGCCCATCCAGGCCAGCCTGGGCAAGGAGGTGCGGCTCATCCAGCCCGAGGAGGTGCAGTACTTCGAGAGCGACGCGCGCTACACCCGCGTCGTCACCCTGGAGGGCGAGGCGCTGATCCGCACCCCCCTCAAGGAGCTGGTGGCCGGGCTCGACCCCGAGCTGTTCTGGCAGGTGCACCGCTCGGTGCTCGTCAACAGCCGCTGCATCGCCAGCGCCGTGCGGGTCGACGAGAACAGCATGCACCTCACGCTCAAGGGTCGCAGCGAGAAGCTGCCGGTGAGCCGCCAGTTCCAGGGTCTGTTCAAGGGGCAGTGATGGGCGCTGGGACGCCAGCACCTCGGCTTTCGCGACGCCTTGCGCGCGTCACCCGCGCTGCGCGACGCGTACGCCGCGCTCAAGCAGCGTCTGGCCGCCGAGCATGCCCTCGACAAGGCGGCCTACCAGGACGCCAAGGCGCCCTTCATCCGGCAGGTGCTGGCGGTGAGCACCGGGTAGCGCGCGAACGGGAAACCCCGCGGCTTGAGGCCTTCAGCGATAGACCTCGCGCCGATGGCCGACGCGCACGACGAGGACGGTGACGGTGCAGTCCTCGATGCTGGCAATGAGGCGGTAGTCCCCTACACGGTATTTCCAGAACGGGCCCAGTTCGGCGCCCTTCAGCGCTTCACCCAGGCTGCGCGGATCGGCCAGCGGCGCAAGGCGTTCGCGCAGGAAGCGGGTGATGCGCTGCGCCGTCGGTTTGTCGAGCCGGGCCAGCTCGCGGGCGGCGTGGGCCTCGAACTCAATCCGCCAGGCCAAGCTGGCGCTCCAGCGCTTCCAGGCTGATGGCCTTGGTACGGCCGGCGCGCAGCGCGGTCAGGCGCTGCTCGGCGAGGTAGAGGTCTTCCAGGTCGTCGAGGTATTCGCGGATCGCCTCGGTGGCATAGAAGGTCTTGGTGCGCCCGGTGGCGGCCGACAGCTTGTTCAGGCGGTCTTCCACATCGGGCGGCAGGCGCAGGGACAAGGGCATGTCGGGCTCCGGGTTGCGATACAAGTATCGCTCGGGCCGGAAAGCCCTGCGTTCAGGGTCCTTCGCCCAGGGCGCGCGAGCGCCAGGCCTGCGGCGAGCAGCCGTGCCAGGCGCGGTGGGCGTGGCTGAAGCTGCTCTGCTCGGCGTAGCCGAGCAGGAAGGCGACCTCGGTGAGGCTCAGCGAGAGGTCGCGCAGGTACTGCGCGGCGAGCTGCCGGCGCGTGGCGTCGAGCAGTTTCTGGAAGGGCCGGCCCTCGGCCGCCAGGCGGCGCTGCAGGGTGCGGGGTGACAGGCTCAGGCCCAGCGCCACGGCGTCGAGGCGCGCCTCGCCCTGCGCCAGCAGCGCCGGCAGCCGGTCGGCCACGGCGGCCGCCAGGGAGGGGGTGGGCCCGTCGCCGGCTTCCTGCCGCCAGCGCTGCGCCAGCAGGGCCTCGGCGTGCTGCTGCAGCAGCGGCAGCTGCGCCGGGTCGCTGCTCGGGATCGGCTCGGCGAGCAGGGCGGCATCAAAGCGCGCGGCGGTGTGCGCGGCGCCGAAGCGCAGCGGCGCGCCCAGCTGCTGCTGCAGGCGCTCCGACCCCTCGGAGCGCGCCGGCGCGGCAAAGGGCAGGTCGATGCCGTGCACCGCCAGCGGCCGCTGCGCCATCCAGCTGCCGAAGGCCTGGATGCCGGCCAGCACCGACAGCGGCAGCGCCGCGCAGCCGGCCGCCCAGGGGCTGAGCCAGCGGTACTCGGCCAGCTCGCCCTGCACCTGCAGCTCGCTGCGCCCGAGGTCGTGCGCCAGCGCCTCGAAGCGCTGCGTCTGGCGCAGCGCGTCGCCGAAGGTGGCGCAGGACAGCAGCACCTGCCCGTAGGCCACGAAGTGCGCGGTGCGCATGCGCGCGCCGACGCGCAGGCCGAAGTCGGGCCGCAGCGCCTGGCCGGCCTGCAGCAGCGCCAGGTAGTCGGCCACCGGCAGGGATTCACCTGCCACGCCGGCCCCGCCGGGCAAGGCCAGCCCGAGCCCGGCCGCCTCGTCGAGGGCGGCCTGCGCATAGGCCCGCGCCACGCGGGCGCGCCCGGGCGGCGGGAGGACGAATTGGCGTGAATTCACAAACGGCATGGCGTGCAGGGCCAAGCCTAGCGGCTCGCCGCTGCCTAGCATCGCCGCCTCACCAGGAGGGCGGGCATGCGGCGTTGGAACGGCTGGGGCGACGAGGCGGTCGCGGGCGATTTGAGCGAGGCGGCGCTGGCCTATCTGCGCGAGCGCATCGGCGCGGCCGAGGCACCGCGCGACGCCACGCTGGCCGAGGCCTGCGCCGGCCTGCCGGCCAGCCGGCTGCCCAAGCACGCGCTGCTGGACCGCACGAGCGAGGCGCGCCTGCGTGCCAGCCACGGCCAGAGCCTGGGCGACTGGATCGCGCTGCGCTTCGGGCAGCCCGGCCGGGTGGTCGACGGCGTGGCCTTCCCCGAGGACCGCGCGCAGCTGCAGCGCCTGCTGGCCTGGGCGAAAGCGCAAGACGCGCTCGTCATCCCGCAGGGCGGCGCCACCAGCGTGGTGGGCCACCTGAGCCCGCCCGAACACGACCCGCGCCCGGTGCTGGCGCTGTCGCTTCAGCGCATGAAGCGCCTGCTGGCGCTCGACGAGACGGCGCAGCTCGCCAGCTTCGAGGCCGGCGTGCTGGGCCCCGATCTGGAGGCGGCGCTGCAGGCGCGCGGCTACACCCTGGGCCATTTCCCGCAGAGCTTCGAGTACGCCTCGCTGGGCGGCTGGGTGGTGACGCGTTCCAGCGGCCAGCAGAGCCTGCGCTACGGCCGCGCCGAGGACTGGTTCGCCGGCGGCTGCCTGTTGAGGCCCGACGGCACCGAGTGGCGCTTGCCGCCCCTGCCCGCCAGCAGCGCCGGGCCGGACCTGCGCGAATGGCTGCTGGGCAGCGAGGGGCGTATGGGCGTGCTGGCCGAGGTCACCGTGCGCGTGACGCGCCTTCCCGAGCAGGAGCAGTTCGTCGGCGTCTTCCTGCCGAGCTGGGAGGCCGGCCTGGCCGCGGCGCGCGAGCTGGTGCAGCAGCGCGTGCCGCTCTCGATGCTGCGCCTGGCCAACGCGCGGGAAACCGAGACCACGCTGGCGCTGGCTGGCGCCGCCGGGCATGGGCTGGAGATCGGCCTGCTGCAGCGCTATCTGCAGCTGCGCGGCAGCGGCGCGGGCAAGGTGCTGATGCTGCTGGGCTTCACCGGCAGCCACTCGCAGGTGGCGGCGGCGCGGCGCGAGGCCATGGCCCTGGCCCGGCGCTTTGGCGCGCACAGCACCGGGCAACTGCTCGGCAAGGCCTGGGCCAAGAAGCGCTTCGCCGGCGTCTACCTGCGCAACGCGCTCTGGCAGGCCGGTTACATGGTGGACACCATGGAGACCGCCGTGCCCTGGGGCGCCACTGCGGCGATGGTCGAGGCCATCGAGGGCGCCGGGCGCGCGGCGCTGGCGCAGCTTGGCGAGCGCTGCCACGCTTACACCCATCTGTCGCATGTCTACGCCAGCGGCAGCAGCGTCTACTCGACCTTCGTGCTGCGCGTCGGCGCCACGGCCGCCGAGAGCCGCGCGCGCTGGCAGGCGCTCAAGGCGGCGGTGAGCCAGGCCATCGTGGCGCAGGGCGGCACCATCAGCCACCAGCACGGCGTCGGCAAGGACCATGCGCCCTATCTGGGCGCGGAGAAGGGCGCGGCGGGCCTGGCGGCGATCGACGCCGCCATCGCCCACTTCGACCCCGAGGGTCGCTTCAACTCGGGCAATCTGCGGTGAGCCGCAAGGATCTGCTGGTCATCGGCGGCGGCATCAGCGGCGCGGCGGTGGCGCTGGCGGCGGCGCGGCGCGGGCTCTCGGTGCTGCTGGTCGAGCGGCACGACTACGCGTCGGGCGCGTCGAGCAACAGCAGCAAGCTGGTGCACGGCGGCCTGCGCTATCTGAAGCAGGGCGCCTGGGGCTTGATGCGCGAATCTCTGCAGGCCCGCGAGCAGCTGCTGCGCGACGCCCCGGGCCTGGTGCGGCCCATGCCCTTTCTGATGCCGCACCGTCCCGGCGGCTCGCCGGGCCGGCTGGCGATGCGCGCCGGCCTGTTCGTTTACGACCAATTGGCCGGCCGGCGCACGCGGCGCTTCCTGAGCGCCGCGCAGGTGCAGGCCGAGGTGCCGGGTCTGGCCGCCGAGTGGGGCGCCAGCGGCTACGAGGACGCGAGCACCGACGACGCCCGCCTCACCCTGCGCCTGCTGCAGGAGGCCCGCGAGGCCGGCGCCGAGCTGTGCAACCACAGCAGCCTGCTCGGGCTGGAGCGCGCCGCGGACGGCGAGGGCGGCGGTCGCGTGCGCGCCGCCCGCGTGCGTGGACCCGAGGGCTTTGAGCGCCGCGTCGAGACGGGCTGCGTGATCGTCAGCGCCGGCGCCCAGCTCGGCAGCCTGGCCGTGGAGTTGCAACTGCCCCTGCCGCGCCTGCGGCCCTTGCGCGGCAGCCATCTGCTGCTGCCGCTGGCGCGCCTGCCCTTGCCTTACGCGGTGGCCTGGACGCATGCGCAGGACGGCCGGCCGGTGTTCGCCTACCCCTGGCTGGGCGCGCTGCTGGTGGGCACCACCGACGTCGACCAGCCCGACGCGCTGGCGCGGCCGCGCCTCAGCCGCGACGAGCAGGACTACCTGATCGCGGCCCTGAACCAGGCCTTTCCGCGCGCCGGCCTTGGCGCCGCCGATGTGCGGTGCAGCTGGAGCGGCCTGCGCCCGGTCATTGCCAGCGGCGACGGCCGCCGCCCTTCCGACGAGCGCCGCGAACACCTGGTGCTCGCGGCGCAGGGTGTGGTGGGCCTGAGCGGCGGCAAGCTCACCACCTTCGCCGCCATGGCCGAGGCGGCGCTGCGGGCGGCCGCGCCCTGGTTGCCCCCGCTCAAGCCTCTCAAGCCGCTGCACGGCCCGCTGCTGCCGCCGGCCGCCGACGGCGTCTGGGGTGACCGCCTGGGCCCGGCGCTGCGCGGCGGCGAGAGTCTGGGCGGCACGCCGCTGGCCGCCATCCGCCACAGCCTGCAGCACGAGCAGGTGCGCCATCTCGACGACCTGCTGCTGCGCCGCACCCGCCTCGGTCTGCTGCAGCCGGGCTTTGCCGCCGCCCTGCTGCCGGCGCTGCAAGCGCATTGCCAGGAGCTGCTGGGCTGGGACACTGCGCGCTTCGCACAAGAGGCCGAGCGTTTCCTCACGCTGATGCAGGACGAACACGGGGTGCACGCATGAAACCGGACTTGCTGCTGGCCATCGACCTCGGCACCCAGTCGGTGCGCGCGCTGCTGTTCGACCTGCACGGCGAGCTGCAGGGCCGCGCGCAGCAGGTCTTCACCGACTACCGGCGCGAGCAGCCGGGCTGGATGACGCACGACGGCGAGGCCTTCTGGCAGGCCGCCGCCGCCTGCTGCCGCCAGTTGCTGGCCGGGCACGACGCGCGCCGCGTGGCCGGGGTCAGCGTGACCACGCAGCGCGGCTCCATCGTGCCGATGGCCGAGGACGGGCGCTGCCTGGCGCCGGCCATCATCTGGCTCGACCAGCGCCGCGCCACGCGCCTGCCGCGCATCCAGCCGCTGTGGCGCGCCGCCTTCCGCCTGGCCGGTGTGGCCGGCACCATCGACGCGCTGCAGCGCGACGCCGAGGTGAACTGGTGGGCCGAGCACCAGGGCGAGATGCTGGCCGGCGCGCACAAGCTCATGCTGCTGTCGGGCCTGCTCAACCAGCGCCTGACCGGGCGCTTTGCCGACTCCATCGGCAGCCAGGTGGCCTACCTGCCCTTCGACTACAGGCGCCATGCCTGGGCCGGCGCCGGTGACTGGAAGCGCCAGGCGCTGGCGGTGCGCCCCGAACAACTGTGCGAGCTGCTGCCGGTGGGCGAGGCGCTGGGTGCGGTGACGCGCGCCGCCGCCGCCATCACCGGGCTGCGCGAGGGCACGCCGGTGATCGCCGCCGCCGCCGACAAGGCCTGCGAGATCCTCGGCTCGGGCGCGCTGGCGCCCGACATCGGTGCGCTCAGCTACGGCACCACCGCCACGCTGAACCAGACCCTGGCGCGCTACGTCGAGCCCGAGCCCTTCGTGCCGCCCTACCCGGCGGCGGTGCGCGGCCACTACAGCGCCGAGGTGCAGATCGCGCGCGGCTTCTGGCTGGTGAGCTGGTTCAAGGAGCAGTTCGGCCACCCCGAGCGCGAAAGCGCCGAGCGGCTCGGCGTGGCGCCCGAGCAGCTGTTCGACGAGCTGATCGCCGACATCCCGCCCGGCAGCCTGGGCCTGACCCTGCTGCCGACCTGGAGCCCCGGCATCCGCCGCCCCGGCCCCGAGGCCAAGGGCGCCATCATCGGTTTCGGCGAGGCGCACACCCGCGCCCACCTCTACCGCGCCATCCTCGAGGGCCTGGCCTACGGCCTGCGCGAGGGTGGCGAGCGCCTGCAGCGGCGCAGCGGGGTGCGCCTCAGCGCCCTGCACGCCAGCGGCGGCGGCGCGCAGAGCGACGCCTGCCTGCAGCTCAGCGCCGACGTCTTGCGCCTGCCGGTGGCGCGTCCGCACACCCACGAGACCTCGGGCCTGGGCGCCGCCATCGACTGCGCGCTGGGCCTGGGCCTGCACGCCGACATGGCGCAGGCCGTGGCCGGCATGACGCGCGTGGCGCGCTGGTTCACGCCGCGCCCCGAGGCTGCCGACCGCTACGACCGGCTCTACGCCGAGGTCTATGCGCCGCTCTACGGGCGCCTGCGGCCGCTGTTCGAGCGCATCCGCGTCATCACCGGCTACCCGGGCTGAGCCGGCGCCGCGGCGGACCTGTCGGCGGCCGCGGCCGCCTCCTCGCCCTTGGCCAGCAAGGCCGCCACCAGCCGGTCGCGCGCCGTCTCGGGCTCCACGCCCTTGGCCAGCGCGGCCTGCACGGCCGCCACGATGCGGCGCCGCTCCGGGGGGCCGGCGACGTCCATGCGCGACATCAGCACGCTGGCCGCCTGGTAGCCGATGAAGGCCGCGTCCTCGTGGATGCGCTCGGCCAGCCACTCGATGGCCGAGGGGTCGAAGCTCATCTGCAGGCTCGAGGTGGCGGCCAGGCGTTCGCCGGGCGAGGCGCTGGCCATCAGCTGCGGCAGGTGCGGCTTGGCCACCAGCGCCAGCTTGCGCAGCTCGGCGGCGATCTGCCCCATGCGCTGCGTGCGCTCGGGCGAGAAGGGCAGGCGGCGGCGCAGTTCCTCGTACTTGCGGGCGCGCTCGCGGATCGGCGCCAACGCGGCGCTCGGGTCGTTGACCGGCGCCACGTCGAGGATGCGGCGCGCCGCCATGCGCTCCTGGTCGGACGGGCGCACCGGCTGGCCGTCCTCGGTCGGCGCCGCCGCCGTGGTGTCGGCCAGCTCCTCGTCCACCGTGGTGCCGAAGGCGTCCTTGTCGGCGTCGGTGATGAGCTTCTGCAGCACCAGGCGCGTGTACAGATAGCCGGCCAGGAAGCCCATGGTGGTGAAGAACACGATGAGCGCCAGCGCGGCCGACTTCTCGAACTCCCCGGCCGGGTGGCGCAGGCCCGCCGCGGCGCTCGCCGCCAGCCCGTGCAGCTGCGTGCGCAGCTCGCCCAGGTTGACCAGCGTCAGGCCGACGAGGATCTTGGTCAGCCAGTCCGACACCTCCTCCAGATTGGTGTTGGGGCGGTTGCGCGGCGTGTCATCGCCTTCGCCGTCTCTGCCGTCCTTGCCGCTGCCCGCCTTGCCACCGTCCTTGCCGTTGGCCAGACCGGCGCGCGGGATGCCGAACAGGAAGCCCAGCAGGCTGCCGCAGGCCAGGCAGGCCGCCGCCCACAGCAGCACCACCCCGAAGGCGCCGCGCGCCTCGGCCTGCACGCCCACCCACGCCGCCCCCACCCCACCCACCAGCAGCAGCGGACCGAGCAACTGGCGCAGGCGCCGCAGCTGCAGCGAAGGCTGGGTGAGACCCTGCAGCGCGCTGCCGGCGGACGGGGTGAACTTGAGCGTCATGGCGGTTCCTTGCGGAAGTAAGGCGCCGAACAAGGCGCCGAGCGAGGTGCCGAGTGAGGTGCCGAGCGGGGGGCCGCGCGACTGTGCGCCCGGCCGGGCCGGGATGGGAAGCCCCCCTGCAGCGTCCGTCGGCACCCGGTTGGCGCCACGTCAGCACCCCGTCGGCGCCACGTCGGCGCCGCGTTGAATGTCCATTTTTGACATTTCTTGATAGCATCAGCCGAGCTTTTGGAGGACCCCCATGGGCAGCAACGTCAGCCTCACCCCGCAACTCGACGACTATGTGCGCGCCAAGGTGGCATCGGGCCTCTACGCCTCGGCCAGCGAGGTGGTGCGCGAGGCGCTGCGCCTGCTGCAGGAGCAGGACCGGTTGCAGGCCGTCAAGCTGGACGAACTGCGCAAGGAAATCCGCCGCGGCCTGGACAGCGGACCGCCGCATGCGCATGAGGGCGCGGCACTGAAGACCGAGTTGCGCGCGCGGCGGGCCAAACGCGCGGGATGAGCCAGATCCTGCGGCGGCCGGCGGCCACCGAGGACATTGCCGAGCACTGGGACTGGATGGCCGAACAAGACCTGGCGGCCGCCGACCGCTGGCTGGACCGGCTCGAAGCCTCGCTGCAGACCTGGGCCAGCCAGCCCCTGATGGGCCGCCCTCGCCCCGAGCTGGCCACCGGCCTGCGCAGCTTCGCTTTCGAGCGTCACGTCGTGTTCTACCTGCCGCTGGCGCAGGGCATCGAGCTGGTACGCGTGCTGCACGCGGCGCGCGACATCGGGCCGGCGCTCTGAAGCGGAATCAACCCGCCGCCCGCCAGCCCTCGGGTGTGGCCTGGGCGCGGCCCAGGGCTTCGAGGGGGGCGAGCCGCCGCGATCGATTTCGCAGCGGCGGGCCGGGTGACGCCGGACCGGTTCGCGCGTTCCTGGTGAAAACCCGCTTGGTGCAAGTCCGAGCCACGTCCTGGGGGGCTGGCCTGCGCCCGAAAGGCGCCGCACGCCCTTAGGCTGACGCTCCGCTCTTTGCGTGCGTGGCAGGCCCGACGGGCCGGCACCCTCACCCAACCCGCTCCATCCCCGGGAGGACCCCTCGATGCTCAAGAAGACCCTGATTGCACTGGCCGGCGCCGCGCTGCTGGCGCCCGCCTTCGCCAAGACCGACGCACAACCCAACGGCGCCGGCACGGCTGTGGGCCGCACGCCCGCGCTGGCCGCCACCCTGATCACCTTCGACGAGGGCCTGGTCAGCGAGGGCGACACGCTGTTCGACCAGTACGCCGCCATGGGCGTGTTCTTCACGCCCAACGGCTTCACGGGGACCAACTCGATCACCGGCAACCCCTTCGCCACCAACAGCGACATGACGATCACCGCCACCGACCTCGGCGGTCTGGGCTCGCCGGCGCTGGTCAGCGGCAACCTGCTGCACAGCTTCGGCGGATGGCTCGCCGAGAACGGCGATCCGAGCATCGTCATGACCTTCGCCTTCGACGTCTCCAGCGTCAGCGCCGACTTCGCCGGCATGGCCATCGTCGGCTCCACGGGCCTGATGGCCTATGACGCCGCCGGTGGTTTCCTCGGCCAGGTCACGAACGCGGGCGGCGGCCAGGCCAATCTGTCGCTGAGCTTCAGCAACATCCGCTCCGTGGTCATCCTGCCGGGCGAGTACGGGGACTGGGTCGGCGTGGACAACATCAGCTTCACCGCCGCGGTGCCGGAGCCGCAAACCTACGCGCTGATGGCGCTGGGCCTGGCCGGACTGGCCGGCGTCGCGCGCCGCCGCCGCAGCTGATCGCCGCGCTTCGGCGCACTCAAGAGGCCCCGCCCTGGCGGGGCCTTTGTTCTTATTGGCGCGCCGCGCGCGGCTTGCGGCCGCGGCCGCTGAACAGCCTGTCGTAAAGCGCGTTGGGCAGCAGGCGCATGAGCCGCGCCACGATGCCCATCTGCCAGGGGATGACGCGGTAGCGGGTGCCCGACTCGATGGCCGCGAAGGCGCGCCGCGCGAAGGCGTCGGATTCCATCATGAAGGGCATGGCGTAGCGGTTGACGGCGGTGAGCGGCGTGCGCACATAGCCGGGCACGAGGGTGACCACCTGCACGCCCTGCGGCTTGCACTCCAGGCGCAGGCTCTCGCAGTAGCTCACCACGCCGGCCTTGCTGGCGCAGTAGGCGCCGTGTCCGGCCAGGCCGCGCATGGCGGCCACGCTGGCGACGCCGACCAGGCGGCCCGAACCGCGCTGCAGCATGGGCGTCAGAAAGGGCTGGAAGGTGGTGGCGGTGCCGTAGAGGTTGGTGTCGAGCACCTGTTTGAAGACCGGAATGTCCTCGGCCAGCTGGGTGTCCACGCCGATGCTCACGCCGGCGCAGGCGATCACCGTGTCGGGCAGGCCCTGGGTGGCGATGCAGTCGGCGCCGGCGCGCGCCATGGCCTCGGCGTCGACCACATCGGCGCGGTACAGGCCGGCGCCCGCGATGCCCTGCGTGCGCAGCCAGTCCTGCAGGGCCTCGACGCGTCGCGCCTGCAGGGCCAGGCTCCAGCCGGCGCGGTGGTAGTGCAGCGCCAGCGCCTGGCCGATCCCGCTGCTGGCGCCGGTGATGAAGACAAGGGGCTGTGTCATGGTCGTCGTGCGGCGGGCACCTCGAAATGGCTCGGGCCGCTGAACTGCAGGCGCCCGCTGCCGTGCTCGTACTGGAAACCGCCCACCCGGCCCTGCAGGCGCGCGCTGAGCACGCGGGTGTCCGCGCGGCTCGACAGGCGCTTCCCGTCGCGCTCGGCCAGCAGTTCGCGGGTGCGCAGTTCCATCAGCGGGGCGTCGCTGCCGTCGGGCTTGGCGCCGGGGGCGAAGCGGCGCACGCGCACATCGCCCGTCAGGCGCAACCACTCGCCGCTCTCGGGCCCGAGCGCGCGCTCGGCCTCGGCCAGCAGCCAGGCGCCGTCGGCGTCCTGCAGGCGCAGCTCGATGCGATCGAACTCGATGCGGTCGTCGCTCGGGTAGTGGCGCAGCGCCGCGCCGCGCAGCCAGCCCTGCGAGGCGCCGCCGGCGGCGAAGCGCTGCAGCTCGAAACCGCGCATCTCGTAGTCGGGCGTGCTGCGCACGGCGCGCTCCTGCGCCGGGCCTTCGGCCAGCGGCGTCTGGCGCACCAGCCAAGTGGTGAAGACGGCCAGCAGCGCCATCAGCGCCAGCGGCAGGTAGTTCGAGAGCGCCTGCTGCACGCGCCACAGCCAGGGCTGGCGCGAACGCACCGCGCCGCGCTCGGCGCCGCTGAGGGGGGCGAGGGCGCTCATCCGGGTGTCAGACCGCGTCGAGCGTCTGCAGATGCTCGGTGAACAGGCGGGCGTAGCGTCCGGCCGCCATTAGCAGCAGGTCGCAGGCCTCGCGCGCCGCGCCGTAGCCGGCCGGCGCGGCCGTGACATGGTGGGCGATGGCGCGCAGCTCGGCGTGCGCACCGGGCGGCGCGATGGCCAGGCCGGCGCGCGCCAGCAGCGGCAGGTCGGGCCAGTCGTCGCCCATCGCCGCCACCTGCGACCACTCACAGCCCAGTTGCTGCAGCAGCGGCGTGGCGGCGGCCAGCTTGTCCTTGACGCCGAACAGCGCGTGCGCGATGCCGAGGTCCTGCATGCGCCGCCGCACCGCCGGGGCGTCGCGCCCGGTGATGACGACGGGCTCGATGCCGCCGGCCTTGAGCAGCTTGAGGCCGTGGCCGTCGAGCGTGCTGAAGGCCTTGAAGGATTCGCCCTGCTCGCCGATGTAGATGCGCCCGTCGGTCAGCACGCCGTCGACGTCGAACAGGGCCGCCTTCATGCCGAAGGCGCCGCCCTGGGCGCGCAGCAGCAGTTCGGGCGGGAAGCTCAGGGTGGCTTGCACTAGATCACTTTCGCGCGCAGCAGGTCGTTGGAGTTCAGCGCGCCGACCAGCCGGCCGGTCTCGTCGACCACCAGCACCACGGTGATGCGCGCCTCTTCCATCAGGTCGGCGGCGTCCACCGCCAGCTGCTCGGCGCGCACCGTGCGCGGTCGCGCATGCATCACCTCGCCGGCCTTGAGCGTGCGCAGGTCGCGGCCCTGCTCGACGAGGCGGCGCAGGTCGCCGTCGGTGAAGACGCCCAGCAGCGCGCCGCTGGCATCGAGCACCGCGGCGCAGCCCAGGCCCTTGGCCGACATCACGCGCATGGTCTCGGTGAAACCGGTGTCGGCCTGCACCACGGGCAGGGCGTCGCCGCTGCGCATCAGGTCCGCCACAAAAGTCAGCAGCTTGCGGCCCAGCGCGCCACCGGGGTGCGAGCGGGCGAAGTCCTCGGGGCGGAAGCCGCGTGCGTCCAGCAGCGCGACGGCCAGCGCGTCGCCCAGCGCCATCTGCGCGGTGGTGCTGGCGGTCGGTGCGAGGTTGAGCGGGCAGGCCTCCTGCTCGACGCGCGAATTGAGCACCCAGTGGGCGTGGCGGCCGAGGCTGGAGTCGGGGTTGCCGGTGATGGCGATCAGCGTCACCCCGAGGCGCCGGATGACCGGCAGGATGACAGCCAGCTCGTCGCTCTCGCCGCTGTTGGACAGCGCCACCACCAGGTCCTGCGCGGTGACCATGCCGAGGTCGCCGTGCGAGGCCTCGGCCGGGTGCACGAAGAGCGCCGGGGTGCCGGTGCTGGCCAGGGTGGCGGCGATCTTGCGTCCGACGTGCCCGCTCTTGCCCATGCCCATCACGACGACGCGGCCCTGGCAGGCCAGCACGGCCTCGACGGCGGACTGCATCTCGGCGCC
>JAYRUQ010000018.1:0-62149 GCA_041919015.1 Inhella sp.
CCCGCCTCATGCAGGCCAGCGTGCGCCTGCCCAACGGCAGCGCCAGCTTCGTCTCGCCCCAGGGGCTGCTGCTGACCAACCACCATGTGGTGAGCGACTGCATCGAGGCGCTGAGCCGCCCCGAGGAACCGCTGCAGCAGCGCGGCTACGTGGCGGCCGTCAGCGGCCAAGGCAGGCCGCCCAAGGGCCTGCGCTGCCCCGGCATGACGGCCGAGCAGCTGCAGGGCATCGACACCCTGGACACGCCGCAAGCCCCGCTGCCCGCCGAGGCGGCCGCCCGCAAGGCCCGCCTGGACGCGCTGGCCGGGCCCGAGTGCCCGCGCGCCCAGCGCTGCGAGATCGTGCGCCTGCACGGTGGCACCGTGCTGCAGCGCTACCGCTACCGGGTCTGGAGCGACGTGCGCCTGGTCATGGCACCCGAGAACCAGGCCGCCAATTACGGCGGCGACGACGACAACTTCAACTACCCGCGCCATGCCTTCGACTTCGCGCTGCTGCGCGTCCATGGGCCCGACGGTCGCCCCCTGCGCCCACGCCATTGGCTGCGCCCGGCCCGCCTGGCGCCACGCCTGGGCGATGCCGTGCTCGTCAGCGGTCACCCCTACCGCACCGAACGCCTGGCCACGCTGGCGCAACTGGAGGCGGATCGCGACCACCTGCTGCCGGCCCAGGTGGCGGCCCTGCAAGCACAGCGCGACACCCTGCGCGGTTTTGCCGACCGCGACCCCGAAGCCGCGCGGCAATCGGTCGACGCCCTTGCCACGCTGGAGAACTCGCTCAAGGCCCTGCGCGGCGAACTGGGGGCGCTGCAGCAGCCGGCGCTGATGGCCGCCAAGCGCGAGCGCGAGCAGCGCGTGCGTGCCGGCGTCGCCGACAGCGCGCCCTGGGACGCCGCCGCCCAGGCCGCCCAGGCCGCCGTGCGCCTGAGCCCGCTCGAACAGGGGCGGCGTTTGCCGGATGGCACCTTGCTCAACGATCTGGTCGAGGCCCTCATCCAGCACGAGGAAGACCGCTTGCCGCTGGCCGAGCGCCTGGACAGCGCCAAGCCGCTGGCCGAGGCGCAATTGCGCGAGCGACTGGCCAGCCCGCTGACGCTGCACGCCGACCTGCAGGCCGTGCAGTTGGCGGGGCAGTGGCGCGCATCGCAGCGTCTGCTGGGCGCCGACGACCCCTGGGTGCTGGCCTGGCCGGCCGCGGCCGACGCGGCCCAACGCGCCGAGCAGCTCGGCGCCTGGCTGCGCACCAGCCGCTTCCAGCAGCCGGCCGAGCGCCTGCGCCTGCTCGACGGCGGGCCGAGCGCCTTCGGGGCCACCGAGGACCCGCTGTTGCGCTTGGCGCAGGCGCTCGCGCCGCTGCAGCGCGCCTGGCAGCGCGAGCGCCAAGAGCAGGTGCTCACGCCGCTGCAGGCCGCCGGCGCGGCGGTGGCGCGCGCGCGCTGGCGGGTGCTGGGCGCCGACGAGCCGCCCGACGCCACCTTCACGCTGCGCCTGTCCTTCGGCCGCAGCGCCGAGCAGCACTCGGGCGGGCTGCGCCAGCCCTGGTTCACGACCTTCGGCAGCCTGTTCGCACGCGCCGACGGCTTCGAGGGCCGCGCGCCCTTCCAGCTGGCACCGCGGGTGGCGGCGGCGCGCACGCGCATCGACCCACGCGAGCCGCTGAACTTCATCGCCACGGCCGACATCGTCGGCGGCAACTCGGGCTCGCCGGTGCTCAACGCCGCCGGCGATTGGATCGGCGTGGCCTTCGACGGCAACCTCGACTCGCTGGCCGGCCAGTACCACTACGACGAAGCGAGCAACCGCATGGTGGTGCTGCACCAGCGTGCCCTGCAGCTGGCGCTGACGCGCATCTACCCGGCGGCCCATTTGGCGCGCGAGATGGGGCTCTGAGCAAGCCATTCAAGGCGCGCTTGCCCGCATCGTGCGGGGCGCCCGCGACGCCAGATGGGCGGGCATGCTGCCGCGCCTGCGCCGTCTGCTTTTTTGGCTGCTGCTCAGCCCGCTGCTGCTGGTGATGGTCTTCAGCGGCTTTCCGCCGCCGCTGCCGCCGGGTTTGCGCACCCGGCCGGCCGTCGTGCGCGCCGAACCGCTGCGGCGCCGGCGGCGCAGAGACAATGCCGCCATGAGCAGCAGCCCCACCCCCCTCACCTACGACCAGGCCGGCGTCAACTACGACCTCATCGACCCGCTGAAGGTCGCCGCGCAACGCGCCGCCGCCGCCACCGCCGCCAATCTGGCGCCGCACGCCTTCACCGAGGTGCAGGCGTCGCGGGGCGAATCGGCCTATGTGGTCGACGTCGGCCCCTTCTACCTGGCCAGCATCGTCGAGTGCCTGGGCACCAAGACCCTGGTGGCCGACGAGATGGCGCGCCTGACGGGCAAGAGCTTCTACGCCGGCATCGCCCAGGACACCATCGCCATGGCGGTCAACGACCTCATCACCGTGGGCGCCACGCCGCTGGTGGTGCAGGCCTACTGGGCCGCCGGCGGCAGCAGCTGGTTCGAGGACGGCGCGCGCGCCCAGGAGCTGGTGAAGGGTTGGAAAGCCGCCTGCGACCGCTGCGGCGTGGCCTGGGGGGGCGGCGAGACCCCCGCGCTGGCCGGCATCGTCGAGGGCGGGCGCATCGACCTGGCGGCCTCCTGCACCGGCCTCATCAGCCCCAAGAGCCGGCTCTCGGTGGGCGAGCGCCTGGCGCCCGGCGACGCCATCGTGCTGCTGGAGAGCTCGGGCATCCACGCCAACGGCCTGTCGTTGGCGCGCAAGCTGGCCGAGCAGCTGCCCGAGGGCTATCTGACCGACATCGGCATGGGCGCGACCGGCCAACGCTACGGCGAGGCGCTGCTGGCCCCCACCCTGCTCTACAGCCCGGTCACCGAGGCGCTGGCCCGCGCCGGCCTCAGCGTGCACTACAGCGCCAACATCACCGGCCACGGCTGGCGCAAGTTGCTGCGCCATCCGGGCCAGTTCACTTACCGCATCCACACGGTGCCGCCGGTCACGCCGGTGCTGAAGTTCATGCAGCAGCACTGCCGCCTCGACGACCGCGAGGCCTACTCCACGCTCAATATGGGCGCCGGCTTCGCGCTCTTCGTGCCGGCCCAGGAGGCCGAGGACGCGGTGCGCATCAGCCGCGAGCAGGGCATCGCCGCCTGGGTGGCGGGCACGGTGGAAGCCGGGCCGAAGTGCCTGCGGGTCGAGCCACTCGGCTTCGAGTACGGGGCCGAGGACCTGGCGCTGCGCTGAGGAGGGTCTGCATAACCCCGTGCAGCCCTAAGGCACAATCCTCCCCCGACGGGCCCCCTCGCATGGGAGAGCGCCCAACCGGGTCAGGTGGGGAACCAAGCAGCCCTTAGCGTTTCGACCAGTGCCGAGGTAAGGCTCGTCACCTTCTTCTGAACAGCCCGCCCCGTGCGGGCTGTTTTTCTTGGCGCCCGCCCCGTGCGGGCCGTTTTCTTTTCGCCCGCCCCGCGCGCTGCGGTCGCCGAGCCGATCAGCCGTTTTGCCGGAACGCCATCAGCGCCTGGTTGCGCAAGGTGCGCAGCAGCTTGAGCTCGCGTTCCTCGAGCTGGATGCTGCCGGGCTCGGCGCGGTCGGCGTAGATCAGGCCGACCGGCGCGTTCTTCACCACCAGGGGCAGCAGCAGGAAGCTGCCGGCGCGCAGCGGCCCGGCGTACCAGGCGGGCAGGCGCGTGGCGATGTTGGCCGCCGTGGTGTCGGCGATCAGGGTGTCCACGCCCTTCAGGCACACGGCGCTGAAGAGGTCGGGCTGGCCGTTGGCCTTCAGCGGCACCTTGAAGCCGGGCATCCAGGCCGGCTGATCCTCGCCGAGCGCGAAGCGCGCCACCAGCTGGCCGCTCTTGGCGTCGCGCAGGCAAAAGACGACGCGACGCAGCTGCAGCGCGCGGTACATGGTCTCCAGGATCATGCGCAGGATGGCGCCCAGGTCGGCGCTCTCCACCATGGCGTCGGTGATGTCCTGGATGCCAGCCGTCAGCTGATCGGCGGCCTGCGCGCGGCGCGCCACCACGCTGGTCTCGTCGAGCTGGGTCGGGTGGTCGGGTGGCAGCGCGTTGGCCACCAGCGTGCGCTCCACCCCCTCGGTGGCAGCGTTGGCGCCGGCGCCCTCGGCTGCACCGCGCGGCGTCACCACGGTGGCCATGTCGGCGCTCGGCAGCAGGCGCTGCGCCGGGCTCTGGCGTTCGAGCTTGATCTCCATCGCCTCGGCCAGGTTGGCCAGGCGCTCGCGCGCCAGCGTGCAGGCGCTCTCGAAGTCCTTCGCCGACAGGCGCAGCGCCTTGGCATGCTGCTCGGCCAGACGCTGCAGCGGTGCGGCGAGCTGCTCGGGGTCGGTGGCCAGCAGCAGGTCGGCGGTGTCGTTGGCCAGCCGCGCGGTCCAGCGCTGGCGCTCCAGCGGGATGTCGAGCGGGCGCGCCGGCGGTTCGCCGGCGGGGCGGCGCATCACGTTGGTCAGGGCCTCGGGCAGTCCCCAGCGCTTGGCCACGCCGATGCCCAGCTCCTCGTAGGGAATGCCCAGCACGCGCGCCGAGGCGGTGGCCTCGCTGAGCGGCGCACGCGTCAGGCTGGCCTCGCGCACCAGGCGCCGCACCTGCTGCGCCTCCTCGGCGAAGTAGAACTCGCAGAGCAGCCTGCCCAGGTTCTGGAACAGGGTGCCGATGAACATCTCCTCGCCCTCGCGCAGCGACGGCGTGAGTTCGCGCGCCAGCGCGCCGGCCATCAGGCCGCGCAGGAACTCGGTCTTGAGCTGCGCGGCGTGCGCGCGGTCCTGCATGCGCTCCAGCAGCACCAGGCTGAGCGCCAGATTGCGCACGCCGCCGAAGCCGATCAGCTGCACGGCGCGGCTCACCGTGTTGATGGAGCCGCCGCCGGCGTGGCGGAACTGCGCGGTGTTGACCAGGCGCAGCAGCTTGTTGGTCAGCGCCACGTCCTTGAGGATGGCGCCCGACAGCGTGGCCAGGCTGTCGTCCTCGCTCTGCGTGAGTTTCTGCACGCGCTCGATGGAGTCGGACAGCGCCGGGAAGTCGGCCTTGGTGCGCATGCGCCGCAGCAGGAACTCGAGCGCCGCGGCGGCCGGCTGCTCATTGCCCTGGGCGGCCGCCAACTCGGGCTGATGCAGCCATTGCATCAGCGCGTCGCGCAATGCGGCCGCGCCGTCCCAGCGCTGCGCGGCGTCGCGCGCCAAGGCGCGGTCGACGATGCCGCGCAGCGCATCGTCGGCGTCGGCGCCGAGCGCGGCCGGCAGGCGCAGGTCCTCGCCGAGCACACGCTGCAGCGCCTGCATCGGGTCGCGCTCGGCCAGCAGGCGCTGGCCACTGAGCATCTCGGCCAGCATGACGCCGACGGCGAACACGTCCATGCGCGGCTGCGGCGGCTCGCCGCGCGCCGCCTCGGGGCTGATGTAGCCGGGCGTGCCGACGATCTGGGCGCTCTGCACACTCGGCGCGGCGCGGGCGTCCTTCTGCACGCGGGCGGCAATGCCGAAGTCGGTCACCCGCGGCCGGCCCTGCGGGTCGAGCAGGATGTTGCTGGGCTTGAGGTCGCGGTGCACCACGCCGGCGCCATGCGCCACGGCCAGCGCGTCGAGCACCTCGACCATCAGCTCCACCGCGCGGCGCGCGGCCATCGGCCCCTGGCGCAGCAGCGGCACCAGGGTGCCGCCGTGCACCAGTTCGAAGACCAGCGCCGGTCGGCCGTCGAAGCGGTCGGCCTCGAACACCTGCACGATGCCGGGGTGGCTCAGACGGCTGACCGCACGGCCTTCGTGCAGCCACTCGTCGACGGCCTGGCTGCCGGCCTCGGTATTGAGCACCTTGAGCGCCACCTCGCGGTCCAGGCGCGGGTCGTGCGCCAGCCACACCGTGGCCTGCGCACCCTCGCCGAGCACGCGCAGCAGCTTGAAGCGTCCGAGGGTCTGGGTCATGTCAGCGTGGCCTGGCGGCGCGCCTGCATCTGCGCCTGTGCGGCCTCAGGAAAGAGGGCCAACTGGATGTCACGCCCGCTCAGGCCCAGCGCACGGGCGAAGCGGCGCGTGGCGGCGTCGAGCATCTGGCGCCGGCGCGGCTCGGGCTGCGCAACGGCGTCGACCAGCTCGTTGGCCAGCGCGCAGGTCAGGCGCAGCGCCTCCAGGTCGCCCTGCGGGGGGTGAATGGGCGCATCGGGCTCGGGGCGCAGCGCCAGCTGCTGCGCCTCCTCGCCCAGGCCGAGTTGGCGAATGGCGGCGGCGGCCAGGGTATCGAGGTCGCAGCCCAGCACGCTGAAGGCCGCCTGGCGTTCGTTCAGACCCTGCGGGTGCGGCTGCTCCTCGGTCGGTTCGGGCGGTTTCATCAGGCCTTGCACCTGCTCGGCCTCGTCCGACAGGTGGTAGTTCAGCAGCAGGCGGCCGAGGTTCTGCAGCAGCGCGGTGAGGCGCAGCACCTCGGGGTCGTAGCCGGCCGGCGCCAGCGGGATGGCGACGTCGGCCGCCTTGAGCGTGCGCGCCAGCGCCAGGCGCAGGCCGAGCACGCGCTCGGGCGCCAGCACACCGGGCCAGGGACGCAGGCCGGCGGCGACTTGCGACACCTGCAGCTGCCCGAGCATGGCGATGGCGCGCGACAGGCTCAGCACGCCGTCGGCGGCGCCACCCCCCTGCTGTTGGCGCGCCAGGTTGACGCGCCGCAGCAGCTCCAGGCTGAGCGCGGCGTCCTGCTGCACCAGCGCCGCCATGGCGCCGGTGTGCTGGCGCTCCAGGCCGCCGGCGGCCACGCTGCGCACCGCCTCACCGCGCGACACCGGCAGCACGCCGAAGCGCTGGATGCGCTCGACGAGCTGCGCGGCGGTGCCGCCGTCGGGGTGGCGGCTGCGGTCCAGCCAGCCGTCCAGCGCCCGCGCCAGCGGTCGCGCCGAGTGGTAGCGCTGGCCGGGCGCGGTGGCGGTGCTGCGGTTGACGATGGCGCGCAGCGCCTCGTCGATCGGGTGGGTGGCCTCGAAACCCAGGCGCACGAATTCGCGGCCCAGCGGCGGCATGCGCAGCAGCGCCTCGTGCGTGTCGGTGGTCTCGAGCGGCGGCCGCCCGCCGAGCAGGCGGTTGGCGAGCAGGCCCAGGCACAGGGTCTCGGACTCCACGCCGGCCTGGTGGCGCGCGCGTGCCAGACCGGGCTCGCCGAGCAGGCCCAACCCGATCAGCTGCGCCCGGCCGTCATCGACCAGCAGCAGGTGGAAGGGCTGCAGGTCGACGAACAACCAGCCGGCGTCATGGGCCGCCGCCAGACCCTCGGCCGCAGCGCGCAGCCACTCGGCAGCCAATTGCGTTTGCGTCGCGCGCTGGCGCACCAGGCGCTCGCTCATGGTCAACCCGGCGCCGCGCGCGTAGGCCAGATAGGGCCAAGTCTCGGTGAAGCCGATGTCCTCGGGCAAGGCCAGGGCCGGGTGCTCGATCTTCACGGCACGTTGCGCGCTGGCGAGCCAGGCGTCGCGGGCGGCGGCGTCGTGCGGCTGCTGGCGTGGCAGCAAGAGCAGCAGCTCGCGCGGCGCGCGCGTGTCGGCCACATGCCAGAGCATGCTGGCCGCGCTCTTGCCCAGCAGCGCCTTGAGCTCGAAGGGCCCGAGCCGGCGCGGCGTGCCTGGACCGGCGGCAGGTCCAGCGGCAGGGGCAGCGGCAGGGGGAGCGGGAACGGCCATCGGGCCTGATTAAACCCTGTGCCACAGCCGCCTTCGTGCCGGACTTGCCCGAGCCTTTCTCCTGTGGCAATACGCTACGCTGAAGCCCGTCGACGCCCGACCCCGGATGCCGTCGCCCACCGCCCCACAAGGGCGCTCAGGAGCCACCACCATGCCCCATCCCGCGACCCACCCGTCGCGCAGCTTCGCGCCGCTGCGCCTGCACGTGCCCGAGCCCACCGGCCGGCCGGGCTGCGCCACCGACTTTTCCTACCTGCACCTGTCGCCGGCCGGCGCGGTGCGACGGCCCGACGTCGACGTGCTGCCGGTCGACACGCAGGACCTGGCCTTCCAGCTGATCCGCGTGCTCGACGAGGACGGCCGGGCCTGCGGTCCCTGGGACCCGAAGCTGGCCCCCGACTTCCTGCGCCGCGGCCTGAAGGCCATGATGAAGGTGCGCGTGTTCGACGCGCGCATGCTGATCGCGCAGCGCCAGAAAAAGCTCAGCTTCTACATGCAGTGCCTGGGCGAGGAGGCCATCGCGGTGGCTCACGGCATGGCGCTGCAGCAGGGCGACATGAATTTCCCGACCTACCGCCAGCAGGGCCTGCTGCTGTGCCGCGACGACGTGGCCATGGTGGAGATGATCTGCCAGCTGCTGAGCAACGAGAAGGACCCGATCCAGGGCCGCCAGCTGCCGGTGATGTACTCGTACAAGCGCGCCGGCTTCTTCAGCATCTCGGGCAACCTGGCCACGCAGTACATCCAGGCGGTGGGCTGGGCCATGGCCAGCGCCATCCAGGGCGACACCAAGATCGCCTCGGCCTGGATCGGCGACGGCTCGACCGCCGAGGCCGACTTCGCCACCGCGCTGACCTTCGCGCATGTCTACCGCGCGCCGGTCATCCTCAACGTCGTCAACAACCAGTGGGCGATCTCGACCTTCCAGGCCATCGCCGGGGGCGAGCACACCACCTTTGCGGCGCGCGGCGTGGGCTCGGGCATCGCCTCGCTGCGCGTCGACGGCAACGACTTCATCGCCGTGCACGCCGCCTCGCTGTGGGCCGCCGAGCGCGCGCGCCGCGGCCTCGGGCCGACCTTGATCGAGTGGGTGACCTTCCGCGCCGGCGCGCACTCCACGTCCGACGATCCGAGCAAGTACCGCCCGGCCGACGACTGGGAACGCTTCCCGCTCGGCGACCCCATCGCGCGCCTGAAGTCGCACCTCATCGGGCTCGGACTGTGGAGCGAGGCCGAGCACGACAGCACGCTCAAGGCCCTGGAGGCCGAGGTGATCGCCGCGCAGCGCGAGGCCGAGCGCTACGGCTCGCTGCTCGACGGTCACATCCCCAGCGTGGCCAGCATGTTCGAGGGGGTCTACAAGGAGATGCCCGAACACCTGCGCCGCCAACGTCAAGAGCTGGGAGTCTGAGCATGAACGCCATCGTTCAAACGCAAGACCGGGCGCCCGCCGGCGTGGCCACCAAGCCCATGACCATGATCCAGGCGCTGCGCTCAGCCATGGACGTGATGATGGAACGCGACCGCAACGTGGTGGTGTTCGGCGAGGACGTCGGCTACTTCGGCGGCGTGTTCCGCTGCACCGAGGGCCTGCAGGCCAAGTACGGCAAATCGCGCGTGTTCGACGCGCCGATCTCCGAGTCCGGCATCGTCGGCGCCGCCGTCGGCATGGGCGCCTACGGCCTGCGCCCGGTGGTCGAGATCCAGTTCGCCGACTACGTCTACCCGGCCTTCGACCAGATCGTCAGCGAGGCCGCAAGGCTGCGCTACCGCAGCAACGGCGACTTCACCGCGCCGCTGACCATCCGCATGCCCTGCGGCGGCGGCATCTACGGCGGGCAGACGCACAGCCAGAGCCCGGAGGCGGTGTTCACCCATGTCTGCGGCCTGCGCACCGTGATGCCCAGCAACCCCTACGACGCCAAGGGTCTGCTGATCGCCGCCATCGAGTGCGACGACCCGGTCATCTTCCTGGAGCCCAAGCGGCTCTACAACGGCCCCTTCGACGGACACCACGACCGACCCGTGGTGCCCTGGAGCAAGCACCGCATGGGCGAGGTTCCCGAGGGCTACTACTCGGTGCCGCTGACCCGTGCGGCGGTGTTCCGCCCCGGCAGCCAGGTGACGGTGCTGGCCTACGGCACCATGGTCTGGGTCTGCGAGGCGGCGGCGCAGGAGACCGGCATCGACGCCGAGATCATCGACCTGCGCAGCCTCTGGCCGCTCGACCTCGACACCGTGGTGGCCTCGGTCAAGAAGACCGGGCGCTGCGTCATCGTGCACGAGGCCACGCGCACCTGCGGCTTCGGCGCCGAGCTCTCGGCCCTGGTGCAGGAGCACTGTTTCTACCAGTTGGAGGCGCCCATCGAGCGCGTGACGGGATGGGACACGCCCTACCCGCACGCCCAGGAATGGGCCTACTTCCCCGGCCCGGCGCGCGTCAGCGCCGCCCTCAAACGCGCGATGGAGGGCTGAGAGCCTATGAAGCGCTCCATCACCACCGCTCGTGCGCCTGAATGGGCGCCGCCCGTTGTTGCAAGCACTCGCCGTAGCCTGGGCTACGGCTGTGTCTTGCGCCTGGATCAACACCCATTCGGACGCCCGCTCGGTCGCGCCGAAGCACTTCAGAGGCTCTGAGCATGGGCATTCACGTCATCAAGATGCCCGACATCGGCGAGGGCATTGCCGAAGTGGAACTGGTGGCCTGGCGCGTGCAGCCGGGCGAGACCGTGACCGAGGACCAGATCCTGGCCGACGTCATGACCGACAAGGCCACGGTGGAGATCCCCTCCCCGGTGTCCGGCACCGTGCAGAGCCACGGCGGCACGGTGGGCCAGGTGATGGCGGTCGGCTCCGAGCTGATCCGCCTGGAGGTCGAGGGCGAGGGCAATCTGAAGGCCGGCACCCCGGCAGCCGTCGCCCCGGCGGCACCGATCGTTGCCGCGGCACCGGCTCCCGCACCGGCTCCCGCAGTGGCACCGGCTCCCGCAGTGGCCCCGGCTCCCGCAGTGGCCCCGGCTCCTGCGGCGGCGCCAGCCGCGCGGCCCGCATCACGCGCCGCGGCCGTCGCGCGGCGGGCCGCCGACGACAAGCCCATCGCCAGCCCGGCGGTGCGACGCCGCGCCTGGGAACTCGGCATCGAGCTGCAGTTCGTGCAGGGCAGCGGACCGGCCGGCCGCATCACGCACGAGGACCTGGAGGCCTACGCCGCCAGCGGCGCCAGCGCGCCGGCGGCCGCCGAACTCGACAGCCGCTACGCGCTGCGCCTGAGCGAGGAGGCGCTTCCCGTCATCGGCCTGCGCCGCAAGATCGCGCAGAAGATGCAGCAGGCCAAGCGCCAGATCCCGCACTTCACCTACGTGGAGGAGGTCGACGTGACGGAGCTGGAGGGCCTGCGCCAGCGCCTCAATGCGCAGCACGGCAAGGCACGCCCCAAGCTCACCCTGCTGCCCTTCCTGGCGCGCGCCATCGTCATCGCGGTGCGCGAGTTCCCGCAGGTCAATGCGCGCTTCGACGACGAGGCCAATGTGGTGACGCGCCACGGCGCCGTGCACATCGGCCTGGCCACGCAGACCGAGGGCGGGCTGATGGTGCCGGTGATCCGCCACGCCGAGACCCTCGATCCCTGGGCCTGCGCGACCGAGATCGCGCGCCTGGCCGAGGCGGCCCGCACGGGTCGCGCCGGGCGCGACGCGCTGTCCGGCTCGACCATCACCATCACCTCGCTGGGGCCGCTGGGCGGCATCGTCACCACGCCGGTCATCAACCACCCGGAGGTCGGCATCGTCGGCGTCAACCGCATCGTCGAGCGGCCCATGTTCGACCGCGACGGGCGCGTGGTGCCGCGCCTGCTGATGAACCTCAGCAGCAGCTTCGACCATCGCGTGGTCGACGGCATGGACGCCGCGCTGTTCGTGCAGCGCCTGCGCGCGCTGCTCGAGACCCCCGCCACCCTGTTCATCGAGTGAGCCCGACATGGCACCCGTGCATTCGCAAACGCAGTTGCTCGTCGTCGGCGGCGGCCCCGGCGGCTACGTCGCCGCGATCCGCGCCGCGCAGCTCGGCATCAAGACCACGCTGGTCGAGGGCGCCGCGCTCGGCGGCACCTGCCTGAACATCGGCTGCATCCCCAGCAAGGCGCTGATCCACGCCGCCGACGCCTACGCGCAGGCGGCGCACGGCGGCTTCATGGGCATCCAGGTCGACGGCGTGCGGCTCGACCTGCCCCAGACCCTGGCCTGGAAAGACGGCATCGTCGCCAAGCTCACCGGCGGCGTGGCCACCTTGCTGAAGAAGCACGGCGTGCGCGTCGTGCCGGGCTGGGCCGAGATCGTCGACGGCAAGAGCGTCGAGGTGCGCCTGGGTGAGGAGCTGCTGCGCATCCAGTGCGAGCACCTGCTGCTGGCAGCCGGCTCGCAGGAGGTCGAGCTGCCCTTCCTGCCCTTCGGCGCCGGCGACGGGCGCGTCGTCTCGTCCACCGAGGCGCTGGCCTTTGCCGAGCTGCCGCGCCGTCTGGTGGTGGTGGGTGCCGGCTACATCGGGCTGGAACTCGGCACCGTGTGGCGCAAGTTCGGCGCCGAGGTGACCGTGGTGGAAGCCCAGCCGCGCATCCTGCCGGCCTACGACGCGGAGTTGGTCAAGCCGGTCGCCGCCGCGCTGGCACGGCTCGGCGTGCAGACCCTGCTGGCGCACCGCGTCGAGGGCCTTAACGCGGCCGGCGACGCGCTCACCGTGCGCGACCCGCAGGGCAGCCTCGTCGAACTGCCGGCCGACCGCATCCTGGTGGCCGTGGGGCGCCGCCCGCGCACCCTGGGCTGGGGGCTGGAGCGCCTGATGCTCGACATGGCCGGCGGCGCGGTCAAGGTCGACGCCCAGTGCCGCACCTCGATGAAGGACGTGTGGGCCATCGGCGACCTGGCCGGCGAGCCGCTGCTGGCGCACCGCGCGATGGCGCAGGGCGAGATGGTGGCCGAGCTGATCGCCGGGCATCGGCGCCGCTTCGAGCCGGCCAGCATCCCGGCGGTGTGCTTCACCGATCCGGAGATCGTCGTCGCAGGCCACACCCCGACCAGCGCCGAGGCCGAAGGCACCCGCCACGGCTTCAAGGTGCTGCAGGCGACCTTCCCCTTCGCCGCCAACGGCCGCGCGCTCTCGCTCGAGGCACCCGAGGGCTTCGTGCGCGTGCTGGCGCGCGCCGACAACCACCTGATCCTGGGCTGGCAGGCGGTCGGCGCGGCGGTCTCCGAACTGTCGGCCGCCTTCGGCCTGAGCCTGGAGATGGGCGCACGCCTGGAGGACGTGGCGCACACCATCCACGCCCACCCGACGCTGGGCGAGGCGGTGCAGGAAGCCTGCCTGCGCGCGCTCGGGCAGGCGCTGCACATCTGACGATCGGCTGAGCCTGGCGCCGGCCCGTTACGGCACGCCGAACGCCGGTCGCCGGTAGCGCCGGATCCCTCCGTTCGGCACCCGGGCAGCGCGCCGGCGCAGCCTGTCGCGCGGCGCTGGCCGGCCCTGGCGGGCGCCGGCATCCTGCGGGCCTTTCCACGCCAAGCCCGATCCCATGCTGCAACTCGACGACCTGAGCAAGCACTTCGCCGGCGCCAAGAGCGCCGCCGTGGAGGGCGTGAACCTGCACCTGCAACCGGGCGTGCTGGGCTTGATCGGCCACAACGGGGCCGGCAAGACCACGCTGATGCAGATGATCGCCACGCTGTGCCGACCCAGCCGCGGCAGCATCCGCCTGGATGGCGAGGACATCGTGCGCCGGCCCGAGCTCATGCGTCGCCGCCTGGGCTACCTGCCCCAGGACTTCGGCGTCTACGCCAACCTCACGGCGCTCGAACTGCTGCAGTACTTCGCCGCACTCAAAGGGGTGCGCGACATCGGCCGCATCCGCCGGCTGCTCGAACAGGTCAACCTGCACGAGCACGCGCACCGTCAGGCCTCGAGCTTTTCCGGTGGCATGCGCCAACGCCTGGGCATCGCCCAGGCGCTGCTGAACGAGCCCGACGTGCTGGTGGTCGACGAGCCGACGGCCGGGCTCGATCCCGAGGAGCGCCTGCGCTTTCGCCAACTGCTCGCCGAAATCGGTTTTCGCAAGCTGGTCATCGTCTCCACGCACATCGTCTCCGATGTGGAGAACATGGCCACGCAACTGGCCATCCTGAACCAGGGTCGCCTGAGCGCCTGCGAAAGCCCCGCGGTGCTGCTGCAGCGTGCCAGCGGCCTGGTGTGGAGCGGCGAGATAGAGGCCGGCGAGTACACGGCGCGGCGCGCCGAGTGGCAGGTGCTGCAGGCGCAGCCCCAGCGCGGCGGCAGCGTGCGGCTGCGCGTGGCTCTGCCGCGCCAGCCTTTCGAGGGCGCCCAACCCAGTCTGCCGAGCCTGGAGGAGGCGCTGATGGCGTTGCGCTACGCGCTGCCGCAAGGAGCGCCGACATGAGCGCGGCAAGCCCCTTGCTTGCCCTGCTGCGGGTCGAATTTCTGCTGCGCGCGCGGCGTCGCGGCACGCTGGTGGTGGCCCTGGCGGTGTGGGTCCTGACCTGGCTGATGGTGGCCGATCCGGCGAGCGGTCATGCACTGATGGCGGTGCACGCGCATCGCCTGGCCTACGACAGCGCCACCCTGGCCTACGGCAGCGCCAGCCTGGGCGGCCTGCTCCTGGGTCTGGCCGGCTTCTATCTGGCGCGCGGGCGCGTTCAGGAAGACCTGCGCAGCGGGATGGCCGGCGTGCTGGCCGCCACGCCGGTGCGCAACGCCACCTTGCTGCTGGTGCGTGCCCTGGGTGCACTGGCCTACCTGCTGGCGCTGGCCGGCGTTCTCATGCTGGGCACCTGGGCATTGCATGCGCTGCGCGGTGAAGGACCCTGGCTGCCCTGGGTCTACCTGCAGCACTACACCCTGATGCTGCTGCCCCCGCTGGTGCTGGCGGCGAGCCTGGCCACGCTGTGCGATGCCTGGGCGCCGCTGACGGGCCGACGCGGCGATGTCCTGTATTTCCTGCTCTGGACGCTGCTGCTGGGCCTGCTGCCGCTCAACGAACAGGTGCACGAGGCCCACCCGAGCTTGCTGCTCGACTTCAGCGGCCTGGCCACATCGGTCAACCGCCTGGCCGAATTGCTGGGGACCGGCAACATCGCCATCGGCAGCCATGACTTCGACGCCAGCCTGCCCTTGCTCGAATTTCCGCCCGGCCTGTGGACGGTGGATCGGGTGGCGCTGCGCCTGGGCTCCACCGTGCTGGCCCTGCTGCCCTTGTTGCCGGCGCTCTGGCTGTTCCATCGCTATGACCCCGAGCGCGTGCGCCCCCGTTCGGCGTCCCCGGCCAGGGGGCGGGTCGGGCGTTGGACGGCGCGGCTCGTCGCACCCGCCACCCGTCTGCTCGGCGCGATGCTTCCCTGGGGCAGCCGCTTGCCGCTGGGCGCCGGGTTCGCGGCGGTCTGGGCCGAGTTGCTGCTCAGTTTGATCAGCCAGCCCGCCGCCCTGCTCTGGCTGCTGCTGGCCTGGCTCGCGCCGCTGGCTGCCGCACCCGAACAGCTGAGCCTCTGGCAAGTCGGCATCCTGGCCGGCTGGGCGCTGTGGGCGGCGGAGTTGGGTGCCCGCGACGGCCGCCAAGGCGGCACCGCCGACCTCGCCGCCGCCCTGCCCGGTGGCGCGCTGCGGCGCAGCTGGAGCCGCTGGGCCGCAGCCTGGCTGCTCGGCCTGCTGGGCAGCGCCACGCTGCTGCTGCGCCAACCCGAAGGCCTGCCGGCGCTGGCGGCGGGCCTGGCCGCCGCCAGCGCCGCGGCCGTGTTGCTGGGTCGGCTCAGCGGCGGCGGCCGGGCCTTTCTGGCCTTGTTCCTGTTCTGGCTCTTCGTGGCCGTGCAGGCACGCAGCGTGGCGGCACTCGACTGGATGGGCTTCAACGGCGTGGCGGGATCCAGCGTGCCGCTGCTGTGCCTGCTGGTCGCGCTGCTGGGGATGACCGGGATGGCGGCGCTGACGGCCGCCGCCCAGCGGCGCCGCTGACGCTCAGGGCAGCAGGCCGTAGAGCCGCTCGGGCGGCAGCCGGGCCACCAGCTGGCGGTCGGGTTCGAGGGCCTTGAAGGCGAACTCGCGCTCGGCGGTGTCGCGCCTGAGCGAGGTCTGGCAAGGGATGCCACGCTTGTCGGTGAGCGTGGCGACGAGCGGCGTCTGCGGCGCGGCGCCGCGGCGGATCACCACACCGCGCTCGCCGTTGGCCAGCACCACCACCTCGCCGGGCGGCAGCGGCCCGAGCTCGCGGATCAGCGCCGTCACCAGCGGGCTGCTCGGGTACTCGGCATAGGCCTGGCGCTCGGCCTCGCGCAGGTCCAGCGAGGGGCGCGATTCGCGCCGGCTGATCTTGGCCAGGAACACGTCCACCAGGCGCAGCAGCTGGGCCATCTCACCAACCTGCTGCAGGCCGCGCGGATAGCCCTTGCCGTCGGTGTGCTCGTGGTGCTCGGTGACGGCACGCAGCCAGTCCTCGTCGGCAATGCCGGCGGCACGCAGGCGCGCCACCGCGGTGTCGGGGTGCGTGCGCAGCTCGTCGCGCTGCTCCTGCGACAGGCGGCCGTACACCGCGAAGCGCGCCTGCAGATCCAGGCAGGCCAGGTTCATGGTCAGCGCCGCCATCAGCACGGAGCGCTGCTGCGCCTCGCTCCACTGCAGGCGACGCGCCAGCATCCAGGCGAGCGCGGCCGCGTAGGTGGCGTGCGTGAGCCCGTACATGCGCAAGGGGTGGGCATCCTGGCGCAGCATCAGGTAGATCGCGACATCGGGCTGCTGCTCGACCAGGGACTGCAGGCCGTCGCCCAGCTCGGTCAGCGCGTTGCGGAATTCCTCGGGCGGCAGCGGGTCGCGGGCCAGCGCGTCCAGGCCCCAGTAGCAGCGCCCCCAGCGCGCAAACAACGTGGGCTGCTGCGGCTGCACCTTGCGCCCGGCAGCCAGGGCCTTGATCTCCTCCACGTCGGCGTGGATGCCGCGCGCCAGCAGGGCCTCGAGCATGCGCTCGCTGTGAATGACCTGGGCCGCGGCCAGCAACAGATGGCCGTGCTCGTCGCGCACATTGAAGGGCAAGGGTGCGCCCAACTTGATCTGACTGCTCACCAACTTGAGCAACTGCAAAGGGACTCCTGTTCCGATGTCCGTGAGAGATCCCGTCTAGGAGCCACTAGAGCACCACTCGGGCGGCATTGGCACCCGGCGGCCCCTGCGCTGTCAAGCCGGGCATTCCCAGACGATGCACGCGCGCCTCACTGCGACAGCGCCGCCCAGACCTTTTCAAGACGCTTGACGCTGACCGGCTGCGGGGTGCGCAGCTCCTGCGCGAACAGGCCGACGCGCAGCTCCTCCAGTTGCCAGCGGAAGTCCTCCAGGCGCGGGTCGCGCGTGCCACGCAGCTCGGCGAGGCGGCGCTGCCAGCGCTGCTCCAGCGGGCGCAGCTCGGCCAGCAGGCGGGCGTCGCGGGCGGCGTCCTGGCGCCATTTGTCCAGACGCAACTGGATGCCCCGCAGGTAGCGCGGCAGGTGCTGCAGCTGCGCCCAGGGCGTGTCACGCACGAAGTGCTTGGACACCAGCCGGGCCAGTTGCGCCTGCAGGTCCTCGCCGGTCTCCCGGCCCAGGCCCTTGCAGTCCTTGAGCTTGCGCTGCGTGGCCTGGTACTCCAGCAGCACCACGCCGACCTGGCGCGCCACCTCCTGCGCGATCAGGTTCAGCCGGCCGCGCCCTTCCTGCAACCGGGTCTGGAAATCCGCCGCACCGGCCGGCAAAGGCTCGGCCAGGAAGGCCCGCTGCACCGCGACCGTCTGCACCTGCCCCCGCAATTCCTCGAGCGTGCCCAACTGCATATAGGCCACGCCCATGGTGACCAGCTCCTGTCCCAGCAGTTTTTCCAGGTAGCGCAGCGGCTCCTTGAGTTGCAGCGCAAAGAGGCGCGTCAGGCCGCGGCGGTGCTGGGCGCCTGCGAGCTCGGGCTCGTCGAAGACTTCGATCTCGACGCGTTCACCCTTGTCGATCAGGGCCGGGAAGCCGATCAGGCTGACGCCGCCACGGCGGATCTCGAGCAACTCGGGCAGCTCGCCGAACGACCAGTCGGTGTAGGCGCGCGCCACGTCCACGGCAGCGGCGGCCGGTGGCGGCGCCGGCGCGGCCACCGCTCGCGAGGCCTTTGCAGCAGACGCTGCGGGCGGCGCCGCGACCTTGAGCGCCGCCAGCGCCTGGAAGCTGGAACGCGCCAGGCTGCCGAACTCGGCCTTCAGCGCCGCCAGATTGCGCCCCATGCCGAGCTGGCGGCCATGCTCGTCGACCACGCGCAGGTTCATGAAGAGGTGCGGCGGCACGGTCTCGAACTTGAAGTCGGCGCGCGCCAGCGGCAGTTGCACGCGCGCCTTCACCGCCGCCAGCAAAACCTCCAGCAGGCCGCCCTCGCCGAAGGGCGTGGACTCGACAAAGGAGGCCACGAAGGCCGGCAGCGGCGCCAGGCGCGCACGCGGCTTCTGCGGCAGGCTCTTGAGCAGGGCCGTAACCTTGGCCTCGAGCAGTCCCGGCACCAGCCACTCGCAGGCCGCCTCGCTGACCGGGTTGAGCGCAAACACCGGCACGCTGACGGTCAGACCGTCGCATTCGGCACCCGGCTCGTGCAGGTAGTCGCAGCGGCAGTCCACACCGCCCAGACGCAGCATCTTCGGGAAGGCATCGGAGGTGATGCCGGCCGCCTCGTGGCGCATCAGCTCCTCGCGGCTGAAGTGCAGCAGCTTCGGGTTGCCCCTGCTGGCCTGACGCCACCATTTCTCCAGCGTGGCCGTGGAGCAGACCTCGGGCGGGATCTGCGCGTCGTAGAAGGCATGGATCAGGCTGTCGTCGACCAGCACGTCCTGGCGCCGGCTCTTGTGCTCGAGCTTCTCGACCTCGGCGATGCGCTTGGCGTTGTGCGCCAGGAAGGGCAGCGCGGAATCGATCTGGCCGCCCACCAGCGCCTCGCGGATGAAGATCTCGCGCGCCGCCACCGGGTCCAGCCGGCCGAAGTGGACGCGCTTGCCCTGGTAGAGGGTCAGGCCATAGAGCGTGCCGCGCTCCAGCGCCACCACCTCGCCGGCCTTCTTCTCCCAGTGGGGTTCGGACAGGCTGGTCTTGAGCAGGTGCGCGCACTGCGACAGCACCCACTGCGGGTCGATATGGGCCAGGCCGCGCCCCCACAGCCGGGTGGTCTCAACCAGTTCGGCCGCCAGCACCCAGCGACCGGGCTTCTTGCTCAGGTGCGCGCCGGGCCAGGGCCAGAACTTGATGCCGCGCGCGCCGAGGTAGGCCCCCTGGTCGCCCTTGTCCTCGGTCTCGCTCCTCAGGCCGATGTTGCCGAGCAGACCGGCCAGCAAGGCACGGTGCAATTGCTCGTAGCTGGCCTCGCTGGCGTTCAGGCGCCAGCCCTGCTCGGCCACCACGGTGTGCAGCTGCTGGTGCACGTCGCGCCATTCGCGCACGCGGCGCGGGCTGATGAAGTGCTCGCGCAGCTTGGCCTCGGCTTTTCGATGCGAGAGCTTGTGCGAGCGTGCCGGCGCCGGGCCGCCCCAAGCCGGCACAGTCCCCTCGGGGGGCAGCGTCTGCGAAGCCGGCGCGTGGGAGTCGACAGGCCCGCCACCCCGCAGCTCGCCGAGCCACTTCCAGAGCTTGAGCAGGCCGCTGAACTCGCTCTTCTCGTCGTCGAAGGGCTTGTGCTTGGCGTCGGCAGCCTGCTGCTGGTCCTGCGGGCGGTCGCGCACGTCCTGGCTGGAAAGGCTGGCGGCGATGACCAGCATCTCGCTCAGGCACTGCCCGTCGCGCGCGGCCAGCAGCATGCGGCCGACGCGCGGGTCGAGTGGCAGGCGGGCCAGCTGCCGACCCGTCTCGGTCAATTCGTTGGCCTCGTCCACGGCACCGAGTTCGGCCAGCAGCTGGTAGCCGTCGGCGATCGCCTTGCCCGGTGGGGCCTCGAGGAAGGGAAAGTCCTCGACCGCGCCGAGCTTGAGGCTCTTCATGCGCAGGATCACGCCGGCCAGCGACGAACGCAGGATCTCCGGGTCGGTGAAACGCGGACGCTGCGCGAAGTCGGCCTCGTCGTAGAGGCGCACGCAGATGCCGTTGCTGACGCGGCCGCAGCGGCCGGCACGCTGGTTGGCCGCAGCCTGACTGACGGCCTCGATCTGCAGCTGCTCGACCTTGTTTCGGTAGCTGTAGCGCTTGACCCGCGCGGTGCCGGCGTCCACCACATAGCGGATGCCCGGCACGGTCAGCGAGGTCTCGGCGACGTTGGTGGCCAGCACGATGCGCGGCGCGCCATGGGGTTGGAAGATGCGGTCCTGCTCGGCCTGGCTGAGTCGGGCGAAAAGCGGCAGCACTTCGACGCCCCCGCGCGCGCCTGCGGCGCGCGCTTCGCCGGACAGGTGGTGGGCGCGCAGGGCCTCGGCCACCTCGCGGATCTCGCGCTCGCCGGGCAGAAAGACCAGGCAGTCGCCGGCGCCGCTGCGCCACAACTCGTCCACCGCATCGCGCACCGCGTCGGCCACGCCGTAGTCGCGCTTCTCCTCGAAGGGCCGCCAGCGCTGTTCGACGGGAAAGAGGCGGCCTGAAACCTGAATGACGGGCGCGGGACCCTTGGCGCTTTCGAAATGGCGCGCGAAGCGCTCCGCGTCGATGGTGGCCGAGGTGACGACGATCTTCAGGTCGGGCCGGCGCGGCAGCAATGATTTAAGGTAGCCGAGCAGGAAGTCGATGTTCAGGCTGCGTTCGTGCGCCTCGTCGATGATGAGGGTGTCGTAGCGCCTGAGCAGCGGGTCGGTCTGCGTCTCGGCCAGCAGGATGCCGTCGGTCATCAGCTTGACCGAGGCGCCCTTCTCGAGCCGGTCGTTGAAGCGGATCTTGTAGCCGACCACTTCGCCCAGCGGCGTGTTCAGCTCCTCGGCGATGCGTTTGGCCACCGAGGTGGCAGCCAGTCGCCGGGGCTGCGTGTGACCGATCAGCCGGCCGCCGTTGGCGGTGCCGCGACCGAGCTGCAGCGCGATCTTGGGCAGCTGTGTGGTCTTGCCCGAGCCGGTCTCGCCGCAGACGATGACGACTTGGTGCGCGCGCATCGCCGCGGCAATGTCGTCGCGCCGCGCGCTGACCGGCAGGGCCTCGGGAAAGGAAAGGGCCAGCGCGGGACGCGCGGCCATGGGCGGGGCCGGCGGATCGGGCCGGCCCGGAGCCGGCAGCGCGTGCCGGCTTTCGGGTTCTGAACTCATTGAACAGCCATTGTCGGTGCGGGCGGGTCGGCACAATCGCCCCCCCATGACGGCCCTGGTCTTCCCGCACACCTTCGTTCCGTGGTTTCGCGCCGTGGCTCCCTACATCCACGCCTACCGCGGCGAGACCTTCGTGGTCGGGCTGGCCGGCGAGGCGATTGCCGCCGGCAAGCTGACCGTGCTGGCGCAGGATCTGGCGCTGATGCACGCGATGGGCATCCGCATCGTGCTGGTGCACGGCTTTCGGCCGCAGGTCGACGAGCAGCTGCGCCTGAAGAACCACCCGGCGCGCCTGCACCGCGGCGTGCGCATCACCGACGCCGTGGCGCTCGACTGCGCGCAGGAGGCCGCCGGCCAGTTGCGCTTCGAGATCGAGGCCGCCTTCAGCCAGGGCCTGCCCAACACGCCGATGGCCAACGCCACGCTGCGCGTGGTCAGCGGCAATTTCCTCACCGCCAAGCCGGTCGGCATCATCGACGGCGTGGACCACGAGCACAGCGGCCGCGTGCGCAAGGCCGACGGCATGGGCATCCAGAACGCACTGGGTGCCGGGGCGCTGGTGCTGCTCTCGCCATTCGGCTTCTCGCCCACCGGCGAGGCCTTCAACCTGACGATGGAGGACGTGGCGACCGAGGCCGCCATCGCGCTGCAGGCCGACAAGCTGATCTTCCTGACCGAGACCGAGGGCATCCGCGAGCAACCCGACGATCCCGACAGCGCCATCGACACCGAACTGGCGCTGGCCGACGCCGAGCGCTACCTGGCGCAGTGGCCCGAGCCCGAATTGCCCACCGACCGCGGTTTCTACCTGCGCCACTGCGTGAGGGCCTGCCGCGCCGGCGTGGACCGCTCGCACATCCTGCCCTTTGCGGTGGACGGCGCGCTGCTGCAGGAGGTCTACACGCACGACGGCATCGGCACCATGGTGGTGGACGAGAAGCTCGAGAACCTGCGCGAGGCCAGCAGCGACGACGTCTCCAGCCTGATCGCGCTGATCGAACCCTTCGAACGCGAAGGCGTGCTGGTCAAGCGCGACCGCACCGAGATCGAGCGCGACATCGACCACTACACCATCGTCGAGCACGACGGCGTGATCTTCGGCTGCGCCGCGCTCTACCCCTATGTGGAGGCACGCACGGGCGAGATGGCGGCGCTCACCGTCAGTCCGCTGAGCCAGGGCCAGGGCGACGGTGAACGGCTCCTGAAGCGCATCGAGCAGCGCGCCCGCGCCATGGGCCTGAAATCGATCTTCGTGCTCACCACGCGCACCATGCACTGGTTCATCAAGCGCGGCTTCCAGCAGGTCGATCCCGAGTGGCTGCCCGAGGAGCGCAAGCGCAAGTACAACTGGGATCGCCGCTCGCAAGTGCTGGTCAAGACGCTTTGACTACAGTGCGTTCTTTGCCCGTAAGTTGCTGGAGCTGACGATGAGCCGTACCGTGCAGTGCGCCTACCTGAAGAAAGAGGCCGAGGGCCTTGACGTTCCCACCTACCCGGCGCACACGGCGCTGGGGCAGCGCATCTGGAACGAGGTGAGCAAGGAAGCCTGGGCCGCCTGGCTGAAGCACCAGACCATGCTGGTCAACGAGAACCGGCTCAATCTGGCCGATCAACGCGCCCGCCAATACCTGGCACGCCAAATGGAGCAGTTTTTCTTTGGCGACGGAGGCGACAAACCGGCGGGCTACGTCCCGCCGGCGCCCTGAGCACCCGCTCCGGCGCAGGGATGGCAAGCGCCGGCACCCCGCGCTGGATTGATCGACCGCAAACGCGAATCGTTCTTATTGGATAAACTCCGATCCATGGCGCTGCCATGCGCCCCCAACGGAGTCTTCATGTCCTTTGCACGCATCGCGGCGCTCGCAAGCGCCTTCGCCACCGCCCTCCTCGCCCCGGCCGCTCAGGCCCAGGAACAGGTGCTCAACCTGTACTCGGCGCGTCACTACCAGACCGACGAGGCGCTCTACGCCAACTTCACCAAGGCCACCGGCATCCGCATCCAGCGCCTCGACGCCGACGACGCGGGCGTGCTGGCCCGCCTCAAGACCGAGGGCGCCAACAGCCCGGCCGACGTGATCCTGCTGGTCGACGCGGCACGCCTGGCGCAGGCCGAGCGCGACGGTTTGTTCCTGCCGGTGCGTTCGGCCGTCCTGGAGCAGCGCATCCCTGCGCAATACCGCGCCGCGAGCTCGGCGGACGGCATCGCCTGGTGGGGCTTCTCGACCCGCGCCCGCGTCATCGTCTACAGCAAGGCCACCGTCAAGCCGCAGGACGTCGATCGCTACGAGGCCTTGGCCGAGCCGAAGAACCAGGGCAAGGTCTGCACGCGCTCGGGCTCGCACCCCTACAACCTGAGCCTGTTCGCCTCGTTGCACGAGCAACTGGGCGCCGCGCGGCTCGAGACCTGGATGAAGGGCGTGGTGGCCAATATGGCGCGCGCGCCCAAGGGCGGCGACACCGACCAGATCCGCGCCGTGGCCAGCGGCGAATGCCAGATCGCGCTGACCAATTCCTACTACCTGGCGCGGCTGATGCTTTCGAGCAAACCCGAGGATCAGGCGGCCATGGAAAAGGTCGGCGTGGTGATGCCCAATCAATCCGGCCAGGGCACGCACATGAATATTGCCGGCGGCGCCATTGCCAAGCACAGTCGCAACGTGCCGGCCGCGCAGCGATTCCTCGAGTACCTGAGCAGCGATGCCGCGCAGGCTTACTTCGCCAACGGCAACAATGAATGGCCGGTGGTCCCGGGACTGAAGATCGCCAATCGCGCGCTGGAATCGTTTGGCGACTTCAAGCGGGAAACGGTGGCGACGGCGACATTGGGCGCCCATATTGGAAAAGTGCAACAGTTGCTGGACCGCGCGCAATACAAGTAATTCGGTATTTCCATTCACCTGGTTATGATGGTCCGGCCCGCTGTTTCGCAGCATCCAATCCATTCATAACAAGGTGGCATCCATGGCAACCCTGCAAGAGCTGATGGCCCAGCGCAGCGCGCTGGACAAGCAGATCGAAGAAACCCAGGCGCGCGACCGCGGTGCGGCCGTCTCCAAGGTCAAATCCCTGATGGCCGAATACGGCCTGACCCTGGCCGACTTGAACGGGCGCGCCAAGGGGGCCCCGAAAGCGCCCTCCCGTGTGGCGCCCAAGTACCGCAACAAGGCCACCGGCGAGACATGGACCGGCCGAGGCCTGAAGCCGAAGTGGTTGCAGGCGGCCCTCAATGGCGGCGCCAAGCTGGAAGACTTCGTCATCTGAGTGCGGCTCCCCGCGCGAGAGCCCCGCCGCGGCGGGGCTTTTTCTTTGGGCGAAGCGACTAGACTGCCGCCGTGATTCCCCCCGAGTTCGTCCAGCAGTTGCTGAGCCGGGTCGACATCGTCGACGTGCTGTCCCCGCTGGTCGAACTGAAGAAGACCGGCAGCAATCTCAGCGGTCTTTGCCCGTTTCACGGCGAGAAAACCCCCAGCTTCAGCGTCAGCCCGTCCAAACAGTTCTATCACTGCTTCGGCTGCGGCGCGCATGGCGACGCCCTGCGCTTCTTGATGGAGTATCAGGGTCTGGGTTTCGTCGAGGCCGTGCAGGATCTTGCGCGTCGTGTCGGCATGGAGGTTCCGCAAGACTCGCGCAGCGTGGCCGAGCGCCAGCAAGCCGAGCAATTGAAGGTGCGCCGCAAAGGCCTGGCGGAATTGCTGGAGCAAGCGGCACAGTTCTATGCCAAGGAATTGCGCAAGCATCCCGAGGCGATCGAATACCTGAAGGGCCGAGGCCTGAGCGGCGCGGTGGCGGCGGAGTTCGGCATCGGCTACGCGGCGCCCGGGTGGCGTGCGCTGGCACGCTGCTTTCCCAGTTACGACGATGCGGCGCTGGTCGAGGCCGGCCTGGTGATCGCCGCCGAACCCACGCCAAGCGAAACGGCGGCCAAGCGCTACGACCGCTTTCGCGAGCGCATCATGTTTCCGATCCGCAATGTGGCCGGTGAATGCATTGGTTTTGGCGGCCGGGTGCTGGGGCAGGGCGAACCCAAATACCTGAATTCCCCGGAAACCCCGGTGTTCAGCAAGGGCACCGAGCTGTACGGCCTGCACGAGGCGCGTGCCGCCATCCGCCAGCGCGGCCATGCGCTGGTGGTCGAGGGCTATATGGACGTGGTGGCCCTGGCCCAGCACGGCATCCGCAACGGCGTGGCCACGCTGGGCACCGCGTGCACGGCCGAGCATGTGCAGAAGTTGTTCCGCTTCACCGAGCGCGTCGTCTTCAGCTTCGATGGCGATGCCGCCGGTCGCCGCGCCGCCACCCGCGCCCTGCAGGCCTGCCTGCCGCATCTGAACGAGCGCCGCAGCGCCAGCTTTCTGTTCCTGCCCGCCGAGCACGACCCCGACTCCTTCGTCCGTGCCGAGGGCAGCGAGGCCTTTGATGCCCTGGTCGACCGCGCCAAGCCCCTGTCGGCCTTCCTGATCGACTGCGCGGCCGAGGACTGCTCGCTCGACACGCCCGAGGGACGAGCCCGCTTCGTCGCGCAAGCGCGCGCGCTCTGGACGCCCCTGCCCGACGGACTGCTCAAGCGCCAGTTGCTCGGCGAAATTGCCCGGCAGGCACGCCTGGCCGACGAGGAACTGCAGGCGCTGTGGCAGCAGGGCGGCACGCCGCGCATCGCCACCGATGCGCCCGCCTCGCGAAGCCGCGCCGAGCGCTTGCCCCCCGCGCGCCGCCGCGGCGGAGCCGGAGGGCTGGTCAGCCGCCTGCCCAGCCCCGAGGAGCGGGTGCTCGGACTGCTGCTGCTGCACAGCGCCTGGTGGGAGCAACTGACGCCGGACGAACACGAAGCGCTGCTGCAGCGCGCCAGCGCACCGGCGCGACTGCTGGCCTGGCTCGATCGCCTGGTGGCCGAACAGGGGCCGTTGGCATGGGCCACGCTGCGCGCGTCCCTGCTGGCCGACGACGCGGCCAGCCAGGACCTCGCGCTGTGCGGTTGCGTCGATCTGGCCTGGCTGGATGAGCGCGCTGCCGAACACGCCGAATGGGCCGACCTGCGCGCGGCCTTGGACACGCTGCGGCGCGGTGGCGTCTTCGTGCTGCCCCGATTGCCGCGCCCGAACTGATCGCAGCCGCGGTCCGACCTGCCGACCTGCCGACCTGCCGTTGCGATCGGGCAGCCAATCGGCGAAGGTAAAATATAGGGTTCGCCGATTCCGCTGCCCCCTGCAGCGCTCGAGCGCGATCCGCAGAATCGCTCGCAAGGACCCGCATGCCCGCCAAGAAAGCCGCCGCCCCCGCCCCCGAAACCAAGAAGCCCAGCGCCAAGAAGACGGCCGAGGCGGAACTGGAGCTGAAGCCTGCCAAGGGCAAGGCGGCAGCCAAGTCGACAACCGAGGACGACAAGCCGAAGCGGGGTCGCAAGCCCAAGGCCGCCACCGAGACGGCCAAGAGCAAGGCCGAGGTGGTTGACGACGAAGACCTGAGCGCGGAGATCGAAGAGGAAATCGAGGCCGAGGGCGAGGTTGTCGAGGTCGCCGAGGTCGAGGCCGGCGAGGTCGAGAAGGTCAAGCCGCTGCGCATGAAGGTCAGCCGCGCCAAGGAGCGCGCGTTGATGCGCGAGTTCGGCCTGGACGACACCCAGCTCTCCGAAGAGGAGGTGGCGAAGCGCCGCCACGAGCTCAAGACCCTCATCAAGATGGGCAAGACGCGGGGTTTCCTGACGCACCAGGAAATCAACGACCACCTGCCCGAGAAGCTGATCAACGAGGAAATCCTCGAGGCCATCGTGTCGATGCTCAACGACATGGGCATCGCGGTGTACGAGCAGGCGCCCGACGCCGCCACGCTGCTGATCCAGGGCCAGAGCACGGCCGCAGCCACCGAAGAGGAGGCCGAGGAAGCTGCGGAAGCCGCGCTGTCCACCGTCGACTCCGAGTTCGGCCGCACCACCGACCCGGTGCGCATGTACATGCGCGAGATGGGCACAGTGGAACTGCTGACGCGCGAGGGCGAGATCGAAATCGCCAAGCGCATCGAGGGCGGGCTGCACGCCATGATGGTCGCCATCTCCGCCAGCCCCACCACGGTGGCCGAGATCCTGGCCATGGCGGCCAGGATCCGTGCCGGCGAGATGCAGATCTCCGACGTGGTCGACGGCTTCGTCTCCGATGACGAGGCCGACGACTACGTGGCCGAGGAGGACTTCGACGAGTTCGACGAGGAAGACGACGACGACGGCCAGGGCGGCAGCAAGGCGCTGACCAAGAAGCTCGAGGAGCTGAAGAACGCCGCGCTGGTGAAGTTCGACGTGCTGTCGACGAACTTCGACAAGATGCGCAAGGCCTTCGAGAAGGAAGGCTACAAGAGCGCCGGCTACACCAAGGCGCAGCAGGCCATCACCGCCGAGATGATGACCATCCGCTTCACGGTGAAGACCATCGAGCGCCTGTGCGAGTTGCTGCGCAGCCAGGTCGACGACGTGCGCCGCTACGAGCGCGAGATCCGCAAGATCGTGGTCGACAAGTGCGGCATGCCGCAGGAGTACTTCATCAAGGTCTTCCCCACCCAGGTGCTGAACGTGCAATGGGCGGTCAAGGAAAGCCAGAGCGGCAAGCCCTATGGCACGGTGCTGGCCCGCCACCTGCCGCCGGTGCAGGAACTGCAGCAGAAGCTCATCGACATCCACACCAAGGCCGTGGTGCCGCTGGATGACCTGAAGCTCATCAACAAGCGCATGAGCGAAGGCGAGCGCGCCAGCCGCGACGCCAAGAAGGAAATGATCGAGGCCAACCTGCGCCTCGTGATCTCGATCGCCAAGAAGTACACCAACCGCGGCCTGCAGTTCCTCGACCTGATCCAGGAAGGCAACATCGGTCTGATGAAGGCGGTCGACAAGTTCGAATACCGCCGCGGCTACAAGTTTTCGACCTACGCCACCTGGTGGATCCGCCAGGCCATCACGCGCTCGATCGCCGACCAGGCCCGCACCATCCGCATTCCGGTTCACATGATCGAGACGATCAACAAGATGAACCGGCTGTCGCGCCAGCACCTGCAGGAGTTCGGCTTCGAGCCCGACGCCCCGACCCTGGCCGAGAAGATGGAGATCCCCGAGGACAAGATCCGCAAGATCATGAAGATCGCCAAGGAGCCGATCTCCATGGAGACGCCGATCGGCGACGACGACGACAGCCACCTGGGCGACTTCATCGAGGACTCGAACAACGTCGCTCCGGTGGAAGCGGCCATGCAGGCCGGCCTGCGCGACGTGGTCAAGGACATCCTGGACAGCCTGACCCCGCGCGAGGCCAAGGTGCTGCGCATGCGCTTCGGCATCGAGATGCAGAGCGATCACACGCTGGAAGAGGTCGGCAAGCAGTTCGACGTCACCCGCGAGCGCATCCGCCAGATCGAGGCGAAGGCGATCAGGAAGCTCAAGCACCCGAGTCGTTCCGACAAGTTGCGGACTTACCTCGAGAACCTTTGATTCCGTCTCGATGACGCAGATCCGCCAGCGCACCGTCCTGTTTGCGGACCTGCGCGGCAGCACGGCGCTGTTCGAAACCCTCGGCAACGCCGAGGCCACCTCGGTGGTGACGCACACCATCAGCCAGATGGGGCTGGCGGTGGACCGCGTCGGAGGGCATCTGGTCAAGACGCTCGGCGACGGTCTGATGGCCGTCTTCGAGGCGCCCACCGCTGCACTGGATGCCGCGCTGGCCATGCACGAAGCACTCGCCCGCCTGGTCGCCATGGGCCGTCAGCGCGGCGCCTCCCCCGGCCTCAAGGCGCTGCGCTTGCAGGTGGCGGTGGCCTACGGCGAGATCGTCGAGATGCAGGGCGACTGCTTCGGCGACGCCGTCAACGTCGCGGCGCGCCTGATCGACCATGCCGGCGACAACGAGACCCTGGTGACGGCCGAGTTCCGCGACGGCCTGGCGGCGGCCTGGCGTGCGCGTTTTCGCAGCCTCGATCGCATCAATCTGCGCGGCCGCGCCGAGCCCGTGCATGTCTTTGTGCTCGAGACGCACGGCGGCATCGATCCCGCCGCCACACAGTTCGGTGAGCCGGTGCTCGCACCGTCCGAGCCCGACGGCATTCGCCTGCAGTGGGCCGACCTGGACCGCGTGTTCGACATCGGCCAGCTGCCCATCGTGCTGGGGCGCAGCACGCAGGCCGCCTTCTGCATCACCGACGTGCGCGTCAGCCGCTCGCATGCGCGCATCGACTGGCACGCCGGCAGCTTCACGCTCACCGACCTGAGCTTCAACGGCAGCTATGTGCGCTTCGGCAGCAGCGGCGAGTTGCTGACCCTGCGCCGCAGCGCCTGCACCCTGCACGGCAGCGGCAGCATCGGCCTGGGCAGCCGGGCCGACGACGCGGACGCGCCGCTGGTCTTCTTCGAAGTCTTGCATTTCGCCGACACCCAACCCCATGGCCGCTGAACCGGTTCACATCCACGGCCGGCCGCAAGGCCCCGCCACCGCCATCCTGCTGTGCAATCTGGGCAGCCCGCAGGCCCCCACGGCGGCGGCCGTGCGACCCTATCTGGCCGAGTTCCTGTCCGACCCGCGCGTGGTCGAGATCCCGCGCCTGCTGTGGTGGCCGATCCTGCACGGCATCATCCTGCGCACCCGGCCGGCCAAGAGCGCCGCCAAGTACGCCAGCGTCTGGACGTCCGAGGGCTCGCCGCTGGCCGTGCACACGCGCAAGCAGGCCGTGCTGCTGCAGGGCCTGCTGGGCGAGCGCGGCCACCGCGTGCAGGTGCGCTGGGCGATGCGCTACGGGCAACCGGGCATCGCCGCCGAACTCGACGCGCTGCGCGCCGCCGGCGCCCAGCGCATCCTCGTCTTCAACGCCTACCCGCAGTACTGCGGCGCCACCGTCGGCAGCAACCTCGATGTGGTGGCCGGCTGGATGCAGCGCCAGCGCGCGCTGCCCGAGCTGCGTTTCGTCAACCACTACCACGACGACGAGGACCACCTCAGGGCCCTGGCGCGCAGCGTCAAGGCGCATTGGCAGCGCGAGGGGCAAGCCGACGTGTTGCTGATGAGCTTCCACGGCATGCCCGAGCGGACCCTGCAGCTCGGCGACCCCTACCACTGCGAGTGCCACAAGACGGCCCGCCTGCTGGCCGAACGCCTCGGCCTGCAGGCCGGGCAATGGCGCGTCAGCTTCCAGAGCCGCTTCGGCCGCGCCAAATGGCTGGGGCCGAGCACCGAGTCGGTGCTGCGGGAGCTGGGCGCGCAGCGCCTGCAGCGCCTTGACGTGCTGTGCCCCGGCTTTGCCGCCGACTGCCTGGAGACCCTGGAGGAAATCGCCATCGAGGGCGCCGAAACCTTTCACCAGGCCGGCGGCGGGACGCTGCGCTACATCCCCTGCCTGAACGACAGCGCCGAGGGCATGCAGTCCCTGGCGGCCATCGCAGAGCGCCATCTGTCGGGCTGGCCCACCCAGGTCGCCGCGCCGACGGCCGACGAGCTCACGGCGCAGGCGGCGCGCGCCCGCGCGCTCGGCGCCCCTGCGTGAGCGCCTCACCGGCCCCCGCCATGCGCATCGACAAATGGCTGTGGGCGGCGCGCTTCTACAAGACCCGCCAGCTCGCCGTCGAGGCCGTCGAGCGGCATCGCGTCGAGGTCAACGGCCAGGCCTGCAAGCCCTCGCGCGAGGTCCGCGTCGGCGACCGCCTGCGCCTGGCACAGCCGGGCTGGTGGCGCGAGGTCGAGGTGCTGGGCCTGAGCCTGCAGCGCGGTCCGGCAGCGCTCGCCCAGCAGCTCTACCGCGACACGCCGCAAAGCCTGGCCGAGGCCGCCCAGGCGGCCGAACGACGCCGTCTGGCGCCCGAACCGGCCGGCAGCATCGAGCAGGGCCGCCCCACCAAGCGCGACCGCCGCGATTTGCAGGCCTGGGACCGCTGGAGCGCCTCGCTCGACGAGACCTGAGCGGCCCCGCCGCGCTCAGAACCCGTAGCCCAGGGTCAGCGAGAGCGTGGTGTTCTTGGTCGTCACGATCAGGCCCGTCAAGGCCGTTCCGGCCGGCAGACCGAGCAGGTTGTAGGGCGGCTTGCTGGTGTCGGTCGACAGGGTGATGCCGTTCTTGACCCGCGTGTAGCCCAATGCCCCGGTCAGATGCCAGTTGGCATCGACCGCATAGGTCAGCGCGACGTGGCTGGCCAGCCCCCACTTCTTGTCCGCCTTGGCGGTGGTGTGGGGCTGCACGTCGGGGTCGATCTGCACGTCGCTGATGGTCGAGTACAGCGGACCGATGCCCACCAGCGGCCGCCAGCGCGCCTTGCGGTCGGCGAAGTGGTAGTTCAGCAGCAGGGCCGGCGTGAGCTGCTTGAGGCTGCCGATCTTCTCGCCCGGCTTCAAGGTGCCGGCGCCGACGATGTCGTGCTTGGGCGGCAGGCCCACCACCAGTTCCAGCCCGAGCCGGTCGCCGACCGCGTGCTCGTAGGTGAGCAGCAGCGTGCTGGCGCTGCCCAGCGTGGCGTTGTGGCCGGGTTGCGCGAGCAGCGAGCCCAGCGCGTTGAGGCCCTGGATGCCGGCCGAGCGGACGCTGGGGTCGATGCGGATGACGCCCACCCGCAGGTCCTGCGCCTGCGCGCCCGACACCGCCAGCGCCGCGCCGCACAGCCAGGCCGCGTTCGACCATGCCGCGCTCAGCCGCGGCCGGCTCGAAAGGGACTTGTTCTTGTCGTTCATCGCCTTGTCTCCTCAGGGGTGTTTGCGGTCCGCCGGACCGACGTTGGGGGAAAGAGGTCCATGCAGCGCTCGGCCATCGCGGTGATGGTCAGGCTGGGGTTGACGCCGACGTTGGCCGGCACGATGGAGGCGTCGATGACGTAGAGACCGGGGTAGCCGTGCACCTGCCCGTCCTCACCGACCACGCCGCGGCTGGCGTCGCCCCCCATCGCGCAGCCGCCCAGCACATGGGCGGTGGTGGCCATGCCCAGCAGGGTCTCGCCCAGCGCGTTGCTGGGCGTGCCGCCGCTCAGGCGCGCAAAGGTCTCGGTGAGCCGCTGCGCCTGCGGCAGGTAGGAGGGCGCACGCGCCTGGCCCTGCGGCAGCCTGCTGGCCAGGCGCCAGCGGCCCAGCCAGGACCGCCGCAGCCGCAAGGCCAGCTGGTTGTCGGCCGCCTGCATGGTCAAGAGCACGGTGGAACGCTCGGCCCAGCGCCGGCCGCTGCGCATCGCCGCACTGGCCTCGCGCGGCCGCAGCACGAAGGCCGCCAGGGTCTTGAACGCACGGCGCAGCGGGCGCGCCTCGCTGACCAGCGGTCCGCCCTGCCAGCGCAGCACGCGCATCGAGCGCGAGAAGCGGTTCTGCGTCACATGCGTGCGCGCGTCGAGCATGAAATGCGAGGAGATGGTGGCGCCGTCGCGCAGGTCGATGTCGCGTTCGCGTGCGGTGACGCTGCTGATCACCTCGCTGTTGCTGCGCACCTGCTGGCCCAAGCGCGGCGACAGGCGCGGCAGGGTGCGCCAGCGATCGCGGCAGGCCAGCAGCAGTTCCACCGAGCCCAGCACGCCGGCCGCCACCACCACGCGGCGCGCGCGCAGGCGCTCGTGCAGAGCACGGTCGAGCGTGCCGCGCACGCGCAGCTCGTAGCCCATGGCGGGCTCGCCCAGCGGCGTGATGCACTCGACGCGACGCTCGGCGCGCAACTGCACGCCGAGCTGTCGCGCCAGATGCAGGTAGTTCTTGTCCAGCGAATTCTTGGCGCCCACATGGCAGCCGCTGCAGCAGTCGGCGCAGAAGCGGCAGCTGTACCGCACGGGGCCCTGGCCGCCGAAGTACGGGTCGGGGCGCGGCGAACCCGGCGCCTCGCCCTCGGCGGGGAACAGGATGGCCTGGGTCACCGCGCCAAAGCTCTCCGCCTGCCCCAGTTCGGCAGCGGTCTGGCGCAGCCAGTGGTCCTGCTGGCTCTGGCGCGGGTTGCGGGCGCGGCCCAGCATGCGGGCCGCGGTGTCGAAATGCGGCGCCAGCTCAAGGCGCCAGTCGCGCGCCGGCAGCGCCTGCCAGGCCGGGTCCTGGTAGAAGCCCTCGCCGGGCTCCAGCAGCACCGCCGCGAACACCAGGCTGCCGCCGCCCACGCCGATGCCCTGCGCCACGCTGAGGTGGCGCAGCAGGGTCTGTCTGAAGTGACCGTGCAGGCCCAGGCGCGGCGCCCACAGCAGCCGGCGCGGGTCCTCGGCGGCGGCGCGCAGCTCGTCCGCCGAGACCTCGCGGCCCTGCTCCAGCACCAGCACGCGGTGGCCCTTCTGGGCCGCCCGCAGCGCCGCCACCGCGCCGCCGAAGCCGCTGCCGATGACGATCAGGTCCCAGTCCATGGCGGCCGTCCCGTCAGGCGTAGAGGGAGTCGACCACCGCGCGGTGCGCGTCGATCACCGCCTTGCGGCGCAGCTTCAAGGTCGGCGTGAGATGCCCGGCGTCGATGCTGAAGGGGCCCGGCACGACGGCGAACTTGCGCACCGTGTCGACGCGCGCGTGGCGCCCGTTCACCGCATCGACCTGCGCCTGCAGCGCCTGCAGCAGGCGCGGGTGGCCTTCCAGCCCCTCGCGCGGCAGGCCCTCTCGCTCGGCAAAGGCCTGCAGCTCGTCGGTCTTCAGGGTCAGCAGCGCGGCGAGGAAGTGCCGCCCCTCGCCCACCACCACCGCATGCTCGATCAGCGGCTGGCCCATCAGGTCGCTTTCCAGATTGGCCGGCGAGATGTTCTTGCCACCCGAGGTGATGATGAGATCCTTCTTGCGCCCGGTGATGAAGAGGTAGCCGTCGGCGTCCAGCCGACCCAGGTCGCCGCTGTGCAGCCAGCCGTCCTGCAGCGCCTCGGCGCTGGCCGCCGCGTCGCCGGCGTAGCCCTGGAACACGCCGGGACTGCGCACCAGCACCTCGCCGTCGTCGGCGAGGTGCAGGGTCAGTCCCTCGATCGGCCGGCCGACCGAACCGACGCGCGTGGCGCCGCTCAGGTTCAGCGTGGTGGGCCCGCAGACCTCGCTCTGGCCGTAGAGCTCGCGCACCGGCAGGTCGAGCGAGAAGAAGAACTTCAGCACCTCGGGCGAGATCGGTGCGGCGCTCGACAGCAGCAGGGTCGCCGCGTCCAACCCCAGCGCCGCGTGCACCTTGCGCAGCACCAGGCGGCGCGCCAGGGCCATGCGCGCGTCCAGCAGCACGCCGGGCGCTTGAGCGGCCAGCTGGCGCTCGTGCCAACGCCGTGCCACGCCCATCGCCCAGCGCGCCATCGCGCCCTTGACGCCGCGCGCCGCGCCGAGCTTCTCGGCCAGCGCCGCGTGCATCTTTTCCCACAGGCGCGGCACACCGAAGTAGACGGTGGGGCGCACCTCCTTCATGTGCTCGAGCAGTTGCTCGATGGCGCGCGCGAAGTAGATGGCGTTGCCGGCCCGGGCCGGCGCGTGGATGGCACCGACCTTCTCGGCCACATGGGCCATCGGCAGGTAGGAGATCAAGCGGCCGCGCTCGTCCATGGCGTAGACGCGGTTGAGCGTCTGCGCCGTCCAGGCCAGATTGCCGTGGCTGAGCATCACGGCCTTGGGGTGGCCGGTGGTGCCGCTGGTGTAGATCAGCGAGCCGAGGTCGCTCAAGCGCAGCGCGGCCAGGCGGCGCTCCACCTCGGCCTGCAGGCGCTCGGCCTCGGGTCCGTCGCCCAGGGCCAGGAAGCCCTGCCAGTCCAGGCAGCCAGGCAAGGTGAGCGTGCCCATGCTCACCACATGGCGCAGCTGCGGCAGCGCCGCGCCGCTGGCCTGCAGCTTGGCGTGCTGGCCGGCATCCTCCAGCAGCAGCAGCGGCGCGCGGCTGTGCTGCAGGATGTAGGCCACCTCGACCGGCGCGCTGGTCCAGTAGATGCCGGCACTGGTGGCGCCGACCATCATGGCGGCGTGGTCCATGACCAGCCACTCGGGTCGGTTGAAGCCGAGGATGCAGACGGTCTGCCCGGGCTGCACGCCCAAGCCCACCAGCGCGCGGGCGGCGCGCTGCACGCTGCGCAGCAACGCGCTCCAGGTGCTCGGCTGCCAGCCCTGCGCGTCGCGCACGAAGTAGGCCGGCCGGTCGGGCAGGCGCGTGGCGGTGTCGATCAGGCATTGCGGCGTGGGCCGCAGCGCGGCGCCACCGGCGTTCATGGCGCCAGCCCCAAGAGCGCGCGCGCCTCGGCGGGGCTGGCCACGGCGCGGCCGGCCCGCGCCGCACAGCGCGCCAGCGCCTCGATCAACTCACCGTTGCCGCCGGCGCGCGAACCGTCGGGCAGGTAGAAGGTGTCCTCCAGCCCGCTGCGCAGCATGCCGCCGAGCTCTGCGGTGCGCTGGTGCACCGGCCAGATCTCCTGGCGGCCGATCAAGGTGCTCTGCCACAGCGCGTCCTCGCACAGATAGCGCGGCAGCAGCGCCAGCAGGTCGGCGTCGCAGGGCATGCCCGAGGCCACCCCCATCACGAAGTTGTACTCGGGCCGCCCCATGCCGGACTTGAGCAGGCCGGCCTTCACGTACATGCCCACCGAGCGCACGATGCCGACGTCGAAGCACTCGAACTCCGGGTGCACGCCGCATTCCTCCATCACCGCGAGGAAGCGCTGCACCTTGTCCACCGGGTTGTCGAACACCATCGGCGGCCAGGCCCACTGGCCGTCATCCTTCAGCTTCAGGTAGTTGAGGCTGCCGGCGTTGCAGGCGGCGATCTCGGGCCGCACGCGGCGGATGCAGGCCGCCGGGCCGCCGATGTCGGGGCCGATCACCCCGGTCGTCAGGTTGATGATGACGCCCGGACAGGCGGCGCGGATCGCAGCCACCACGGCCTCGGCCACGTCAGGCTCCCAGCTTGGCAGATGCCCGAGGCCCTCCTGCTGCATGCGCAGGTGAACATGCATCACCGCGGCCCCGGCGTTGAAGGCGTCGCGCGCCTGCTGCGCCATCTGCGCCGGCGTGACCGGCACCGGGTGCTGCTTGGGGTTGGTCAGCACGCCGGTCAGCGCGCAGGTCAGGATGGCCTTGTCGTGGGACATGCTCAGCGCGCCTCCAGCGGTTCGAGTTCGATCAGCAGCGCGCCGGCGGCCACCGCCTGCTGCGGCGCCGCGTGCACGGCCTTGACGCGCCCGTCGCAGGCCGCGCACAGCCACATTTCCATCTTCATGGCCTCGACGCTGGCCATCGGCTGCCCCTCGACCACCCGGTCGCCGCAGGCCACGCGCAGCTGCGCCAGCAGGCCGGCCACGGGAGCGCAGGCGCGCAGGGGGTCGTCGAGCACGGCATCGACCGGCACTGCGGACGGCTCTTCGAAGAGATGCACCGCGGCGTCGCTGGCCAGTTGCAGGCGACGCCCGGCGCGCTGCGCGATGCACCCGCGCTGCACGCCGTCCACCGCCAGGCGCTGGCGACCGTCGGCGTCGCGGCCCAGCCATTGCACGCGGTGCTCGACCCCGTCGGCCTCGAGCAGCACGCTGTGCGCGGCCGGCAGCCGCACGCGCCAGCAGCGCTGCGCGGCGCCCTGTTGCAGGCGCAGCTCGAAGGCCATGTGCGCCGGGCTCAGGGTCCTGTCCGATCCGCCGTTCGGCGTGTCGGTCGGCACCAGGTCCTCGGGCAGCGCCAGCAGCGCGGCGGCCACCAGCCAGTCGGCGTCGGCGGGCTGCGGACGCTGCAGCAAGGCGTCGCCGTTGAGCGCCCATTCGTCCAGCAGGCCGGTGTGCAGCCAGGCGGCGCGGAAGGCCGGATGGCGGATCAGGTCGCGCAGGAAGCGGCCGTTGTTGACCGGACCGAGCAGCGGCGCGTCCTCCAGCGCCGCGGCGAGGCGGCGGATGGCGTCGTCGCGGTCGCGGCCGTGCACGATGAACTTCGCCAGCATCGCGTCGTAGTAGGGCGAGACCGTGCCCCCTTCACGGATGCCATCGTCGACCCGCACCCCCGGCTGGCGCGTGGCGATCTGCGGCCGCCACCAGTCGATGCGCCCGGTCTGCGGCACGAAGCCGGCGTAAGGGTCCTCGGCGTACAGGCGCACCTCGATGGCATGGCCCTGGAAGGCGATCTGCGGCTGCTGCAGCGGCAGCGCCTCGCCGGCGGCCACGCGCAGCTGCCACTCGACCAGATCGAGCCCGGTGATGCACTCGGTGACCGGGTGCTCGACCTGCAGGCGCGTGTTCATCTCGAGGAAGTGGTGCTGCATCGCCTCGTCGACAATGAACTCCACCGTGCCGGCGCCGACGTAGCCGACGGCCAGCGCGGCGGCCACGGCGTCGCGCCCCATGGCCTCGCGCATCGCCGCGCTGACCACCGGCGAGGGCGCCTCCTCGACGACCTTCTGGCGGCGCCGCTGCGCCGTGCAGTCGCGCTCGCCCAGGTGCAGCGCGTGGCCATGGGCATCGGCAAACACCTGGATCTCGATGTGGCGGCCGCGCTCGACCAGGCGCTCCAGCATCAGCGTGCCGTCGCCGAAGGCGCTCTGTGCCTCGCGCCGCGCGCCGGCCAACGCCTCGTCGAGCTCTTCGGCCCGGCGCACCAGGCGCATGCCACGGCCGCCGCCGCCGGCCGCCGCCTTGACCAGCAGCGGCAGGCCCAGGGCCAGCGCCTCGCGGCGCAGCGTCGCATCGTCCTGTGCCTCACCCAGATAGCCCGGCGCGCAGGGCACGCCGGCGGCCAGCATGCGGCGCTTGGCGCCGGCCTTGTTGCCCATGGCGACGATGGCCGCAGGCGGCGGGCCGATGAACACCAGGCCGGCGTCGAGCACCGCCTGCGCGAAGTCGGCGCGCTCCGACAGGAAGCCGTAGCCGGGGTGCAGGGCGTCGGCGCCGCAGCGGCGCGCCGCGGCGATCAGCGCCTCGCCGCGCAGATAGGACTCGGCGGCGCTGTGGCCACCGAGAGCCAGCGCCTCGTCGGCCAGCGCCACATGCGGGGCCGCTGCGTCGGGCTCCGAGTACACCGCCACCGTGCGATAGCCCAGCGCGCGGGCGCTGCGCATCACCCGGCAGGCAATCTCGCCGCGGTTGGCGACCAGGATCTTGCTGAACATCGTGCTCGCTCCCTGCTTCATGGCGCGGCCCAGCGCGGCGCGCGCTGCTCGACGAAGGCGGCCACGCCCTCCAGGCCCTCCTCGCCGAGCGCCGACTGCGCGAAGACGCGCGCCGCGTCGGCCAGCAGGGTCGAGGCCGGCTCGTGCAGCGCGCGCGCCATCAGGGCCTTGGTGGCCGCCACCGCGCCCGGCGCGCACTGGCGCAGCTGCACCAGCTGCGCGTCCAGCGCGGCGTCCAGCGCCTCGTCCTCGTGCAACTCGTGCACCAGGCCCAGGCGCAGGGCCTGCTCGCCGTCGAGCCGCCCGCCGCTGACGGCCAGCCGGCGCGCCTGCGAGTAGCCCAGGCGCTGCACCAGGAAGGGCGCGATCTGCGCCGGCACCACGCCCAGCGAGGTCTCGGGCAGGCGAAAGCGCACCGAGCGACCGGCCAGCGCCAGGTCCGCCACGCAGGCCAGGCCGAAACCGCCGCCCATCACCGTGCCCTGCAGCACGGCCACGGTGGCCAGCGGCGTGCGGTCGAAGGCCTGGCACAGCGCGCCGAAGGCGGCGTTGAGCCGCTCCAGCACCGCCGGCCCCTCGTCGGCCAGGCGCGAGCGGGCCTCGGCCATGTCCTTGAGGTCGCCACCGGCGCAGAAATGACCGCCCTCGCCGCGCAGCACCAGGGCGCGCACGCCGCCCTGCGCCTCGGCCCAGTCCAGGGTCTGGCGCAGCTCGGCCACCATGGCCAGCGACAGCGCGTTGCGCTGCGCCGGCCGGTTCAGCCGGACCTCCAGCACGCCGCCCTCGCGCAGCGCCAGCGCCAGGGTCTGCGGGCTGGGCACATTGGGGACCGCCATGTTCAAGCGGCCTTCGGGAGGGTGCCCTCCAGCTTGCAGATGATGGACAGCATGACCTCGTCGGCGCCGCCGCCGATCGACACCAGGCGACCGTCGCGGTAGGCCTGGCTGATCGGGTTGTCGCGCGTGAAGCCCATGCCGCCCCAGTACTGCAGACAGGAGTCGGCGACCTCGCGGATCAGGCGCCCGCACTTGAGCTTGGCCATCGAGGCGAGCTTGGCGGCATCCTGACCCCCGACGTACTGGTCCACCGCGCGGTAGGTCAGCGAGCGCAGCAGTTCCACCTCGGTGCGCAGCTCGGCCAGCCGGTAGTGCACCACCTGGTTGTCGAGCAGCGGCTTGCCGAAGGCGTGGCGCTGGCGCGTGTAGTCGATGGTCTGGTCGATCAGCAGGTCGAGGTTCCTCAGGCTGGAGGCCGCGCCCCACAACCTCTCCTCCTGGAACTGCATCATCTGGAACATGAAGCCCATGCCCTCCTGACCGATCAGGTGGCGCTGCGGCACGCGCACGCCGTCGAAGAACAGCTGTGCGGTGTCCGAGGAGTCCATGCCGATCTTGTGGATCTTCTGGCGCGTCACGCCGGGGGCGTCGAGCGGCACCACGATCAGGCTCTTGTTCTTGTGCACCGGCCCCTCGCCGGTGTTGGCCAGCAGGCAGCACCAGTCGGCCTGCATGCCGTTGGTGATCCACATCTTGCTGCCGTCGATCACATAGTCATCGCCGTCCTTGCGCGCGCTGGTCTTGAGCGCCGCCACGTCGGAGCCGCCGCCGGGCTCGGAGACGCCGATGCAGCCGACCAGGTCGCCGGCGATCGAAGGAGCCAGGAACTCGCGGCGCAGCGCGTCGCTGCCAAAGCGCGCCAGGGCCGGGGTGCACATATCGGTGTGCACGCCGATGGCCATCGGCACGCCGGCCACCCGGCAGGTGCCGAGCGCCTCGGCCATCACCATCGAGTAGCTGAAATCCAGTCCCGCGCCGCCGAATTCCTCGGGGTACTTGAGGCCCAGCAGGCCCAGCGTGCCAAGTTTCTTGAACACCTCGTGGGCCGGGAACATCTCGTTCCTCTCCCACTCGGCCACATGGGGGTTGAGCTCCTTGTCGACGAAGCGCGCCACGGTGTCGTAGAGCGCGTGGTGTTCAGGGGTCCATTGCATGCTCGGGTTCTCCGGATAGGGGTGGGCGTGGAGGGGGTCAGAGTCGGGCCACGCCGAAAGCGTTGGGGTGCAGCTCACGCGCCTGGCCCTCGGCGGCCAGCGCCAGGCACAGGGCGAGCACGCGGCGCGTGTCGCGCGGGTCGATGACGCCGTCGTCCCACAGGCGCGCGGTGCCGAACAGCACGCTCGACTCGCGCTCGATGCGCTGGCGCAGCTGCTCGCTCATGGCCGCCAGCGCCTCGTCGTTGGCCGGCATGCCCATGCGCTCGAGCTTGGCGCGGTTGACGAGGTCCATCACCTTGGCCGCCTGCGCGCCGCCCATCACCGCGGTGCGCGCGCTGGGCCAGCTGAAGATGAAGCGCGGGTCGAAGCCGCGTCCGCACATGCCGTAGTTGCCGGCGCCGAAGGAGCCGCCCAGCACCACGGTGAACTTGGGCACGCGCACATTGGCCACCGCCTGGATCATCTTGGCGCCATGCTTGATGGCGCCGCCGCGCTCGGCCTCGCGGCCGACCATGTAGCCGGTGGTGTTCTGCAGGAACACCAGGGGCACGCCGGCCTGGTCGCACAGCTGCATGAACTGCGCGGCCTTGGTCGAACCCTGCGGCTGGATCGGGCCGTTGTTGCCGATCAGGCCGACGGCGTGGCCGTCCAGGCGCGCATGGCCGCACACGGTCTCGGGGGCGTAGGCGGCCTTGAACTCGAGGAAGTCCGAGCCGTCGACCAGGCGCGCGATCACCTCGCGCACGTCATAGGGTTCGCGCTCGTCGGCCGGCACCACGCCGAGCAGTTCCTCGGCCGGGTGCTGCGGTGCCTCGACGGCGGCGCGCAACGGGGCCTGCGGCCAGGGCAGCAGCGCCAGCAGCTCGCGCACCGTGGCCAGCGCATGGGCGTCGTCCTCGCACAGGTACTCGCCCAGGCCGGTGACGCGGGCGTGCAGCTCGGCGCCGCCGAGCTCCTCGTCGCTGGCGTCCTCGCCGATGGCGGCCTTGACCAGCGGTGGACCGGCCAGATAGATGCTGGAGCGATCCCTGACCAGCAGCACATAGTCCGACAGCCCCGGCAGGTAGGCGCCGCCGGCGGTGGACGAGCCGTGCACCACGGCGATCTGCGGCACCCCTTGCGCCGACAGCCGCGCCTGGTTGGCGAAGCTGCGCCCGCCCTCGACGAACATCTCGCTCTGGTACATCAGGTTGGCGCCGCCGCTCTCCACCAGATAGATCAGCGGCAGGCGGTTCTCGGCGGCGATCTGCTGCGCACGCAGCGCCTTCTTCAGGCCCAGCGGCGCCACCGTGCCGCCCTTGATGGCGCTGTCGCTGGCCGAGACCAGCACGCGCTTGCCGGCCACCCACCCGATGCCGATCACCGAGCCGCCCCCCAGCACCGCCTTCTTGCCGTCGTCATCGTGCAGGCCCAGGCCGGCCAGCGGCGAGAGCTCGAGGAAGTCCGAGCCACGGTCGATCAGGCGCGCCACGCGCTCGCGCGGCAGCAGCTGACCGCGCTGCGCGAACTTGTCGCGCTTGGAATTGGACTCGGCCACCACGCGGGCCTGCAGCGCCAGCACCTCGTCAAGGCGCGCCTGCATGGCCGCAGCGTTGGCGGCAAAGGCGGCCGAGCGCGGGTTCAGGCGCGAGCTCAGGCGGCTCACTTCAGCACCTCCGGCGTGCTGGCGCGGTGGAAGCCCTCGAAGGGCGCGTTGCCGCCCTCGGCGGGGCGCGGGAACAGCGGGCTGCCCAGCGAGGCCGCGCCGTCGATGGGCAGCGTCACGCCGCTGATGAAGGCCGCCGCCGGCGACAGCAGGAAGACGATGGCGGCGCTCACCTCGGCCTCGCTGGCCAGGCGGCGCAGCGGCACATGCTCCTTGAGCTGGCGGATCAGCGGCTGGATCGCCGGCCCGTAGCTGTCCATGCCGCTGGAGGCCACCCAGCCCGGCGCCACCGCGTTGACGCGCACGCCGGCATGCGCCCACTCGCAGGCGGCGCTCATCGTCAGATTGCTCATGCCGGCGCGCGCCGCGCCGCTGTGCGCCATGCCGGGCATGCCGTTGCGGAAGTCGGCCGTCATGTTGACGATGGCACCGCCGCCCTGCCCCTGCAGGCATTGCGTGAAGAGCTCGCGCATCATCAGGAAGCCGCCGGTCAGGTTGTTGGCGACCACCGCCTCGAAGCCGCGCTTGGAGATCGCCAACAGCGGCGCCGGAAACTGGCCGCCGGCGTTGTTGACCAGGCCCTGCACCGGCCCCTGCTCGGCCAGCACCGCGGCCACATTCGTCTGGACCGCCTGCTCGTCGCGGATGTCGAAGGCGCGCCAGCTGCAGCGCCCGCCGTCGGCCCCGATCTCTTCGGCCACCCGCTGCAGCTTGTCGGCGCGGCGCCCCGAGATGACCAGCTCGGCGCCCAGCGCGGCCAGCTCGTGCGCCACGCAGCGGCCGATGCCCGAGCCGCCCCCGGTCACCCAGATGCGCTGGCCGTCGAACAACCCCGGTCGGAACACGCTGCGGTACTGCGCCGAACTGCCTTCGTCCATCGATCCGTCTCCGTTGACCCCGGCATGCACCGGAGCGAGCCAATCACGCGATAGGCCTCTAGCTTCCGTTAACGTAAGCCTGTTCGCCTATTGGTAATTGCCATGATCTTTATGGAGCCCGTTGCACTTAAGCTGCCGCCCCAGGCCCGTCAAGACGACGCCGGCCGGCTCAATCAGGAGAAGTTCATGGACATGCAAGCCATCACCGAGGCGCTGCGCGCCAAGGTCGGCCAGGACAGCGGCCTGGGTGCCGTGCTCAAGTTCGACTGCGGCGAGGACGGCGTGGCCGTGATCGACGGCAAGAACGTCCCCAACTCGGTCAGCAACGCGGACTGCGAGGCCGACTGCACGGTGGCCATCACACGCGACAACCTGGCCGCCTTGGTCAGCGGCGCGCTCAACCCGATGAACGGCTTCATGATGGGCAAGTTCAAGGTCTCGGGCGACATGAGCGTCGCCATGAAGCTGTCGCGCGTGGTCTGAGTCGATGAGCGCCGGCGTGGAACGCAAGCGCAAGGCCGCCGCGCTCGAGATGCTGGCCTCCAGCAGCAGCGCGCCGCAGGAAGCCCTGTACGGCATCACCCAGCTGTGCGCGGAATTCGCGCTGACGCCGCGCGCCATCCGCTTCTACGAGGACAAGGGCCTGCTCACGCCGCGGCGCGTCAACGGCGCACGGATCTACACGCAGCGCGACCGTGCGCGCCTGAAGCTGATCCTGCGCGCCAAGGCCATCGGCTCCAGCCTCGACGAGATCAAGCAGTACCTCGACCTCTACGGCAACCACGGCGAGGGCCGCAGCAAGCAGCTGCAGTACACGCTGGAGCGCACCGACGCGGCGATTGCCGAGCTCGAACAGAAGCGCGCGCACATCGAGGCCACGCTGGCCGAGCTGCGCGTCATCAACGACAACGTGCGCCGGCAGCTCGCGGCGACGCAACCCAAGTAAACGCCATGTCCCTGCCGCTCTTCCCCTCGCCCTGGATCACCGAAGAGCACCGCATGCTGCAGGACGCGGTGGCGCGCTTCTTCAAGGAACGCTGGGTGCCGCGCTGCGCCGAATGGCGCGAGGCCGGCATGATGGGCCGCGACACCTGGCGCGAGGCCGGCGCCAACGGCCTGCTGTGCGCCGGCATGCCCGAGGCCTGGGGCGGTGGCGGCGGCGACTTCGGCCACGAGGCGGTGATCCTGCTCGAGCAGGCCAAGGCGGCGATCGGCGGCTTCGGCGGCGGCCTGCACTCGGCCATCGTCGCGCCCTACATCCTGCATTACGGCAGCGACGCGCAGAAGGCGCGCTGGCTGCCGCGGATGGCCAGCGGCGAGCTGGTCGGCGCCATCGCCATGACCGAGCCCGGCACCGGCAGCGACCTGCAGAACGTGCGCACCGTCGCGCGGCGCGACGGCGACCACTACCTGCTGAGCGGCCAGAAGGTCTTCATCACCAACGGCCAGAACGCCAATCTGGTGGTGGTGGTGTGCAAGACCGCCGTGGATGAGGGCGGCAACGTGGACCGCGGCGCCGGCGCCAAGGGCATCTCCTTGCTCGTCGTCGAGGTCGAAAACGAGGACGGCACGCTGGTGCCGGGCTACCGCCGCGGCCGCAACCTCGACAAGATCGGCATGAAGGCGCAGGACACCTCGGAGCTGTTCTTCGACGAGGTGCGCGTGCCGCTGGGCAACCTGCTGGGCGGCGCGCAGGCCGCGCCCGGCGAGGGCGAGGGCCAGGGCTTCGTCCAGCTGATGCAGGAGCTGCCGCAGGAGCGCCTGATCATCGCCGTCACCGGCGTCGGCGCCATGGAGCGCGCACTGGCCGACACCCTGGCCTACACCAAGGAGCGCAAGGCCTTCGGCAAGCCGGTGTGGAGCTTCCAGAACACGCGCTTCAAGCTCGCCGAGGTGCAGAGCCAGCTGCTGGCGGCGCGCGCCTTCGTCGACGCCTGCATGGTGGCGCACCTGAAGGGCGAGCTGGACGCCGCGCGCGCCGCGCTGGCCAAGGCCTGGGTCAGCGACCTGCAGTGCAAGGTGGTCGACGAGTGCCTGCAGCTCTTCGGCGGCTACGGCTACATGATGGAATACCCGATCGCCGAGCTCTACGCCGACGCCCGCGTGCAGCGCATCTACGGCGGCACCAACGAGATCATGAAGGAGCTGGCCTCACGCTTCATGTGAGCGCCCTGCCCGCCGGAGACCGCCCATGCCATTCGACGCCTACCTCTACGACCATGTGCGCACACCGCGCGGCAAGGGCAAGAAGGACGGCCGCCTGCACCAGGCCAGCCCGGTCTGGCTGCTGCGCACGCTGCTGCAGGCCTTGCAGCAGCGCCTGCGGCTCGACACCGCGCAGGTCGACGATCTGGTGATCGGCTGCGTCACGCCGGTCGGTGAGCAGGGCGCCGACATCGCGCGCACCGCCGTGCTCGACGCCGGCTGGGCGCAGCAGGTGGCCGGCGTCACGCAGTCGCGCTTCTGCGCCTCCGGGCTGGAGTCGGTCAACCTGGCCGCCGCCAAGGTGGCCAGCGGTTTCGAGCGCCTGGTGGTGGCCGGCGGCGTGGAGTCGATGAGCCGCTGGCCGATGGGCAGCGACGGTGGCGCCTGGGTCATGGATCCGCGCGTCAATGCCGCGCTGTCCTTCGTTCCGCAGGGCATCAGCGCCGACCTGATTGCCACGCTGGAGGGTTTCTCGCGCAGCGAGCTGGACGCCTTCGCGGTGCGCTCGCACCAGCGCGCCGCCGCAGCACGCGCCGCCGGGCACTTCGCCCGTTCGCTGGTGCCGGTGCACGACATCGCCGGCCTGCTGCTGCTCGACGAGGACGAGACCATCCGCCCCGCCACCACGCTGGAGACCCTGGCCCGACTCGAACCCAGCTTCCTGATGATGGGGCAGATGGGCTTCGACGCCACCGCGCAGCGCCGCTACCCGACGGTGGAGCGCATCGAGCATGTGCACCACGCCGGCAATTCCTCGGGCATCGTCGACGGCGCGGCGCTGATGCTGGTCGGCTCGAGAGCGGGCGGCGCGGCCGCCGGCCTGCAGCCACGCGCCCGCATCCGCGCCGCCGCGGTGATCGGCTCCGAGCCCACCATCATGCTCACCGGACCGACGCCCGCCTGCCGCAAGGCGCTGAGCCAAGCCGGCATGGCGGCCGGCGACGTCGACCTGTGGGAGATCAACGAGGCCTTCGCCACCGTGCCGCTGAAGACGGCGCGCGACCTCGGCATCGAGCTCGAGCGCGTCAACGTCAACGGCGGCGCCATCGCCATGGGCCACCCGCTGGGCGCCACCGGCTGCATGCTGCTGGGCACCCTGCTCGACGAGCTGGAGCGCCGCGACCTGTCGACCGGCTGCGTCACCCTGTGCGTGGGCGCCGGCATGGGCATCGCCACCGTCATCGAAAGGGTCTGATCCGTGAACGCCACTTCCCCGACGACCCAGACAAGCCAGAACGCCCTGACGCTCGAGCACGGCGCCGACGGCATCGTCGTCGCCACCATGGACCTGCCCGGTCCGTCGATGAACATCCTCAACGACGCGCTGGCGCTGCCGCTCGCCGCTCTGGCCGACCTGCTGGAGGCTGAGGCCGGCGTCAAGGGCCTGGTGCTGCGCTCGGGCAAGCCCGACTTCCTGGCCGGCGCCGACATCGACCGCCTGCACCGCCTGAGCGGCGCGCAGCAGGCCTTCGACGAGTCGATGCGCTTCAAGGCCTTCCTGCGCCGGCTGGAGCGCTGCGGCAAGCCGGTGGTGGCGATCCTGCAGGGCCGCTGCCTGGGCGGCGGGCTGGAGATCGCCATGGCCTGCCACCACCGCATCGTGGTGGACGACGGCCGGGCGCGGCTCGGTCTTCCCGAGGTCAAGCTCGGCCTGCTGCCGGGCGGCGGCGGCACGCAGCGCCTGCCGCGCCTGGTGGGCATGCAGCAGGCGGTGCAGTGGATGCTCGAGGGCAGCGAAGTGCGCGCCGATCAGGCCCTGTCGAGCGGCCTGGCGGGCGAGCTGGCCGCGGACCGCGACGCCGCGCTGGCCGCGGCGCGCGCCTGGATCGCCGCCCATCCCAAGCCCCAGCAGCCCTGGGACGCGCCGAAGTTCCGCTACCCCGGCGGCGACTCGCGCGCGCCCGCCGTGGTGCAGATGCTGGCCATCGCGCCGTCGATGGCCGCCACCAAGGGTTTCGGCAACTACCCGGCGCTCACCCACATCCTGTCGGCGGTGTTCGAGGGCGGCCTGACCGACATCGACCGCGCGCTGGAGATCGAGTCGCGCTACTTCGCCGCCTGCGTGGTGAGCCCGGTGTCGCGCAACCTGATCGGCACGCTCTGGTACCAGCTGCACGCCATCAAGAAGGGCGCCTCGCGGCCGGCCGCTGTGCCACAGGCAAGGGTGCGCAAGCTCGGCATCCTGGGCGCCGGCATGATGGGCGCGGGCATCGCCCACGTGGCGGCGCAGGCCGGCATCGAGGTGGTGCTGCTGGACCGCACGCTGCCGGCCGCCGAGCAGGGCAAGGCCCACTCGCAGGGCTTGCTCGACAAGGCCGTGAAGCGCGGCCGCCGCAGCGCCGCGCAGCGCGACGCGCAGTTGGCACGCATCGAGCCGACGGCCGACGCCGCCGCGCTGCAGGGTTGCGAGCTCGTCATCGAGGCGGTGTTCGAGGACCGCGCCGTCAAGGCCGCCGTGACCGCGCAGGCCGAGGCACAGCTGGCGCCCGACGCGGTGTTCGCCTCCAACACCTCGACCCTGCCCATCACCGGCCTGGCCGAGGCCAGCGCGCGGCCGCAGCAGTTCATCGGCCTGCACTTCTTCTCGCCGGTGGACAAGATGCCGCTGGTCGAGATCATCGTCGGCGAGCGCACCTCGGCCGAGACCCTGGCGCGCGGCTTCGACTTCGTGCTGCAGATCGGCAAGACGCCGATCGTCGTCAACGACGCGCGCGGCTTCTACACCAGCCGGGTGTTCGCCACCTATGTGATGGAGGGCCTGGCCCTGCTGGCCGAGGGCGTGCCGCCGCGCGCCATCGAGGCGGCGGGTCTGCAGGCCGGCATGCCCATGCCGCCGCTGGCGCTGCAGGATGAACTCAGCCTGTCGCTGGGCGTGCATGTGGCCGACCAGACGCGCAAGGACCTCGCCGCCGCCGGCCTGCCCTACCCCGAGCACCCCGGCGAGGCCGTGCTGCGCCGGCTCTGCGATCTCGGACGCAGCGGCAAGAAGGCCGGCCGCGGCTTCTACGACTACGCCGAAGGCGGGCGCGACAAGCGCCTGTGGCCCGGCCTGGCCGAGCTGTACCCGGCGCGCGACGACCCGCCCGAGCAGCGCGAGCTGATCGACCGCCTGATGTTCGCCCAGGCCAACGAGGCGGCGCGCTGCCTGGAGGAAGGCGTGCTGCGCTCGGTGGCCGACGCCAACGTCGGCTCGATCCTCGGCTGGGGCTTCGCGCCCTTCCAGGGCGGCGCGCTGCAGTTCATCAACGGCGTGGGCCTGCCGGCCTTCGTGGCGCGCTGCCGCGAACTGGCCGCGCGCCACGGCCAACGCTTCGCCCCCGCCGCGCTGCTGGTGCGCATGGCCGAAGCCGGCGAGCGCTTCGAAGAAGGTCAGCCGGCGGCCTGAGAGGGCGAGCGTCGCTCGCAGCGGGTTTCCCCCAGGGCATGACGCACAATCCGGCCCCTTGAAACGTGGGGCCTTGTCCCCATGTCGCTTGCGCAAGGGCGGGACCGCCCTGGCTTCCGGCGCCCCGAACGGGGTGCCGCCCTGCATCCATTCCCCCTGTACGTCCATGAGCACCGACCTGCCCGAGCAGACCGACGCCGCCGCGCCCGTTGCCGACGCGGCCCCCGCCAAGACCGAGGCCGAACTGGCCCTGGAGACGCGCCTTGCCGAGATGAGCGACGCCTACCTGCGCGCCAAGGCCGAGGCCGAAAACACCCGCCGCCGCGCCGACGAGGACGTGGCCAAGGCGCGCAAGTTCGCCGTCGAGGGCTTCGCCGAGGCCATGCTGCCGGTGCTCGACAGCCTGGACGGCGCCATCGCCAACGCCAGTGCCACCTCCGAGCAGTTGCTGGAGGGCGTGCACGCCACCCGGCGCCAGCTCGTGCAGGGGCTGGAGCGCAACCGCGTGGTGGAGATCAATCCCGCGCAGGGCAGCAAGTTCGACCCGCACCAGCACCAGGCCATCTCGGCCATCCCGGCTGAGCAGGAGCCCAACACGGTGGTGGCGGTGCTGCAAAAGGGTTTCCTCATCGCCGACCGCGTGCTGCGCCCGGCCCTGGTGACGGTGGCCGCGCCGAAGTAGGCGCCGCCCCCCACCCGGCCCGGGCCTTGAAAGCCCCGCGCCCTCCCCCAATTCCAAGACATTCCCCAGAACACTCAGGAGCATTCCCATGGGCAAGATCATCGGCATCGACCTCGGCACCACCAACAGCTGCGTGGCCATCCTGGACGGCAGCAACACCCGCGTGATCGAGAACGCGGAAGGCGCACGCACCACGCCGTCCATCATTGCCTACATGGAAGACGGCGAGGTGCTGGTGGGCGCGCCGGCCAAGCGCCAGGCCGTGACCAACCCGCGCAACACCCTGTACGCGGTGAAGCGCCTGATCGGCCGCAAGTTCACCGAGAAGGAAGTGCAGAAGGACATCGACCTGATGCCCTACACCATCGCCGCCGCCGACAACGGCGACGCCTGGGTGGAGGTGCGCGGCAAGAAGATGGCCCCGCCGCAGGTCTCGGCCGAGGTGCTGCGCAAGATGAAGAAGACCGCCGAGGACTTCCTCGGTGAGGAGATCACCGAGGCCGTCATCACCGTGCCGGCCTACTTCAACGACAGCCAGCGCCAGGCCACCAAGGACGCCGGCCGCATCGCCGGTCTGGACGTCAAGCGCATCATCAACGAGCCCACCGCCGCGGCGCTGGCCTTCGGCCTGGACAAGGCCGGCTCCGGCCACAAGGGCGACCGCAAGATTGCCGTCTACGACCTCGGCGGCGGCACCTTCGACGTGTCGATCATCGAGATCGCCGACGTCGACGGCGAGAAGCAGTTCGAGGTGCTCTCCACCAACGGCGACACCTTCCTGGGCGGCGAGGACTTCGACCAGCGCGTCATCGACTACATCGTCACCGAGTTCAAGAAGGAACAGGGCGTCGACCTGACCAAGGACGTGCTGGCCCTGCAGCGCCTCAAGGAAGCCGCCGAGAAGGCCAAGATCGAGCTCAGCTCGGCCGCCTCGACCGACGTCAACCTGCCCTACATCACGGCCGACGCCTCGGGGCCCAAGCACCTCAACATCAAGCTCACCCGCGCCAAGCTCGAGAGCCTGGTCGACGAGCTGATCGAACGCACGATTGCGCCCTGCCGCACGGCCATCAAGGACGCGGGCGTCAGCGCCGCCGACATCGACGACGTCATCCTGGTCGGTGGCATGACGCGCATGCCCAAGGTGCAGGAGGCGGTCAAGGCCTTCTTCGGCAAGGAACCGCGCAAGGACGTCAACCCCGATGAGGCGGTGGCCGTCGGCGCCGCCATCCAGGGCTCGGTGCTGTCCGGCGATCGCAAGGACGTGCTGCTGCTCGACGTCACCCCGCTGTCCCTGGGCATCGAGACCCTGGGCGGCGTGATGACGAAGATGATCAAGAAGAACACCACCATCCCGACCAAGTTCGCGCAGACCTTCTCGACCGCCGACGACAACCAGCCGGCCGTGACCATCAAGGTCTACCAGGGCGAGCGCGAGATGGCGCAGGCCAACAAGAGCCTGGGTGAGTTCAATCTGGAAGGCATCCCGGCCGCGCCGCGCGGCATGCCGCAGATCGAGGTCACCTTCGACATCGACGCCAACGGCATCCTGCACGTCAGCGCCAAGGACAAGGGCACCGGCAAGGAGAACAAGATCACCATCAAGGCGAACTCGGGCCTCAACGAGGCCGAGATCGAGAAGATGGTCAAGGACGCCGAGGCCAACGCCGCCGAGGACAAGAAGAAGGTCGAGCTGGTGCAGGCGCGCAACCAGGGCGACGCCATGGTGCACTCGGTGAAGAAGAGCCTGACCGAGTACGGCGACAAGCTCGACGCCGACGAGAAGGCCAAGATCGAGGCCGCCCTCAAGGACGCCGAGGACTGCCTGAAGGGCAGTGAGGACAAGGCCGAGATCGAGGCCAAGACCGAGGCGCTGATGACCGCCAGCCAGAAGCTCGGCGAGAAGGTCTACGAACAAGCCCAGGCGGCCCAGGCCGCACAGGGTGCGGCGGCCGGTGCCGACGCGCAGGGCGGCGCCGGGGCGCAGGCCGGTGCGGGCGCGAAGGCGGCCGACGAGAACGTCGTCGACGCCGAATTCAAGGAAGTGAAGGACACGAAGTAAGCACGGGCACCCTCCCGGCCCGGTCGCGCCAGCCTCGACCGGGCCTTTGCCTTTCAGGATGAGCATGGCCTCCAAGCGCGACTACTACGAAATCCTCGGTGTGGCGAAGAACGCCAGCGAGGACGACATCAAGAAGGCCTACCGCAAGCTGGCCATGAAGCACCACCCCGACCGCAACCAGGGCGACGGGGCCAAGGCGGCCGAGGAGAAGTTCAAGGAGGCCAAGGAGGCCTACGAGATGCTCTCCGACGCGCAGAAGCGCGCCGCCTACGACCAGTTCGGTCACGCCGGCGTGGACCCGAACATGGGCGGCCGTGGCGGGCCGGGCGGCGCGGAGGGCTTCGGCGGCTTCTCCGACGCCTTCGGCGACATGTTCAACGACATCTTCGGCGGCGCACGCCGGGGCGGCGGCGGCGCGGGGGCCGGCGGCCAGCGCGTCTACCGCGGCGCCGACCTGTCCTACTCGCTCGAGATCTCGCTGGAGGAAGCCGCCCACGGCAGCGACACGCAGATCCGCATCCCCACCTGGGAGAGCTGCGGCACCTGCGGCGGCACGGGGGCCAAGCCGGGCACCAGCGTCAAGACCTGCAGCCACTGCAACGGCAGCGGCACGGTGCACATGCGCCAGGGTTTCTTCAGCATCCAGCAGACCTGCCCACACTGCCACGGCAGCGGCAAGGTGATCCCCGAGCCCTGCAGCAGCTGCGGCGGCGCCGGCCGCACCAAGAAGACCAAGACGCTGGAGGTGAAGATCCCGGCCGGCATCAACGAGGGCATGCGCATCCGCTCCAGCGGCAATGGCGAGCCCGGCGTCAACGGCGGCCCGGCGGGTGACCTCTACATCGAGATCCACCTCAAGGACCACGACATCTTCCAGCGCGACGGCGACGACCTGCACTGCACGGTGCCGGTGCAGCTGACCACCGCGGCGCTGGGCGGCGGCATCGAGGTGCCGACGCTGGGCGGCAAGGCCGAGATCGAGCTGCCCGAGGGCACGCAGCACGGCAAGACCTTCCGCCTGCGCGGCAAGGGCATCAAGGGCCTGCGCTCGTCCTACCCCGGCGACCTCTACTGCCACGTCAGCGTCGAGACGCCCGTCAAGCTCACCGAACACCAGCGCAAGCTGCTCAAGGAGCTCGACGAGAGCCTGAGGAAGGCCGGCGACAAGCATTCACCCAACGCCAAGAGCTGGGCCGACCGGGTCAAAGATCTCTTCAAATCGTGACGCTGCGCGGCGCCCTCGCAACACAGTGAGGGCGATTCCGGTGCGGTGCGGTCGCCGCATGGGTTGAAGATCGGGGCAGAGCCCTTTCCATGCTGATCGACGCCACCATCCACAAGGCCAACGCGCTGGTCATCGATTCCAACGCGAACTCGCGCAGCCTGATCACCTCGCAGCTGCGCGAGCTGGGCCTGGGCTTCGTGCGCGCCGTGACGCGCGTGAAGGACGCGCGCATCGTGCTGGAGAACGCGCCCTACGACCTGGTGATCTGCGACTACCACTTCGAGGGTCACGAGGAATCGGGCCAGGACCTGCTCGACGAGCTGCGCCGCGAGAACCTGCTGCCCTACTCGACGGTGTTCATGATGATCACCGGCGAGGCCACCTACGCCACCGTGGCCGAGGCCGCCGAGGCCGCGCTCGACGGCTACCTGATCAAGCCCTACACACTCAACGCGCTGGCCGAACGCATGCAGGCAGCGCGCCACAGGAAGCGCGTGCTCGGACCGATCTTCGAGGCCATCGAGGCGCAGGAGTTCGAGCAGGCCGCCGGCCTGTGCCTGCAGCGCTTCGAGGCGCGCGCCGAGTTCTGGCTGTTTGCCGCGCGCATCGGCGCCGAGCTGCTGCTGCGCCTGCGCCGCCACGACGAGGCCAAGCGACTCTACGAAGCCATCATCGCCGCCAAGACCGTGCCCTGGGCCAAGCTCGGCGTGGCGCGCGCCGAGCTCGAAGGCGGCAATCTGTCGGCGGCGCGGCGCACGCTGGAGAACCTGATCGGCGAGATGCCCAACCACGCCGACTCGCACGACGTGCTGGGCCGCGTGCACATGGAGCAGGGCGACATCGCCGCCGCGCTGGCCACCTACCGCTTGGCCACCGAGCTGACGCCCGGCTGCCTGCTGCGCATGCAGCGCGCCGGCACGCTGAGCTTCTACCAAGGCGAGCGCAGCGAGGCGCTGCGCATGCTCGAGCGCGCCACCACCAACGGCCTCAAGTCCAAGCTCTACGACGTCTTCTCGCTCGTACTGGTGGCCCTGATGCGCTTCGACAAGCGCGACGGCAAGGGCCTCAAGTCTGCCCAGGTGCAACTGACCCAGCAGGTCGAGCGATTCCCCAACTCGCTGCGCCTGCAGCGCTTCGTGCGCCTGGCCGACGGCCTGCTGGCCATCCTCGACAAGCAGACGGCTGTCGCGCTCGACGTGGCACGCACGCTGGCCAAGGAGTGCGCGCGCGATGACGCCGACCACGAAACCGCCAGTCTCGTGATCGCCATCTGGAAGCGCCTGGCCGAGCAGGCGCTGCAGATCGACGAGATGGACGAACTGATGCAGCGCATCGGCATGCGCTACTGCATCAACAAGGCCAGCACCGAGATCCTGGTGGCGATGTGCGAGAACGCCGAGGGCATCGCGCAGATCCTGCGCGACTGCCACGCCAAAGTCTTCGAGGTCGCCGAGACGGCGATGAAGCAGAGCCTGCGCGGCCAGGCGGCCGTCGGCGTGCAACTGCTGATCCAGCAGGGCGAGCTCACGCGCAACGCCAAGCTGATCGACATGGCGATGTCGGTGCTCAAGCGCCACGCCGAGAAGATCGACACCGCCGCCGAGATGGAGCAGCACATCAGCGCGCTGCAGGATCGCTACGTCAAGCCGCTCGGCGCCAGCGTGGCCAAGGCGCGCTCGGCCGGTGGCGTGGCGCTGCGCGGCGCGAGCTGATCAATCCTCGTCGCCGGCGGCGTCGAGTCCGGGGAACAGCACCTCGGTGAAGCCGAAGCGCCGGAAATCGCTCACCCGCATCGGGTAGAGCAGACCATCGAGGTGGTCGCACTCGTGCTGCACGACGCGCGCATGGAAACCCTCGGCCTCGCGCTCGATGGGCCGACCCTGCAGGTCCTGGCCGCGGTAGCGGATGCGCCGCGGCCGCGCCACCACACCCCGCAGACCCGGCACCGACAGGCAGCCCTCCCAGCCCTCCTCCAGGTCCGCCCCGTCGAGCACCTCGATGACGGGGTTGATCAGCAGGGTCTCGGGCACCGGCTCGGCCTCGGGGTAGCGGGCGTTGTGCCGGAAGCCGAACAACACCACGCGCTGGTCTACGCCGATCTGCGGCGCAGCCAGCCCGGCACCGTTGGCGGCCGCCATGGTGTCGCGCAGGTCCTGCACCAGCTGGTGCAGCCCGGGAGTGTCGAAATCGCGCACGCGCTGGGCGACGCGCAGCAGGCGCGGATCACCCATCTTCAGAATCGGCAGGACGGCCATCGGCTATGGTTCAGGGCATGAACGACGAGGCGCGCATTCTTCCCCAGCACACCGAGGCCCTCGGGCACGGCATCTACCAGATCGACACCGGTTTCGGCCGCCCGCGCTTCGACGCCGCCTACCTGCTGGTCGACGCCGGCCGCGCCGCCTTCATCGACGCCGGCACCAATTTCGCCGTGCCGCGCCTGCTCGAAGCCCTGGCCGCCCTGGGCCTGGCACGCGACGCCGTGGACTACGTCATCCCCACCCATGTGCACCTCGACCACGCCGGCGGTGCCGGCCTGCTGATGCGCGAACTGCCCGGCGCCACCCTGGTCTGCCACCCGCGCGGGCTGCGCCACATGGTGGACCCCTCGCAGCTCTGGGCCGGCGCCACCGCCGTGTACGGCGCTGAGCAGATGGCGCGCGACTACGGCGAGCTGGTGCCGGTGCCGGCCGCGCGCGCGCGCGCCAGCGAGGACGAGATGCGCCTGCGCGTCGGCCAGCGTGAGCTGCGCTTCATCGACACGCCGGGCCACGCCAGGCACCACCACTGCATTTGGGATCCCGCAAGCCGGGGCTGGTTCGCGGGCGACACCTTCGGCCTGTCCTACCGCGAACTCGACGTCGACGGCCGCGCCTGGGCCCTGCCCACCAGCACGCCGGTGCAGTTCGAGCCCGAGGCGCTCAAGGCCAGCCTGACGCGCCTGCTGGCGGCCGAGCCGCAGTGCATGTACCTGACGCATTTCGGCCTGGTGCGCGAAGTACCGCGCCTGGCCGCGCTGCTGCACGAACTGACCGACCGCATGGTGGCCATCGCGCGCGCCGCCCAGGCCGAGCGCCACGAGCGCATCAAGCGCGAGCTGTTGGCCGCCTACGCCGACAGCCTGCGCCAGCATGGCTGCACCCTGCCCGAGGCCGACCTCGCCCGGCTGCTGGCGGTGGACCTGGAACTGAACGCGCAAGGGCTCGAGGTCTGGCTCGAGAAAAACCCGAAGTAGGGCCTGTCAGCGCTACCGGGAGCGATTTCCGGTCGCGCAAAAAGGCTCTGGTTCAAACAGGGGAGTGGGTTCGCCCCGCCCCCCGACCCCGGGGGATGCCGACCACCGCAGCCGGCACCGAGTAAAAAGTCACACCAAACTCGGTTCAGGAGGTTTGGTGCCGCAGATGCGGGAACCGGACTCCGCCCCACCCATCCCTGGAGGTCTCTCGACATGCAAGGTTCTTCTCTCTTTTCCACCGTTGCCAAGCTGGCCACCGTGGCGGCCCTGTGCGTTCCCTTCGTTGCGCAGGCCGACAAGTCGGCCAGCTCGGCCAGCAGCGCCCTGACCGGCCAGCGCAGTTCGCTGGTGACCTTCAGCCCCGGCGCATCCACCGACTTCGTGTTCGACGTCACCGGCATCGGCAGCTGGGACTCGCAAGGCAGCGCCACCAATGAGACGCGCACCTTGAACATCGGCGCCAACGCCCATGTGATCGGCATCGGCTGGGACGTCAATCTGGTGGCCACGTCGCCAAGCTGGCTGTCGGAGCTGGTGGTCAGCTTCGGTGCCACCAGCAGCAGCTTCATCAACCTGACGGCCGGCATCGGTGACGACTTCAGCGGTGCATCCAACTACACCAGCGGCGGCGTGATCGATCTGGTGGGCATCGGGCTCGACTTCTCTGTGGACGCCGACGGCATGCTGCACATGGAGTTCTTCGAGGGCTTCGACGACGCAGCCGGCTTGATGGACGGCCTGTGGCAGTCGGGTGCGCTGACCATCCAGACCGCCCCCGCCGTTCCCGAGCCCGGCACCTACGCCATGATGCTGCTGGGTCTGGCCGCCATGGGCGGCCTCGCGCGTCGCCGCAAGGCCTGAGCCCGCAAGCTGCCGGGCCGGTCCCGGCGCAAAACAAGAAATGCAGCCCCGCTCTCACCGAGCGGGGCTTTTTTCTTGCCGGGTGTGTCAGTGCGCGTGACCCAGCGAGGCCAGCGACATCAGCGCCAGACCGGCGCCAATCCAGGCCACCTGCACCAGGGTGTCACGCCAGGGCAGGCGGCGCTGCATCTGCGGAATCAGGTCGGCCACCGCCACGTAGATGAAGCTCGACGAGGCCACCACCATCAGATAGGGCAGCAGCGCCTCGAAGGGCACGAAGAGCCAATAACCGAGCACGCCGCCGATCACCGCGGCCAAGCCCGACAGCGCATTGAAGGCCAGGGCCCGCGCACGGCTGAAGCCGGCGTTGAGCAGCACCAGGTAGTCGCCCACCTCCTGCGGGATCTCGTGCAAGGCCACGGCGGCGGCGGTCAACCAGCCCAGTTGCGCGTCGGCCAGGAAGGCGGCGGCAATCAGTACACCGTCGCAGAAGTTGTGGATGCTGTCGCCCAGCAGCACCGAGTAACCGCCGCGTCCGGCCTGCTCGGCGTCGTAGTGGTGGTGGTGCGCATGCCCGTCGCCCTCGTGGTGGTGGGTGTGGCGGTACAGCTCCACCTTCTCCAGCAGGAAGAAGAACAACAGGCCGCCGAGCAGGCACAGGAACAGCTCCTGGCTGCTGGCCTGGCTCTCGAAGGCCTCGGGCAGCACGTGCAGCAGCGAGGCGCCGAGCAGCACGCCGGCCGACAAGCTCACGAGGTGCTTGACCAGGCGCCCCAGCAGCGCCTGGGTGAGCAAGGCGGCCACCAGCACCGAAAGCACGCCGCCGGCCAGGGTGGCCAGCACGATGGACAGCAGGGTCATGGTTTATTGAGAAATCAGAATCGTCATTCTCGCAGCCGAGAATGTCACGATGTCCGAATCCACCACTCGCTGGGGCGCCGACGCGTTGGCCGTCATCGACCTCGGCTCCAACAGCTTTCGCCTCGAAATTGCCCGCCTGCGCGGCAACGACTACCGAAGCCTGGCCTACTGGAAGGAGCCGATCCGCCTGGGCGCCGGGCTCGACGCCGGGGGCTTCCTCACCGAGACCGCGATCGAGCGCGCGCTGACCTGCCTGCGCCGCTTCGGCGCCGAGCTGCAGGGCTTCTCCCCGGAGCGCGTGCGCGCCGTGGCCACGCAGACCTTGCGCGAGGCGCGCAACCGCAACGCCTTCCTGGTGCGCGGCGGCGAGGCGCTGGGTCATGCCATCGAGGTCATCGCCGGGCGCGAGGAGGCGCGCCTGATCTACGCCGGCGTCTCGCACCTGCAACCCTCGGACGAAACCCGGCTCGTCATCGACATCGGCGGGCGCAGCACCGAGATGATCCTCGGGCAGGGCCTGCAACCGCTGCGCGCCGAGAGTTTTGCCATCGGCAGCGTCGGCCTTTCGGTGCGCTGCTTTGCCTCGGGCGAGCTGACCGAGTCGGCCTTCCGTGAAGCCCAGGTGCTGGCCGCCGCCGAGCTGGAGGAAGCGCTGGTGCTGTTCGGCAAGGGGCGCTGCGAGCCCGACTGGAGCCAGGTGCTGGGCGCCAGCGGCACGGTGGGCGCCGTGGCCCAGGTGGTCGAGGCCGCCGGCCTGAGCAGCGACGGCAGCTTCGGCGCCGCCGAGCTGCGCTGGTGCATCGAAGCCTGCCTGCGCGCCGGCCACGTCAACCGCCTGCAGCTGTCGGGCCTGAAGGACGACCGCCGCAACGTGGTGGCGGGTGGGCTCTGCATTCTTTACACCTTGGTGTCGCTGTTCGGCATCGAACGCATCGAGCCGGCCAAGGGTGCCTTGCGTCAGGGTCTGGTGTTCGACCTCGGCGAGCGGCTCAAGCTGCAGCAGCACGAGGACAACCTCGATCAGCGCGACCCCGCGGTGCTGGAGGTGCAGCAGCGCTTTCAGGTCGATCGTGCGCAGGCCGGTCGCGTGCGCAGCCTGGCCTTGCGCCTGCACGGCCGGCTCGATCCTGCGGCAGAGCCCGAGCGCGGGCTCGAACTGGGCTGGGCCGCCGCCTGGCACGAGCTCGGACAGAGCGTGTCGCACCACGACCACCACCGCCACAGCCACTACCTGATCCAGCACCTCGACGCGCCGGGCTTCAGCCAGGACCAGCTGCGCCGCATGGCCCTGCTCGCGCTGGGTCAGCGTGGCGGCTTGCGCAAACTCGAGACCGAACTGCGTGACGAAGCCCTGTTGTGGCAGTTGCTCGCGCTGCGCCTGGCGCTGGTGAAGTGCCACGCGCGCAGCGCCATCAACGAGGAATTCATGCAGGTGCAGCGCGAGGGGCGCCGCGTGCGCGTGCGCATGGCCAAGGGCTGGGCCAATGCGCAACCGCAGGCGCTCTACCTGCTGGGCGAGGAAGCCCGCGCCTGGACCAAGCTGGGCCTGGTGGAGCTGCAAGTCGAGGCCTGAGAACCTGCGCCGCCCGCCGTCCGCCGGCCGCAGCGGCCGGACGGCAGCGACACGGATTCGTCACTTCGGCGTCATGGGCACGACACGCGGGCGGCCGAGCATGGCCGTCCATGACAAGCAACCTGCTGCCCGCCATGAGCCTGCCCGCCCACGCGCTGTCACAGCGCCGCGCCTCTCCGGTCAGCCTGAGATCCGAGTGGATCAACGGCAGCCTGCAGCCGCAGGCGCTGCGTGAGGCGCAACGCCTGCGCCACCAGGTGTTCGCGCAAGAGCTCGGCGCCCGCCTGACGCCGCCGCCGGGCACGCCCTGCGGACACGACGCCGACCTCTTCGATGCCCATTGCGAGCACCTGCTGCTGCGCGAAGTAGGCCCCGATGGCGAGGTGGGTGCGGTGGTGGCCTGTTACCGGCTGCTGACGGCCGAGGCCGCCCAGCGCATCGGCGGTTTCTACTGCGAACAGCTTTTTGACCTGACGCGCCTGCGCGGCCAGCGCCAGCGCATGGCCGAGCTGGGCCGCGCCTGCGTGGCGCCGGCCTACCGGCGCGGCGCGGCCGTGCTGCTGATGTGGGGGGCCATCGCCGAGCGCTGCCGCCAACTCGGCCTGGACCTGCTGCTGGGCAGCGCCAGCGTGGCGGCGCGCGACGGCGGTTCCACCGCCTGGGCGCTGTGGAACCAGTTGGCCCCGCGCCACCTCGCGCCGATCGAATGGCAGACCCGCAGCCGCCAGCCGCTGGCCCCGGCCGGACTGCGCAGCGAAACGCCGGAACTGCCGCCGCTGCTGCGCGCTTACCTGAATGCCAATGCGCGCCTGCTCGGTGCTCCGGCCTGGGACCCGGATTTCCGCTGTGCCGACTTCCCGCTGCTGCTGGCACTGCAGGACCTGCCGGACAGCTATCGGCGGCGCTTCGGCGCCTGAGCGGCGCGGCGGCCGCAGCCGCCGCTCAGCCGCAACGGCCGAGCAGTCGCAACGAGCGATGCGCCGCGGCGATCGTTCAGCCGCAACGGCCGATCAGCCTCAGCGCCCGATCAGATCGGGCGCCATCACGCCGTGCAGCACGGTCTGTCGCTCGCCGTTGCGCACGCGGCTGCGCAGCCACCACAGGCCGCACTTCTTCACGCTCCAGGGCTGCTCGACACCGGCCAGCAGGCGCGCGGCCACCTGGCCGAGCGTCGGCTGGTGGCCGATCACCAGCACCGGCGTCACGGCGTCCGGCCACTGCACGACCCGCAGCAGGGCGTCGGCGTCGGCGTCCGGCGCCAGCAGCGACTCGACGCGGTAGCGCCGCTCCAGCGCCTCGGCGGTGGCCACGGTGCGCGCGGCGGGGCTGACCAAAACCCGCGTGGTGGCCGGCAGGTGCTGCTGCAGCCACAGCCCCATGCGCCGCGCCTGGCGTTCGCCCTGTGCGGTGAGGCGCCGATCCAGGTCGGCCAGGTCGTCGCGCGCCGGTTGCGCCTCGGCGTGGCGCCAAAGAATCAAGTCCATCAAGCGCCTCCGTAGCGCAGCATCAGGGCCTGCTGAGCGCTCGCCCCGCCGGCGGCAGGGCGGTAGCTGCCATCGCTCTGCAGCAGCCAGGCGTCGCAGGCATCGTGCAGATAGGGCTGCAGGGCCTCGTCGATGATGCGCTGGCGCATCTGCGCATCAACGATCGGCCAGGCCAGCTCGACGCGACCGAACAGATTGCGGCTCATCCAGTCGGCGCTGGACAGGTAGAGAGCTTCGTCGCCTTCGGCGACGCCCCAGCGGAAGTACAGCACCCGCGTGTGCTCGAGGAAGCGGCCGACGATGGAGCGCACGCGGATGTTTTCGCTCACACCCGGCAGACCGGGCGGCAGCCGGCAGGCGCCGCGCACGATGCAGTCGATCGACGCCCCCGCCTGTGCCGTGGCGATCAAGGCCTCGATGAGTTCCACATCGGTCAGCGCGTTGACCTTCACCACCACGCGCGCCGGCTGGCCGGCGGCGGCCGCCTCGCGCACCTGCCTGAGATGCTCGAGCCAGCGCGCCTGCATGGCGAACGGCGCAATGACCAGCTTGCGCAGCCGCCGCGTGATGGTGGTCGCGGCCAGCAAGGCAAACACCGCATCGGCGTCGGCGGCCAGCGCCGCATCGGCGGTCATGAAGCCCAGGTCGGTGTAGAAGCGCGCGGTGCCGGGGTTGTAGTTGCCGGTCGACAGGTGCAGGTAGCGCCGCAGCCGGCTCGCCCCACCGCGGGCCTCGCGGCGCGTGATCAGCAGCATCTTGCCGTGCGTCTTCAGGCCCACCACGCCGTACACCACCTGGGCGCCGGCGGCCTCCAGGCGCTCGGCCCAGTTGACGTTGGCCTCTTCGTCGAAGCGCGCCTGCAGCTCGACCACCACCAGCACCTCCTTGCCGCGCCGCGCCGCCTCGATGAGCAGCTCCATCAGCGCCGAACGCCCGCCGGTGCGGTAGATGGTCTGCTTGATGGCCAGCACATCGGGGTCTTCGACCGCCTGGCGCAGCAGTTCCAGCACCGGCTCGAAGCTCTCGAAGGGGTGGTGCAGCAGCACGTCGCGGCGCCGCAGGGTCTCGATCAGCGGCCGCTGGCGCGGCAGGCGCCCCTGCGGCCAGGCGGGCTCGTAGGGCTTGAAGCGCAGCGCCGGCGCATCGCATTGGTCGATCAGCTGGTTCAGGCGCACCAGGTTGACCGGCCCATTGACGCGGTAGAGCGCCGCCTCGGGCAGCTCGAACTGGCGCAGCAGCAGCTGCGCGAGGTCCTCGGGGCAGCTCCTCACCACCTCCAGGCGCACGGCGCGACCGTAATGGCGCGTGGACAGGCGCGAGCGCACCGCGTGGCGCAGATTGGCCACCGCGTCGTCGTCGACCTCGAGGTCGGAATCGCGCGTGACACGGAACTGCGAGAAGCTCAGCACCTCGCGCCCGGGGAACAGCTCGCCCAGATGGGCGCGGATGATGCTCGACAGCAGCGCGAACAGCTGCTGCCCGTCGGACACCTCTGCGGGCAGCTTGACGACGCGCGGCAGCACGCGCGGCAGCTTGACGATGGCCACCTGGCCGGCCGCCTCGGTGCGGCCCAAGGCATCCTTGCCGCCCACCTTGACGATGAAGTGCAGCGCCTTGTTGGCCACCTGCGGGAAGGGATGGGCGGGATCCAGGCTGACCGGCACCAGCAGCGGGCGCAGCTCGCGCTCGAAGAAGCGCGCCACCCAGCGCCGCTGCGCCTCGTTGCGCTGCGCGTGGTTGAGGATGGCGATGCCCTCCTTCGCCAGCGCCGGCATCAACTGGTCGTTGAACACCGAGTACTGCTCGTCGATCAGCGCATGCCCGGCGCGACCCAGCTGCTCGACGTCGGCCACGCCCACGCCGCTGCTCTTGTCGCGCGCGGCGTCCAGCACATCGGCGAAGCGCACCTCGAAAAACTCGTCGAGGTTGGACGAGACGATGCACACATAGCGCAGTCGCTCCAGCAGCGGCACATCCGGACGCGAGGCCTGCGCCAGCACGCGGCGGTTGAAGCCCAGGATGGCCTGCTCGCGGTCGAGCAGAGGAAGGGTTGGCATGGCCAGCATTCTCAATACCCATTGATGACCGATCCGTGACACCGATCCGTGACATCCATGCGTCACGGGGTCGTCATGGCCTTCGTT
>JAYRUQ010000019.1:0-58429 GCA_041919015.1 Inhella sp.
GCCGCAGGCACGCGACCCTTCTGACTCGGCCAGCCTGTTTGAGCAGAGTGAGCGAAGCGAACGCCGCGAGTTCTGGCCGGGGCCGGCTTGCGAGCACCGCAGGGAACCCCTCGCCGCAGGCGAGGGGTGAGCGCAGTGCGGGGCCGCCTTTCTTTTCCCCCCTTTTCTTTGGCGGAGCAAAGAAAAGGGGGCCGGGTGCAGGGCCGGAGGTCCTGCTCAGGGGTCCGGGGGCGGACAGCCCCCGAACGGGCTGCACCGCATGAAAACAAGACCCATCCAGTTCTGGCACCAGGGCGCCCTGCGCGAACTCGCAGACCCCCCTTCCACCCGGACCGTCCTCGACTGGCTCCGCGAGGACCAGCACCTCAGCGGCAGCAAGGAAGGCTGCGCGGAAGGCGATTGCGGTGCCTGCACCGTCGTCATCGGCGAACTGGACGACCAGCAAAAACTGCAGCTCAAGCCCGCCAACGCCTGCATCCAGTTCCTCCCCACCCTCGACGGCAAGGCCCTCTTCACCATCGAGGACCTGGGCGGCCAGCACCCGGTGCAGCAGGCCCTGGTGGACTGCCATGCCAGCCAGTGCGGCTTCTGCACCCCGGGCTTCGCCATGTCGCTGTGGCAGCTCTGGGAAGAGCTCAAGGCGCCGCCCAGCGCGCAGCAAATCCGCGACGGCCTGTCGGGCAATCTGTGCCGCTGCACCGGCTACCGCCCCATCGTCGAAGCCGGCCTGCAGGCCTGCGCCCGTCCAGCCCCCAAGCTCGACCGCGCCCCCATCGAGGCCGCGCTGCGCAGCCTGCAAGCCGCGCCTGCGCTGCACACCGCGCAGGGCTTCCACGCGCCACGCAGCCTGGCTGAGTTGGCCGCCTTGCGCGAAGCCAAGCCCGAGGCCCGGCTGCTGGCCGGCAGCACCGATGTGGGCCTGTGGGTCACCAAGCAATTCCGCTCGCTGGGCGAGGTGATCTACCTCGGCCGTGTGGCCGAACTGGCGCGCATCGAGACCGACGCCGCCGGTCTGCACATCGGCGCCGGCGCATCGCTGGAGGCCGCCTGGGCGGCGTTGGCCGAGCGCTGGCCCGCGCTGCGCGAGGCCTGGCTGCGCTTCGCCTCGCCGCCGGTGCGTGCGCTTGGCACCATGGGCGGCAACGTCGCCAACGGCTCGCCGATCGGCGACGCGGCGCCGGTGCTGATCGCTTTGGACGCCGAGATCGAGCTGCAGCGCGGCGCCGTCACCCGGCGCATGAAGCTGGCCGACTTCTACGTCGGCTATATGCAGAATCACCTTGAGCGCGGCGAGTTCGTGCGCGCCCTGCATGTGCCGCGCAACGAGGGCTGGCAGGTGGCGGCCTGGAAGATCGCCAAGCGCTTCGACTCCGACATCTCCGGCGTGTTCGGCGCCTTCGCGCTGCACCTGGAGGGCGAACGCATCGCCGACCTGCGCCTGGCCTTCGGTGGTCTGGCCGCCACCTCGAAGCGTGCGGCGCACACCGAGCACGCGCTGCGCGGCCAAGCCTGGAGCGAGACCGCGCTGCGCGCCGCGCAGGCCGCGCTGGCCGAAGACTTCCAGCCCCTGAGCGACCAGCGCGCCAGCCGCGACTACCGGCTGCAGGCCGCACAGGCCCTGTTGCAGCGCCTGTGGCTGGCCACGCGCCCGGTCAATCCCCTGCCGCTCGATCAGCTCAGCGTCTGGGAGGCCCGCTCATGACGCAATCGCTCATCGGCAGCGCGCGCCCGCACGAGTCCGCCGCGCTGCACGTCGCCGGAGCAGCGCCCTACACCGACGACCTGCCCGAACGCGCCGGCACCCTGCACGCCGCGCTCGGCCTCTCGCCGCTGGCGCATGGCCGCCTGCTGGGCGTCGATGTGGCGCGCCTGCGCGCGCAGCCGGGCGTGGTCGATGTGTTGAGCGCCGCCGACATCCCGGGCCTCAACGACTGTGGTCCGCTGCTGAAGGACGACCCCATCCTGGCCGAGGGCGAGCTGCGCTACCTGGGCCAGCCGGTGTTTGCGGTGGTGGCGCACACGCGCGAGCAGGCGCGGCGCGCCGCAAGTCTCGCCCGCGAGTGCATCCAGGCCGAGCCGCTGCCGGCCCTGCTGACGATCCAGCAGGCCCATGCCGCGCAGCAGTACGTCATCCCGCCGATGACCCTCACGCGCGGCGACGCCGCCACGGCCATGGCCGCCGCACCGCAGCGCCTGGCCTTCGAGTTCGAGCTTGGCGGCCAGGAGCAGTTCTACCTGGAGGGGCAGATCAGCTACGCCTGCCCCGAGGAGGCCGGCGGCCTCAGCCTCTACTGTTCGACCCAGCACCCCAGCGAAATGCAGCATCTGGTGGCGCAGGCGCTGGGGCGGTCGGCGCACGCCATCCGCGTCGAATGCCGGCGCATGGGCGGCGGCTTCGGCGGCAAGGAGAGCCAGTCGGCGCTGTTTGCCTGCGTGGCCTCGCTGGCGGCGGCGCGACTGAACCGACCGGTCAAGCTGCGCCTGGACCGCGACGACGATTTCCTGGTCACCGGGCGGCGCCACGGCTTCTGGTTCCAGGTCGAGGCCGGCTACGACGACGCCGGGCGCGTGCTCGGCGCGCGCGCCACGCTGGTGAGCAACGCCGGCCACAGCGCGGATCTGTCCGGCCCGGTGCTGACGCGCGCGCTCTGCCACTTCGACAACGCCTACCACCTGCCGCATGTCCAGCTGCAGGGTTTTGCGGCGCGCACGAACACGCAGAGCAACACCGCCTTCCGCGGCTTCGGCGGGCCGCAAGGGGCGCTGGCCGTCGAGCTGCTGATGGACCGCATCGCCCGCGAGCTGGGGCGCGACCCGCTGGACGTGCGCCGCGCCAACTACTACGCGGCCGACGGTTCCCAAACCACGCCCTACGACCAGCCGGTCGAGGACTTCATCCTGCACGACCTGACCGATCGCCTGGAAGCCAGCAGCCGCTACCGCGAGCGGCGCGCCGAGGTGGCGGCCTTCAACGCCGGCAGCGCGGTGCTCAAGAAAGGGCTGGCGCTGACGCCGGTCAAGTTCGGCATCAGCTTCAACGTCGTGTTCCTGAACCAAGCCGGCAGCCTGGTGCACATCTACACCGACGGCTCGGTGCTGGTGAACCACGGCGGCACCGAGATGGGCCAGGGCCTGAACACCAAGGTGGCGATGGTGGTGGCGCACGAACTGGGCATCGCCTTCGAGCGGGTGCGCTGCAGCGCCACCGACACCAGCAAGATCGCCAACACCAGCGCCACCGCGGCCAGTACCGGCGCCGACCTCAACGGCAAGGCGGCGCAGGCCGCGGCCCGCACCCTGCGCGAGCGCCTGGCGAGCTTTGCCGCAGCCAAGTGGGGCGGCGCGCCCGACGCGGTGCGTTTCGCCGACGGCCAGGTGGCGGTGAACGGCCGGTCCCTGCCCTTCGCCGAGCTGGTGCACCAGGCCTACTACGCCCGCGTGCAGCTGTGGAGCGAGGGCTTCTACGCCACGCCGGGCCTGAGCTGGGACCGCGCCACCTTGCGCGGCAAGCCCTTCTACTACTTCGCCTACGGCGCGGCGGTCAGCGAGGTGATCGTCGACACCCTCACCGGCGAGCACCGACTGTTGCGCAGCGACCTGCTGCACGACGTCGGCGCCTCGCTGAACCCGGCCCTCGACCTCGGCCAGGTCGAGGGCGCCTTCGTGCAGGGCTACGGCTGGCTGTGCCTGGAAGAGCTGGTCTGGCACCCGGTCAGCGGCGCGCTGCTCACGCACGCACCGAGCACCTACAAGATCCCGACCGCCAACGACGTGCCGGCGGTCTTGCACGCGCAGCTGTACGGCGAACCCAACGCGCGCGACACCCTTCACCGCAGCAAGGCGGTGGGCGAACCGCCGCTGCTGCTGGCCTTCTCGGCCTTCCTGGCGATCCGCGACGCCCTGACCGCCGCCGGGGTGGCTCAGCCCGAGCTGCAGGCCCCCGCCACCCCCGAGGCCGTGCTGCGCGCCTTGCATGCTGGACGCTGAACTGCAGGCCGCCGCCGCGGCTTGGAAACGCGCCGGTCGCGTCGGCTGGTGGGTCGAGCTCGTGGCGGTGCGCGGTTCGGTGCCGCGCGGCGTGGGCGCCGCGATGCTGGTGGACGCCGCCGAGGTGCTGGGCTCGATCGGCGGCGGTCACCTGGAATGGCAGGCCCTGCGCCTGGCGCGCGAGGGGCAGTTGGGCGAGCACCGCTTCGCGCTCGGCCCCAGCCTGGGCCAGTGCTGCGGCGGCAGCGTGCGCCTGCGCATCAGGTCGCTCACCGAATGGCAGCCCGCGCCGCCCGCAAGCCTGACGCCGCCGCGCTTCCACTTGGAGCTCTACGGCGCCGGCCATGTCGGCCGTGCCATCGTGCACCTGCTGGCCGACATCCCCTGCCGGGTGCGCTGGATCGACGCGCGCCTGGACGAGCCCTTCCCGGCCGTGCCGGTGCATGTCCAGACCCTGCACAGCGAAGGCGCCGAACCCTGCCCGAACGGCGCCCATGTGCGCGTGATGACGCACCGCCACGACCTCGACCTGGCCATCATCGAGTCCCTGCTGCGCGAAGACCGCTGCGCCAGCCTGGGGGTGATCGGCTCGAGGAGCAAGGCCGCCTCGTTCCGCCAGCGCCTGGCACATCTGGGCCTCGACGCCTCGGCGCTGCAATGCCCGACCGGCCTGCCCGGCATCAGCGGCAAGGAGCCGGCGCTGATCGCGGTGGCGGTGGTGGCCGAACTGCTGCAGCTCGCTCAGGCGGGCAGCGCGAAGCGGTAGACCCCGCCCTCGCTGCGGCGCTCGAGCCGCCCCTGCAGCCACAAATGGTTCAGGTGGGCGATCGACTCGCCCATCGCGAAGGTGGTCTGGTGCAGGTCCAATGGGCGCTTGAACAGCACCGGCAGCAGGTCGGCCGCCGTCTTCGCGCCACCCTGCAACGCCGCCAGCAGCTCGGCCAGCCGCTCCTCGTGGTGCTGCTGCAACTGCGCGATGCGCCGCTGCAGGCCGCGGAAGGGCCGGCCGTGCGCCGGCAGCACCAGGGTGTCGTCCGGGATGTCGGCCAGCCGCGCCAGGCTTTCCAGGTAGAGGCGCAGCGGGTCGGCCTCGGGCTCCACGTCGACCACGCTGACGTTGGTGGAAATGCGCGGCAGCACCATGTCGCCGGCGATCAGCACGCCGTTGGCGGCATCCCAGAAGCTCAGATGCTCGGGTGCGTGGCCGTAGCCGGCAATGACCTGCCAGCTGCGCGCACCGACCAGCACCCGGTCGCCGTCCATCAGCCGGCGGAAGCTGGCGGGCAGCTGCGGCACCATGCGCGGGTAGTAATCGCCGCGCGCACGGATCTTGGCCTGCGCGTCGGCATCCAGCAGGCCGTGGGCGCCGAAAAAGGCCGCCGCTGCCTCGCCCCCCATGCCCACCGTGGACTGCGAGGCCATGCGCGCCACATTGAAGTCGGTGGCGCTCATCCACAGGCGCACCCCGGCGCGCTCGCACAGCCAGTGCGCATTGCCCAGGTGGTCGGGGTGGAAATGCGTGGCCAGCACGCGCGTCAGCGGCAGGCCCTGCAACTCGGAGCGATCGAGCACCGACACCCAATGCGCCCGCGTGGCCGCGTCGGCGATGCCGCAGTCGACCGCCGCCCAGCCTGCGCCGTCGCGCAGCAGCCAGAGGTTGATGTGGTCGAGCGCAAAGGGCAGCTGCATGCGCAGCCACAGCAGCCCCGTCTGCAGCTCGATCAGCGCGCCACCGGGCGGCAGTTGCTCGCCCCAGGGAAAGTCAAGGGCAGATTCTTGGGAATTGGCCATGCGCGGCACGATAGCCGAGGGCTCCGTGTGGTCCTGCGCAGTGTTTTTCAAACCAAGGGCAATCCCCAATCCAAGGCAAAGCCCACGGCTCATTAGCATCGCGGCCCCGTTGGCCTCGGTGGCAGTCCAACCGTCCTCCGGCATCCCCGGCACCCTGCATGTCCGTTTTCCGTCTCCTTCCTGTCGTCGTGGCCCTCGGTCTGGCCTGTTCGCCCGGCTTGTTGCTGGCGCAGGCCAACAGCGGCAAGGATGCCAAGTCCTTGAGCGATTCCGATCGCGCCAAGCGCGACGCCGACAAGGTATTCAGCTTCATCAAGTTCCACACCGTGCGCAGCGCGCCCGCACCCGCACCCGCACCCGCACCGGCCAAGCCGGCCGCTCAGGCCGCTCAGGCCGCCCCCCCCACGCGCAGCCTGGTCGTGGCCACGGCCCCGGCCAGCCAGCCCGCCGCCGCGACGTCCGCGTCGGTGGGGACTGCGGCCACCAGCAGCGCCGCCGCTCCCGCGGCGACCGTCCCGAGCACGCTGGCGGCTGAGGCTGCGTCCGCTGCCGAGCCGACCGTCACCACCGCCGGCCTGCCGGCCGACGCCGCCTCGGCGGCGGCCACGCTGTCGCAGACACCGCTGCAGGCCGCGCCGCAGGTCGAGGAGGAGGAAGTGCCGCTGCGACTGGTCGACTACGTCGCGCCCGACATGAGCGCGCAGGTGCTCGCCGCCATGCCCAGCAACGAAGTGACGGTGCCGGTGCGCTTCACCGTGCAGCCCGACGGCCGCGTCAGCTCGGCCCAGGCCATGGGCGGCACCGCGCCGCGCCGGGTGGCTCAGGCAGCGGTACGCGCCGTGCAGCAATGGCGCTTCGATCGCCTGCCGGCCGAGCGCACGGTCGACGTCGAGATCAATTTCAAGGCCGAATAGGCCCCGCCAGCCCCCTCAGCCCTGCGGTCGCCAGCGCCGCAGCCGCAGCGCATTGCCCACCACCATCAGGCTGCTGCCCGCCATGGCGGCGGCGGCCAGCATGGGGGGCAGCACGCCGGCCATGGCCAAGGGAATCATCAAGAGGTTGAAGCCGAAGGCCCAGCCGAGGTTCTGACGGATGCTGCGCAGCGTGGCGCGTGCCAGCTGCACCGCGTGCGCCACCCGCATCAGGCGCGGCTGCAGCAAGGTCAGACCGGCCGCCGCGCTGCTGACGGCCTGGGCGTCACCGCCGCCGATGGCGATGCCGACCTCGGCCGCCGCCAGCGCCGGCGCATCGTTCAGGCCGTCGCCCACGAAGGCCAGCAGCTCGCCCTGTGCGCGCCAGGCGTGCAGGGCGGAGAGCTTGTCGGCCGGCAGCAGGCCGCCGTGCACGGCATCGGGCTCAACCAAACCGAGGCGCGCCGCCATGGCGCGCGCCGCCTCGGGGCGGTCGCCGCTGAGCAGGCCCAGCTTCAGGCCCAGACCCTGCAGCGCCCGCAGGGCCGCTGCCGCATCCGGGCGCGGTTCGTCGCCGAAGGCCAGCAGGGCCAGCAGACGGGGCTGCGGTTGCAGCTGCGCCAGCCACGACACCGAACGCCCCTGCGCCGCCTGCGCGGCGGCCAGGCGCTCCACGGCCGCCGAGGCCAGGCCCTGCTCGGCCAGCATGCGGCTTGAGCCCAGCAGGTGCTGCAGCCCGTCGACCTCGCCCACCAGCCCGAGACCGGCGCGCTCCTGCACGAACTTCGCCTCGGGCATCGGCAGCTCGCCCTGCGCCTCGCGCACCGCGCGCGCCAGCGGGTGGCTGCTGCCCTGCGCCAGCGCGGCGGCCAGGGCCTGCGCCTGCAGGCGGTTGAGCTCGGGCACCAGCGTCTCGATGTGCAGCAGCTGCGGCTCGCCCAGCGTCAGGGTGCCGGTCTTGTCGAACACGATGCGGTGCACGCCGGCCAGGCCCTCGAGCGCCGCTGCGTCGCGCACCAGCAGGCCCAGGCGCGCCGCCTGGCCGATGCCCACCACCACGGCGGTGGGCGTGGCCAGGCCCAGCGCACAGGGGCAGGCCACCACCAGCACCGCCACGGCGTTGATCAGGCCGGTGCTCCACTGGCCGGCCAGCGTCCAGCCCAATAAGGTGAGCAGCGCCAGTCCCAGCACGGCGGGCACGAAACGCGCCGCCACGCGGTCGGCCAGGCGCTGGATGGGCGCCTTGCTGGCCTGCGCCGTCTCCACCAGGCGCAGCAGGCGGCCCAGGCTGGAAGCGGCGGCGCTGGCGCTGGCGTCGAACTCCAACAGGCCGTCGAGGTTGAGCGCGCCGGCGGCCAGGCGGTCGCCGGCCTCGACACTGAGCGGCAGCGGCTCGCCGGTCAGGTGCGCCAGGTTGACGTGCGAGCGCCCGCTGATCACCGTGCCGTCCACCGGCACGCGCTGACCGGGCCGCACGCGCAGGCGTTGTCCAGGCAGCAGTTCGGCCAAGGCCACGGCCTTCCAGGTCCCGCCCGGCTGCTGCACCTCGGCGCTGGCCGGCATCAGCGCCTGCAGACCGCGCACCGCGCTGCCGGTGGCATGGCGTGCACGGCCCTCCAGCCAGCGCCCCAGCAGCACGAAGGCGACGATGGCGGCACTCGACTCGAAGAACAGCTCCATGCCCGTGCGGCCCTGCAGCGCCAGCCAGCCCGACAGGCCGAAGGCCGATGAGGCGCCCAGCACCACCAGCAGGTCCATGCCGGGCGCCTTCGCACGCAGGCCGCGCCAGGCCGCGCGCCACAGCCGCCGCGCGGGCAGCAGCAGCACGAAGGCCGCCAACGCCGCCTGGGCGGCGGCCGGCAGATGAAGGTGCAGCCCGAAGGGCATCAGCAGCATGGGCAGCAGCAGCGGCAGCGTGGCGCACCAGGCCAGCAGCAGATCGCGGCGCAGCGCGGCGGCCTCCTCGGCCAAGGGGTCGCGCTCGTCGGCCAGGGTCTGCAGGGCCGCCACGTAACCGGCTTGGCGCGCGGCGGCCAGCAGGGCCGCGGCCGGCGTGCTGGGCAGGGCCTGCAGCCGCACGCTGGACTGCGCGAGGTTGACGGCCAGCTCCACCACACCCGGCACGGCACGCAGCGCGCGCTCCAGCGCCGGAAGCTGCACCGCCTCGTGCAGGCCCTCGACACGCAGCGTGGCCTGGCTGAGCGGGGCCTCGTAGCCGGCCTCCTTGAGTGCCTGCACGATGTGCTGGGCCTGCCAGCCCGGCAGCAACTCGAGCTGGGCGCGCTGGTCGGTCAGCAGCACCTCGGCCTTGCGCAGGCCCGGTACGCGCTGCAAGGCCTTCTCCACGCGCCCGACGCAGGCCGCGCAATGCATGCCGCCGATGTGCAGGGAGATTGATTCGTTCGCCATCCCCAAAGTGTAGGAAGCGCAGTTGCACACAATGACGCCATGAACACCGCCTACACCTTCCAAGTCCCGTCGCTCAGCTGTGGCCATTGCGTGGCTGCCGTCACCCAGGCGCTCGCCAAGCTCGAGGTGCAGGTGCAGGCCGATGCGGCCAGCAAGCGCGTCGACGTGCGGGCGCCAAAGGGCGTCAGCCGCGAGCAGATCGAGGAGGCACTGCGCGCCGCCGGCTACCCGCCCGCACCGGCGGCCTGATCGAACCGGGGCCTGCTTCAGGCGCTGATGTCCCAGCGCCGCGCGCACTTCAGGCACTCGACCTGCGCCCCTTCGCCGTGCGCGCACAGCCCCTTGAGCCGGCCGTAGGTGCCACAGCCCGGGCAGGTGGCCTGGCTGGCGACGAACTCGGCCAGCGCCATGCGCTGCGCGTACTGGCGCAAGGCCCACACACCGATGGCGGCCGAGACGGCGATGACCGCCGCGTCAAGCAGTTTGTCGGCCAGGTCCTGCGCCACGCGGGTGAAGGCCTCGGCACCGCCCATCACCCCCAGCAGCCCGAACAGGCACAGCACCAGGTTGGCATGACCCGACATCAGCTGCCGCTCGTACCAGCGCTTGAAGCCGATGCGGTTCAGGCTGTCGAAGAAGGGGCTGGGCGAGGACGCCATGCGTGCCAGTGTGCGGCAGCCCACAGCGACCGGCAAGCCCGGCGCGAGCCCCTCGGCGGGCGCGCCAGAATGGCGGCCGCTCATCGAATCCCACAAGGAAGACCATGGCCCATCTGGTCAGCCAGCTCAACCCCCGCTCGGCCGATTTCCAGGCCTCCGCGCAAGCCATGCGCGGCCTCGTCGACGACCTGCGCGCCAAGCTGGCCCGCATTGCCGAGGGCGGCGGCGCGGCGGCACGCGCCAAGCACCAGGCGCGCGGCAAGCTGCTGCCGCGCGAGCGCGTGCAGCTGCTGCTCGACCCCGACTCGCCCTTTCTAGAGGTCGCGCCGCTGGCCGCGCTGAACGTCTACAAGGAGCCCGACGGCAGCGACAGCGCGCCGGCCGCCGGCGTCATCACCGGCATCGGCCGCATCGCCGGCGTGGAGTGCATGGTGGTGTGCAACGACGCCACCGTGAAGGGCGGCACCTACTACCCGCTGACCGTCAAGAAGCACCTGCGCGCGCAGGAGATCGCCGCGCAGAACCGCCTGCCCTGCATCTACCTGGTGGACAGCGGCGGCGCCAACCTGCCCAACCAGGACGAGGTCTTCCCGGACCGTGACCACTTCGGGCGCATCTTCTTCAACCAGGCCAATCTGTCGGCCGAGGGGGTCCCGCAGATTGCCGTGGTGATGGGCTCCTGCACGGCCGGCGGCGCCTACGTGCCGGCGATGAGCGACGAGACCATCATCGTCAAGAACCAGGGCACCATCTTCCTCGGCGGCCCGCCGCTGGTGAAGGCCGCCACCGGCGAGGTGGTGAGCGCCGAGGACCTGGGCGGCGGCGACGTGCACACGCGGCTCTCGGGCGTGGCCGACCACCTGGCCGACAACGACACCCATGCGCTGGCGCTGGCGCGTCAGGTGGTGGGCAGCCTGAATTGGGTGAAGACCCACCCGCTGCGCTGCCAAGCCCCGAAGCCGCCGCGTCACGCGCCGCAAGAGTTGCACGGCGTGATACCGCTCGACGCGCGCAAGCCCTTCGACGTGCGCGAGGTCATCGCCCGCGTGGTCGACGACTCGGCCTTCGACGAGTTCAAGGCACGCTACGGCAACACCCTGGTGTGCGGCTTCGCGCACATCGATGGCATGCCGGTGGGCATCGTCGCCAACAACGGCATCCTGTTCACCGAGAGTGCCAACAAGGGCGCGCACTTCATCGAGCTGTGCTGCCAGCGCAAGATCCCGCTCGTGTTCCTGCAGAACATCACCGGCTTCATGGTCGGCCGCAAGGTCGAGAACGAGGGCATCGCACGCGCCGGCGCCAAGATGGTCACCGCGGTGGCCTGCGCCCAGGTGCCGAAGTTCACCGTCATCATCGGCGGCAGCTTCGGCGCCGGGAACTACGGCATGTGCGGGCGCGCCTACAGCCCGCGCTTCCTTTGGATGTGGCCCAACGCGCGCATCAGCGTGATGGGCGGCGAGCAGGCCGCGTCGGTGCTGGCCACCGTCAAGCGCGATGGGCTGGAGGCCAAGGGCGGCCAGTGGTCGGCCGCCGAGGAAGAGGCCTTCAAGGCACCGATCCGCCAGCAGTACGAGGAACAGGGCCACCCCTACTACGCCTCGGCGCGGCTGTGGGACGACGGCGTCATCGACCCGACCGACACGCGCCGCGTGCTGGCGCTGGCGCTTTCGGCCAGCTTGAACGCGCCGATTGCCGAGACCCGGTTCGGCGTTTTTCGCATGTGAGGCACGACCACCCGCCGCCTTGGTACACTGGATGTGTGTGAAACGCATCTTTCATACACATCATGCGCACCAACATCGACATCGACGACGCGCTGATGGCGGCGGCCATGGCGGCCGGCCCCTTCAAGACCAAGCGGGAAGCCGTCGAGGCAGGGCTGGCTTTGCTCAAGCGGCAGGCGGACTACGCGCGCCTGCTGGCGCTCAAGGGTCAGTTGCGCTGGGGTTGGGACGACGAAGACGCGCCAGCCGACGCAGCCGCCGAAGCCCGCGAGCCCAAGCCCGCGCCCTACAAGGCTCTGCCCGTCCAGCGCGCCAAGGCCGGGGCGCTCCCCGTCAAACCCAAGGGCGCCGCGCGTGGTCGTCGTTGACAGCAGCGTCTGGATCGACCACTTCAACGGTCGAGACACGCCCGGCACGCGCGGTCTCACGGCCTTGTTGCGCGACGGCGAGGCGCGGCTCGTCGTACCCGACCTGGTGCTCTTCGAGGTGCTGCGCGGCTTCCGTCACGACGAGGCCCACCGTGAAGCCAGCGAGGCGCTTGGCGCACTCGGCGTGGAAGTCGTCGGTGGCGAGCCGCTGGTCCACCGCGCCGCGCAGATGTACCGCAATCTGCGACGCCTGGGCATCACGGTGCGCAGTCCGATCGATGCCTTGCTGGCCGCTTTCTGCCTGCAGCGCGGTTACGCACTGCTGCACGCCGATCGCGACTTCGACGCCTATGCCACGCACCACGGCCTGCACTGCTGGCGCGGTGTGACTTGAAAGGCTCAGACCCCATGACCGCCACCCTTCGCCATGAGGCTGCGGGCCCGATCGCCCGCGTGACGCTGAACCGCCCCGAGGTGCGCAACGCCTTCAACGACGGCGTGATCGCCGAGCTCACCGAGGCCTTCAGCACGCTCGGCCAACGCGAGGACCTGCGCGTCATCGTGCTGGCAGCCGAAGGCAAGGCCTTCTGTGCCGGTGCCGACCTGAACTGGATGAAGGCCATGGCCGGCTACTCGTGGGACGAGAACCGCGCCGACGCCGCCCGCCTGGCCCAGATGCTGTGGACGATCTACCGCTGTCCGGTGCCGATCGTCGCGCGCGTGCAGGGCGACGTCTACGCCGGCGGCGTGGGCCTGGTGGCCTGCGCCGACATCGTGGTGAGCGTGGCGGGCGCCGGCTTCTCCTTGAGCGAGGCCAAGCTCGGCCTGCTGCCCGCCACCATCGGCCCTTACGTGGTGAAGGCCATCGGCGAGCGCCAGGCGCGGCGCTACTTCACGACGGCCGAGCGCTTCGACGCCGCCACCGCCCAGCGGCTCGGCCTGGTGCACGAGGTGGCGGACGGTGTGGAGGCGCTCGACGCCAAGGTGGCCGAGCTGACGGCACAGCTTTGCGCCAACGGCCCGATGGCGGTGCGGGCCTGCAAGCGCCTGGCGCTCGACCTCGGCGACCAGCCCCTCACCGAGTCGCTGCGCGACGACACCGCACGGCGCATCGCCGACATCCGCGCCTCCAGCGAGGGGCGCGCCGGGGTGCAGAGTTTTCTGGGCAAGACGGCGCCGCCCTGGTTGTGAGCGGCCCGGGCCCAGGCCCGTGCACGAGCCGGCGACGCCTCACCCGTCGAGCGGCATCGGCGCGCTGTCGGCGCTCGGGGCGTCGTGGCCGAGCATCTCGGGGGTGATCAGCACCACCCCCCGTTCGGTGACATGAAAGCGCGCGCGGTCTGCGTCGGGGTCCACCCCGGCCTGGAAGCCGTCGGGCAGCACACAGCGCTTGTCCACCACGGCGCGCTTGAGCACCACATGGCAGCCGATGCGCACGTCGGGCAGCACCACCGAGTCCTCGATCAGGCTGTAGTCCCCGACCCGCACCTTGGAGAACAGGATCGAGCGCCGCACCGTCGAGCCGCTGACGATGCAGCCGTTGGAGACCAGGGAATCGAGCGCGGCGCCGCGCCGCTCGTCGCTGTCGAACACGAACTTGGCCGGTGGCAGCTGCATCTGCAGGCTCAGGATCGGCCATTGGTCGTCGTACAGATTGAGCTCCGGCACCACATGGGTCAGGTCGAGGTTGGCCTCCCAGTAGGCGTCGAGGGTGCCGACATCGCGCCAGTAGGGCCGGTCGCCGACCATGTTCACGCAGCTGTCGGCGAAACGGTGCGCCACCAGGCGCCGCCCCTGCGCGAGCAGGCGCGGGATCAGGTCCTTGCCGAAGTCGTGGCTGGAGCTCGGATCGCGGGCATCGCGTTCCAGTTCCGCAGCCAGAAAGTCGGCATCGAAGACGTAGATGCCCATGCTGACCAGCGCGCGGTCCTCGACGCCCGGACAGGGCTTGGGGTTGGCGGGCTTCTCCTGGAACTCGACGATGCGCCCCTGGGCATCGGTCGCAATCACGCCGAAGTTCACCGCCTCCGCCAGCGGCGCCTCGATGCAGGCGACGGTAACGTCGGCGCCGCTGGCCGCGTGCTCGGCCAGCATCAACGCGTAGTCCATCTTGTAGACATGGTCGCCGGCCAGGATCAGCACCTGCGCGGCCCCCGCATCCCGCAGCAGGTCGAGGTTTTGGTAGATCGCGTCGGCAGTGCCGCTGTACCAGGTCTCGCCCAGGCGCTGCTGGGCCGGCACCACGTCCACGTACTCACCCAGGTTCGCCGCCAGAAAGCCCCAGCCGCGCTCGACGTGGCGGATCAGGCTCTGCGCCTTGTACTGGGTCAGCACGGCAATGCGGCGGATGCCCGAGTTCACGCAGTTGCTGAGCGCGAAGTCGATGATCTTGAGCTTGCCGGCAAAGGGCACCGCCGGCTTGGCACGCCGGTCGGTGAGCTGCTTCAGGCGCGAGCCGCGCCCGCCCGCCAGCACGATGGCCAGGGTCTGCTGCGACAGGTGGTCGGAGCGCGCCGCGCCGTGGCGATCGGTGCGGGCCCGGTAATCGAAGCGATGCCTTGCGTCTTGTTGCACCACGGGTGAGCTCCTGTTGTCCGCCGCACGTCCCGAGCGACCGGGTCCTGACCCAAGGCTAGTTGAGCCGGCCTGCGACGCCTTGCGGCAGGTCAAGCGCAGCAGGCTCCGCAGCCAAGCCACCCGCAAGACCCGGCGTGTCGGCGCGGTCGCCACGGCCCCCGGCGGCAGAATGCCCGCCCGCCTCGCCGGATCCTGACCGCCTTGACCGCTTCCGCTTCCTGGGCCGCGCGCAGCCGCGCGGCCGTCTGGCACCCCTGCACGCAGATGGCGCGGCTCGACGCCGTGCCCCCGCTGGCCATCGCGCGCGGCGAGGGCCCCTGGCTCATCGACATGGACGGGCAGCGCTACTTCGACGCCACCAGCAGCTGGTGGGTCAACCTGTTCGGCCACAGCGACGCCGGCCTGCAGCAGGCCATTGCACGCCAGGCCGCCACCTTGCCGCACGTGATGCTGGCCGGCTGCACGCACGCCCCGGCAGTGGAGTTGGCCGAGGGCCTGCGCGCGCTCACGCAGGGCCGGCTCGGCCACGCCTTCTTCGGCAGCGATGGGGCGTCCGCCACCGAGATCGCGCTGAAGATGAGCGCGCACTTCTGGCGCAACCAGGGCGAGCCCGAGAAGTGCGAGTTCATCGCGCTGTCCGGCGGCTACCACGGCGAGACCCTGGGGGCGCTCTCGGTCACCGACGTGCCGCTCTTTCGCGACGCCTACGCGCCGCTGCTGCGCAGCACGCACCTGGCGCCGGCGCTGCACGAGGCGGGCGCGCTTGAGGCCATCGAGGCGTTGATGCAGCGGCTCGACGGGCGCTGTGCGGCGCTAATCGTCGAGCCCTTGATCCAGGGCGCCAGCGGCATGCGCATGCACGGGCCCGAGCGCCTTCGCGAACTGCGTGCGCTGTGTACGCAACACCAGGTCCATCTGATCGCCGACGAGATTGCGGTGGGCTGCGGGCGCACCGGGCGCTTCTTCGCCTGGGACCACGTGGCGGAGCCGGGGCGGCCTGGGGGCTCACGGGACTGGCCCGACTTCGTGCTGCTCAGCAAGGGCATCACCGGCGGCACCCTGCCCTTGTCGGTGGTGCTGACGAGCGATGCGGTCTTCAACGCCTTTCTGAGCCCCGAGGTCGCGCGCGGCTTCCTGCACTCGCACTCCTACACCGGCAACCCGATCGCCTGCGCGGCGGCCTGCGAGGTGCTGCGGCGCTTCCGCAAGACCGACCTGCTGCAGCAGTTGCCGCTGCAGGCCGAGTGCCTGCGCGCCGCCTTCGCGCCCTTTGCGGATCACGAGCGCGTGACCCAGCTGCGCCAGACCGGCCTGGTGCTGGCCTTCGACGTGCGCGAAACCGGTGAACGATTCGCCGAGCGCTTCCACCTCGCGGCGCGGCGCCACGCGCTGTTGATCCGCCCGATCGGCGCCACCGTCTACCTGATGCCGCCCTATCTGATCGACGCCACCAGCGCCGACTGGCTGGCGGCGCGCATTCGCGCCACGCTCGACGAGGTGCTGGGCGATGCTTGAATTCCTGGCCGAGCGCCTGCGCGAGCGCGACGCGCAGGGCCTCACGCGCCGCCTGCGCGTGGCCGGCAGCCCCACCGCGCCGCGCCAGACCGTGGACGGCGAGCCGCGCCTGCTGTTCTGCTCGAACGACTACCTGGGCCTGGCCAGCCACCCGCAGATCGTCGCGGCCTTGCAGGAGGGCGCACGCCGCTGGGGTGCGGGCTCGGGCGGCTCGGCGCTCATCAGCGGCTACGGCGAGCCGCAGCGGCGGCTCGAGGAACGGCTGGCCGCCTGGGCCGCGCCGCACATCCCGGGCGCGCGCGCTGTGGGCTTCGGCACCGGCTACATGGCCAATCTGGCCGTGGTGTCGGCGCTCGGCCTGGCCGGCGCGGCGCTGTTCTGCGAGGCGCTGAACCACGCCAGCCTGATCGACGGCGCGCGCCTGGCCCGCGCCGACAAGCAGGTCTACCGCAGCGTCGACGAACTGCGCACCCAGCTCGAGGCCAGCCAGGCGGCGCACAAGATCATCGTCAGCGACGCCGTCTTCAGCATGGACGGCCATCTGGCACCGCTGCCCGAGCTGCTGCGCCTGGCCGAACGGCACGCTGCGCTGCTGGTGGTCGACGACGCGCATGGCTTCGGCGTGTTGGGCGCGCAAGGTCATGGGTCATTGAGCCACTTCGGACTGAGCAGCGAGCGCCTGGTGTGGATGGGCACGCTGGGCAAGGCGGCCGGCGTGGCCGGGGCCTTCGTGGCCGCACACCCCACCGTCATCGAGTGGCTGCTGCAGACCGCGCGGCCTTTCATCTTCACGACCGCCCCGCCCCCGCTGCTGGCACACGCGCTGCTGACCAGCCTGGACCTCATCGAGGGCGAAGAGGGCGAACGGCGTCGCGACCAGCTGGAGCTGCTGCGCGCGCAACTGCGCGGCGGCCTGGCGCCGCTGTGCACGGCGCGTGGTTGGCGCGCCTGGCGCTTGCCCGACAGCGACACGCCCATCCAGCCCCTGATCGTGGGCGAGAACGAGGCCGCCTTGCAGCTCGCCGCGCAACTGGACGCGCGCGGCCTGCGCGTGCCGGCGATCCGCCCACCCACCGTGCCGGCCGGCAGCGCGCGCCTGCGCATCACCCTGTGCGCGACGCACCAGGCCGAGGATGTGGACGCGCTGCTGGAGGCGCTGCACGATGCCGCTTGAGCCTCGCCGCGCCGCCGACCTGCCCTGCGCACCAAGCACCAGAAGCTTCGAATGATGCAAAATTGCATCGATTTTGATGCAGGAGACTGTCATGCGCACCACCGTCACGGTTGACGACGAGCTGTACGAACGCGCCCTCTCCCTGGCCGACCCCGACATGGACAAGGCCGAGCTGTTTCGCGAGGCGATCAAGACATTCATCCGCGTGCAGGCCGCCAAACGCTTGGCAGCGTTGGGGGGTGCGGCGCCCAAGATGGCCGTGGTGCCGCGACGCCGCGACGCAAGAAAGGTCGCTGTCTGAACAGGGTGCTCCCCATGGCCATCCTGGTGGACACCTCGATCTGGGTCGATCACTTCCGCCGCCGCAACGCGGAACTGGTGCAACTGCTGGCCGAAGACCGCGTGTGGTGCCACCCGCTGGTGATCGGCGAAATGGCCTGCGGAACGCCGCCTCAGCGTGAGCGCACGCTGGCCGAACTCGGGCTGCTGCGCCAGGCGCGCGCCGCCACGCTCGACGAGTTGATGGCCTTCATTGACAAACACAACCTCGCCGGGCAGGGCTGCGGCTATGTAGACCTCAGCCTGCTGGCCGCCACGCGGCTCAAGCCGGGACTGCGGCTCTGGACCCTGGACAGGCGGCTGGCGACGCTCGCCGCGCGCCTCGAACTCGCCCACTTCGCTGCAAGCGCATGACCCGCCTGTTCTTCATCACAGGCACCGACACCGAGATCGGCAAGACCACCTGCACCGCCGCCCTCACGCATTGGGCCGCCGCGCGGGGCCTGCGTGCGGCCGGGCTCAAGCCGGTGGCGGCCGGGCAGGACTTCGTGAACGGCCGCTGGGTCAACGAGGACGTGGCGCGCCTGCACGCCGTGCAGAACGCCGGCCTCAGCGAGGCCGAGCTGGGACCGCTGCAGTTGCGCACGCCCTGCGCGCCCCATTTGGCGGCGCGGCTCGAGGGCCGGCCGATCCGCCGCGCTGCGGTGCTCGATGGCTTGCGCTCCCTGCTGCCGCGCCTGGACATCGCCTTCGTCGAAGGGGTCGGCGGCTTTCGGGTGCCGCTCGACGAGGCGGCCGGCTGGGACAGCGCTGACCTGGCGCGCGAGCTGGCCGCGCCCGTCATCCTGGTGGTCGGCCTGCGCCTGGGGGCCCTCAACCACGCGCTGCTCACGGCCGAAGCCATTGCCGCGCGCGGCTTACGCCTGGCTGGCTGGCTCGGCAACACGGTGGACGGGCAGATGCTGCAACACGCCGAGAATCTGGCCACGCTTTCCTCCCTGCTGCCCGCGCCCTGCCTGGGGCGTGTGCCGCGGCTCGAAGCACCGATCAACGCCGCGGCGGTCGCCCAGCACCTGGACGCCGCCGCCCTGCAACAGACCCTGCTCGCACCATGAACGCTCCCGTCCAACCTGTTCACCTGCACCGCCCCTACCGCCAGAAGGAAGAGGCTTGGTCCGTGACCGAGATCGAGGCGCTCTTGAATCTGCCCTTCATGGACCTGCTGCACCGCGCCGCCAGCGTGCACCGCGAGCACCACGATCCCAACCGCGTGCAGCTCAGCACCCTGCTGTCGATCAAGACCGGCGGCTGCGAGGAGGACTGCAAGTACTGCTCGCAGTCGGCGCACTACGACACCGGCCTGCAGGCCGAGAAGCTGCTGGAGCTTGAGACCGTGGTGGCGGCGGCCCGCAAGGCCAAGGACAACGGCGCCTCGCGCTTCTGCATGGGCGCGGCCTGGCGCCAGCCCAAGGAACGCCATATGGAGCAACTCACCGACATGGTGCGCGAGGTCAAGGCCCTGGGCATGGAGACCTGCCTGACCGCCGGCATGCTGACCGAGCAGCAGACCGGGCAGCTGAAGGACGCCGGGCTGGATTACTACAACCACAACCTCGACACCTCGCCCGAGTTCTACGGCGAAATCATCACCACGCGCACCTACCAGGACCGCCTCGACACGCTGGAGCGCGTGCGTCAGGCCGGCATGAAGGTCTGCAGCGGCGGCATCGTCGGACTGGGCGAAAACCGCACCCAGCGCGCCGGCCTGGTGGCGCAACTGGCCAACCTGAACCCGCCGCCCGATTCGGTGCCGATCAACAACCTGATCCAGGTCGAGGGCACGCCGCTGGCCGGCGCCGAAGCACTCGACCCCTTCGAGTTCGTGCGCACCATCGCCGTGGCGCGCATCACCATGCCGCGCAGCATGGTGCGCCTGTCGGCCGGCCGCGAGGCCATGGACGAGGCGCTGCAGACCCTGTGCTTCTACGCCGGCGCCAACAGCATCTTTTACGGCGACCGGCTGCTGACCACCGGCAACCCGCAGGCCGAGGCCGACCAGACCCTGCTGGCCAAGCTGGGCATGCGCTCGATGCCCGGCGACACGCCGCGCGCCTGAACACGGGGGCGGCCAGCGCCGCGCTTGGGTTTCCACTCCCCCCAGGATCGCGCTGCGGCCCTTAGCCTGAGGGGATGAGCACCTCACCCCTCCTCCTCGACATCGCCCTCGCCCACGCCAGGGCGCACCCGCGGCGGGTGCTGTTCACCCAGCCGATCGGCCAGGGCCAGGTCGTCGACATCACCTGGGCCCAGGCGATGGACGAGGCCGCGCGCATGGCGGCGCACCTGCAGGCGCAGGGTTTCCCGCAGGGCTCGCGCATTGCCATGCTGTCGAAGAACTGCGCGCATTTCATCGTCGCCGAGCTGGCCATCTGGATGGCCGGCCACTGCACGGTGGCGATCTTTCCCACCGAGCGCGCCGAGACCGTGCGCTATGTGCTCGAGCATTCCGAGGCCAGCCTGCTGTTCGTCGGCAAGCTCGACGAATGGGAGGCCCAGCGCTCGGCGCTGCCCGCAGGTCTGCCCTGCATCGCGCTGCCGCTGGCGCCCGACTCGGCCGCCGGCCTGCCGCGCTGGGCCGACATCGTGGCCAAGACGGCCCCGCTGGCCCCACCCGTGCAGCGCCGCGAGGACGAACTGGCCATGCTGCTCTACACCTCGGGCTCGACCGGCACGCCCAAGGGGGTGATGACGAGCTTCGGCGCCATCACGCGCACCGGCCAGGGCATCGCCGCCGATGTGCGCCAGCGCGTCGGCGCGCAGGGCGACTACCGCATGCTGTCCTACCTGCCGCTGGCGCACAGTTTCGAGCGCAGCTGGGTCGAGGCGGCGGCGCTGGCCGACGGCCACGCCCATCTGTTCTTCGCCGAGTCGCTCGACACCTTCCTGGCCGACCTGCAGCGCGCCCGACCCACGCTCTTCATCTCGGTGCCGCGCCTGTGGCTGAAGTTCCAGCAAGGCGTGTTCGCCAAGATGCCACCGGCCAAGCTGGACCGCCTGCTCGGCATTCCGCTGCTGGGCGGCCTGGTGCGCAAGAAGGTGCTCAAGGGCCTGGGCCTGGACGCCGTGCTGCAGGCCGGCAGCGGCTCGGCACCGCTGCCGCCCGAGCTGATCCGCTGGTACCGCAAGCTCGGCCTGCGGCTCTTCGAGGGCTATGGCATGAGCGAGGACAACTCCTACTCGCACAGCTCCAACGAGCAGTTCAGCGAACCCGGCTGGGTCGGCGTGCCGATGCCCGGCGTGCAGTGCAAGCTCAGCCCCGAGGGCGAGATCCTCATCAAGAGCCCGGGCCAGTGCAGCGGCTACTACAAGCAGCCCGAGCTGACGGCGGAGTCCTTCACGGCGGACGGCTTCTTCCGCACCGGCGACCTGGGCGAGCAGCGCGCCGACGGCCTGCTGCGCATCACCGGCCGCGCCAAGGAGCTGTTCAAGACGGCCAAGGGCAAGTACGTGGCGCCGGCGCCGATCGAGAACCGGCTCAACGCCCACCCGATGATCGAGATGTCGCTGGTTTCCGGCGTCGGTCAGCACGCGGCCTTCGCCATGGTGGTGCTGGCCGAATCGCTGCGCGCCATCCAGAACGAGCCGGCCACGCGCATCCGCGTCAGCGCCGAGCTGCAGGCACTGCTCGAGGGCGTGAACGCCGAGCTGGCGCACGAGGAGCAGCTGCACACCCTGGTGGTGGCGCGCGAGGCCTGGAGCATCGAGAACGGCCTGCTCACGCCGACCATGAAGCTCAAGCGCGCACGCATCGAGGCCAGCATCGCCGCTGCCGTACCCGCCTGGTACGAGCGCCAGGGGGTGCAGTGGCTGTGACGCAATCCCTGAGCCACGGCGGCGACCATGTCGCCGCGGCGCTGCAGGCGGCCGGCGCCGACTGCATCTTCACGCTGTGCGGCGGGCACATCGCGCCCATCCTGTCGGGCGCCAAGGCGCGCGGGCTGCGCATCGTCGACACCCGCGACGAGGCCACCGCCGTGTTCGCCGCCGACGCCCAGGCGCGCCTGACCGGCCGCCCCGGCGTGGCCGCTGTGACCGCCGGGCCGGGCATCAGCAACGCCATCACGGCGCTGAAGAACGCGCAGCTGGCGCAAAGCCCGCTGCTGCTGATCGGCGGCGCCGCGCCCACCGCGTTGCAGGGGCGTGGCGCCTTGCAGGACATCGACCAGCGCCCGCTGGTGGCGCCGCACGTCAAGCGCTTCTACAAGCTGCGCCGCGTCGCCGAGCTGGCCAGCGCGGTGCGTGAGGCCTGGGCCCTGGCGCTCGAGGGCGTGCCGGGGCCGGTGTTCCTCGAATGCCCGGTGGACCTGCTGTACGACGAGGCCTCGATCCGCGGCTGGTACGCCGACGCGGCCGGCAAGGGCACGGCGCTGGCCGACCGCGCGCTGCGCTGGTACTTGAACCGCCACGCGGCGCGCATGTTCGCCGGCAGCGCAGCGGTGCAGATCGCCGCCCCGCCCGCCGCCGTGGCGCCTCAATGCGGCGAGGGCGCGCTGGAACGGGCCGCTGCCGCGCTGGCGCGCGCCGAACGCCCGCTGCTGGTGATCGGCAGCCAGGCGCTGCTGCGCGCCGGGCGTGCCGAGGCGCTGGCCGAGGCGGTGGGCCGGCTCGGCGTGCCGGTCTATCTGTCGGGCATGGCGCGTGGCCTGCTGGGGCGCGAGCACCCGCTGCAGCGCCGCCACGCACGCCGCAACGCGTTGCGCGAGGCCGACTGCGTGCTGCTGGCCGGCGTGCCCTGCGACTTCCGGCTCGACTACGGCAAGCATGTGCGACGCGCGGCCACGCTGATCGCCGCCAACCGCAGCCGCAAGGACGCCACGCTGAACCGCCGCCCCGACGTGCTGGCGCTGGGTGACGCCGGCGACTTCATCGAGCGCCTTGCGGCACAGGCCGCGCCGCGCCCCGGGTGGGCCGCCTGGCGCGAGGCCCTGGACGCGCGCGACCGCACCCGCGAAACCGACATCGACCAGCAGGCCGCGTTGGCGGGCGAGCACATCAATCCGCTGGCCTTCTTCCGCGCCATGGACCGCGAAGCCGCGCCCGACGCGATCTTCGTCGCCGACGGCGGCGACTTCGTCTCCACGGCCAGCTACGTGCTGCGCCCGCGCGGTCCGCTGGCCTGGCTGGACCCGGGCGCCTTCGGCACCCTGGGCGTAGGCGCGGGCTTCGCGCTGGGCGCGGCGCAGGCCCGGCCCGGGCGCGAGCTGTGGATCGTGTTCGGCGACGGCGCCTGCGGCTGGAGCCTTGCGGAGATCGACAGCTTCGTGCGCCAGGGCTTTGCCGTCATCATGGTGGTGGGCAACGACGCCGGCTGGACGCAGATTGCCCGCGAGCAGGTCAAGATGCTCAAGGACGATGTGGCCACCGTGCTGGCACGCAGCGACTACCACCGCGTGGCCGAGGGCTTCGGCGCCGCCGGCCTGTGTGTGAAGCAGGCCGACGTGCTGCTGCCGGCGCTGCAGCAGGCGCGTGCGCTGGCGGCCCAGGGGCGGCCGGTGCTGCTCAACGTCTGGCTCGACAAGACCGAGTTCCGCGAGGGCTCGCTGTCGATGTAGGCGCGGCACACTCGCGCCCATGCCCTCCACCCTCGATCTGCCGCAGCTGCTGGCCCTGGCCGCCACCCTGGGCCTGGCCAGCGGCCTGCGCCTCTACGCCGTGCTCTTCCTCACCGGCTTGGCCGGGCAGCTCGGCTGGGTGCCGTTGCCCAGCGGCCTGCAGGTGCTGCAAAGCCCGCTGCTGCTGTGGGGCAGCGCGGCGCTGATGGCGCTGGAGTTCGTGGCCGACAAGATCCCCTGGGTCGACTCGGTCTGGGACGCCATCCACAGCTTCATCCGCATTCCGGCCGGCGCGGCGCTGGCCTACGGTGTGTTCGGCGGCGGCAGCGATCTGCAGGCCTGGGCCGTGCTCGCGGCCTTGGCCGGCGGCACCCTGGCGGCCAGCGCGCACGTCGGCAAGGCCAGTGCGCGCGCAGCCGTCAACCACTCGCCCGAGCCCTTCAGCAACTGGGGCCTGTCCCTGCTCGGTGACCTGACGGTGCCGGGCCTGCTCTGGCTGGGCTGGAACCACCCCTGGCTGGCGCTGGCGGCGGTGCTGCTGGTGGCGGCCTGCGCGCTGGGCACCGCCTGCTTGCTGTGGCGCTTCATCGGCCGGCTGTGGCGCATGCGCCGCGGCACGCCCGACCCTGCAGGGGCTTTGTCGCCATGACGGGCTGGCTGCTGGCCAAGTACGGCCTGACGGCGCTGCTGGTGGTGGCCATCGGCGAACTGGCACGGCGCAGCGACCGTCTCGGCGGCCTGGTGGCCGCGCTGCCTTGGGTGACCGTGCTGGCACTGGTGTGGATGCACGTCGAGGGGCAACCGACCGAGAAGTTGGCACGCCACGCCCAGTACACGCTGTGGTACGTGATTCCCACCCTGCCGATGTTCGCGCTTTTCCCCTGGCTGCTGGCGCGCTGGGGCTTCTGGCCGGCGCTGGGCGCCGCGGCCCTGCTCACGCTGCTGGTGTTCGGGCTTTGGGCCGTCGTGCTGCGGCGCTGGGGCATCGAATTGTTGTAGGCGCCGATACTGTCAGCCGTGACATCCGCGCCGGTTCGCGCGCGGACCCGGACCCCTCCCACAAGGAGCTTCTCCATGTTCAGCAAGATCCTCATCGCCAACCGCGGTGAGATCGCCTGCCGCGTCGCCGCCACCGCGCGCCGGCTGGGCATCCGCACCGTGGCCGTCTACTCCGAGGCCGACGCCCAGGCGCGCCATGTCAAGGCCTGCGACGAGGCCGTCTGCATCGGCGGCGCCGCGCCACGCGACTCCTACCTGCAGTGGCAGCGCATCCTCGACGCCGCGCGCGCCAGCGGCGCGCAGGCCGTGCACCCGGGCTACGGCTTCCTGAGCGAGAACGAGGCCTTTGCACAGGCCTGCCTGGAGGCCGGCGTGGTCTTCATCGGCCCGCCGGCCAGCGCCATCCTGGCCATGGGCCTGAAGGCCGAGAGCAAGCGCCTGATGGAGGCCGCCGGCGTGCCGCTGGTGCCGGGCTACCACGGCGCCGACCAGGACCCGGCCCTGCTCAAGCGCGAGGCGGCGCGCATCGGCTATCCGGTGCTCATCAAGGCCAGCGCCGGCGGCGGCGGCAAGGGCATGCGCGCGGTGCTCAGGGAGGACGAGTTCGAGGCCGCGCTGGCCTCCTGCCAGCGCGAGGCCATCAACAGCTTCGGCGACGCCGCGGTGCTCATCGAGCGCTACGTGCAGCGCCCGCGCCATATCGAGATCCAGGTCTTCGGCGACACCCAGGGCGACTGCGTCTACCTGTTCGAGCGCGACTGCAGCGTGCAGCGCCGCCACCAGAAGGTGCTGGAAGAAGCGCCCGCGCCCGGCATGAGCGAGGCGCGTCGGCGCCAGATGGGCGAGGCCGCGGTGGCGGCCGCCAAGGCCGTCGGCTATGTGGGTGCCGGCACGGTGGAGTTCATCGTCGAGGGTGACGCGACGGGCCAGGGGGTCGGCAACTTCTTCTTCATGGAGATGAACACCCGGCTGCAGGTCGAGCACCCGGTCACCGAGGCCATTACCGGCCTGGACCTGGTGGAGTGGCAGCTGCGCGTGGCCGCCGGCGAACCCTTGCCGCTGCGCCAGCACGAACTGCGGCGCTGCGGCCACGCCATCGAGGCACGCATCTGCGCCGAGAACCCCGAGGCCGGCTTCCTGCCCGCCACCGGGCGGCTCGAGGTGCTGCGCTGGCCGGCCCACAGTGCCTTCGAGCGCTCCAACACGCGGGTCGACACCGGCGTGCTCGAGGGCGACGCCATCAGCCCGCACTACGACTCGATGATCGCCAAGCTGATCGTCTGGGGCGAGGACCGTGCGCAGGCGCTGGCGCGCCTCGACGCGGCGCTGGCCGACACGCACATCGTCGGCCTGCACAGCAATGTGGCCTTCCTGCGCCGCTGCGCCGCCACCCCGAGCTTCGCCGGCGCCGACCTCGACACCGGGCTGATCGAGCGCGAGCGCGCGCGGCTCTTCGGCCAGCCGGGCTTGAGCCTGCGCATCGCCGCCGCCGGCGTGGTGGCGCACACCCTGGCGTTGGAGGCCGCGCAGGTCGGCGCCGACCCCTGGAGCGCGCGCGACGGCTGGCGCCTGGCGGGCGACGCGCTGCGGCGCTTTGATCTGGCCGAGGGCGAGACCCACCACGAGGTGCTGCTGCGGCGCCGCCATGCGGGCGGCATGGCGCTCAGCGTGGGTGGCGAGACCTTCACGCTGGCCGTCGACTCGCAGGGCCCGGAGCGGCACACGCTGTGGCTGGGCGAGGGCCTGCAGGCCGAACGCGTGCTGGTGCACACCTACGCGCGCGGCGAGGACGTCACGGTGTTCTGCGCGCAGGGCAGCGCCACGCTCACCGAGGTGGACGTGATCGCCCGCGCCGGCGACCGCACCCCCAGCGGCGGCCGGCTCACCGCGCCGATGCCGGGCAAGCTGGTGGCCCTGCACGTCAAGGCCGGCGACGCGGTCAAGGCCGGTCAGCTGCTGGCCGTGATGGAGGCCATGAAGATGGAACACGCCATCCAGTGCCCGCGCGACGGCGTGGTGGCCGAGTGCCTGTACGCGGTCGGTGACCAGCTCGGCGACGGGGCGGAGCTGCTGAGGTTGCAGTCATGAGCCGACTGCCGACCCATGTGACGCTGTGCGAGGTCGGCCCGCGCGACGGGCTGCAGAACGAGAAGGAACTCGTCAGCACCGCGCACAAGCTGGAGCTGATCGAACGCCTGCAGGCCGCCGGCGTGCGCCGGCTGGAGGCGACCAGCTTCGTTAGCCCGAAGTGGGTGCCGCAGATGGCCGACGCCGGCGCCGTGATGGCCGGCCTGAACGCCGGGCTGCGCCGCCCCGAGGTCGCGGTGGCGGTGCTGGTGCCCAACGACAAGGGCATGGACGCCGCGCTGCCGCTGCGCCCCGACGAGGTGGTGGTCTTCACCGCCGCCTCGGAGGCCTTTGCGCGCAAGAACATCAACTGCTCGATCGACGAGAGCATCGAGCGCTTCGGCCCCGTCATCGCCAAGGCCAAGGGCGCCGGCATCACGGTGCGCGCCGCGCTGTCCTGCTGCCTGGGCTGCCCCTACGAGGGCGAGGTCAGCGCCGCCCAGGTGGGGCGCGTGGCGGCGCGGCTGGCTGCCATTGGCGTGGACCATCTGAGCGTCTCCGACACCATCGGCGTGGGCACGCCGCGGCAGGTGCAGGCCGCGCTGGAGGCGGCGCTGCAGCACTTCCCGCTGCACCAGGTGAGTGGCCATTACCACGACACCTACGGCCAGGCGCTGGCCAATGTCTACGCCAGCCTGGAGCTGGGGGTGAGCCGCTTCGACGCCAGCGTCGGCGGCCTGGGCGGCTGCCCCTACGCCAAGGGCGCCACCGGCAATGTGGCCACCGAGGAGCTGGTCTTCCTGCTCGACGGGCTGGGCATCGAGACCGGCATCGATCTGGACGCACTGGTCGACACCGCCGCCTTCATCAGCGGCGTGCTGGGCCGGCCGCCGGTGAGCCGGGCGGCGCGCGCCGTGTTGGCCAAGCGGGTCTGAGCGAGGACGACACGGCGTGAACGGTCTGCCATCCCAAGGCGGGAGGAACACCCGGGTCGCCAGCCGCGTCGGCCTGCTGGTGGCCGGCCTGCTGGTGATTGCGCTCGGCTCGATCGGCCTGACGCTGTGGATCGGCTGGCAGCTCGAGGGCGGCGCCGCCGCGGTCAACGAGACCGGTCGCCTGCGCATGCAGACCTGGCGCGTGGCGCACGCCGTGGCGCGCGGCGATGCGGCGCAGACGCAGCTGCAGCTGCGCGAGGTCGATGCGGCGCTGCGCCTGATCCGCGACGGCGACCCGGCGCGCCCGCTGTTCCTGCCGCGTGACCGGCTGAGCACCCAGTCTTACCGGGCGGTCGAGGCCGGCTGGCAGGACTTCCGGGCCAAGGCGAGCCGCGCACCCGCGCGGTTCTCGGACCAGGAGGTCGACGCCATGGTCGGCCGCATCGACCGCCTGGTGGCCGCCATCGAGTCGCAGCTGGCGAGCTGGAGCACGCTGCTGTCCTCGGTGCAACTGGCGCTGATGGGCCTGGCCATCGTGGCCGCCGTGGCCTTCCTCTACGCCTCCAATCTGCTGGTGTTCGCGCCGGTGGACCGCCTGCGGCGCGGGCTGGCGGCGGTCGAGCGGGGCGACCTGGGCGTGCGCGTGGTGCAGCACTCGCAGGACGAATTCGGCGACCTGGCCGACGGCTTCAACCGCATGGCCGCGCGCACCCAGGCGCTCTACACCGACCTGGAAGGCGAGGTGAGCGCCAAGACCCGCGCCCTGAGCGAGGAGAAGCACCGCCTGGCCGCGCTCTACGAGGCCAGTGCCTTCGCCGCGCGCGCCGCCACGCCGCAGGATCTGGCGGCCGGCTTCACCGACCGGCTGCGGCGCGTGGCGCGCTGCGACGCGGTGGCCATCCGCTGGCTCGACACCAGCCAGCAGCGCATGGTGCTGCTGGCCGCCCAGGGCCTGCCACCGGCCTTGCTGGAAGCCGAGCGCTGTCTCAAGCCGGGCGATTGCCACTGCGGCACGCCGCAGTCGCAAACGCGCGTGATCCGCATCCACAGCGACGCCGAACAGCACACCAAGGGCTGCGCCAAGGCCGGCTTCGTGTCGGTGGTCAGCGTCGCGCTGCCGGTGCAGAGCCGTTCGATGGGCGAGATCACGCTGTTCTACCGCGACGCTCCGACGCTGGACCGCGACGACCGCGACCTGCTCGACAGCCTGGCCAGCCACCTCTCCGGCGCGCTGGAGGCGCTGCGCCTGGAGGCCCTGCAGCGCGAGGCGGCCGTGGCCGAGGAGCGGGCGCTGCTGGCGCGCGAGCTGCACGACTCCATCGCGCAAAGCCTGGCCTTCATGAAGATCCAGCTGCAGCTACTGAAGGACGCGCAGCAGCGCGGCAAGGCCACCGAGACCCTGCGCCTGCTCGACGAGCTGGAGCTCGGCTTGAAGGAGAGCAGCGCCGACGTGCGCGCGCTCTTGATGAATTTCCGCACCCGCACCGACGGCGACGACCTGCTGCCGGCGCTGCAGCAGACCCTGCAGAAGTTCCGCCTGCAAAGCGGCCTGCAGGCCGAGCTGCAGGTGGATGGCCACGGCGCCCCGCTGCCGGCCGACGTGCAGGTGCAGCTGCTGCACGTGGTGCAGGAGGCGCTGTCCAATGTGCGCAAGCACGCGCAGGCGCAGACGGTGCAGGTGCGGCTGGCGCACCAGCCGCACTGGCAGATCGAGATCCGCGACGACGGCCGCGGCTTCGACCCGGTGCGCGACGCACCCGACGACAGCCATGTGGGCCTGCGCATCATGCGCGAGCGCGCCGCCAAGGTCGGCGCCGCGGTCGAGCTGGATTCGCAGCCGGGCGCCGGCACCCGGGTGCGCGTGTCGCTGCCAGAATCCGCGGCGCTCAGCCATGAATGAAGACGCCGCCCCCTCCGCCGCCGCCGCTGCGACCCCTGCCCCGATTCGCGTGCTGGTCGTCGACGACCACACGCTGTTCCGCCGCGGCCTGATCGCGCTGCTGGGCACGCAGGCGCAGCTGCAGGTGGTGGGCGAGGCGGCCGACGCCTCGGCCGCCGAGCGCCTGGCGGCCCAGCTGCAGCCGCAGGTCATCCTGCTCGACAACCACCTGCCCGGCGTCAGCGGCGTGCAGGCCTTGCCGGCGCTGAAGACCGCGGCGCCGCAGGCCCAGGTGCTGATGCTGACGATGAGCGAGGCTGAGGCCGACCTTGGCGCCGCGCTGCGCGGCGGCGCCTGCGGCTACCTGCTCAAGACCGCCGACAACCTGGAGCTGACCCAGGCCATCGAGCGCGCCATGCGCGGCGTCTCGAGCTTCAGCGCCGAGATGGCGGGCAAGCTGGCCAGCGCCTTCCGCCAGGAGGCCGAGGTGGCGGCGCCGCCGCCGCCCGATCCCTTCGCCAGCCTGTCGCCGCGCGAGCGCGAGATCCTCGACTTCATCGCCCGTGGCGATTCGAACAAGCAGATCGCCCGCGAGCTCGGCATCGCCGAGACCACGGTGAAGATCCATGTGCAGCACCTGCTGCGCAAGCTGAACCTCGATTCGCGCGTGCAGGCCGCGGTGCTGGTCACGCAGCAGCGCGGCAGCGGCAGCAATTAGGGGCGCATCAGGCCGCGCGCCCCTCGCCGGCCTCCTCGTGGGTGACGCCGTCACGGATGTGATAGATCCGCTTGAAGGTCGGGATGATCTTCTCGTCGTGGGTGACGACGATGACCGCCGTGCGGTAACGCTGCGCCATGTCGTTGAGGATGCGGATCACCGCCATCGCACGCTCGCTGTCCAGCGGTGCCGTGGGCTCGTCGGCCAGGATCACCGGCGGGTGGTTGACCAGCCCGCGCGCGATGGCCACCCGCTGCTGCTCGCCGCCCGACAGCTGCGAGGGCATGGCGCGTGCGCGGTGCTGCACGTCCAGCGCGCCGAGCAGTTCGACGGCACGCTGGCGTGCCTGCGCGTTGGGCACGCCGGCCAGCATGGGCAGCAGCGCCACGTTGTCGGTGACGTCGAGGAAGGGAATCAGGTAGGGCGCCTGGAACACGAAGCCGATGCGGTCGCGGCGCAGTGCGCGCAGATCGCCGACCTGCCAGCCCTCGTCGTAGATCCGTTCGTCGCCCAGGGTCATGCGGCCGGCGCTGGGATCGATCACCGCACCCAGGCATTTCAGCAAGGTGCTCTTGCCCGACCCCGACGGACCGATCAGGCCGACCACCTCGCCGGGTGCGACCTCCATGTTCACGCCCTTGAGCGCGTCGACGGCGGTGTCGCCGCTGCCGTAGCGCTTGCGCAGTCCCTCGATGCGGATGCCGCCGGTGTGCACATCAACCTCCTATGGCTTCGGCCGGGTCGACGCGCAGCGCCATGCGGATGGCGATGACGCTGGCCAGTGCGCAGATCGCCAGCACGATGAGGAGGCCGAGCAGCGAGTCCTGCGGCAGCAGCAGCACGTACTTGGGGAAGGCGGGCGCCGCGAAGGTGGCGCTGATCTTGCCGACCGCGAAGCCGATCAAGCCGAGCGCCAGCGCCTGCTGCAGGATCATCCAGGCGATGGTGCGGTTGCGCGTGCCGATCAGCTTGAGCACCGCGATCTCGCGGATCTTGTCCATCGTCAGCGTGTAGATGATGAAGGCGACGATGGCCGCGCTGACGATCGCCAGGATCATCAGAAAAAGGCCGATCTGGCGCGCCGAGGTGGCGATCAGCTTGCCGATCAGGATGCCCTCCATCTCGGCGCGCGTGTAGACGGTGAGCCGCTGCCAGCGGCGTACCGAATTCGCCACCGCGTTGGGGTCGGCGCCGGGGCGCAGGCGCACCAGCACCGCGTTGACCGCGTTGGCCGTGGTCTGCGAGGCCTGCACCGCACCCAGCAGCCCCGGCACGCCGGGCCGGTTGAAGGCCGGGTTGGCGGCGCTGCGGGCGCGGCTCTGCACGATGGCGTCGTTGTCCTTCAGGAACTGCGCCTCCTGCGCGTCCTTGAGTGGGATGAACACCATCGGGTCGCCGCCGGAGGAGACCATGCGGCGCGTCAGTCCCACCACCTGGTAGCGATTGCGGCGGATCTGCAGGCTGTCGCCCAGGCGCAGCCCGGAGGCGATGTCGGCCATGGCCTCGTAGTGACCGCGGGTCAGACGGCGCCCGGCCACCAGCACCGGTGGCCAGCCCGGTGCGCCCCAGGCCTCGCCGGGCACGATGCCCACCACCATGGCGCGCACGTCGCGCCCGCCGGTGCGCACCTGCATGGTCAGGTAGGTGACGTTGGCGGCATCGGCCACGCCCGGAAGCGTGCGCAGCGCGCGTTCGGCGTCGTCCGGGATGCTGGAAGGCTCGGCGTAGGGCCCCAGCGTGTCGCGCTGCACCACCCAGAGGTCGGCGCCGCTGTTGTCGAGCAGGGCTTTGCCGTCGTCGACCATTCCGCGGTAGACCCCGGCCATCACCAGGGTCACGCCCAGCAGCAGGCCCAGGCCCAGGCCGGTGAAGACGAACTTTCCCCAGGCGTGCGCGATGTCGCGTCCGGCCAGGCTGATCACGGCGCCACGCCCGGGATGCGCGTCAGCACTTTGACGCGGGTGCTGGCGCTCAAGGCCCTTTCGCTGTGCAGCACGACGCTGTCGCCGGCGCGCAGGCCTTCGAGCACCTGCACCTGGCCGTCGAGGTCGCTGCGGCCCAGCCGCAGGGGCACGAAGCGCAGGCGCTCGGCCTCCACCGTCCAGACGCCGACCTGCTGGCCCTGGCGCTGCAGCGCCGCGTTGGGCAGGCTCGGGCCGGACGGCAGGGCCGGCAGGCGCACCGTGACCTCGGCGCGTTCGCCGATCGGCGGCAGGGGCTGCGGCACGGCGTCGAAGGCCACCTTGGCCAGCAATTCCTCGGTCACCGCGTCGGCGCGCAGTTCGGTGCGCAGCACATGACCGGCCAGCAGCTCGCCGCGCCGCGAACGCAGCGCCACCTGGGCCGGCTGCGCGGCGGCCAGGCCGCCGGCGCTGACCTGGTCGAAGCGGGTGTGGATCCACAAGGAGGCCGGATCGACCAGTTCGACGACCCCCTGACCGGCCACCAGTGTCGTGCCGGGTTCGGCCTCGCGCGCGCTGACGACGCCGTCGATCGGTGCGATAAGGCGCAGGCTGCCGCGCTGTGCGCGCAGGGCCTGCAGGTCGGAGAGCGCGCGGGCCTGCTCCTCCTGCACGGCGTCGCGCGCCGCACGGGTCAGCTGCAGGTCCTGGCGCCGCGCTGCCAGCAACTCCTCGGTGACGACGCGCTCGGCGAACAGCTGCTCGTAGCGGCGTGCCTGCGACTGGGCGTGGGCCATTCGCGCCGAAGCCTCGGCCAGCAGCGCCGTGCTGCGCTGCACCTGGGCCTGCTGTGAACGCAGCCGGTCCTCGGCATCGACCGGGTCCATCTCGCCGAGCAACTGGCCGGCGCGCACCGCGTCGCCGACCTCGACCGTCAGGCGCAGCAGGCGGCCGGGCGCCGTCGGCCCGATGCGGTGCACGCGGCGCGCCTCGACGCTGCCGACGCCGAACAAGGCCGGTTGCAGCGCGCGCTGCTCGACCCGGGTCAGCGTCACCGCCACCGGCGCCAAGGGCCCGGAGCGCAGCGCCACATAGGCCAGCAGCAGCGCCAGCGGGACCAGCACGGCGACGATGGCCCAGCTGCTGCGGCTGAGGGTCGGGCGCTTCATGATGCGGCCCGGGCGCGGATGCCGCGCAGGTAGATCGCCAGCACGCGCGGCGCGTCGTCGCGGATGCGCTGCACGTCGCCGGCGATCAGCGCCTGCATGACCAGCCCCTGCACGCTGCCGATGAAGAGCGTGGCGGCGGCGGCCACGTCGAGGTCGGGGTCGAACTCGCGCTGCCGGCGCCCTTGTTCGAGCTGCCGGCGCAGCCGTTCGGCGTACTGGGCCAGCAGGGCGGCGGCGACCCGCTTGGGCGCCGTGGAGCCGGCGCGCTGCAGTTCGCCGAACAGCAGGCGCGGCACGCCGGGGTGCTCGGCCACGAAGCCGGTGTGGGCCAGGAACATGGCCTGCAGCGCGGCCGCGTGATCTGGCGCCGCCTCGCCCGCCGCGTCGAGCCGGGCCAGCAACTGCTCGGACACGCGCGCCATGACGGCCTCGAGGATGGCGTCCTTGGTCGCGAAATGGCGGAACAGCGCGCCCTGGGTCAGGCCCATGTGCTGGGCGATCGCGGTGGTGGAGATCTCCCCCGGGTCGTGGCGGGCGGCCAGCGCGATCACCGCATCCACGGTGGCGGCGCGGCGCTCTTCGGCAGGCAGGTGTCCTCGGGTCATGGTGGCGGCCGCTCGGTCTTAAGTGAGTAAGTTATTACTAGCTTAATCGGGCGACGCTAACGCCGTCAAGCGGCAGGCGGCGCCAATCCGTGCGGCGCCCGGCGCGCATAGTTCTTTCGGACGAGGCTCCGCGCAAGGACCGTCCTCCGAGCGGCCGCCAAGCGCCTGACGTTCCGGTGAATGGGCGGCAGGTCCGCCGCAGGCCACAGTGCTCCGCAGTAACCCTGAGGAGCAATGCATGTCCGCCCCCACCGCTGACCGCAAGGCCTGGTCGGTGCTGATCGTCAGCACCCTGGCCTTCACCGTCTGCTTCATGGTCTGGATGATGTTCGGCGTCATCGGCATCCCGATCAAGAAGCAGCTTGGGCTCAACGCCACCCAGTTCGGCCTGCTCACGGCCATGCCGGTGCTGACCGGCTCGCTGGTGCGGGTGCCGCTGGGCATCTGGACCGACCGCTACGGCGGACGCATCGTCATGGCGCTGCTGATGGCCGCCACGGTGCCGGCCATCTGGCTGATGGCCTACGCCACCGAGTACTGGCACTTCCTCACCATCGGCCTGTTCGTCGGTCTGGCCGGCGGTGCCTTCTCGGTCGGCACGCCCTATGTGGCACGCTGGTTCCCGAAGCAGCGCCAGGGCATGGCGATGGGCGTCTACGGCGCCGGCAACTCAGGCTCGGCGGTCAATAAATTCGTCGCCCCGGCACTCTTGGTGGGCTTCGGCTGGACCATGGTGCCGCAGGTCTACGCGGCCGTGATGGCCGGCACCGTGCTGCTGTTCTGGTTCTTCAGCTACAGCGACCCCAAGCACCTGGTGTCCAGCAACGTGAAGTTCAGCGAACAGCTCAAGGCGCTCAAGGATCCCAAGGTGCTGAAGTACTGCCAGTACTACAGCATCGTGTTCGGCGGCTACGTGGCGCTGGCGCTGTGGATGGTGCAGTACTACGTGGGCGAGTTCGGCCTCGACATCCGCGTGGCGGCGCTGCTTGCGGCCTGCTTCAGCCTGCCCGGTGGCGTGCTGCGCGCCATCGGCGGCGTGCTCTCCGACAAGTACGGCGCCCACAAGGTCACCTGGTGGGTGATGTGGGTGAGCTGGATCTGCCTGTTCCTGCTCAGCTACCCGCAGACCGACTTCACCGTGCAGACCATCAACGGCCCGCAGACCTTCCACATCGGCCTCAACGTCTACGTCTTCACCGCCATCATGGGCGTGCTGGGCGTGGCCTGGGCCTTCGGCAAGGCCTCGGTCTTCAAGTACATCAGTGACGACTACCCCGGCAACATCGGCGCCATCAGCGGCATCGTCGGCCTGGCCGGCGGCCTGGGCGGCTTCGTGCTGCCGATCCTGTTCGGCGCCCTGCTCGACCTGACCGGCATCCGCTCCAGCGCCTTCATGCTGATGTACGGCGTGGTCTGGGTGTCGCTCATCTGGATGTACTGGACCGAAGTGCGCGACACCGAGCTGATGGGCCGCAACTCGCCCCAGTTCCACCTCGCCGGCTGATCAACCCCTGGAAAACACCATGAACCCAACAGGCAAGGCCGCCAGCGGCGCCGACATCGCCGAATGGCACCCCGAGGACGAACAGTTCTGGGAGAGCAGCGGCAAGAAGATCGCCTACCGCAACCTCTGGCTCTCGATCCCGGCGCTGCTGTGCGGCTTCGCCGTCTGGGGCATGTGGGGCATCATCACCGTGCAGATGCTCAACCTGGGCTTCCCCTTCAGCCAGGCCGAGCTGTTCACGCTGACCGCCATCGCCGGCATCTCGGGCGCCACCATGCGCATCCCGGCGTCTTTCCTGATCCGCATGGCGGGTGGACGCAACACCATCTTCCTGACCACCGCCATGCTGCTGGCGCCTGCCATCGGCACCGGCATTGCACTGCAGCACAAGGATTGGCCGCTCTGGGTGTTTCAGCTGATGGCGCTGTGGTCGGGCGTGGGCGGTGGCAACTTCGCCAGCTCGATGTCCAACATCAGCACCTTCTTCCCCAAGCGCCTGCAGGGCACCGCACTGGGCCTGAACGCCGGTCTGGGCAACTTCGGCGTGACGACCATGCAGATCGTCATCCCCTTGGTCATGACGGTGAGCTTCTTCGGCCTGACGGGCGAGCCCATGACGCTGGTGAAGGACAGCGGCTGGATCCTCGGCAAGATCGCCGCCGGTACGCCAACCTGGGTGCAAAACGCGGGCTTCGCCTGGGTTGTCTCGCTCGTGCCGCTGTCCATCCTGTGCTGGCTTGGCATGAACAACCTCAAGGCGGTGACGCCCGCAGCGGGCAACCCCCTGGTGGCCTTCGCGAAGATCACTTACCTGTACTCGCTGGCCTTCATCCCCTCCATCGGCATGCTCTATTTGTACCTGCCGGCGCCAACGGGGCTGGGGCTCCTCAATATGTGGGTGGCGATCCCGCTGGACATCATGGCTGCCCTGCTGGTGATGCGCGTGGCGGCTTTCGGCGCGATGAAGGAAAACGTTGCCAAGCAGTTCGCAATTTTCAGGAACAAGCACACCTGGAGTCTGACGGCGCTGTACGTCGTGACTTTCGGTAGCTTCATCGGCTTCTCGATGGCGCTGCCCCTGGCCATCACCGTGATCTTCGGCTTTCAACATGTCCCCGATGCGGCGGGTGTGATGTCACATGCGCTGAAGAACCCCAACGCCCCCTCAGCACTGACCTACGCCTGGATCGGTCCCTTCGTGGGCGCCGCAGTCCGCCCCATCGGCGGATGGATTTCGGACAAGGTGGGCGGCTCGATCGTCACGCAGGTCATTTCCGCAGTCATGGTTGGCGCCTCCATTGCCGTGGGCTGGGTGATGCAACAGGCCTACGCGTCTGCAACGCCCGAGCAGTACTTCCCCATGTTCATGGGTCTGTTCATCCTGCTTTTTGCCGCCAGCGGAATTGGCAACGGCTCGACGTTCCGTTCGGTGGGCGTGATCTTTGATCGCGCGCAGGCCGGTCCGGTGCTGGGCTGGACCTCGGCCGTCGCAGCCTACGGCGCCTTCATTGCGCCCGTGCTGATCGGACAGCAAATCAAGGCTGGCGCGCCCCAACTCGCCTTTTATGGCTTCGCCGCCTTTTACGCGGTCTGCCTGGTCCTGAACTGGTGGTTCTACCTGCGCCGCGGCGCCGAGATCCGCAACCCCTGACGGAGTGCACAGGGCCCCGGGCGGCGTCTGACGCCGTCCGGGGCCCTAGTCCTTTCGAACGATGCCATCCCCTGCCGTCCTCGTCACATCGCACCGGCGCGCCCTGACCGCCGGTGGATGGTCGAGCCCGGCCCCTGCGCTGAGCATGCCCACCGTGACCCAGACCTTGCGCGCCCAGCCCGCCTGGAATCCGGAAGACCCGGATTTCTGGTCGCGTTATGGGCGGGCGGTGGCGCTGCGCAACCTGGTCTTCGTGATCCCGGCGATGGCGCTGTCCTTCGCCGTCTGGATGCTCTGGTCGGTGCTGGTGGTGCACCTGCCGGCCGCCGGGTTTCGCTACAGCACCAACCAGCTGTTCTGGCTCAGCGCGCTGCCGGCCCTGTGCGGCGCCACGCTGCGCATCTTCTACGGCCTGGCCCTGCCCTGGGTGGGCGGGCGGCGCTGGACGGTGTTGTCCACCGCCAGCCTGCTGCTGCCGGCCGGCGGCATTGCCTGGGCGGTGCAGGACCCCAACACCCCTTACGAGACCATGGTGCTGCTGTCGCTGCTGTGCGGCCTGGGCGGCGCCAACTTCGCCAGCGGCGTGGCGCACATCAGCGCCTGCTTCCCGGTGCACGAGCAGGGCACGGCGCTGGGCATCGGCGCCGGATTCGCGCACCTGGGCGTGGGCCTGGCGCAGTGGCTGGTGCCGGCCGGCATCGCGCTGAACCTGTTCGACCTGACCGGTCAGGCCGGGCAGGCCGGACAAGCCGTCTGGCTGGCCAACGCCGGACTGATCTGGCTGCCCCTCATCGTGCTGGCCAGCCTGGCCGCCTGGTGGGGCATGAACGATGTGCAGAGCGGCCGCCTGTCGCTGCAGGATCAGGCCCAGGTCTTCACGCACCGCCACAGCTGGCTGATGGGCTGGCTCTACCTGGGCAGCTTCGGCAGCTTCATCGGCTTCGCGGCGGCCTATCCGCTGCTGCTCAGCCAGCAGTTCCCGGCCCTCGAGACCGCGCAGCAGCTGGTCTGGCTCGGGCCGCTGCTGGGCGCACTGATGCGGCCGGCGGGCGGCTGGCTGGCCGACCACCTGGGCGGCGCCCGGGTCAGCCTGGTGGCCTTCGCCGTCCTCGTGCTGGGGGTGTTCGGCGTGTTCGCCAGCCTCGGCGCCGGCGGGCGGCCCGGGCTGTTCGTGGCCAGCTTCGTGCTGCTGTTCGGCGCCGCCGGCCTGGCCAACGGCAGCACCTTCCGCATGATCCCGGCCGGCTTCCTGCGCGGCGTGCCCAGCGCTGACGCCGAGACCCTGCGCGACACCCAGGCGCGCGGCGCGGCAGCGCTCGGCCTGTGCTCGGCGATCGGCGCCTACGGCGGCTTTTTCATCCCGAAGATTTTCGGCAGCGCCTTTGCGCTTTCCGGCGGCCCGCAGGCCGCCTTGTTCTGTTTCCTGGCGTTCTACCTGAGCTGCATGGCCATCTGCTGGTGGTTCTACGGCCGCGCGAACGCCCCCCTGTCCTGCTAACGGAGAAGACCGATGTCCCATTTCCTGGATCGATTGACCGCCTTCCAGTTGCCGCGCGAAGAGTTCGCCGGCGGCCATGGCGTGACCACCGGCGAGGACCGCACCTGGGAAGATGCCTACCGCAACCGCTGGGCGCACGACAAGATCGTGCGCAGCACGCACGGCGTGAACTGCACCGGCTCCTGCTCGTGGAAGATCTACGTCAAGGGCGGCATCGTCACCTGGGAAACCCAGCAGACCGACTACCCGCGCACGCGCGCCGACCTACCCAACCACGAGCCGCGCGGCTGCGCCCGCGGCGCCAGCTACAGCTGGTACCTGTACAGCGCCAACCGCGTCAAGTACCCGATGGTGCGCGGCCGTCTGCTCAAGCGCTGGCGCGAGGCGCTCAAGGTCAGCAAGAGCCCGGTGGACGCCTGGGCGCTGATCCAGGCCGACTCCGAGGCGCGCCGTGACTACCAGAAGATGCGCGGCATGGGCGGCTTCGTGCGCACCACCTGGGACGAGATCAACCAGCTGATCGCCGCCGCCAACGTCTACACCATCAAGAAGCACGGCCCCGACCGCGTGATGGGCTTCTCGCCGATCCCGGCCATGTCGATGGTCAGCTACGCGGCCGGCAGCCGCTATCTCAGCCTGATCGGCGGCGTCTGCCTGAGCTTCTACGACTGGTACTGCGACCTGCCGCCGTCCAGCCCGCAGGTCTGGGGCGAGCAGACCGACGTGCCCGAATCGGCCGACTGGTACAACTCCAACTACATCATTGCCTGGGGCTCCAACGTGCCCCAGACGCGCACCCCCGACGCGCACTTCTTCACCGAGGTGCGCTACAAGGGCGCCAAGACCGTGGCGGTGACGCCCGACTACTCCGAAGTGGCCAAGCTGGCCGACATCTGGATGCACCCCAAGCAGGGCACCGATGCCGCCGTGGCCATGGCCATGGGCCATGTGGCGCTCAAGGAGTTCTACTTCGACAAGCGCAGCAGCTACTTCGACGACTACGCGCGCCGCTACACCGACATGCCGCTGCTCGTCATGCTGCAGGAGCAGCAGCTGCCCGACGGCCGCAAGGTGCTCGCGCCGCAGCGCTACGTGCGCGCCAGCGATTTCGACGGCCAGCTCGACCAGGTCAACAACCCCGAGTGGAAGACCGTGGCCTTCGACAGCAGCGGTCGTGTGGTGCTGCCCAATGGCTCGATCGGCTTCCGCTGGGGGGCCGAGGGCCGCGCCGACCAGGGCAAGTGGAACCTCGAGGCCAAGGAGGCCCAGGGCGACGCCGAGGTCAAGCTGAAGCTCTCGGTGCTGGAAGACGGCGCGCAGGTCCACGAGGTGGCGGAAGTGGCCTTCCCCTACTTTGCCGGCGCCGAGCACCCGCACTTCCCGAACAACAAGCAGAACGGCGACGTCAACCTGCAGCGCGTGCCCGCCACGCGCCTGCAACTCGGCGGCAAGGAAGTGCTGGTCGCCACCGTGTTCGACCTGCAGGTGGCGCAGTACGGCATCGACCGCGGTCTGGGTTCGGGCGCCAAGAGCTACGACGACGACGCGGCCTACACGCCGGCCTGGCAGGAGAAGATCACCGGGGTGCCGCGCGAGCAGCTCATCACCGTGGCGCGCCAGTTCGCCGACAACGCCGACAAGACGCATGGCAAGTCGATGATCATCATCGGCGCCGCCATGAACCACTGGTACCACTGCGACATGAACTACCGCGGTGTGATCAACCTCTTGATGATGTGCGGTTGCATCGGCCAGAGCGGTGGCGGCTGGGCGCACTACGTGGGCCAGGAAAAGCTGCGCCCGCAGACCGGCTGGACCGCGCTGGCCTTCGCGCTCGACTGGAGCCGCCCGCCGCGCCAGCAGAACGGCACCAGCTTCTTCTACGCCCACTCCGACCAATGGCGCTACGAGAAGCTCGGCGTCGACGAGGTGCTCTCGCCGCTGGCCACCGCGGCGCAGCGCCAGGAGTTCGGCGGCAGCATGATCGACCAGAACGTGCGCGCCGAGCGCATGGGCTGGCTGCCCAGCGCGCCGCAGCTCGACATCAACCCGCTCGAGTTGGTCAAGCAGGCCGACAAGGCCGGCATGGACCCGAAGGACTACGTGATCCGCGGCCTCAAGGACGGCTCGATCAAGATGAGCTGCGAGGACCCGGATGCGCCGCAGAACTGGCCGCGCAATATGTTCGTCTGGCGCTCCAACCTGCTGGGCTCCAGCGGCAAGGGTCACGAGTACTTCTGCAAGCACCTGCTGGGCACCAGCCACGGCGTGCAGGGCAAGGACCTGGGCCGCGACGAGGCCAAGCCGCAGGAAGTGCAGTGGCACGCCCAAGGCCCGGAGGGCAAGCTCGACCTGCTGGTGACCCTGGACTTCCGCATGAGCACCACGGCGCTCTACTCGGACATCGTGCTGCCGACCGCCAGCTGGTACGAGAAGAACGACCTCAACACCAGCGACATGCACCCCTTCATCCATCCGCTGTCGGCGGCCGTGGACCCGGTGTTCCAGTCGCGCTCCGACTGGGAGATCTACAAGGGACTGGCCAAGGCCTTCAGCGAGGTCTGCGTCGGCCATCTGGGCGTCGAGAAGGAGATCGTGCTCAACCCGCTGATGCACGACACCCCGGCCGAACTGGCCCAGCCCTTTGAAGTGAGGGAGTGGAAGAAGGGCCAGATCGACCTGATTCCGGGCAAGACCGCGCCCAGCATGACGGTGGTCGAGCGCAACTACCCCGAGACCTTCAAGCGCTTCACCTCGCTGGGCCCCCTGCTGAAGAAGCTCGGCAACGGCGGCAAGGGCATCGGCTGGAACACCGACATCGAGGTCGATCAACTCGGCGAGCTCAACGGCGTGGACGCCGAGGGCCGCCCGCGCATCGTCAGCGACATCGACGCCTGCGAAGTGATCCTGCAGCTGGCGCCCGAGACCAACGGCCATGTGGCCGTGAAGGCCTGGGACGCGCTCTCCAAGTTCACCGGCCGCGACCACGAGCACCTGGCGCTGCACCGCGAGGACGAGAAGATCCGCTACCGCGACGTGCAGGCGCAGCCGCGCAAGATCATCAGCTCGCCGACCTGGTCGGGCCTCGAGAGCGAGAAGGTCAGCTACAACGCCGGCTACACCAATGTGCACGAGCTGATCCCCTGGCGCACCCTGACGGGCCGCCAGCAGTTCTACCAGGACCACCCCTGGATGGTCGCGTTCGGCGAGGGCTTCAGCACCTACCGGCCGCCGGTGCACCTGAAGGCCACCGCCGAGATGCACGGCGCCAAGCCCAACGGCAACAAGGAGATCGTGCTGAACTTCATCACCCCGCACCAGAAGTGGGGCATCCACAGCACGTACTCCGACAACCTGCTGATGCTGACGCTGAACCGCGGCGGCCCGGTGATCTGGCTGAGCGAGGACGACGCCAAGTCGGCCGGCATCGAGGACAACGACTGGGTCGAACTGTTCAACGTCAACGGCGCCATCTCGGCCCGCGCGGTGGTCAGCCAGCGCGTCAACCCGGGCATGACGCTGATGTACCACGCGCAGGAAAAGATCATCAACGCGCCGGGCAGCGAGATCACCGGCATCCGCGGCGGCATCCACAACTCGGTCACCCGGGTGGTGCTCAAGCCCACGCACATGATCGGCGGCTACGCGCAGTACAGCTACGGCTTCAACTACTACGGAACCATCGGCACCAACCGCGACGAATTCGTCATCGTGCGCAAGATGAACAAGGTCGACTGGCTGGACACCCCCAAGGACGACCACCTCGCGCCTGCGTACCAAGCGCAAGGCGAGAACCCCTGATCACGACGCGAGGAGAAAAGACATGAAAGTTCGCGCCCAAATCGGCATGGTGCTGAACCTGGACAAGTGCATCGGCTGCCACACCTGTTCGGTCACCTGCAAGAACGTCTGGACCAGCCGTCCTGGCGTTGAGTACGCCTGGTTCAACAACGTCGAGACCAAGCCCGGTATCGGCTATCCCAAGGAGTGGGAGAACCAGGACAAGTGGAACGGCGGCTGGATCCGCAAGGCCGACGGCTCCATCCAGCCGCGCCAGGGGGGCAAGTGGAGTCTTCTGATGAAGATCTTCGCCAACCCCAACCTGCCCGAGATCGACGACTACTACGAGCCCTTCACCTTCGACTACGACCATCTGCACTCGGCCCCCGAGATGAAGCACGCGCCCACCGCGCGTCCGCGTTCGCTCATCACCGGCCAGCGCATGGAGAAGATCGAGTGGGGCCCGAACTGGGAGGAGATCCTCGGCGGCGAGTTCGCCAAGCGCAGCAAGGACAAGAACTTCGACCACATCCAGAAGCAGATGTACGGCGAGTTCGAGAACACCTTCATGATGTACCTGCCCAGGCTGTGCGAGCACTGCCTGAACCCGGCCTGCGTCGCGTCCTGCCCCTCGGGCTCGATCTACAAGCGCGAGGAAGACGGCATCGTGCTGATCGACCAGGACAAGTGCCGCGGCTGGCGCATGTGCGTGTCGGGCTGCCCATACAAGAAGATCTACTACAACTGGAAGAGCGGCAAGGCCGAGAAGTGCATCTTCTGCTACCCGCGCATCGAGGCCGGCCAGCCCACCGTGTGCTCGGAGACCTGCGTCGGTCGCATCCGTTACCTGGGCGTGCTGCTGTATGACGCCGACCGCATCCAGGAAGCGGCCAGCGTGCCCAACGACAAGGACCTCTACAAGGCCCAGTGCGACATCTTCCTCGACCCCAACGACCCGAAGGTGATCGAGCAGGCGCGCAAGGACGGCATCCCCGACAACTGGCTCGACGCCGCCAAGGTCAGCCCGGTGTGGAAGATGGCGATGGACTGGAAGGTCGCGCTGCCCCTGCACCCCGAGTACCGCACGCTGCCGATGGTCTGGTACATCCCGCCGCTCTCGCCCATCCAGGCCGCCGCCAACGCCGGCCACCTGGGCAGCAACGGCGAGATCCCCGACGTCAACCAGCTGCGCATCCCCGTGCAGTACCTGGCCAACCTGCTGACGGCCGGCGACACCCAGCCCGTGACCCAGGCGCTCGAACGCATGCTGGCGATGCGCGCCTACCAGCGCGGCGTGCACGTCGACGGCGAGCGCAAGCCCCAGGTGCTCAAGCAGGTCGGCCTGAGCGAGGCGCAGGTGGCGGACATGTACAAGATCATGGCCATCGCCAACTACGAGGACCGCTTCGTCATCCCGACCACGCACCGCGAGTACGCGGAAAACGCCTTCAATGTGCGCGGCGGATGCGGCTTCAGCTTCGGCAACGGCTGCTCCGAGGGCGTCACCGAGACCAGCCTGTTCGGCTCGGAGAAGAAGCGCACCATTCCCATCAAGGCGACGATCTGAAGGAGGGCCCCATGCAAGATTCATCGCCCCAAAGGCCCATCGCCTACACGCTGCGCGTGCTGGCCGCGCTGCTGCGCTACCCCGACGCCGCGTTCCGCGCCGCGGTTCCCGAGCTGCAGGAAGCGCTCGACCGCGAGGCGGCGCTGCCGCTGCCCCGCGTGCTCGAGCTGCACGCACTGCTGCAACGCCTGCAGCGCGAGGACGCCTTCATCACCGAGGCCGAGTTCGTCGAGTTGTTCGACCGCGGTCGCAGCACCGCGCTGCACCTGTTCGAGCATGTGCACGGCGACTCCCGCGACCGCGGTCCGGCCATGGTCGACCTGACGCAGACCTACGAGCGCGCCGGTCTGCTGCTCGACCCGGGTGAGCTCCCCGACCACCTGCCGGTGGTGCTGGAGTTCGCCAGCACCCAGCCGCCGCAGTCCGCGGCGGCCTTCCTGGCCGAGTTCGCGCACATCCTGCGCGCCATCTTCAGCGCCCTGCAGCGCCGCAACAGCGCCTACGCCAGCGTGCTGGCGGCCCTGCTGGAGCTGGCCGGTGAGCGCGCCGAGGCGGTCGAGATCCCGCCCGAACCCGCGCTCGACGACAGCTGGGCCGAGCCCGAAGTCTTCGCCGGTTGCGCCAGCCCGGGGCAGTCCCGCCCCGGTGAGGCCCAGCCCGTCCATATCGTTCGCAAGCAGCCCTCCAACGCATCGGGAGCCCTGGCATGAACGCCCTGCACAACTTCCTCTTCACCGTCTACCCCTACATCTGCCTGACCGTGTTCTTCATGGGCAGCCTGGCGCGCTTCGACCGCGACCAGTACACCTGGAAGAGCGACAGCTCGCAGCTGCTGCGCAAGTCGGGCATGAACTGGGCCAGCAACCTGTTCCACGGCGGCATCCTGTTCCTGCTGATGGGTCACACCGTGGGCATGCTCACGCCGCATGCGCTCTATGAGCACTTCATCAGCGCCGCCAACAAGCAGATGGTGGCCATCGTCGCCGGCGGCATCGCCGGCAGCGTGTGCTTCGTCGGCCTGACCATGCTGCTGTGGCGGCGCACCACCGACCCGCGCATCCGCCTGACCAGCCACCGCACCGACCTGGCCATCCTGTGGATCCTCTGGGTGCAGCTGAGCCTGGGCCTGATCACCCTGCCCTTCTCGCTGTCGCACAGCGACGGTTCGGTGATGCTGGCGCTGTCGGAATGGGCGCAACGCATCGTCACCCTGAACCCCGATGCCAGCGGCATCGCGCACCTCGACTGGCCCTACAAGGTCCACATGGTGCTGGGCATGACGATCTTCCTGCTCTTCCCCTTCAGCCGCCTCGTGCACGTGTGGAGCGGACTGGCCTCGGTGTTCTACGCGCTGCGCCCCTACCAGGTGGTGCGCGGCCGCCGCATGAACGTGCCGAAGTAAGGCGCCCAACCGAGAACCGGCCGCGCCTTTTCCGCTGAGGCCCCACCGCCAACCGGCGCCGCCGGTTGTGCGGCGGCGGGCTGGCGGGCGGCGCGGCCACCAGGAACCGATTCCATGCTTGCATCCGTCAACGAGATCGTGATCGCCCAGGCCGACGAGGCGCTGAGCGAGGACCAACTGCGCCAGCGCGCCTACAGCGAGCTGCTGCGCCAGCGCGCCCAGCAGCTCGGTCTGCTGGCCGCCGACGACCCGGCGCCCGAGCAGGGCGTGATGAGCGAAGCGGCCAGCCGCGCCATCGAGGCGCTGATGGACCGCGAGCTCACCGGTCCGGAACCCGACGAGGCGTCCTGCCGGCGCCACTTCGACGCCCACGCCCGCCGCTACGCCCAGGGTGAGCGTCTGCATTTGCGCCACATCCTGTTTGCCGTCACGCCGGGCGTCGACGTGACGCTGCTGCGCCAGCGCGCCGAGTCGCAGCTGATCGCGCTGCGCGCCAGCGACAGCGCCGCCTTCGCCGAGGCGGCCAGCACCCTGTCCAACTGCCCGAGCGGCGCGCAGGGGGGCCAGCTGGGCTGGACCACGGCGGCCGAGTGCGCGCCCGAGTTCGGCCGCGACGTCTTCGGTCGCACCGAGATCGGCGTGCTGCCGCAGCTGGTGCACAGCCGCTTCGGCCTGCACATCGTCGCCATCGAGGCGCGCGAGCCCGGCACGATGCCGGCCTTCGAGACCGTGCGCGAGGCCGTCGCCCAGCAGATGCGCCAGCAACTGCAACTGAGCAGCCTGCGCCAGTACCTGCAGACCCTGGTGGCCGAGGCGCGCGTCGAGGGTATCGCGCTGCAGGCCGCCGAGTCGCCGCTGGTGCAGTAATGCCCGACGAGCTGCTGGAGCGCTTGCGACGGTTCCAGACCGACGCCTTTCCGCTCCAGCGCTCGCTGTTCCGGCATCTGGTGGACGAGGGTCAGCACCCGCTGACCCTGTTCATCGGCTGCTCGGACTCGCGCATCGTTCCCTATCTGCTGACCGGCGCCGGCCCCGGCGAGCTGTTCCTGGTGCGCAACGTCGGCGCCTTCATCCCGCCCTACGACCAGAGCCAGGGTTTCCACGGCACCTCGGCGGCCATCGAGTACGCGGTGCTGAACCTCAACGTGCAGCGCGTCATCGTCTGCGGCCACAGCCACTGCGGCGCCATCCGCGCGCTCTACGACGAGGTGCCGGCGGCCGCCCAGAACCTCGGCCGCTGGCTCGACCTGGGCCGCGAGGCGGTGCTGCCGATGGCCGAGTCCGGCGCCGAGGTGATGCGGCGCACCGAGCAGCGCGCCATCGTGCTGCAACTGGAGCGCCTGATGGACTACCCGATGGTGCGCGAGCGCGTCGAGGCCCGCCGCCTCACGCTGCACGGCTGGCACTACGTCATCGAGGACGGCGAGGTGCATGTCTTCGACGTGGCGCTCGGGCGCTTCGTGCCGGCCGCCGAGGCCGAACACGCCGGCACCGGGCCCTACCACTTCGGCGACCCCGACGACCCCGACCTGCTCGACGCCAGCGGCGTCCCGCTCGTTTGACTTCTTATTGATCCAGTACATAGCTTCGTGCCTGGCGAATGGCTAGGCTGCTCGCCATGAGCCGCACCGCCCCCCCCATCGCCACCTTCGACCTGCGCCCGCTGGCTCCCCCGCAGCGGCATCAGCTGGCCTTCCAGTGTTTCGACTCCCTGGCAGCCGGCGACTGCTTCGAACTGATCAACGACCACGAGCCGCGCGGGCTGCAGATGCAGTTCATGCAGCAGCGCGCCAACGCCTTCGACTGGCAGGTGCTCGAGGCCGGCCCGGAGGCCTGGCGCATCCGCATCCAGCGCACCGCCGACGCCTTCGCGCCCACCGTGCGCAGCGAGCTCGACGACGGCTGCTGCAACTGCAGCTGCCGCGGCCACTGACGGTTTGAGCGGCCGCTGATCCAGCGGCAAGAACAGCGGCAAGAACAGCGGCCAAGCACAGCGGCCCACGAGCATGAACAACCCCACTCCCCTCGCGCCGCGCAAGCCGCAACTGGTCTGCCCGGCCGGTTCCTTGCGCGCGCTGCAACTGGCGCTGCAGGCGGGCGCCGACGCCGTCTACCTCGGCCTCAAGGACGCCACCAACGCGCGCAATTTCGCCGGCCTGAACTTCGACGCCGCGCAGGTGCGCGAGGGCGTGGCGCAGGCGCACGCGCAGGGCCGCAAGGTGCTGATGGCGCTCAACACCTTCGGCGACGCGCGCGACCGCAGCCCCTGGCAGCGCGCCGTCGACCACGCCGTCGAGCTCGGTGCCGACGCCCTCATCGTGGCCGACATCGCGGTGCTGGCCGACGCCCGGCGCCGCCACCCGCAGGTGCGCCTGCACCTGTCGGTGCAGGCCTCGGCCACCAATTACGAGGCGATCAACTTCTACCGCCAGCGCTACGGCATCGAGCGTGCCGTGCTGCCGCGCGTGCTGACCCTGCAGCAGGTGCAGCACCTGATCCGCCACTGCGAGGTGCCGGTCGAGGTGTTCGGCTTCGGCAGCCTGTGCGTGATGGTCGAGGGGCGCTGCGCGCTTTCCAGCTACGCCACCGGCCAGTCGCCCAACACGGCCGGCGTGTGCTCGCCGCCCTCCGCCGTGCGCTGGGACGAGGCGGCCGACGGCGTGCGCGCCCGCCTCGGTGGCGTGCTGATCGACCACTACCGTCCCGGCGAGCCACGCGGCTACCCGACCCTGTGCAAGGGCCGCTTCGAGGTCGGCAGCCTGGCCAGCGACTACGCGCTGGAAGAGCCCACCAGCCTCAACACCCTGTCGCTGCTGCCGCAACTCATCGAGTCGGGCATTGACGCCATCAAGATCGAGGGCCGCCAGCGCAGCCCCAGCTACGTGGCCGAGGTCACCAAGGTGTGGCGCAGCGCCATCGACGCCGCCTGGAGCGCCCACTGCGGCCAGGGCCGCTACAGCGTGCAGCCGGCCTGGGACGGTCAGCTGGCGCGCTGGGCCGAGGGCCAGCAGCACACCCTGGGCGCCTACGACCGCCCGTGGCGATGAGTGAAGACATGAACATGACCGGCATCGAACTCAGCGTCGGACCGCTGCTTTACTGGTGGCCGCGCAACGCGCTGCTCGACTTCTACGCCCAGTTGGCCGACGCGCCGGTGCAGGGCATCGTGCTGGGCGAGTTGGTCTGCTCGCGCCGCAACGAGATCAAGTTCGAGGACTGGCTGGCCATTGCGCGCGAGCTGCGCGCGGCCGGCAAGGACGTGCGCCTGGCCACCATGGCGCTGGTGATGAGCGAGGCCGAGCTGCGCAGCCTGCGCCGCGTCTGCGAGCAGGACGAGTTCCCGGTCGAGGCCGGCGACGCCGGTGCGCTGGCGGTGCTGGCGCGCTGCGGGAACAAACCTTTCACGCTCGGCCCGCACCTCAACGTCTACAACGCCGACGCGCTGCAGGAGCACGCGCAGCTCGGCGCCGACCGCTGGGTGGCGCCGGTCGAGCTGTCGCTCGACGCGGTGGCGCGCATCAACCCGCAGCCCTCGGCCGTCGCCACCGAGGTCTGGGGCTTCGGCCGCCTGCCGCTGGCCTTCTCGGCGCGCTGCTTCACGGCACGCCACTACCGGCTGCAGAAGGACGACTGCCAGTTCCGCTGCCGCGACGACGCCGACGGCCTGCTGCTCAAGACCGGCGAAGGCGAGCCCTTCCTGGCGCTCAACGGCATCCAGACCCAGAGCGCGGCGCTGCAATGCCTGATCGCGCAGGGCGATGCCTTGCGCGAGGCGGGGGTCGGCCGGCTGCGCCTGTCGCCTTGCGGCAATGCCTTCACCGAGGTCGTCGCGCTGTTCGACGCCGTGTTCCGCCAGGGCAAGGACGGTCAAGAGGCACTGGCCGAGATGCGCCAGCTGCCGCTGCCCGGGCGCCTGGTCGATGGATTTGCCCGGCGCGAGCCCGGGCTCGTGGAGGCCGCATGATGAACCCCTTGACCCTTCCCAGCCTGCCGCCGCTGTGGCGCGCGCGCGTGGCGCGCCTGCCCAGCCACCCGCCCTCCTGGCTGCTGGCCCGCGTGCTCGACCGCCTGCTGCTGCCGCGCCTGGACGCCTACCAGCGCAGCGCGCTGCAGGGTCAGATCGTCGAGGTCGAACTGCAGGAGATCGGTGCCCGTGTGCGCCTGCTGCTGGGCGAGAACGGCTTTGCCGCCGCCGGCGACCGCGGCCAGCCCCGGCTGCGCCTGCGTGCCCGCGCCGACGCGCTGTGGCGCCTGCTGCGCGGCGAGGACGACGCCGACCGCCTGTTCTTCGACGGCGCGCTGGTGATGGAGGGCGACACCGAGTACGGCCTGATCCTGAAGAACACGCTGGACGCCATCGGCCCGCTCTGGACCCCACCCACCTTCGGCCGCAGCAACTGAGCGTGTCGTCGAATCCCGTGGGCGAGGCGCTCGTCGCGCAGGCGCGCGAACGCCTGCGCCAGGTGATGGACCCGGAGCTGGGCGTCAACATCGTCGATCTCGGCCTGGTCGAGTCGCTGCACGCCAGCGCCGAGGGCCTCTGGCTGCGCATGACCCTGACCAGCGCGGCCTGCCCGATGGCCGAGTCGCTGCTCGACGAGGTCGAGGCCAGCCTGCAGGCCCTGCTGCCGGCGCCGCTGCAGCTCGACATCGAACTGGTCTTCGACCCGCCCTGGACGCCGGCGCGCATGAGCGCCGCCGCGCGTGCGCAGCTCGGCTGGGGCGAGAACGCGCCATGAGGGCGCCGCCGCCGCCGCGCTGGCCGCGCTTTGCGCTGCTGCTGCTGGGCCTGCTGGCGCTGGCGGCCGGCCTGCTCACCGGCCTGGCGCGCCTGGCCTGGCCACTGCCGCTGGCGCAGCACGCGCCCTGGCACGGCCCGCTGATGCTGTGCGGGCTGTTCGGCGTCGTCATCGGCCTGGAGCGTGCGGTGGCCGTGGGCGGGCGCTGGCCCTACCTGGCGCCGCTGGCCTGCGGCACCGGCACCCTGTTGCTGCTGACCGGGCACGCCGCTCCCGGGATCTTCTGGGCCTACGCGCTCGGCTTTGCCCTGCTGCTGGCCAGCACCGGCCGCGCCGCGCTGCGCCAGGGCGAGGCCTTTATGGCCGTGCTGCTGCTGGGCGCCTTCTGCGGCCTGCTGGGCTGCGTGCTGCTGGCCCTCGGGGCACCGCTGTCCGAGGCCCTGCTGCTGCTGTGGAGCTTCCTGGTGCTGACGATCGCCGGCGAGCGCCTCGAGCTGTCGCGCTACCTGCCGCGGCCGCGCTGGGCGGCGCCGGCCTTTGCCGGCGTGCTGCTGACGCTGCTGGGCAGCTTGGCGCTGCCGGCGCGCTGGCAGGCGCCGGCCTATGGCGCCAGCCTGCTGCTGCTGGCGGCCTGGCTGGCGCATTTCGACCTGGCGCGCCGCACGCTGCGCGCGCAGGGCCTGACGCGCTTCGTCGCCGTGGCCCTGCTGGCCGGCTATCTGCAGCTGGCGCTGGCCGGGCTGCTGATGCTGGCCTTCGGCCTGCAGGCCGGCACGCGCGCCTACGACGGCGCGCTGCACGCGCTCGGGCTGGGCTTCGTGTTCTCGATGGTGCTGGGGCACGCGCCGATCATTGCCCCGGCGCTGCTGCGCGTGCGCCTGCGCTTCAGCGCGCTGCTCTATCTGCCGCTGGCGCTGCTGCACGCCAGCGTGCTGCTGCGCCTGGGCGCGCTGGCGCTCGACGACTTCACGCTGCGCCGCCACAGCGGCCTGGGCTCGGCCGCCGCGCTGGCGCTCTTCCTTCTCCTGATGCTTTTCAGCGGCCTGCGCCGCCCCGCCCCATGACCGCTACCGCCTCCCTGGCGCAGCGCCTCGTCGACGCCCTGCTGGCGCGCGGTGCGCGCGAGATCTTCGGCATCCCCGGCGACTTCGCGCTGCCGCTGTTCCGCGAGATCGAACGCGACGGCCGCCTGCCCATCCTGACCCTGGCCCACGAGCCCAGCGTGGGCTTCGCGGCCGACGCCAGCGCGCGCGTGCGCGGGGCCTTGGGCGTGGCGGCGGTGACCTACGGCGCCGGCGCGCTGAACCTCGTCAACGCGGTGGCCAGCGCCTACGCCGAACGCGTGCCGCTGGTGGTGCTGTCGGGGGCACCGGCGGCGCACGAGGCGGTCAGCGGCCTGCTGCTGCACCACCAGGTCAAGCAGATCGACTCGCAGTGGCGGCTCTACGAGGAGATCACCGTCGACCGCGCGCGCCTCGACGACCTGGAGCGCGCGCCGCAGGCCATCGGCCGCGTGCTCGACACCGCGCTGGCGCGCTCGCGCCCGGTCTATCTGGAGATCCCGCGCGACCTGCCCGGCCGGCCCTGCGGCGAGGTGCCGGCACCGCAGGCGCGCCGCTGGGACGCCGAGCGCGTCGCCGCCTGCGCCGACGAGTTGCTGGCGCGCCTGCGCGCGGCGCACGACCCGCTGCTGATGGTCGGCGTGGAAGTGCGCCGCTACGGGCTCGAACAGCGCGTGGCCGAGCTGGCGCGCCGCCTCGGCCTGCCGGTGGTCACCACCTTCATGGGCCGCGGCCTGCTGACCGACACCGGCGTGGCCTTGGCCGGCACCTACCTCGGGCTGGCCGGCGACCCGGCCCTGAGCGCGCGCGTCGAGCAGTCCGACGCCTTGCTGCTGCTGGGCGCCATCGTCTCCGACACCAATTTCGCGGTGTCGGCGCGGCGCATCGACTTCCGCCATGCGCTGGTGGCCTACGACGAGGAGGTGCGCGTCGGCCACCACGTCTACCCCGAGCTGCCGCTGGCGGCGCTGGTCGACGCGCTGCTCGAACGTTGCCCGGCACGCCCGGCCGCCGCGGCGCAGAGCGTGGCACCGCCGCCGGCCCCGCCCGAGTACCCGCAGGGCCTGCAGGAGGACGGCGCGGCCATCGAGCCGGCCGACATCGCCTGCGCCATCAACGACGTGTTCGCGCGCCAGGGTCCGATGCCGATCGCCAGCGACGTCGGCGACTGCCTGTTCACCGCCATGGCGGTGCGCCCCACCGCGCTGCTGGCGCCCGGCTACTACGCCACCATGGGCTACGGCGTGCCGGCCGGCCTGGGCCTGCAACGCGCCAGCGGGCAGCGCCCGCTGATCCTGGTGGGCGACGGCGCCTTCCAGATGACCGGCTGGGAGGTCGGTCACGCCGCGCGCCTCGGCCTCGACCCCATCGTGCTGCTCTTCAACAACGCGGGCTGGGAGATGCTGCGCAGCTTCATGCCCGAGGGCGGCTTCCACGACCTCGGCGCCTGGGACTTCGCCTCGATGGCCGCCGGCATGGGCGGCGACGGCCATGCGGTGCACACGCGCGCCGAACTGGGCGCCGCGCTGCGCCGCGCGCTGGCCACGCGCGGGCGCTTCCAGCTCATCGACATCCGCCTCGCGCCCGGGGCGCGCTCGCCTACGCTGCAGCGCTTCGTGCAGGCGGTGCGGCGGCTGTCGATGCCAGAGTCCTGAGCAGGCTGCGGCATTCGCCCAGCAGCTCCTCGGCCTGCGCCGGGTCGAAGTCGCCGTGCTGCACCTTGCGCACGCCGAGTTCGTGCAGACGCAGCTCGTGGCTGGCCGTCACGCCGACCTGCCCGAGGCTGGCGCGCACGCAGGCCAGCACGCAGCCGTCGATGGCCAGGATCGGTCGGCCCTGCTGCGCGGCACGCTGCGCGGTGCGCACCAGCGGTTTGACGCCGCCGCCGACCCCGGCGATGCAGGACATCTCGGCCTCGCCCGCGCGGTCCAGGCGCACCGCCAGGTGGTTGGCCAGCTGCGCGGCGCTGGAGCAGCCCGAGCAGGCGTACACCAGGGGCAGCGGCATGGCGCTGCCCAGGGTCTCAGCGGCGTTCAAGGCCCACTCCCGCCGCGCTCGCGACAGGCGCCGCGACGACCGGCTCGCAGAGGTCCTCGTAGCCTTCCTGCTTCATCCACTCGGCACCCAGCAACTCGATCGGGTGCTGGGTGCGGTCGCTGCCGTTGCCGCAGCGCATGTCCTGGGCGGCACAGTAGTGCTCGCAGCCCCAGCAGTTGCGCTCGGGGTGGGCCGGGGCGGCAGGAAATCGTTTGGCCATGGTGTTCAGTGCCTCTGCGCGTCCGGCGCCTCGATGATGTTCAAAGGAGGAGTGTCGTCGTGACACATGTCGTTTCCGAGTCCTGCGTGGCGTGCAAGTACACCGACTGCGTCACGCCGTGTCCGGTGGACGCCTTCCGCGAGGGCCGCAACGCGCTGGTCATCGACCCGGAGGTCTGCATCGACTGCGCGCTGTGCGTGCCCGAATGCCCGGTCGACGCCATCGCCCACGAGCACCATCTGCCCGAGCGCCAGCGTGCCTGGATCCGCCTGAACCGCGACCTGGCGCGCCAGTGGCCGCTGATCCGCCGCGCCCACGCCGCCCTGTCCGGCGCCGCCGACTGGGCGGCGGTCGTCGACAAGGTCGGGCAGCTGGACCGCCGCCCGGGGGGGCGGGGCTGCGACGAAGCCGATTGACGCCATGGGGCCGCTCAGGCGTTCAGGCGCACCGCCTCGCCGGCGGTGTTGAACGGGATCAGTCCGCCGAACTCGCCGGTCTCGACGCGCTTGACGAGCAGGTCCAGCGTGCGCTGCACCTCGGCGGCGTCGGCGCGGCCGGCCAGCGCGGCGGCAAACATCAGGGTCCAGGGCGGGCCAGCTTCGTTGGCCTCGCGGCACAGGGCCGCGAAGTCGGCCAGCTCGGCCGGGTCCTTGTCCACGCACATCAAGGGGCGCAGCACGCCGCCTTCGCCGGCCGCGTGCGCGCTGCGCTGGTCGGCGCTGGCGTCGGATTCGCAGTCGGCGGCGCTGAATACCAGCAGCAGGCGCTGCGGCTCGGGCTGGGCGCGCGCGGCGGCCAGCAAGTCGTCAAAACAGGCGATGTCCATAGCGCGACAGCGTAACGGCTGGCGCCCCCGCCGCCACGGCGCAGGCGAACGATTGCCGGGTCCGCCGAAAGGACTAGGCGCCCCCCGCCCGCCTCCTGCCATGGCGCGATGGGCGCGCAGCCGCGGGCTGCCCAGAATCCGTCCATGAGCCCGCATGGCGTCCCCGTCCATTGGCTGGCGCGCGCGCCGCGCACCGCCGACCCCGCCGACCCCGCCGACCCCAGCCCTGCGCCCCTGTCCAGGGTGGTGCACGACCGCCGCCAGCGCCCCTGGCGCGATCTGCGCATCTCGCTGACCGACCGCTGCAACTTCCGCTGCAGCTACTGCATGCCGCGCAGCCGCTTCGGCCCCGGGCACCGCTTCCTGCCGCAGGCGCGGCTGCTGAACTTCGAGGAGATCAGCCAGGTGGCGGAGGCGGCGCTGAGCCTGGGCGTGCGCACCCTGCGCCTGACCGGCGGCGAACCGCTGCTGCGCCGCGAGCTGCCGCTGCTGGTGCGCCAGCTCGCCGCGCTGCGCACCCCCGAGGGCCTGGCGCCCGACCTGGCGCTGACCACCAATGGCAGCCTGCTGGCCGCGCAGGCCGGGGCGCTGCGCGAGGCCGGCCTGCAGCGCCTCACCGTCAGCCTGGATGCGCTCGACCCCGAGCTGTTCGGCCGCATGAACGAGGTCGGCTTCCCGGTCGCCGAGGTGCTGCGCGGCATCGAGGCCGCCCAGGCCGCCGGCTTCGAGCGCATCAAGGTCAATATGGTGGTGCGCAAGGGCGTCAACGCGCACGAGGCGCTGCCGATGGCCGCGCATTTCCGCGGCAGCGGCGTGGTGCTGCGCTTCATCGAGTTCATGGACACCGGCTGCGCCAACACCTGGCGCCTCGACCAGGTGCTGCCCAGCCAGCAGCTGCGCGAACGCCTGCAGGCGCGCTGGCCGCTGCAAGCGCTCGGCGCCACGCGCGGCGGCGAGACCGCCGAGCGCTGGGCCTACCGCGACGGCGCCGGCGAACTGGGCTTCATCAGCAGCGTCAGCCAGGCCTTCTGCGGCGACTGCACGCGCGCCCGTCTGACCGCCGACGGCCGCGTCTTCACCTGCCTGTTCGGCAGCCAGGGCCTGGATCTGCGCCCCATCCTGCGCGGCTCAAGCGGCGGCAGCGAGCGCCTGCGCGCCACGCTGGCGGGCATCTGGCAGCAGCGCGCCGACGCCTACTCGGAGCAGCGCGGCCGCCTGGGCGCCGAGCCGCCCCGGCGCGCCGAGATGCACGAGTTGGGCGGCTGAAGGAGCGGCTGCCGCAGCGCTCACGCAGCTCGGTGGCAGGCTGAGCGATCGGGGCCTGGCGCGCGGTGAGCGCACCGTCATTCGACCGGCGCGCCCTCGTTCACCGTGTGCCGCTCAGGCTCCGTGGTGCGCAGGATTTCGTTCAGAACGGAAGTGGCGTAGTTGCCGGCCGGCAGACAGAAGCTGAGCACCAGTTGCTGGTCGTGCGGCCACTCCCATGACATGTCCACCGGGCTCGCCACCAGCGCGCGGCGCTCCTGATCCAGACCGGCGTGTTCCATGCCGTCACACAGGGTGGAGTGACGTTCAGCCACGCCGTTTTCGAGCGCCTGCGCCTGCTCGCTGCTGCTCACACGACCCCGTCCCCACAGCGGTCCGGTGGGCCGGCCCGCCTCGTCCATCACGTCACCGGGCAGGGACTTGCCCCAGAGACCCTGCTGGATGCGCAAGGCCAGCACCTCATTGAAGACGAAGGAGCGCACCGCCGACAGGTAGAGGCCCTTCTTCTTCGGGTTGCGCACGCGGATCTCGCGCGCCAGCATGGCCCGACCCAGCTCGACGTTGCCGCCCTCAAAACCGAAACGCTGAGCGCCGAAGTAATTGGGCACGCCCTGTGACGCAACGGCCTGGAGGTTGGCCTCGACGGCCTGCATGGCCCTCGCGTCGCCGACCACCTCGCGCAGCACGATGCGGAAGCGGTTGCCCTGCAGGTCGCCGGGACGCAGTTTCTTCACGTGGCGACGCTGACCCAGCACCTTGAACTCCGGGTGCCGGGTCAGGGTCAGGTCGGGCGTCTCGCCCTTGGGCAGGTAGATGCTGAACCACTGGCGGGTGATGGCGTGGCGGTCTTTGAGGCCGGCATAGCCGACGTCTCTTTCCTCCACGCCGGCAGCCTCGGCCAACTGTTGGGCGACGAAGGCGGTGTTGGCACCGTTCTTCTCGACATCCAGCCAGAGGTGTTCGCCCTCACCGCAGGGCAGTTGCAGCGGCAGTTCGGTGACCTGGAAATCCTCGTTGAGGCGTTTCAAGCTGGCGCTGGCGCCGCTGGCCGGGTAGGCGTTGGGCCACGGCGGCAAGGTCGTGTATCGAGCGTCGGTCATGAGCGGTCTGACGGCACCAGCGGTAAGGAGGGATGGACGGCCCAGCCGACCGGCGGCAGTCCAAGCAGCGATTGTCCCCGTCTCCCCGTAGGCCTCAACAAGCGTCAACAGCCTGCGCGCGGGCGCTGACTCGCCCCGCTAGAAGCCATAGCCCAGTTCGAGCTGCACGGTGCGGCGCGGCAGGGGGTAATCGTTCGGGATCTGTCCCGGTGCGGGGCTGGGTTCGCGGGCGTCGCGGTTGAACAGGTTGTTGCAACGCAGCATGGCGTGCCAACCCTGCTCGGCGACAGGGCGCCAGCGCAACACGGCATCGGCCAGCGTGTAGTCCGCCACCCGCGGCCGCGCATCGCCCGGCGCACGCTGACGGCCGGCAACATGGCGGATCTGCAACTGCATCTGAAGCGCATCGCCCGCCGGCATTTCCAGCATCAGCTTGCCAAGGCGACGCGGCACATCGGCTGCCGCTGCCTGGCTGAGTTCGTCGCGGCTGGTCTGGTGCGAGAAGCTGGCGACCACCCGCCAGCCTGCCGCTGGACGCCAACGCGCCTCCGCCTCGAAGCCCTGGCCGGTCTGGTGCCCCAGGTTGGTGAAGGTGCTGCCGGTCAGCGGGTCGGGGTTGGGTACCGTCCGCAGGATGTCCTGCATTCGGTAGCGGAACAGGTTGAGGCTGGTCGCCAGGTCGGCCCGCGCCTGCCAGTCCAGCACCAGTTCACTGGTACGCATGCGCTCGGGCCGCGCCAGCGGATTGCCCAGTCCGACCGGGTTGTGGCGCAGATAGACCTCAACGAAAGACGGCGCGCGAAAGGCCTGGCCGTAGAGCAGCTTCAGTGTCAGGTCGTGTCGCGCCTCCCATATCAGGGCACCGCGCGGGTTGGTGGTCGCGCCGAAGTCCGAATAGCGGTCATGGCGCAGACCCAGGGTCAGCGTCCAGTCGCGCGCCAACTGCCATTCGTCCTGCACCAAGGCATAACCCAGGCTGCGATGCACAGGTTCCATGAACAGTCCGTCGATGCTGCGAGCGTCCACCACTTCCCCGGCCGGGGCCGGGAAGGGGCCGACGCCGGGCAGGATGACGAAACCGAAGTTCTTGCGTTCGCGGGTCTCCGTCAGTCCGGTCCACAGCCAACCAACGCCCAGGCGCAGTCGGTGCGTGCCCAGGCTGCGTCCGACACTGGCCTGGGCCTGCAAGGTTCGGCTGTTGAATGAAGGGGCGCCGATCATGCCCTCGGGGTAGGCGCCTCCAAAGGTGCCAGGGGGGAACAATTCATACCAGGCGTCGAATCGTTGTCGCTCGGCATTCACTTGACCCTGCAGTTGCCAAGACTCGTACTGCTGCTGGTAGGCCAGATCCAAGCTGGCCAGCCGGGTGTCCAAACGGTCGTTCGGCGCCAAGGCACCCGCCAGTCCATGCAAGCTGCCATCGGCCTTACGTTGCTTGTACTTGGCGCGCATCAACCAGGGGCCTTGGCTCAGGTCGATGGCAGCGTCCAGTGCCTGCTGCGCCATGCGCTGGCGGGCAGGTGCCCGCGATGCCTGGGTGCCGAACACGGCGTCGAGCGCGGACTGGGCGTCGGCTTCGATCTCCTCATGCGGACCCTCATTGCGCCCCAAATGCAGATAGGCGCCCACAACCCAGTCGCCGACCGTCTGACCGAGTTGCACCCGCGCCTGACGGTCGCGCTGGCTGCCCATCTGGGCGGCCAGGCGCACGCCGGGCTGATCGCCACCGCTGAAAGTGGTGATGGCAATCACGGCGCTGAATGCGTCCGCGCCGAATAGGGCTGAACCGGGGCCACGTACAACCTCGACGCGCGCGATCTGCGCAGCGGGCATGCTGATCCAGGCCACCTCGGCCGAACCCAAATAGGGCGACTGGCGCCGCACGCCGTCAATCAGCACCAGCACCTGCGGGCTGTAGGCGCTCTGCACGCCACGCACCATGTAGCGCGGTTCGTAAATGAAGGGGGACACCGAGACGTGCAAGCCGGGAACCTGCGCCAGCACCTCGCGCAAATCGCTGGCCCCCATCGCCCGGATGTCCTCGGCCGTGAACACCGAGGCCACCGCTGGCGCGCGCCGCAGGCTCTGCTTGCTGCCGGTGGCGATGCTGACGGTGGCCGCGTCGCCATAGGCCAGCGCGAGGTCCTCGTCGTCGGTGCCGGGGGCCGCGTGGGCGCCACCGAGGGCGGTGGCCAGCAGGATCAGGCGCAGATCGAGGGTTCGCATGGCCGCTTCCTCCTTGTTGAATCGCCCACTAGTGTGGTGAGTTGGGAATTCGTGGCATTGCGACGGGTCGCAACGGGGATGAGCGGTAGGCGCGAAGCCGGGGAGATACCCGGCGGTATCTCCCCGGCTTTGCAACGACCCGATCACCCCGTTTCGACCCGCCCCAAAGGGGTTCGACCAGGCCGCGCCCTCGCACGCCCGGCGCACAGGGTGGATACCGCCCGGTATCCACCCTGTGCGCCGGCCGCACCAACATCAACGCCGGGGCGA
>JAYRUQ010000020.1:0-36911 GCA_041919015.1 Inhella sp.
GGTGGGCGGTCGCCGTACGAGCCGGGGCCCTCGCGGCGCGGTGGGCGGTCGCCGTACGAGCCGGGGCCCTCGCGGCGGGGTGGGCGGTCACCGAACGAACCGGGGCCCTCGCGGCGCGGTGGGCGGTCGCCGAACGAGCCGGGACCCTCGCGCCGCGGCGGGCGGTCACCGAACGAGCCGGGACCTTCGCGACGCGGCGGGCGGTCACCGAACGAACCGGGGCCTTCGCGACGCGGCGGGCGGTCGCCGAACGAACCGGGGCCTTCGCGACGCGGTGGGCGGTCGCCGAACGAGCCGGGCCCCTCGCGGCGCGGCGGGCGGTCGCCGTAAGAGCCAGGACCCTCGCGCCGCGGCGGGCGGTCGCCGTAAGAGCCAGGACCCTCGCGCCGCGGCGGGCGGTCGCCGAACGAGCCGGGCCCCTCGCGGCGCGGCGGGCGGTCGCCGAACGAGCCGGGCCCCTCGCGACGCGGCGGGCGGTCACCGTACGAGCCGGATCCTTCGCGCCGAGGTTCGCGCTGGGCGCGCGCCTCGCGCTGCTCGCGCTCGGCCTGGGCCTGGGCCAATGTGGGTCGAGGCTTGTTCTTCAGGGCGCTCATGCCGCGCACCGGGGCGCGGTCGCTGCGGGCTGCCTGTCCCTCGGGTTTGGGCTTGAGGCCGATCTTGGGCTTCTTCGGGGCGTCGCTCATGGGGAGCCTTTCATTCTTCTTCAAGGGGCGCTTCTCAGCGCTGGGTGGGGACGGCTTCAGCGGCCGCGCAGGAACAAAGCGTCCAGATCCTTCATCGTCAGCTGGCGCCAGGTGGGCCGGCCATGGTTGCATTGGTCGGCGCGCTCGGTGGCCTCCATGTCGCGCAGCAGCGCGTCCATCTCGGCCAGCGTGAGCGCGCGGTTGGCACGCACCGCACTGTGACAGGCCAGCGTGGCCAGCAGGTCGTGCTGGGCGCGCTCCAGCACGCTGCTGTGGCCGTGCGCGGCCAACTCGGCCAGCACCTGGCGACACAGCGCCACCAGGTCGGCGTCGGCCAGCAATTGCGGGCGGGCACGCAGCGCCAGTTGCTGGCGCGACAGGGGCGCCAGGTCCAGGCCCAGGGCGAGCAGAGCGGGTTGCTGCGACTCGGCCGTGGCGAGCTCCAGCGCGCTGGCGGCAAACACCAGCGGGATGAGCAGCGGCTGCGTTTCAAGACGCTGCGCGGCCTGGGCCTTGAGGCGCTCGTACAGCACGCGCTCATGGGCCGCGTGCATGTCGACCAGCACCAGGCCGGCCTGGTTTTCGGCCAGGATGTAGACGCCATGCACCTGCGCCAGGGCGCGGCCCAGGGGCTGGTGGACCAGCGAGGGTTGGCCAAGGTCGTTCGGGCCGTTCAGGCCGTTCGGGTCGCTCGGGCCGTTCGGGTCGCTCGGGTCGGCCCGCGGCGGGGCTTGTGGTGGGGCTTGTGGCAGGGTCGCTGCCGGCGCGGTCCAGCGCGCCAGCCAGGCGTCACGCGCCGCCGCTGCCGGACCCTGCGCCCCACGCAGGGGCGGCTGCGCGCTCCAGTTCATGGTCTGCTGAACGGGTGATGCGGCCCAGGCCGCACGCTCCGGCCGGTCCTCGTGGGCGGAAAACCCCCCGGCCGCCGGCATGGGGTCGGCGCGCGGCGCGTCCTGCGTGCGGCTTTGCGCCAGCACCTCGCCGGCGAGATGGCGCAGGTGCTGGTGCAGCCCCCGGCTGTCGCGCAGGCGCACCTCGATCTTGGTCGGGTGCACGTTCACGTCCACCAGCTCCGGCGCGATGTCGATGGCCACGAAGTAACTCGGCTGGCGTTGGCCGTGCAGCACGTCGTCGAAGGCGGACCGCAACGCATGCGCCAGCGTGCGATCGCGCACGAAGCGTCCGTTGACGTAGAGGTACTGCTGGTCAGCCCGGGCACGGGCGGCCTCGGGCAGGCCCAGACGCCCCTGGATGCGCAGGGCCGCGTTCTGCCAGGCCAGCGGCCGGCTGGCGGCCACGAATTCTTCACCCAGCACGGCGGCCAGGCGCTGCGCCGCGTCCTCGGCCGCCCGCCAATGTTCGACGAGCTTTCCTTCGGCCCAGAGCTGGAAGGCGACGCCCGGATGGGCCAGCGCCACGCGGCGCAGCTGCTCCAGGCAATGGGCCTGCTCGGTGGCCTCGGTCTTGAGGAATTTGCGCCGCGCCGGGGTGTTGAAGAAGAGCTCGCGCACCTCCACCGTGGTGCCGCAGGTGCGGGCGGCGGCGCGCAACTCGCCGCTGCGGGCGTCGAGCCGGGTGGCGTGGGCGGCGTCGGCGCTGCGGCTGCTGATGGCCAGTTCGCTGACCGAGGCGATGGCGGCCAGGGCCTCGCCGCGAAACCCCAGGCTCTGCACCGCCTCGAGCTCCGACAGGTTAGCGATCTTGCTGGTGGCGTGGCGGCGCAGCGCCATCGGCAGTTCGTCGGCCGGGATGCCGGCGCCGTCGTCCTCCACGCTCAGGCCGCGGATGCCGCCACCGATCAGGCGCACCGTGACCTGCCGCGCACCGGCGTCGAGCGCGTTGTCCACCAGTTCGCGCAGCACCGAGGCCGGGCGCTCCACCACCTCGCCGGCGGCGATCTGGCTGATCAGCTCGTCGGGCAGCTCACGGATCGGGCGGCGTTCCAGCACTTCGGTCATCAAGGCATTGTCCTCGCCTGGGAGAATCCGGCCCCATGGAGATCCTCAGCTTCCTCATCGACTTCATCGTCCACGTCGACCGCCACATCGGCGAATTCGTGGCGAGCTACGGCGTCTGGGTCTACGCGCTGCTGTTTGCCATCGTCTTCGTCGAGACCGGCCTGGTGGTGATGCCCTTCCTGCCGGGCGACTCGCTGCTCTTCGTCGTCGGTGCGCTGTGCGGCGCCGGGCTGATGAACCTGCCGCTGGCGATCGCCGTGCTGCTGGCGGCCGCCATCCTGGGCGACCAGACCAATTACACGATCGGGCGCTACTTCGGCCCCAAGGTCTTCCAGTGGGAGCACAGCCGCTTCTTCAACAAGCGCGCCTTCGACGCCGCGCACGCCTTCTACGAGAAGCATGGCGGCATCACCATCGTCATCGCCCGCTTCATGCCCTTCATCCGCACCTTTGCGCCCTTCGTGGCCGGGGTGGCCGAAATGACGCGCAGCAAGTTCACGTCCTACAACGTGCTGGGCGCGCTGCTCTGGGTGGTCGGCCTGACCCTGCTGGGTTACGCCTTCGGCAACGTGCCGGTGGTGCAGCAGCACATGGGCAAGGTGATCTGGGCGCTGATCATCATTCCCGGACTGATTGCGATCGGCGGGGGCTGGCTCAAGTCGCGCCAGGCGGCGCAGGCCTGAGCACCTGCTCGAGCGGGTAGGCCACACCGGCACGGATGCGCGTCGCGTAGGAGTCGTGCGCCGCCGAGTCCGGTGGCCACAGCGATTCAAAACGCCGCCACCAGGCCGCAGGGTCGAAGCGGATCGGGCACAGCGCCAGGTGCAGCGCGCCGCTGCGGACCTGCACCAGCGCATCGCGCGCCGGCTGGCGCGACAGGCGCGTCATGAGCCCGAAGCCCTGGCCCGCCACATTGGGCATGCCGGCCGCACCGTTGTTCGCCAGCCAGCGCCCCCCGCCGAGCCCCTGCAACACCGGCAGGCAGCTGTGGCTGCTGGCGAACACCGCCACGCGCGCGTCCTCGCAGGCCCGCCCGGCGGCCGCCACCGCCTCGGGGGCCTTGAGCGCCTCCTGCGAGAAGCCCCAACCGGCCAGCGATTCGGCGTCGCCGTGCACGATGCCGACCGCCATGCCCGCCACCTCGGCGCGCAGGAAGGGCGGCAGCGCCGCCAGCACCGCGCGCTGCCCGGCCGGCACGGCGGCGTGCAGCCGCTCGATGATGCGATTGCTGTGCGCCACCGTGGCCGAGTCGACGAAGTCCGGGTAGGCGCAGCCGCAGCCGGCCGCGCCGATCTGCTCGCGGGCCAGTTCGGTCTCGACGTTGCCGCGCGTCGCCCAGTGGCGCATCACGGTCGCCTGCACGGTGGCGAAGCCGTCGGGCTCGGCGTCGAACCAGTGGAAGTCGCCGTTGAACACCAGGGCCTTGCGCCGGCCGCCCGGCTCGGCCTCAAAGGCCGCCAGCACGGCCGCCAGCGCCTCCGGGTTGCCGTACAGGCCGCCGACCACATAGAGCGTCTCGAGCCCGCGCAGGCCCTCGGGCAGCGGCGCGTGGGCGATGTCGCTGGCGCGGTAGCGGTAGTCGAGCGGGCAGCTGCGGCCGGGGCTCATGGAAGCGGCCCCAGGACGTCCAGCGCGGTGTCGCCAGCGCAAGGCCGGGGCTCGCCGGGCAGGGCGTGCGCGGCCGCTGCGGCGCGCCGCGCGGGCGCCACGGCGTACAGCTCGGCCAGCGCTGCGGCCAGGTCGGCGCTGGCGTCCACCGGGCGGTCCAGCACCAGGCGGCCATCGCGCAGGCCGATGACGCGCTCGGCCAGCGCTGGCAGAAGCTCCAACTGATGCAGCACCACCAAGAGGGCGCCGCGCGCGGAGCCGTCCGGGTCTGCCGCGCGCCGCAACCAGGCGCAGGCCTGCGCGGCGGCGCGCGGGTCGAGCGCCGCGGTGGCCTCGTCGGCCAGCAGCAGACGCGCTCGCTGCAGCGCAGCGCGGCCGATGGCCACGCGCTGGCGCTCGCCACCCGACAGCCGGTCGGCGCGCGTGGCGGCCAGCGCCTGCAGGTCGAGCCGGTGCAGCCAGTCCTCGGCCTCGGCCTCGATGGCGGATGGGAAGCGGCCACGCCAGGCGGCCGAAGGGGCGCAGCGCGCCAAGGCGCCGTTGAGCAGGTTGTCGCGGGCGCTCAGGCGTCCTACAAGGGCCGCACCCTGCGGCACCCAGGCCAGTTCGGCACGCAGCTCGCGCAGCGCCTCGCCCTGCAGGGGCAAGCTGCGGCCGAGCAGTTCGACGCGACCCTGCCAGGCTCCCGGCGCCTGGCCGGCCAGCAGGCGCAGCAGGCTGCTCTTGCCGGCGCCGTTGGGTCCGACCAGCGCGACGCGCTCGCCCGGCGCGATGTCGAGCCGCGGGATGTCGAGCAGCACGCGCCCGTCCAGATGCAGGCGCAGCGCCTCGATGCGGATCACTGCAGCGCCTCCCGCAGCCGCCGCGACAGGCCGTCGAACAGCGCCACCAGCGCGATGACGGCGAGCAGCAGCGTGGCCAGGCGGCTCCACTGAAACAGGCTGACCGCCTCGCTGATCAAGAGTCCCAGGCCGCCGGCGCCGATCAGGCCCAGCACGGTCGAATCGCGGATGTTGAACTCCCAGACGTAGAGGTGGTGGCCGAGGAACTGCGGCGCCACCTGCGGCAGCACGGCGCGGCCGAACACCTGCAGCGGCGTGGCGCCGCTGGCGCGCACGGCGTGGATGGCGTCCATGTCGAGGGCCTCGATGCTTTCGGCGAACAGCTTGCCGTAGCTGCCCAGGCTGTGCAGCGCGATGGCCAGGATGCCCGCCATCGGCCCCAGGCCGACGATGCCCACCAGCAGCAGGCCGAACACCAGGGTGTGCACGGCGCGCGTGGCGTCGAGCAGCGCGCGGGCGGCGCGCTGTGCCCCCTTCGGCGCCTGCAGATTGCGCGCCGCCAGCAGCGCCAACGGCAGCGCCAGCAGGCCCGCCAGCAGCGAGCCCAGGGTGGCGATCTGCAGCGTCACCCAGGCGCCACGCGCCACCGCCAGCAGGAAGCCGGCCTCGGCGGCGCGCCGGTCCTCGACGCGCAGCAGGCTGCCGTCCTCGCTGCGGTACTCGAGCCGCTCGGGGCCGAACCACAGGTCCACAAAGCTCGGCCTCGCGAAGTCGCCCAGGGTGCGCGCCAGGTTGTCGAGCGGCGCGCGTCCGAGGCTCAGCTCGCCCTGCGCCGCCAGGCTCGCCAGGCAGGCGGCCAGCAGCAGTGCGTAGCCGATTCCGAAGCGCGGCAGCAGGCCGGGCATGGCGCGGGCGTTCACCGCTTCGGCGCGAGCTTGCCGGTGGCCAGGCCGGCGTCGCGGATCGGCTTGTAGACGCTGTTGTCGGCCACCACGAAGCCGGTGTAGCGCGCCGGCAGCAGCTGCGGGCGGCTGGCCAGCAGCGCACCGACCTCGACCAGCGCCGCCTGCAGCTTGCGCACGAAGTCGCGGTCGGCGTGCAGACCGGCGCGCACCGCCACGGCGTCGTTGGGCAAGGGCGGCGACTGCCAGATCACGCGGCTCTGCTCGGCCTTGATCAGGCCCTGGTCGATCATGGCCGTGCGGTTGCGGTTGTAGTCGGCGCCGGCGTCCAGCTGGCCGGCTGCCACCTGGGTCTCGATGGCCTGGTGCTTGGTGTAGAGCACGCGGCCGAAGTGCTGCTCGGGGTCGATGCCCTGCTGCAGGAAGAAATGCAGCGGGATCAGGTAGCCCGAGGTCGAGCCCTTGTCGCCGAAGGCGAAGCTGCGCCCCTTGCCCTTGGGGCCGAGCAGGTCGGCGCTGCTGGCCAGGCCCGAGCCGGGGTGGGTGACGATCAGCGCGTGGTACTCGGACCTGCCTTCGTAGAGGATGGTGGCCACGGCCTGCGCGCCGGCCTCATGCTGCGCCAGCACATAGCCCCAGGGGCCGAGCAAGGCGATGTCGGTCTCGCCGGCGGCCAGGCTGCGCGCCAGACCCTCCCAGCTGTCGACGGTGCGCAGCTGCACCGGCCGGCCCAGGCGCTGCGCCAGGTGCTCGGCCAGCGGGCGGTAGGTGGCGTCGTTCTTCTCGCGGTCGGGCTGGAACAGGCCGACGCCGAACACCAGCGCTGCGGGGGGCTGGGTCTGCGCGGGGGTCTGCGCCTCGGCCGGGCCGGCCAGCGCGATGAGCAGGGGGAGCAGAGAGCGGCGGGTCAGGGACATGGGGGATCGCTTGGGTTTGGGGGGGAAAGGGCGGCCAGCGCCCCGGGGGCGAAGCGCTGCATGAAATCCAGGTCGAGGCGGTCCTTCCAGCGGGCGATCCAGCGGCCCTCGGCAGCCAGCCAAGAGCCGCGGCTGGCGATCGCGCGGCCTTCGGGCAGGGCCAGCAGGGCCAGCACCGAGGCTTGCGGCCGGTAGGGCTGCAGGGGCTCGCCGAGCAAGGTGGCGAGCAGGTTGTGCGCCAGCACCGGCGCCATGCGCACGGCGCGCACGCCGGACTTGTCGAGCGCCGGATGGAAGGCGGCGCTGTCGCCGGCGGCGAACACCTCCGGGTGAGAGCGGCTGCGCAGACTGGCGTCGACCGCCACATAGCCGTCGTCGCTGCGCTGCAGGCCGCACGCGGCCAGCCAGGCCGGCGGACGGGCCCCTGCGGCCCACAGCAGCCAGCTGCCGGCCGGACTGTCTCCGGCCTGCCAGCGCCGCGCGCACAGCAACTCGACCCCGGCGGCCCGCAGCGCCACGGCCGCGCGGCGCGCCACGCCGGCGTTGTGGCCGGGCAGCAGGCGCGCGGCGCTGCTGAACAGGCGCGCCTGCAGGCTGCGCTCGGGACGCAGCGTGCGCAGCCGCGCCAGCACCGCCAGCAGGACCTCGACGCCGGCCGCACCCCCGCCCACCATGTCGATGTGCTGCGGGCCCTCACCCGTGCGCCAGGCCTGCAGCAGCGCCGGCCAGCGCTGCACCAGGCTGGAGAGCGGTCGCAGCGCCAGCACCGGGCCGGCGTGCTCGGGCGCCTGCAGGGTCGAGCCGGTGTTGATCGACAGCAGGTCGTAGGGCAGGGTGCCGCCGCGCGCGAGGTGCAGCCGGCGCGCCTGCGGCTCCAGCGCCAGCGCCTCGTCCAGCAGCAGGCGCGCGCCGGCCGCGCGGCACAGAGGCTGCAGGTCGATCTGCAGGTCTTCCTCGCGCCAGCGGCCGGCCAACCAGCCGGGCAGCATGCCCGAGTACAGGCTGACGGGCTCCGGGCTGACGAGTTGCAGATCGATGCCCGGCAGCGGTCGCAGCGCCCACTGCTGCAGCAGCAGCGCATGGGCGTGGCCGCCGCCCACCAGCACGATGCGCCGCCTGGCCTGCCCAGGGGCGCTCAAGGCAGCCACCCAGCGGGCAGATGGACCAGGTCGTCCGGCTCGTCGACGTCGCCGACCGGGTCCAGCTCCACATGGCGCAGTCCCGCCGCCTGCAGCCGCTGGCGCGTGTCGGCCATCACCCGCGGCGTGCTCCACGCCATGCCCTGGAACAGCGCGGGCTGGGCGCGCGCGCGCAGCCCCACCAGCGCGTAGCCGCCGTCGAGCGCCGGCACGAAGACCGCGTCGGCCTCGCGCAAGGCCTCGGCCGCCTGGCGCAGGCGCGCCGCGTCCAGGCGCGGCGCGTCGGTGCCGATGAGCAGTGCACGCGCGTGCCCGTTCAGGCCCTCGAGCAGCGCGTTGTGCATGCGTTCGCCGAGGTCCTGCCCGCGCTGCGCACCGAGCTCGGCGCCATCGGCCTGCGCCTGGAAGGCCGGGTGCGTGGCGTCCGGGCTGCCCAGCAGGCGCAGGCGCTCGAAGCCGGCGGCGCGCGCCTGCGCCAGGGTGTGCGCCAGCAGGCGCTCGGCCAGGCGCGCCGCGCCCTCGCTGCCCAGCGCCGGGATCAGCCGGGTCTTGGCGAGTCCCGGCAGCGGGGCCTTGGCCAGCACGGTCAGGCAGACGCCCCTCACCGGTAGGCCTCCGCCAGGCGTTCGGGCGACTCGCCGCGCCAGTAGCGCCAGCGCAGCCGCCACATCAGCACGATGGTGCGCAGGGCACCGCGCTGGTCCCAGCGCCGCCCCGAGGTGAGCACCTGCTGGCGCAGGCAGGCGGGGCGCAGACCCCGGGCTTTGAGGCGCTTGCACAGCTCGATGTCTTCCATCAGCGCCTGGTCGGGGAAGCCGCCCAGCTGCTCGAAGAGGCCGCGCTCGATGAAGATCGCCTGGTCGCCGGTGGCGATGCCGCTCAGCCGCGAGCGCCGGTTCATGCACCAGGCCACCAGCGGCAGCCAGCGCGAACGGCCGGCGATGCGCACATCGAAGCGCCCCCAGCGTGCGGCGCAGCCGCTGATCAGCGCGTCGGCCGCGGGTGGCAGCTCGGTGTCGGCGTGCAGGAAGAGCAGCCAATCACCGCCGGCCTGCGCGGCGGCGGCGTTCATCTGGCGCGCGCGGCCGCGCGGCGCCTCGACCCAGGCGTCGATGCGCCCGGGCAGCGCGGCCTGCAGCAGGGCAGCGCTGCCATCGCTGGAGCCGCCATCGGCCAGCAGCAGTTCGGCGCCGCGCTGGCGCAGCCCCTGCAGGGACGCCACCAGCGCCGGCAGGCGCGCCGCCTCGTTGAGCACCGGAACGATGACGGAAAGCCTTTTCATAGGCGGTCGTTGAGGCGCCAGTCGTAGTCGAGGAAGCGCAGCGGCAGACGCTGTGCGGCGATGGCGGCCTGCTGCGCCGGGTCCTCGGTGAGCCAGCGCGCCTGCGCGGCCAGCCAGGCGGCCGGGCTGGGGCGGAAGTCCTCGCCGTACCAGTCGAAGATCTTCGACACGCGCAGCACGCCGTCCTCGACGCGGTTGCGCGTGCGGTCGCTCAGGAAGCGCTGCAGCTGCTGGTCGAGCTGGGCGGCCAGGCGTTCGGCGGTGAACGCTTCCTCGCGCAGCATCGGGCAGCCGATGCTGGCGCAGTTCACCGCGAAGTGGATGCGCGCGTCTTGGAACACCGGCCGCAGGCGCTCGTGCTCGATCTCGTCGAGGCTCAGCGTGGCGCCCAGCAGCGGCACCCAGCGGCGCTTCCAGGGGGACTGCAGCAGGCTGCCGAGCTCCTTGATCGAGGCCGGCCGCGGGTGGCGCGTCAGGATCAGCTCGGCCGTGAAGGCGTTGTAGGCGTTGATCAGGAAGGCCATCTGCGCCGGGCGCGGCCAGGCCTTGAAGCCCACCTCGGGCAGCGCGCTGAGCTGCGCCAGATAGGCCTGCAGCGCTGCGCGTTCGCCGGCCAAACCGGCGTAGTCGAGCTGGCTGGCCTGACCGCCGCGCAGCAGGCGCACATGGCGGGCCAGCAGCGCGCTCCAGGCGCCGTGGTCCATGCCCTGGGCCTGGACGGAGAGCGGCAACGCCGCCACCAGCAGCGCGCGGCGCTTCAGCAGCCCGGTCATGCCCCGCGCTCCCAGGCGTGCAGGCGCTGTACCCAGGCCAGCAGCTTCTCGGGTGCATGGGCGCGCTTCCACTGGCCGGCCGCGTATTTATTGGCCTCGACCCAGGTCGGGTAGGCGTGGATGGTGCCGAGGATCTTGTTCAGGCCCAGGCCATGCTTCATCGCCAGCACGAACTCGGCGAGCAGTTCGCCGGCGTGGTGGCCGACGATCGTGGCGCCCAGGATGCGGTCGCTGCCCGGCGCGGTCAGCACCTTGACGAAACCCTGCGCCTCGCCGTCGCCGGCGTCGGCGATCGCGCGGTCGAGGTCGTCGAGCCCGTAGCGCGTCAGCTCGAAGGCGATGCCCTGCTCGCGCGCGTCCTGCTCCGACAGACCGACGCGCGCCACCTCCGGGTCGGTGAAGGTGACCCAGGGGATGACGCGGTAGTCGACCGCGAAGCGCTTGAAGCGACCGAACAGCGCGTTGACGGCCGCGTACCAGGCCATGTGCGCGGCGGTGTGGGTGAACTGGTAGGGGCCGGCGACGTCGCCGACCGCGTAGAGGTTGGGGAACTTCGTGCTCTGCAGCTGCGCGTTGACGGCGATCGTCTTGCGCGGGCTGAGCGGCACGCCCAGCTCCTCGAGCCCGAAGCCCTCGACGCGCGCCGCGCGCCCCACCGCCACCAGCAGGGTGTCGAAGTCCAGCGCGGTCTCGCCACCGGGGTGCTTCACCCACAGGCGCTTGCCGCCCTCGTGCAGCTCGGCGCGCAGCGCCTGGTGACCGGTCAACACCTGCACGCCGTCGGCCTCCAGGCTCTGCTGGACCAGGCGCGAGACCTCCTCGTCCTCGCGCACCATCAGGCGCGGCGCCATCTCGACCTGCGTGACCGAGATGCCGAGCCGCGCGAAGGCCTGCGCCAGCTCGCAGCCGATCGGCCCACCGCCCAGCACCAGCAGGTGGCGCGGCGCCTCGCGCAGGCCCCAGAGCGTGTCGGAAGTCAGATAGCCGACCGCGTCGAGACCGGGAATCGGCGGCACGAAGGGCCGCGCGCCGGTGGCGATGACGATCTGCGGTGCCGTCAGGCGCTGGCGGCCGTCGATCTCGACGGTCCAGGGGTCGACCAGGCGCGCATGGCCCTGCACCACGTCGACGCCGAGCCCGCTGTAGCGTTCGACCGAGTCGTGCGGCTCGATGCGCGCGACGATGCGCTGCACACGCTCCATCACCGCGGCGAAGTCGACCTGTGCCGCCACCGGCTGCAGCCCGAAGTCGGCCGCCTCGCGCAATTGCTGCGCCGCCTTGGCCGAGCGGATCAGCGCCTTGCTGGGCACGCAGCCGTAGTTCAGGCAGTCGCCGCCCATCTTGTGGCCCTCGATCAGCGTCACCTTGGCCTTGACGGCCGCCGCGATGTAGCTGGTGACCAGGCCCGCCGCGCCGGCGCCGATGACGATCAGGTTGCGATCGAAGTTCTTCGGTCTGTTGTGGCCGGCGTAGGCCTTGCTCCGCTGCAGCGCGCCCATCAGGGCCTTGGCCAGCAGCGGGAACAGGCCCACCAACACAAAGGAGCCGAGCAGGGCCGGCGACAGCACGCCGGACAGCGAGGCCACCGCGGCCAGCTGGGTGCCGGCGTTCACGTAGACCGCGGTGCCCGGCAGCATGCCGAGCTGCGACACGCCGTAGAAGGGCAGGGCGCGCATCGGCGTCAGCGCCATCAGGAGGTTGACGAGCCAGAACGGAAACAGCGGCACCAGGCGCAGGCTCAAGAGATAGAGCCCGCCCTCGCGCGCCACGCCCTCGTTGATGGGCGCCAGGCGCGCGCCGAAGCGCTGCTGGATGCTGTCGCGCAGCAGGTAGCGCGCCGCCAGGAAGGCCAGCAGGGCCCCCAGCGAGGACGCAAAGCTGACCAGCAACAGGCCCTGCCAGAAGCCGAACAGCGCGCCGGCCGCCAGCGTCAGCACCGCTGCGCCGGGCAGCGAGACAGCGGTTACCGCCACGTAGAGCGCAAAGTACAGCAGCGCCGCACGCAGCGGCTGCGCCGCCCCCTGCGCCTGCAGCGCCGTCTGCTGCGCCTTCAGGGTGTCGAGGCTCAGCCACTCGCTGAGTCCGAAATGGCGCGCCAGCCACCCGGCCGCCAGCACGGCGGCCACCAGCAGGAACGCGCGCTTCATGCCGCCGCCCGCTCGTCCAGCGCGCCGCCGCAGCTCGAACCCTGACCGGCCGTGCAGCCGTAGCAATGCTGGGCGACGCGGATGGCGTCGCCGACGCCGTCGTGCTCGAGCAGCTCGCGCAAGTGGCGGCGCCGCGCCGGCAGCTTGAGCATCTGGTTGAAGTCGCAGTCGTACAGCTCGCCCTGGTAGTCGACGCTGACGAGGCTGCGGCACATCACGGTGTCGAGGTTGTCGGCGCTGTAGTGGTCCTTGAGCAGCTGCATATAGGGCTGGAACTGGCCCTTGCTGATCAAGGTGCTGCCGAAGCGCTGGATCGGCATATTGGCGAGCACGAAAAGCGCGTTGAAGCGGATGCCGAAGTGCTGCAGCAGCTCGCGCTTGTAGTCGGCCTCCAGGCCGGCCTGCGGCGGCGGCAGGCTCGGTCCTTGCGGGTTGTAGACCAGGTTCAGCACCAAGCCCGAACCCGGCTCGCCGTAGCCCAGCGCATTGAGCTGCTGCAGGCCGGCGATCGAGCGCTCGAAGACGCCGTCGCCGCGCTGGCGGTCGACGCGTTCCATGCTGTAGCAGGGCAGCGAGGCCGTGACCTCGACAGCCTGCGCGGCCAGGAAGGCCGCCAGGTCGTCCTGCCCAGCCTCGCTGAGGATGGTGAGGTTGCAGCGGTCGATCACCCGCACCCCCAGCCGCCGCGCCGCGCGCACCAGGCGGCGGAACTCGGGGTTCAACTCGGGCGCGCCGCCGGTCAGGTCGAGCGTGCCGATGCGCCGCTTGGCCAAGACTTCCAGCACCAGCTCGACGGTGGCCGCGTCCATCATCTCGGTGCGCTGCGGGCTGGCCGCCACATGGCAGTGCAGGCAGCTCTGGTTGCACTTGTAGCCGAGGTTGACCTGCAAGGTGTCGAGCGCGCGGCGACGGATCGACGGGAAATCGGTGACTTGCAGCAGGGGCAGGGTGGCGTGCATCGGGGCTCTCGGTGGGCGGACCCTTGCCAGTACGCAGCAGGGCCGCCCGCGGTTACAGCGGCCGCCACAATGCGCCGCCTGTAACCTTTTCCGAGTCCCGTCCGTATTGCCGATGGCCAGCGCAACGCCTTCCGACTTCGAAGCCCAGCTTCGACCCTGGTGGGACCGCGCGCAGGCCGGCGACGAGGCGGCATACCGGCACGCCCTGACGTTGATCGCCGGGCGGCTGCGCAGTTTTTTGCGCCGCCGTCTGGCCCAGCAGCCGGACGAGGTGGAGGATCTGGTGCAGGAAGTCCTGTTGTCGCTGCATCTGCACCGCGGCAGCCACGACGCCACGGTGCCCGTCAGCGCCTGGGTGCAGGCGATCGCCCGCCACCGCCTGATCGACCACTGGCGGCGTGCCGGCCTGCGTCAGCACGAGTCCTTCGACGAGTTGCTGGAGCAGGCGGTGCTGGCCGAACCGGAGGACGAGGGCGCCAGCTCGCACGAGGCGCGCCGTGATCTGTCCCAGTTGCTGGAGCGTCTGCCCGTGGCGCAGCGCCGCGCCATCGAGCTGACCAAGCTGCTGGGCTTGAGCGGCGCCGAGGCGGCCGAGCATCTGGGCAGCAGCGAGGCCGCCATCAAGGTGCAGGTGCACCGCGGGCTCAAGCGCCTGGCCGCGCTGGTGGGGAAGTGAAACCGATGCGAACCGATGAATTGATTGCCCGCCTCAGCGCGGGCGCCGGCGCGGCGCCGCCCCCCGAGGACGCGCGCCGTCTGCTGCCGGCCCTGCTGCTGGGCTTGCCGCTGGCCCTGCTGCTGGTGCTGACCCTGATGGAGCCGCTGCCGGTCGCGGCCGTGGCCACCGCCACGCCCTGGATGAAGGAGCTGCCGGCGCTGCTGCTCGGCCTGCTGGCCTTTGCCTGGCTGCGCCGCGCCAGCCGGCCAGCCAGCGACAGCGCGCCCCTGCGCCGCGCGGTGCTCGGCATCTGGGGGCTGCTCGTGCTGGTCGGCCTGGGCAGCCTGATGGGGGCGCCGGCGGTCGAATGGCCGGACCGCCTGCTCGGCCAGAGCTGGTGGAGCTGCCCCCTGCTGCTGGCCGGCATTTCGCTGCCGATCCTGCTGCTGCTGCTGCTGCGCGGGCGCGGCCTGCCGGTGGCCGACGCGCGCCGCGCCGGCGCCGGCATGGGTCTGCTGGCCGCTTGCCTGGGGGCCATGGCCTATGCCCTGGCCTGCCCGGAGTCCAGCCCGGCCTTCGTGGCGCTCTGGTACTCGGCCGGACTGCTGCTGAGCATGGCGCTGGGCGCTTGGCTCGGAGCGCGTCTGCTGCGCTGGTGAGTGCGCGGCGCCTGATGTGGGTTCAGACGCTGCGACAGCGCCAGGCAGCAGGTCGATCAGCCCAGCAGATCGCAGGCGCCGGCCAGCGCACCCAGCGCCAGCCAGGCCAGGGGCGGCCACTTCGGTCGCCAGGCCGAACCCAGCGCAACCGCGGCGAGCAGCAGGGCATCGGGGCCGCCCTCGTACACCGGCCGCGCCAGCAACCAGCCCGAGGCCAGGGTGAGCCCCAGCACCAGGGGCGCGCTGCCAAGCTGAAAGGCGCGCAGCAGGCGGTGCTCGCGCTGCTCGCGCACCCAGCGGCTGGCGCGCCACACCAGCAGCGAGCTGGGCAGCAGGATGCCGGCCAGGCAGGCCGTCAACCCCATCCACCCCGCGCCCAGATAGCCCAGCACGCCGACCACCAGGATGTTCGGACCCGGCACCACCTGGCCGAGCGCCACGCCCTGGGCAAAGGCGGCGTCGCCCAGCCAGCCGCGCTCGACCACCAGCTGGCGGTGCAGGTCGGGCAGCACCGTGGCGTAGCCGCCGATGGTCAGCAGCGACAGCGCGCAGCACTGCAGGAACAGCGCCAGCCAGTCGGTGCCGCTCATGAGCGCCACGCCAGCGCCATGCCGGCCGCCACCAGCGCCAGCAGGGTGGGGGTGAGCGGCAGGCGCAGCACGCCCACCAGCACGAAGGCGATGCCCGCCAGACCCAGCGCCCGCGGCCAGCCCAGCGGCGAGGCGCGCAAGGGTTGCGCCAGCTTCCAGCAGGCTCCCAGCAGCAGGCCCGCCGCCGCCAGCCCCATGCCGCGCAGCGCGCCGGCCAGCAGCGGGTGGGTCAACCAGCCCTGCGCCAGCGACACCACGCCCAGGGCCAGCAGCAGGGGCAGGCTCAGCATGCCCGCCAGCGCTGCCAGCACGCCGCGCGCGCCGAAATGGCGCTCGCCCAGCATCAGCGCCAGGTTGATGACATTGGGTCCGGGCAGCAGCTGTGAAACGGCCAGCAGGTCGACGAACTCGGCCGGTGTCAGCCAGCCGCGGCGGTCGACGAACTCGTGCTGGGCCAGCGCCAGCACGCCGCCGAAGCCCTGCAAGGCCAGGCGGTTGCAGGCCAGCGCCAGTTCCCAGGGGCTGGCCGGTCCGGGCCGCGCCCTGGCGCCGGCCGGTGTCGGGTCGGGCGCGGCCAACTCAGCGCGGTCGCTTCAGCGCCTCCGGGTTGACCAACCCGGTCGGTGCGCCACGCAGGAAGTTGACGACGTTCTGGAAGGCCGCCGCGAAATACTGCTCGTAGCCGTCCTGCTCCACATAGCCGATGTGCGGCGTGCACACGGCGTTCTCCAGGCGCAGCAGCGGGTGGCCTTGCAGGATCGGTTCGCTCTCGAACACGTCGATGGCGGCCAGGCCGGGCCGGCCGCGGTTGAGCGCCGAGACCAGCGCGTCGCTCGCCAACAGCTCGGCACGCGAGGTGTTGACGAACAGCGCGGTGGGCTTCATCCGCGACAGATCGTCCAGGCTCACCAGGCCGCGTGTGGCGTCGTTCAGCCGCAGGTGCAGGCTCAGAACGTCGCAGTCGGCGAAGAAGGCCTCACGGCTCTCGGCCACCTCGTGGCCGTCGGCCAGCGCACGCAGGCGCGAGGCCTCGCTGCCCCACACCTGCACCTGCATGCCGAAGGCCCGGCCGTAGCCGGCCACCAGCTGGCCGATGCGGCCGTAGCCCCAGATGCCGAGCCGCCGGCCGGCCAGGCGCATGCCGATGCCGAAGTTGGGCGGCATGGCGGCGCTCCTGAGCCCGCTTTGCTGCCAGGCGCCGTGCTTGAGGTTGCCGACGTACTGCGGCAGCCGGCGCATGGCGGCCATGATCAGCGCCCAGGTCAGCTCGGCCGGGGCCACCGGCGAACCGGGCCCTTCGGCCACCGCGATGCCCAGCCTTGTGCAGGCCGCCAGGTCGATGTGGCTGCCGATGCGGCCGGTCTGGCTGATGAGCTTGAGCTTGGGCAGCTTTTCGAGCAACTGGCGCGGGAAGGCGGTGCGCTCGCGGATGGTGACGAGCACGTCGGCGTCGCGCAGGCGCACCGCCAGCTGGCCGATGCCCTTGACGGTGTTGGTGAACACCTTGGCCTGCAGCCCCTCAACCTCGAGCAGCGACGCGCAGCGCAGTTTGCGCACCGCGTCCTGGTAGTCGTCGAGGATGATGAGATTCATGACGGCGGCGATTCTCAGTGCGGCCGAAGCGGGAGAAGTGCAGGGGAAGCCCGCCATTTCCTGGGCGGACGAGCGGGGGCGGCCCCTAACATCGACCCGCCGTTCGGTCCGACCGAGGTTTTTCCGTGGCCCAAGTGCTTCCTTTGACCGCCCAACCCGCGCCCAATCCCTTGGAGGCGCTGCTGGCCCGTGCGCGCAGCGGATTGCCGCTGGGCGAGCTGATGTCGGCCGCCAACGCCCTGCAGCAGCAAGGGCAACTCGAGGCGGCGGCCTTGCTCTACGAGACCTGGGTGGCGCATTGCCAGAGCGCCGCGCACAAGCCGGTGGCGCTCTTCAACTGGGGCACGGTGCTGGGCAGCCTGCGGCGCCACGAGGCCGCCGAGGCCGCCTACCGCCAGGCGCTGGCGCTCAAACCCGACTTCGCGCAGGCCCGACTGAACCTGGCGCACCAGTTCGAGCACCTCGGCCGCAGCGAGGACGCGCTGGCCACCTGGCGCGAGGTCTACGAAGGCGCGGCGCAAATGGACTGCATCGGCGCCGATCCGCTCGACCTGCAGCTGCATGCGCTGAACAACAGCGCGCGCCTGCTCGAGCAGCTCAAGCGCTACGACGAGTCCGAGCGCCTGATGGTGCGCAGCCTGCAGCTCAGGAGCACGCAGGGCGACGTCATCCAGCACTATGTACACATCCGCCAGAAGCAGTGCGAGTGGCCGGTGCACCAGGCCTTCGGGGCCGTCAGCGCCAACCAGCTGCTGGTGCACACCAGCCTGCTGGCCATGCTCAGCCACAGCGACGACCCGGCGCTGCAGCTGCTGACCGCGCAGCGCTTCGTGCTCGAAAAGGTGGCGCGCTACGCCGGCCGGCCCTATCACCAGTTGCATGGCCCGAAGACGCGCGAGGGCCGGGTGCGCATCGGCTATCTGTCGGGCGATCTGTGCATGCACGCCGTCGGCCTGCTGACGGCCGAGCTCTACGAGCTGCACGACCGCAGCCGCTTCGAGGTGCTGGCCTACGACTGGAGCCGTGAGGACGGCACGGCGTTGCGCGCGCGCCTGCAGCGCGGCTTCGACCGCATGCTCAGCCTGCAGGGTCTGGACGACGAGACGGCGGCGCGGCGCATCGCCGCCGACGGGGTCGACGTGCTCGTCGACCTGCAGGGCCTGACCAGCGGTGCGCGGCCCGGCATCCTGGTGCACCGTCCGGCGCCGGTGCAGGTCAGTTACCTGGGCCTGCCGGCCACATCCGGCGTACCGGGCATCGACTTCATGCTGGCCGACCGCTACGTGATGCAGGGCGACTACCTGCGCTTCTGCAGCGAGCGGCCGATCTATATCGGCCCCTGCTACCAGGTCAGCGACCGCCAGCGCGCGATGGGCGCCACACCGACGCGCGTCCAGTACGGCTTGCCGGCGAACGCCTTCGTCTACGCGGTGTTCAACAACAACCACAAGATCAGCGAGGCGGTCTACGCCGGCTGGCTGCGCCTGCTGCAGCAGGTGCCGGACTCGGTGCTGTGGTTGCTGGCCGACAACCGCTGGGCCGAGGCCCATCTGCGCGCCGCCGCGGTGGCCGCCGGCATCGCTGCCGAACGGCTGATCTTTGCCCCGCGCGTGTCGCCGGCCGACTACCTGGCGCGTTTTCAGCTGGCCGACCTGGTGCTGGACACCTTTCCCTACAACGCCGGCACCACCGCCAGCGACTGCCTGTGGGCCGGGGCACCCATCCTGACCCTGAGCGGGCGCAGCTACATCAGCCGCATGTGCGGCAGCCTGCTGACCGCCGTCGGCCTGCCCGACCTCATCACCGAGAGCCAGGCCGACTACGAGCAGCTGGCGGTGGCCATCGGCCGCAACCCGGCGCGCGCCGCTTCCTACAAGCGCTACCTGGCCGAGCAGGGCCGCGCCAGCGCGCTGTTCGACGTGCCGGCCATCGTGCGCGACATCGAGCGCCAGTTCGCTCACCTGACCGCGCAGGCACGCGCCGGTCAGCCCCTGCAGCCGCTCTGACACATGGCCTCCGGCGACGACGCCTTCTTCGACCGCCCGGCCGCCCAGCCGCGCGGGGCGAGAAGCTCGCCGCTGCAGGTCGCGCCGGCGTTTGAGCCGCCGCGCCTGGATGAACCCATCGAGGCCGCCCGCGCCGCCGCCGCGCCGCCGGTGCGCGACGCCCTGCTGCAATGCCTGGTGTGGATGACGCGCCACCATGGCAAGGCGCGCAGTGCCGAGTCGCTGCGCGCCGGCCAGCCGGTGGACGGGCCGCTGATGCCCGACCAGGCGCTGCGCCTGCTGCGAGAAGCCGGCTACAACGCCGGCCTGCTGTCCAAGCGCATCCCCGACATCAACCCGCTGCTGCTGCCGGCCATCCTGCTGCTGGGCGAGGGCGACGCCTGCGTGCTGGCGCGACGCCTGGACGGCGATGGGGCCGGCGGCCTGGTTGAGCCGCGCTACGAGGTGGTGTTCCCCGACGACGACGGCGCGCACAACCGCCCGGTGGTGGTGGGCACGGCGGCCGAGATCGCCGAGGCCTACAGCGGCTTCGTGCTGGTGGCCACCCCCCGCGAGGAGACCGTCAGCGGGCGCGGGGCCGCCGAGCTGCTGGCACCCGCCAGCGAGCATTGGCTGTGGGGCACGCTCAAGCGCTTCGTGCCCTACTACCGCTCGGCCATGCTGGCGGCGCTGCTGTCCAATGTGCTGCTGCTCGTCACCGGCCTGGTGACGGCGGTGATCTTCGACAAGGTCATCCCGCACGCCGCCACCACCACCTTATGGACGCTGGCGATCGGCGCCTTCATCGCGCTGGCCTTCGATCTGTTTGCGCGCCAGCTGCGCAGCCATCTGATCGACCTGGCCGGGCGCAAGACCGACTTGCTGATCGGCTCGCGCCTGTTCCGCCAGACCCTGGGCGTGCGCATGGAGCACAAGCCCGAGAGCGCCGGCGCCTACGCGCATTACCTGGGTCAGATCGAGCTGGTGCGCGACTTCTTCTCCTCGGCGGTGCTGGGCGCGCTGACCGATCTGCCCTTTGTGCTGCTGTTCATCGCGATGACCTTCGTGATCGCCGGACCGCTGGGCTGGGTGCTGTGCATTGCCGTGCCCTGCGTGCTCGGGCTCGCGACCTGGCTGCAGCTGCGTCTGCGCCGGGCCGTGCAGACCCATCTCAACGAGTACGCCGATCTGCAGGGCACGCTGGTCGAGGCCGTGGAAGGGCTGGAGGACCTGAAGACCAGCGGCGCGCAGGGCCGCTTCATCCGCCGCTACGAGGCCACCACCGCGGTGGCGGCCGAGACCTCGCTGCGCACGCGTTCGGCCATGGCGCTGTCGAACAACCTGACCATGACGGCGCAGCAGGGCATCACGCTGGTGATGCTGATCTGGGGCGTCTACCTCATCCAGGACGGCCTGCTCAGCAGCGGCGCGCTGGTCGGCGCGGTGATGTTCGCCAGCCGCGCGCTGGCGCCGCTTTCGAGCCTGGTCGGGCTGGCCACGCGCTACCAGGGCGCGCGGGCGGCCATGATCTCCATCGACGAGTTGATGCGCCGCCCGCAGGAGCGCGAGGCACGGCGCAATTACGTCGCGCTGGGCGCCGGCAAGGGCCGCCTGAAGCTCGCCGACGTCGGCTTTTCCTACCCCCTGCCCAAGGGCGTGGCCGGCAACGCCCCCAAGGTGCTGCGCGGCGTCAATCTGGTGGTGGAGCCGGGCGAACGCGTCGCCGTGCTGGGGCGCATCGGCTCGGGCAAGAGCACCATCCTGCGCCTGCTGGCCGGGCTCTACCAACCGGTCGAGGGCTCGGTGGACGTCGACGGCATCGACCTGCGCCAAGTCGACCCGGCCGAGTTCCGCGCCCGCGTCGGATTCGTCAGCCAGGAGCCGCGGCTCTTCAACGGCACGCTGCGCGACAACGTCAGCATGGGCCGCCCCGAGGTCGACGCGCTGCGCCTGGCCGAGGTGGCGCGCCTGACCGGGCTGGACCGTCTGGTCAGCGGCCACCCGCAGGGCTGGGACCTTGGTGTGGGCGAGATGGGCGGCTTGCTCTCGGGCGGTCAGCGTCAGTTGGTGGCGCTGGCGCGCGCGCTGGTGCACCGGCCGCAGATCCTCTTGATGGACGAGCCCACCAGCAGCATGGACGCGCAGAGCGAGCTGGCCTTCCTGCGGCAGCTCAAGGACGCCGTTTCCACCAGCGACGGCAGTCTGGTGGTGGTCACACATCGCCCGGCGGTGCTGGAGCTGGTGCAGCGCATCGTCGTGGTGGACGGCGGCCGCATCGTCATGGACGGCCCGCGCGACGCGGTGTTGGCGGCCCTGTCGGGCGCCAAGCCGGCCGCGGCGGCCGCCGAGGAAAAGGTGCGCCACCACCCCAGCGCGCAACCCGTGCAGCGCCAGAGCTCGGTATGAGCCGCCCTCCGTCTTCGGCCCGGCGCCGCCGCCCATGAGCCAAGACGGGGATCGCTTCCTGTCGGCCATCGCCGCCGCGCAGGTGGACGAGAAGCTGCCCAAGTCCACCTGGGTGCTGTACCTGATGCTGGCCTTCGTGGTCTGCTTCGTCGCCTGGGCGGCCTGGGCCGAGGTCGACGAGATCACGCGCGCCGACGGGCGCATCGTTCCCGACGGCAAGGAGCAGCTCATCGCCAGCCTCGAGCCCGGCCTGCTCGGCGAGCTGATGGTCAAGGAGGGTCAGACGGTCAAGCAGGGTCAGGCGCTGCTGCGCCTGGACCCGACGCGCATGGCGGCCGCCAAGAACGAGGGCGAGCTCAAGAGCGCCTCGCTGAGCGCCACCGCCGCGCGCCTGCGCGCCGAGGCCAATGGCATGCCGCTGAAGTTCCCCGACTCGATCCGGCAGGCCAAGGCCCTGATGGCCGCCGAGACCGAGGCCTTCGAGAGCCGCCGCCGCCTGCTCAACGAGTCGGTGGCCGGCATCAACCGCTCGGTGGCGCTGGTGCAGCGCGAGCTGGAGATGGCACGCCGCATGGCCGCGCAGGGTCTGATGAGCGATGTGGAGGTGATGCGGCTGACGCGCCAGACCAGCGAGCTGGCGCAGCAGCGCGCCGAGCGCATCAACCGCTTCCGCCAGGAGGCCGCCAGCGAACTGGTCAAGGTGCAGAACGACCTGGCGCTGCTGCAGGAGCAGCGCGTGGTGCGCGACGACCAGATGCAGCGCACCGTGCTGACCAGCCCGGTGGACGGCGTGGTCAAGAGCATCAAGATCAACACCTTGGGCGGCGTGGTCGCCAGCGGTGCGGCCATCATGGAAATCGCGCCAATGGGCGGGCGCCTGCTGATCGAGGCGCGCGTCAAGCCGCGCGACGTCGGTTTCGTGGCGGTCGGGCAGAAGGCCGAGGTCAAGCTGGCCGGCTACGACTACAACGTGTTCGGTGGCCTGCACGGGCGTGTCGAGTTCATCAGCCCGGACGCGCTGGGCGACGCCGACAAGGGCGCGGAGGCCACCTACTACCGCACCCTGGTGGTGAGCGAGAAGAGCACGCTCAAGCCGCGTCTGGGTCAAGCGCTGCCGCTCATTCCCGGCATGGCCGCCAGCGTCGAGATCAAGACCGGCCAGCGTTCGGTGCTGTCCTACCTGCTGCGGCCGATGCTCAAGAGCCGCGAGGCGCTGCGCGAGCGCTGATCTTCGTCAAGCACGGCGCCGGCCGGCGTGGGACAGTGCGGCCAACGCCCGCTTTTCAAGCCCACCCGGAGTCCCTGATGGCCAAGTCCGACAGCAAGTCCCGCAGCAAGAAACCCGCCGCACGCGCCACCGACATCGACATCGGCCTCAGTGCCGCCGAGCGCGGCGCCATCGCCGGCGGTCTGGCCCGGCTGCTGGCCGACACCTACACGCTCTACCTGACCACCCACAACTTCCACTGGAACGTCACGGGGCCGATGTTCAACACCCTGCACGCGATGTTCATGGTGCAGTACACCGAGCTGTGGGCCGCGGTGGACCCGATCGCCGAGCGCATCCGCTCGCTGGGCCATGTGGCGCCGGGCTCCTACGCCCAGTTCCAGCAGCTCGGCTCGCTGCCCGACGTGCCGGCCGTGCCGCCGCGCGCGCTCGAGATGGTGGCGCTGCTGGCCAAGGGGCACGAGGCGGTGGCGCGCACCGCGCGTTCGCTGTTCGAGCTCGTCAACGCGGCCAACGACCAGCCGAGCGCCGACCTGCTGACCCAGCGCCTGGACGTGCACGAAAAGACCGCCTGGATGCTGCGCGCGCTGCTCGAGGAGTGAGCGCAAGCAGACGCGGCCCCCGTCGCTGCACCGGGACTTGATCGGCGCTTGCTCAGGCCTGACAACTCGGTGCGTGCCCCGCCACGGCGGGGTTGGCGCGCGCCACCTCGCAGAGCTGGCGCCAGAAGCGGCGCACGAACCTCGGGTGCTGGGCCATCAGCACAGGGCTGACCGGCGCGTAGAACGCGATGCGGTGCAGCGGCGGCTCAAGAACCTGGAGCGCCGGCGGTGTGGCGAGTGCCTGCTCGGTGAAGCTCAGCGTCGGCAACAGCGCCAGGTCGACATGGCCGGCGCGCAGCTTGGCGATGCTGCCGCTGTGGCTCAGCGCACGGTCCAGCTTCCAGCCGGCGGCCATGGCCAACGCCTCCTCCACGCCACCGCCGACGATGCCCACGCGCAGGTCGGTGGGCTGCAGCGTGACGCCGTCCCATTGGATGCCGGCGCGTCGGTCGGCGCGAACGAAAAAGGCCAGCCGCGTCTCGGCGAGCGCCAGATTGCGCTCCGGTTGTCCGCCGCTTCGCAAGGGGTAGACCAGGCGCTGGGCGCGCTCCGCGGTGTGGGCGAAGTAGAAGCTCACCTGCGTGGTGTTGCTGGCGGTGTCGAACAACAGCCGGCGCTGCGGCACCCGCACCAGCTCGGCGCTGCAGCCCAGGCGCTGCAGCGTGGTGCGGGCCCATTCCACGAACAGGCCCGGCGCCTCGTCGAAGCGGTCGCCGTCGCCGCTGAGCATGCCCGGAATGGCCTTGTCGAGAAAGGCGATGCGCAGTGGCGTTGGGCAATCAGTCTGGGTCTGGGCCTGAACGACAACCGGCGCCACGATCAGCAGGGCAAGCAGAGCCGTCACCAGTCGCTGGGCGTCTCGCTGCCGTCGGATTGCATGCATAGCGCGATCCTAGGAGTCTGCGCGGCAGAACTCGCCGCACTTCATCAGGTCACGCTGTGAACCCATCAACTTGAGCATCGAAGGGTTTTCATCGGCTGGTTCGATGGACTTTGGCCTTTGGCGAGCCGGGTGGGGCTGCGGCAGGCACTTCGCAAGCGCACTCCTTGCGCATCTTTGAGCCTTCAGCCGGCCATCGCTGCCATGCGCCGCAGGTTCAGCGCCAGGCATACCAGCTTCCACTCGGCCTGCACCCGGTGCAGGCCCCGCAGGCTGAACTGCCGGAACCCCAGCACGTTCTTGATCCAGCCGTTGGGCGGCTCGGCAATCCACTTGCGCTTGCGGTACGCCGCTTTGCCGTCGTCGGTCTGCAACTTGGCCGCCATCGCCGCGGTGTGCGGGTACTGCCGGGCATCGACCTGGGCGTGCTCCTTGCCTTCTCGGCCCAGTGCCACTACCAGCTCGATCGGCGCGTTCCGCAGGTTGTCTTCGCTGCGGTAGCCCGCGTCAGCCAGGCCCAGTGCGGGCAGCTCGCCCAGGTTGTCCTTGACGGCCTGGATCATCGGCAACAGCCAGTTCGCATCCGGCGCGACGTTGTCCAACTCGGCCGCCACGATGATGTGCGCGGCATCGTCCACCGCAGCCTGCGCGTTGTACGCAGGGTCGAACCCGCCACCAGCGCGCTTCATGATGCGGCTGTCCGGGTCGGTGAAGTTCTCCTGTGCCTTGTCCTCGGGCACGCCGAACTCGCGCTTGTAGCGCCCGCCCCGGGGTTGGCCATCGGGCCCTCTTGGGCGGCGGTCGTCGTCTTGGCTGCGGCCACGCTCCAAGTCCGCCTCTCGCTGGCGTTGCTCCAGGCGCTCGCGGGCTTCACGGATGGCCGCAAGCCGCACCTCGCGTCGCTCGATCTCGGCGGGCAGGTCCAGTTGCGGCTCGTCGGCTTCAGCTTTGTCGGTGGCCATGGCACGCGCCAGCAGCGCGTCGATCTGCGCCTTGAGCTGGATCTCGGCCTGCTTCATGCGCTCGTAGCTCATGGCCTTGTGGCGGCTGGCGTTGGCCTTGAGCTTGGTGCCGTCGATGGCCACCGTGCCGAGTTTGACCAGGCCCATCTCGCGCGCGAGCTTGACCACCTGTACGAACAGCTCCGACAGCTCCCTCAGGTGCAAGGCCCGGAAGTCACAGATCGTGCGGTGGCGTGGGAAGTTGCCAGCCGCCAGCATCCGAAACGCCAAATCCTCGTGCAGCCGGCGCTCGATCTTGCGCGAGCTGAACACGCCGCTGGCGTAGGCGTAGAGCAGCACCTTGACCATCATGGCCGGGTGGAACGGCTGGTTGCGCGAGCCGCCGCCTTCGTAGCGGGCGTAGAACGCCCTGAGGTCCATCGCGTCGACGCTGTCGTGGATGAAGTAGGCCAAGTGGCCTGCGGGCAGCCAGTCTTGTGGCGCCGCCGGCAGCAGCATCACCTGGTCAGGTTCGTAGGGTCGGTAGCTTCCAGCCATGCCAGATCAACGCATGTGCCGTCCCTTTCGACATCAGGAACTACCCGGTTCTGCCGCGCAGACTCCTAGGTTGGCCCACTGGCCCGGTTCGGCGTGGGGGCATGGGGGTTTGCGCGCGGTCGTGAAGGCGGGTGGCGGGGCGCTCGGCGAATCAGCCCGGGAAGGCCTTGTTTTTTCGGCTCAAGTTGGCGCGCCGATCTGGTGCAGTTCAGGGTGTGAAGAAATCCGACCGGTTCCTCCCGACGGCCCCGACCCGCTCCCGCCGCTGGGCGGCGTCCACCTGGCTGCTTGCCGGCGTGGTGGGCGCGCTGCTGAGCGGCGCGACCTGGGCCGCCCCGGCCCGACCGGCGTCCAAGGGCAAGCTGCCCAAGCGCGTGCAACTGGCTGCGCCTGCGGCGCCGGAGCCGGCACGCGGCGTCGGTCGCTGCGGCGAAGACGAAGCCGGCGTGCGCGCCGCGCCGGAGCAGGGCGTGGACGCCTCGCCGGACTGGCTGCAGGCCCGGCAGGACCCGCGCGTCTACCTGGTGCGCGTGGCCGAGCAGGCCGTCGAGCGCAGCCGCGGCGTGGGCGTGGCGCGCCTCCTGGAGGCCGCGGCGCGCGACGAGGTGCGCGACGCCGAGGCCGCGGCGCTGCCGCAGATGCAGCTGACCCTGTCGGGCGGCTACGCCGGTTCCGCCAGCCTGGGGCAGCAGGGCCCGCACGGCATCGAGGCGCGCACCGCGCTGCAGGTCAACGGTCCGCTCTGGGATTGGGGGCGCCAGAAACAGCTGGTCGAGTGGCGGCGTCAGCTGGCCGAGGCCGCGGCGGCCGGGCGTGCCGGCGCCGCCGAGCAGGTGGCGCTGCAGGCCGTGGCGCTGAGCCTGGACCGCAGCCGCTACGGCCTGCAGGCGCAGGTCTACGGTCAGTACGTGCGCAAGATGGCCTGCCTGGTCGACCAGCTGAAGGCCATCACCGCGCTCGACCAGGGCCGGGCCAGCGAACTGACCCAGGCGCAAAAGAACCAGCAGCAGGCCGAGCTGGCCCTGGCCACCACGCAGGACTTCCTCAAGAGCACCGAGACGCGGCTGCGCCGGCTGGTGGGCGATCCGCTGCCGCCGCCCGCCGCCCTGGCCGCCGTGCTGGCGCGCCTGCCCGAGCTCGCCGCGCTGCAGAAGGACCTGATCGAGGCGCAGGACGTGGCGCAGGCCAGCGCCCAGGCGCTGGCTGCACGGCGCCTGGCCGAGGCGGTCGCGGCCGGCCAGAAGCCGCAGCTGTCCTACCTGGGCAGCGTCAACGGCCGTGCCGGCAACGGTCGGCAGGCCGACTGGATCGGCGGTGTGCAGCTCAGCATCCCGCTCTTCAACGCCCAGGACGAACCGCAGCGTGCCGCTGCCTTGAAACGCGCCGCGGCGGCCGACGCGCAGCGCGACGAGACCCTGGAGGCCAAGACCTGGCGCCTGCAGGAGGTGCACGACGCCGCCGGCAATGCGCTGGACCGCGCGCGCCGCATCACCGAGCTGCTGCGCGCCAGCCAGCAGCTGCGCAGCGCCACGCTGCTGCAGTGGCAGCAACTGGGCCGCCGCTCGTTGTTCGACGTGATGAGCGCCGAGGCCGACTACTACGCGCTGCGCGTTGCGCACGTCAACGCCCTCTACGACGCCCAGCAGGCGGTGGCGCTGATGGGTTCGATGGGGCGCGGCGTGCTGACTATGCTGCGCTGATGAGCGACACCCGCCTGACCATCTACACCGTGCTGACCGGCGCCAAGGAGGCGCTGGGCGACCCCCTGGCCAAGCTGGACGCCGGCGCGCCGCCCTCGGACCTGGACATCGACTGGGTCTGCTTCACCGACGACCCGGACCTGCGCAGCAGCGTCTGGCAGATCCGCTGGCTCGACGAGCCGCTGCCGCCCGAGCGCCTGTCGCGCCGGCCCAAGATGCTGCCGCACGAGTACCTGCCCGATGCGACGTGGTCGCTCTACGTCGACAACATCGTGCGCTTTCGTCGCCTGCCGACGCGCGCCGACCTCGGCCTGACGCCGGGCAGCACCGAGCAGGTGTTGTGCGCATTCCGCCACGCCACGCGCCAGGAGCCCGTCAGCGAGGCCGAGGCCATCGTGCAGCTCGGCTACGAGCGCGTCGGTTCGCTGGTGCGCCAGCTCGACCACTACCGGCGCCTGGGCCGGCTCGACGCCAGCGGGCCGCTCAGCACCTGCACGCTGCTGCTGCGCAACCACCACCACCCCCTGAACCGGCGCTTCGGCCAGATCTGGTGGGAGCAGTTCCTGCTGTTCGGCAAGCGCGACCAGATGTCCTTCGACGTCTCGGCGGCGCTGGCCGGCGCCGCGGTGCGGCACTGGCCGGGGCTGAAGAACGATTGCCCCTGGCTGGTCAACGTCGCCAACATCGGCAAGCACCGGGTGCTGGCCAATTTCGACGCCATCCGCTACCGCTGGCGCTACCGCCATGACGCGCGGGCCATGGCCAACCCGCGCCAGCACTACCTGGAGGTGGGCGCGCACGATGGCCGCGAGCACGGTCAGGCGCCCGAACTGCTGGAGTGGCTGAGCTACCGGCACGGCGCCAGTCTGGGCCGTCAGGTCTCGCCGCGGCGCGGTCTGGCGCAGCAGCTGGAGGCCTGGTTGGCGCCGCGCCGCGCGGCCGCCACGCCCTTCCTGGTCGTCACCATCGAGGGCGGTGCCGGGCCGGCGGCCTTTGCCGCGCCCGAACTCGACGCTGCGGCCGCCGCTTTGGCCCACTACATGCCCGGCGGCGGCGTGCGCCTGGCGCTGACGGCCGAGGAGTTGGCCGCCGGCCGCCTGCAGGTGCAGGCGCAGGGCCAGGTGCAGCGTTTTGCGCTGCTGCTGGTGCTGGGCGCCGCCGAGCAGGAACTGCCGCTGCTGTGCGAACGCCTGGCCCCGCTGATGGCGGCCGACGAGGGCCTGCTGGTGCTGGCCACGCGCGAGGCCATCGAGGTGCAGGCCGTGCAGGCCGCCGAACAGACCCTGGCGCGCCAGCTGGCGCCGGCCGGCACGCCGATGCGCGTACAGGCCGCCGTGCAGGCCACGCAGCACGACGACTTCGACCAGCCGCTGCGCAACAGCCTGCTGGCGATCGCCTGGAAGGCGGTCGCGTTGACGGGCAAGGTCGGCCCCCAGGCAACGCAGGCAACGCAGGCTGTGCCGTCCGACGCCGCTGCCGACGCCGGTGCCGACGCTGCCCCGGCCGAGGCGCCGCGCCGGCGCTACATCGCCTACTGCACCTCGGGTCTGGGCAACCGGCTGCGGCCGCTGGCCTCGGCCCTTGCCTACTGCCAGGCCACCGGCCGGGAGCTGCTGCTGTACTGGGACGACGTCACCCCCAACGGCTGTCTGACCCCCTGGCGCGATCTGTTCACCACGCCGATCCGTCCGATCTCGCTGGCCGAGATTGCCGCGCTGGATCCCGCTGGCACGGCGCTATTCACCGAGAAGGGGACCGGTCACGGCGTGGAGCGCGAGGCGGCGCGCCACGAACGGCGCCAACTGCTCGGGCTGGCGCGTGCCGGCGCACGGCTGGCACACGCCCAGGCGCTCACGCTCGAGGAAAGCGCCGACACCGTCATCGTCTACGACAACAACTACCTGCAATGCCTGCCGCGCCAGGCCAGCATCGACGCGCTGCGCAGCCTCAACCCGCACCCTGCCATCCGCGCCAAGGTCATGGCCACGGTCGCGCAGCTCGCGCTGACGCTCGACACGCCCGCGGTGCACGCGCGCGGCACCGACTTCAACATGAAGGAGGCGCTGGCGCAGTACGCCGCCGTCATCGACGCAAAGATCCCCGCCGGCCCCTTCTTCCTCTCCACCGAGGACGAGAAGCTGGAGCGCTCGCTGCGCGAGCGATACGGCGAGCGCGTCCGCAGTCGCGCCGACCGCCTGCACCTGCAATTGCAGGAAGGCAAGACCAATTGGAACGAGCCGGACAGCTACGTCATCAGCCGCGAGCACGGCATCGATGCGCTGGTGGACATCTACCTGCTGTCCTCGGTGAAGCTGACGGTGTTCCACCCGGGCTCCACCTTTGCCGAGATCGCCCGACATCTGCACGGACTGCTGCAAGGGGCGCCGGCGCCGCAGGAGGCCTGGCCCGATGCGGCGTCGGCAAAGACCGCAACGGCCGCAACGGCCGCAACGACCGCCACAACAGCTCGACGCGACGCCTATGCCGAACACAAGACCCGCTTCGTGCAAGCCGCGCAGGCCCTGTTGCTCGCCGGCGGTGCGCCGGCGCCCTTGCAGCTCGATGTCGGCCCGCCCGGGCCGCTGACCCCCGCGCAGCTGCCACCGGCCTATGTTTTCTGGGAGACGCTCGGGTACCGCCTGCCGATGGCCGAGCGCCTGTTCATGAACAGCTTCAGCGGTCAGCCCGAACTGCACTGGGACGGCGCGGTCTTCAACCAGCTGCTGGCGCTCGGGCCTGAGCGTCTGCCCCAGGAACTGTTCCGCCGCCTCTGCCCTTACCCGGAAGCCTGGAGCCAGATGCAGACCCTGCGCGGCTACATCGCCGGCAAGTCGGTGCTGGTGATCGGCTCGGAGAGCTACTGGCTGGAGCTGCTGTGCGCCTACGCCGGTGCGGCGCAGATCAGTACCGTGGAATACCGGCCGATCCACTGGAGCGAGCCGCCCCTGGCACCGCTGGGCACGCTCACCTGGGACGCCTTCACCGCCGACCTGGCTGCGCACGAGGGGCGCTACGACCTGGTGCTGAGCTACAGCAGCCTGGAGCATTCCGGCCTTGGTCGCTATGGCGACCGCCTGACGCCGCTGGGCGACCTGTTCACCTTCCATCTGATGGCCAACTGCCTCAAGCCCAGCGGCCTGTGTGCGGTGGCCGTGCCCACCGGCCAGGATCTGACGCACTTCAATGCCCACCGCATCTATGGGCCGCAGCGCATCCATGCCCTGGAGCAGGTCAGCGGCCTGAACTACATCGGCATCGTCTTCCCCGACGCTGCCTATCTGGCCGAGGACCCCGAGCCGGGCCTGCGCGCCGGATGGACCCTGCAGGCCCTGGGCACCTTGCCGCTGGGCCAGTACCGCCAGCCCATCCTGTGCTTCGCACACGAGGGCTTCGCGGTGCAGCGCTATCTGCAGGGTTGATTCAGGCGATCGGTGCAGCGCCCGATTCGGGCAGATCGGTGGGGATCAGCAGCTGGGCCCGGGTGCCGCCCTCGGGCAGGGTGTCGATGCGGATCTGCCCGCGCAGCACGCCCGTCACGAGGTTGTGCACGATGGTCAATCCCAACCCGGTGCCGCCGCGCCCGCGGCGCGTGGTGAAGAAGGGTTCGAAGACCCGCTGCTGAAGGTCCGCGGGGATGCCGGGACCGTTGTCGCGCAGTTCCACCACCGCCTGACCCGGCGCCCCCTCACGGCAGCTCAGGTGCAGCTGCGCGTCGTGATCGCGACCGTGCAGCAGCGCGTTGTCGATCAGATTGCTCAGCACCTGGCCGAGCGGGCCGGGAAAGCTGCCCAATTCCAGGTCGCGGTCGAGTTCAAGCGTCAGGGTCGCGCCTTTGCGCCGCAGGCGCTCGCGGAACAGCAAGGCCATCTCCTCGCACAGCGTGGCCAGATGAAAGCGCCGCCAGTGCGCCGAAGTCTGGTCCACCGCCACCTGTTTGAAGGCGCTGACCAGTTCCGCAGCGCGCGCCGTGCTGCGTTCAATCAGGCTGGCGGCCTCGGCGAGGTCGGACAGGCCCTTGTCGAAGTCGCGGCGCGAGATCGGCCCCTGCGTCGCCTGGGCGCGCAGGGCCTGGGCGCGCTCGGTCAGGGTGCTGGCGGTCACCAGCGCGTTGCCGATCGGCGTGTTCATCTCATGCGCGACGCTGGCCACCAGCGCGCCCAGTGCGGCGAGCTTTTCCGATTCGATGAGATCCTTTTGAGTGCTGCGCAACTCGGTCAGGGTCTGGTTCAGCGCGGTGTTCGCCTGCTGCAGGTGCTCGGTGCGGTCCAGCACCTGCGCCTCCAGGCCGGCATTGAGTTCGCGCAGCGCCTTCTCCCGCTCGCGCAAGCGGCCCGCCAGGCTGTCCAGGCTGCCCAGCAGGACGTCGATCTCGGCGATGTCGACCGGCTCCACGTTCGCCGTCGAGCGCTCGTCGGCCAGCAGGCCGGCGTAGGTGGCGACCTTGGCGATCTGCCGGGTCACCCGGGCGCCCAGCAGCAGCGAGGCGACGAAAGCCACCCCCAGCAGGAACAGGGTGAAGAGCAGGATGCCGATCATGGTGTGGCGTGCCGGCTGCAGCAGCGTTTCCTGCGGTTGCATCACCAGCACGCGCCAGCCCAGGTCCTGGGCCGACACCGGGCTGCTCAGGGCCGCCCAGTCGGTGCCATCCAGCTGCAGCTGGCCCAACTGGCCATCCTGTCGGATCTGCTTCAGGGTGGCCTGGCTCAGCTGGGCCGAGCGGCCGGCGCGTTGCGGGTTGCGGTGGGCGACGACGCGTCCCAGCGGATCGACCATCATGGCCGTGTAGCCGCTCGAACCGACGGTCGCCGCCAATTCCTTGGACAGGCGGGCCATGCTGATCTCGCCCACCAGCCAGCCGTGCCGGCCCGCGGAATGGATCACGCCCAGCATCAGCTGCTCCGACAGCGGCGACAGGAAGGGTTCGCCGAAGCCGGTCCGGCCCGCTTCGGCCTGCCGCAGCAAGGAACTGCGCGACAGGTCCAGCCCGGTCAGGCGCCGGGCGTCGCTTTCGTCGACGCCGCGCTCCGCCAGGCGCCGCAGCACCCCCCGGTCGTCCAGCAGGTAGACGCGCTCCAGCTCGGGGGAGCGCAACGCGGCCACCCGCAGCAGGTCAAAGGCATCGGTGCCGCTGGGGCTGCTGGCCAGCAGCTCGGCCGCGCCGTGCACCGAGGCGCCGGCCTGCAGCACCACCTGCCCCAGGCGTTGACCCATGGCCAGCGCCGTGCTGGCCATGGCCTGTTCGGCCTGCCGCCGCAGTACCGGGGCCAGGATGAAGGTCGTGCCCAGCGCCGCCACCAGGGCCTGCACCAGGGTCAGCACGGCCAGATGACGCGCCAGCAGGCTGCGCAGCCCGGAAGCACGAACGCTCATGGGCGATCAGGTCTTCCAGCCGCTCGGCTCAAAGCGACCGTTGCGTGCGACCAGCAGCACGCCGGGACGGTGTGTGTCGCCGTTGGCGTCCAGGGTCAGCGTCGATTGAAGACTGTCGTGGCGCCGTCCCACCAGTTCGGCTTTCATGCTTTGGCGCGTGGCACCGCGCTGCAGCGCGGCCAGCACCAGCCGGGTGGCGTCCGTGGCGAGCACCGCGGCAAAGGCCGGCGGCTGGCGAAAGCGCTGTTCGAAGTCCTGCATGAAGCGCACGAAGGCCGGCGTGCGGTTGGCGGGGTCGTAGTACTGCTCGAACACCACCCCGTCGGCGGCGCGGCCGGCCAGTTCCAGGGTGCGGCCGGTGCTGGACCAGGCCGACGCGGCGATCGGCAGGCCGGGACGCGCCGCGCGCAAGCGCTGGATCAGCAAGGCGCCGTCCACCGCGCTGCAGCACAGCACCACGAGCTCGGGGGCATCGGCGAGCAATTCGTTTGCGAGCGCCTGATGGTCAGGGGCGGCGGTCGAGGTGAACTCGACGCGGCGCGGCCGCGCCGCACCGGCCGCGTCGAAGGCGCCGACAAAGGCGTCGACCCAGGTGCGCGTGTAGTCGGCATTGGCGGCGTCGGCCAGCACGCTGACCCGCTGGGGTTTGAGCTGCTCGAGGTGCGCCTTGGCCACCGCGGCACCGTACACCGCGGTGTCGCTGCAGACGCGCACCAAGGCATCGTCGCGGCCGGTCAGCCGGCTCGTCGTGCAGGTGGGCGACACCAGCAGCAGGCCGAGTTCGGCGGCCAAGGGCGCCAATGCGACGCCGATCGAGCTGGTGGCCGGACCGATCACCGCCACCGGGTCCTGCGCCGCCAGCGCACGCAGGGCCTCGGCGCCGCGCGCCGGATCCTGCCCGTCGTCGCCCTCGATGAGTTCGATGGGGCCGCTGGCCAGCGGTGTGCGTTCGTTGAATTGCTCCAAGGTCAGCAGCACCGCATTGCGCTGCTCGCTGCCCAGGTCGGCAAACTTGCCCGACAGTCCGCCGAGGTAGGCCAGTTTCAAGGGTTGGCGCACGCTGCAGGCACCGAGCAGCGGAGCGGCCAGCGAGGCCTGAATCAGGAAACGACGCTTCATGGGCAAATCAGGGCTCCTTCAAACCGCAGGGGGACAGCTCCAAGTCCTCCTCGATGAGTATCGGCGCCCGATGTGTCGCGGCGTTTCCGCGCTTTCCTCAGGGTGCGCGGCGGATCGCTCCGCCTTGGCCGCTCGCGGCCCCAGCGGCCGGCGCCCGCCTCACCCCGCCTTGCGCAGCAGCAGGGTCCAGTAGGTCGGCCAGTTGGGCTGACCGAGCAGGCGGTCCTCGAGCACGGTGTAGTCGGGGCCGAACAGGGCCACCACGTCGGCGCTGTCGCGCAGGGTGTTGGCGGCCCACGCGTCGTTGTCAGGGTGGGCCTGGCCCTCGCCCGACACCGACAGGTGCAGCAGGATGTGCGCACCCGGTCGGCTCACCCGCTTGATCTCGTTGACGAAGCGATCCGGGTACAGCACGTGGTCAAAGATATTGCTGAAGACGAAGTCGTAGCTGGCGTCGGCGAACTGCAGCTGGTGCACATCACCGGCCAGCACCAGCGGCGGCGTGGGCACGAGATCGATGCCCAGCGCGCCGGCCACGCCCATCTCGCGCAGCACATGTACCTCCTGGCCGGTGCGCGCCCCCAGGCACAGCGCGTTGGCGCAACGGGCCAGGATGTCCTGGTAGGGGCGGAAGTTCTCGCGAAAGCCCGCGCAGTCGGGCTCCCACAGATCGGTCAGCAGCTTGGTGTACAGCGGTGTGCCGTGGTTGGCCTTGCTTTTTTGGTGGCGCAGGTAGTCGTCATAGCTGGCGTACGGGCGGGTTTCGATGGGCATTTCAGGCTCCTGCGTAAAAGGATCGGATGGCCGCGCAGATGCGATCGATCTGCGCGTCGCTCAGCTGGATCATGGAGGGCAGCCACAGGCCCTCGCGACCAATGGCCTCGCTGACCGGGAAGTTGCCGGGCAGGTTGTAGGCCTTCTGCTCGTGGATGGGCGGGTACATGGTGCGGGTGCCGATGCCCTGGCTCTTGAGGGAGGCCGCCAGTTCGTCGCGCCGCGCGAAGCGGCCGTCGATGAACCAGGGCGCGCACAGATTCAGGTCGTGCACGAACAGCTGCACGCCGTTCACGCCCTGCAGCCGGTCCCGGTAGGCCTGCCCGATGGCCTTCTTGCGTGTGATGCGTTCGGGCAACTGCCGCATCTGCGCCAGTCCCACGCAGGCCTGCAACTCGGTGAACTTGAAGTTGAAGCCGATGCTGTCGTGGATGTCGACGCCTCCCCGGGCGCGGCCGAAATCCTTGAGCCGGCGCAGGCGGTCGGCGAGTTCGTCGTCGTCGGTGACGAGCGCGCCGCCCTGGCCGGTGGAGATGATCTTGGGCGCGCTGAAGCTGAACGAGCCGATGCACCCGGCACGACCGATATGGCGCCCGTCCGGGTAGAAGCTGCCCAGGCTCTGCGCGGCGTCCTCGATGAGGGCGATGCCGGTCTCGCGCGCCAGTGCTTCGAAGGCGGCGGCATCGGGCGCGCGGCCGTTGCTGCTGACCAGCATCAGCGCCCGGGTCTTCGGCGTGATGGCGCGGCGCACGGCGTCGGCACGCAGGATCAGGTCGCTGGCGTCCACGTCGACGAACACCGGCCGGGCGCCCAGCATCTGCACGCTGTTGGGCGTGGCGATCATGGTGTAGTTCGGGCAGATCACCTCGTCGCCCGGCCCCACGCCGACGGCCAGCGCCGCCAGCGTCAGGCTCACCGTGCCGTTGTTGACGACCACGCAGTGCCGGGACCCGGTGAACGCGGCAATCGCGCGCTCGAAGGCCGCGGTGCGCTCGAACTCGGTGAAGAAGCCGTCCTCGTCGAGGTAGGCCGCCAGTTCGGCTTTTTCGGGCGCGCCGAACAAGGGGCGCATCTGGGGGATGAATTCGGTGGCGCTGTCGCTCATCGTCGGGGAATCGGTTGGATGCTGTTGCCCAGGCTGTCGGGCGGATGGCGCTGGGTGAAGAGCGGCCACACCTCGGGGCTGGCGGCGCGGAAGGCGCGGATCAGCAAGGCGCGGTCGGCGGCCGCGAGGCGCTTGCGCGAGAGGTAGACGCCACTGTCGTTCCAGGGCAGTTCCTCGATGTTCTCGACGCGCAGCTCGCGGGCCAAGGGTCGCAGCCGGTCGTCCAGCTCGAGCGTACCGATCAGGGTGGTCGGCGCCATGATGGCCACGTCGGCGATCCCCAGCTGCAGCGCGCGTGCCACGCCGGCCGGCTCGGCTTCGAGGATCAGGCGGCCCTGGCGCTGAAAGGCCTCCACGGCCAGCCGGTAGGTGGCGCCGAAGTCGAAGCCGCGCACCACCGCCACACGCAGCTCGTGCCGTCGCAGCAGGTCGCCCAGGGTCTGCAAGGCCGGCAGCTCGCGGCCACGCAGCGACAGCAGGGCCGGCCGGCTGCGCACCAGCGGCACGAAGTCGCCCAGCGCGTCGCGCGGCGAGGTGCGCGAGGCCGGAATCAGCAGATCGGCCTGACCGAGCTCGAACATCTGCGCCAGCCGGGCACGCGGCACGATGGGGTGGGTGAAGCGGCAACCGGTGCGCCGGCTCACCTCGGCCAGCCAGTCCGGGTAGATGCCGCCGACGGCGTGGCCGTGCACGACCACGCTCAGGCCGATCGGTGCCACCGGCGCCTCGATGGCGCGCGAGCAGGCCGCCGCCGCCCAGGGGTGGGCGAGCAGGCCAGAAAGGCCCAGCAAGCCGAGCAGGGCAGCGCGCCATCCCCTCATGGCAGGCGCTCGGCCTCGAGGTTCAGCGACACCAGCAGACCGCCTTCCTTGTCCATGTGCGGGTAGTAGGCCTGCGAGTGGTCGTCGATGCCGGCATGCTCGGTGGCGCGCCAGTCCCAGCGGCGCACCGCGCCGAAGCCGGCGTCCTGCAGCAGGCGGGTCAGCGAGGCTTCGTCGTAGCAGGTGCGGTGGTAGAGGCAATGCGGCCCCTGGGCAGTGGCGATCTCCATGCGGCCGTAGAGCGGACCGAGCACCCGCTCGATGGCGCCGCTGCGGCGGTAGACCTCGATCAGCGCCTCGAAGTCGGGCACCGCCAGGCGCAGCAGGCCGCCGGGCCCCAGCACGCGCCGCCATTCGGCCAGCACGGCGACGGCCTGCTGGCGGTCGAAATACTCGAAGGCGTGGCTGCAGTAGATGAGTTCGGCCGCGCCGTCGGCCACGAAGGGCAGGGCGTCGATGCGGCTTTGGTGGTCGATGTGCGGCAAGTCGCACAGGTCGACGTGCACGAAGCCCGGGATTTGACGGTGCCAGCAGCCGAGGTGGAGCTTCATGCCGCCCTCCTCAGGGCCGCCCCAAGGAGGGCGCGGCCCCCTCGGGGGGTGGCGACCGCAGGGAGACTGGGGGCTGTCATGCCGCCCTCCGCAGGGCCGCCCCAAGGAGGGCGCGGCCCCCTCGGGGGGTGGCGACCGCAGGGAGACTGGGGGCTGTCATGCCGCCCTCCGCAGGGCCGCCCCAAGGAGGGCGCGGCCCCCTCGGGGGGTGGCGACCG
>JAYRUQ010000020.1:37011-57501 GCA_041919015.1 Inhella sp.
CAGGGAGACTGGGGGTTGTCATTTCAGCCTCCGGCGGTCGCGCTCGGGTCCCAGATAGGGACCGTTCTTGACCTCCAGCACCTGGGTGCCATCCTCGAGGATTTCGTAGCCGTGGCCGCCGCGCAGCAGCATCAGCAGGTCGCCCTCGCCGGCCTCGAGGGTGGCGAGCAGGCGGTCGTCGGGGCCGTAGATGCGCGCCCGCAGCCGGCCCCTGCGCACGTAGAGCAGCTCCTGCGTCCAGGCGACGTCGCGGTGCGCCTCCTTGTGGCTGTGCGCCAGCAGCTCCTTGCCGGCCGGGTAGCCCCAGCTGCCGGCCTGGATGAAGTCGCCGTCGGGGCTGAAGAACTTCAACCCCGCTGTTCCGTCATGGCTCCAAGCTTCGGCGGCGGGGACGTGGCGGGCCAGCACCAGGCCGTCGTGGATCACTTCCTGCATTGCAAATACCCGGCAATGGTGTCGCGCACACCTTGGTGGAAATCGCGGCTCGGTCGCCAGCCCAACAGGGCCGCGCCGCGCGTGCCGTCGACCGTCTTGTACGGCGCCCCATCGGGCTTGCTCGGGTCGGTGACGAGGCGCCCGCCGTAGCCGAGCTCGCTGGCGATCAGGCGCGCCATGTCGAGGATGGAGATGCCCTGCGCGACGCCGATGTTGACCGGCTCGGTGCAGCTCGGCGCGTCGAGCCCGCGCACCAGCGCCTCGGCGCCGTCGTCGACGTGCAGCCACTCGCGCACCGGCGTGCCGCTGCCCCAGATCTGCACCTCCTCGGCGCCCGCCTCGCGGGCCGCGTGGATGCGGTGGATGAGGGCGCCCAGCGCATGGCTGCGCTCGGGCTCGAAGTGGTCGCCGGGCCCGTACATGTTGGACAGGATCAGGCTCAGGGTGTCCAGCCCATGCTGCTGCGCATAGGCCCAGGCCCCCACCCAGCTGGCCTTGCGCGCGAAGCCGTAGGCCAGCACCGAGTCGTGCAGGGGACCGTCCCAGAACTCGGCCTCCTTGAAGAGCGTCGCCGCACCCGGGTAGGCGCAGTTGCTGATCGGGTTGACGAGGCGCTGCACACCGGCGGCCACCGCCGCCTCGTTGAGCGACAGGGTCATGGCCAGGTTGTGGTGGAACAACTCGGCGGCACGCGTCAGGCCGAACTGGATGCCGCCGACATGCGCCGCGCAGTGGATCAGCTTGCGCTCGGACTGCCCCTCGAAGGCCGCGCACAGCGCGGCGCGGGTGGCGGACGGGTCGCGCAGGTCGACGCCCAGGCTGCGGCTGATGCGCGTGAACGCGCGGCCCTGCTGCGCGAGCAGGCGGCAGACGCGCTGCCCCAGAAAGCCGGTGGCACCGGTGACGACGATCACGCCGAATCCCCCTCGGGGCACACGCCGTCGCCGCCGTAGTCCTCGTGCTGCAGGTCGTACTGCACCATCTCGCGCACCAGTTGCTCGAAGCCCACCGTGGGCTGCCAGCCCAACTCGCCGCGCGCACGCGCGGGGTCGCCCCACAGCAGCTCGACCTCGGACGGCCGGTAGTAGGTCGGATCCACCGCCACGCGCACCGCGCCGCTGCGCGTGCACAGGCCTTGCTCGTCACGCCCGCTGCCGCGCCATTCCAGATCGATGCCGGCCTCGCGAAAAGCCAGGGTGGCGAACTCACGCACGCTGTGCGTCTCGCCGCTGGCCAGCACGTAGTCGCGCGGCTCGGGCTGCTGCAGCATGCGCCACATGCCCTCCACGTAGTCGCGCGCGTGGCCCCAGTCGCGCTGGGCGTCGAGATTGCCCAGCAGCAGGCGCTGCTGGCGACCTTGCGCAATGCGCGCCGCCGCCTTGCTGATCTTCTTGGTCACGAAGGTCTCGCCGCGCCGCGGGCTCTCGTGGTTGAAGAGGATGCCGTTGCAGGCGTAGAGCCCGTAGGCCTCGCGGTAATTGACGGTGATCCAGTAGGCGTAGAGCTTGGCCGCGCCGTAGGGGCTCTTGGGGTAGAAGGGCGTGGCCTCGTTCTGCGGTGCAGTACCCGGCAGGCCGCCGAACAGCTCGGAGGTGCTGGCCTGGTAGAAGCGCGGCTTCTGGCCGGAGTCCTTGATGGCGTTGAGCAGGCGGATGGTGCCCAGTGCGTCGACCTCGGCGGTGTACTCGGGCACCTCGAAGCTGACCGCCACGTGCGATTGCGCGCCGAGGTTGTAGATCTCGTCGGGCTCGATGCGCGCCAGCAGGGTGTGCAGGTTCGACGAGTCGGTCAGGTCGCCATGGTGGGTGAACAGGCGCTCGTTGTCGATCAGGTGGTCGATGCGCCGGCTGGTGAAAACCGAACTGCGGCGCTGGATGCCATGCACCTCGTAGCCCTTGGCCAGCAGCAGCTCGGTCAGGTAGGAGCCGTCCTGACCGGTGATGCCGGTCAGGAAGGCTTTTTTCCGGGTACGGGGAGCGCTCATTCCGGAATGATGCCGCCTGGCCACGACGGTCCAAGCGCGGAACAACCCCCGGGGGAGCGGTCAGATGCCCGGCGCCACGGACTCAATGCGGCGTTGCGCTGCCGCCCAGCAGCGCCAGGCAGCGCCGCAACAGAGCGCCGGACCAGGCCTCGGCCGGCGCCAGCGCGGTGGTGCCGGCTTCGCTGGCGCGCTCGGCCTCCTCGTCGCTGGCGGCGCGCAGCAGCAGCGGCAGCTCGGGGCGCAGGATGCGCGCCTGCTGACCCACCTGCTGTGCCAGCGGCGCATCGGCCGGGGTGAGCACCAGCAGGCGGGCGCGTTGCAGGTGGGCCTGCACCAGCACGCGCGGATCGCGGGCGTCGCCGCACACCGCCAGGCCGCCGGCTTCGCGCAGCGCCGCAACGCGTTCGGCGCTGCTGTCGATGCCCACCACGCCCAGACCCTGCTGACGCAGGCCCTGCGCCAGCGCCCGTCCGACCGCACCCAGTCCGACCACCAGCACCGGGGCGTCGGGGGCGGCCTGCGCCTCGGGCAGACTGGCCAGCGGCGGCTCGCGCAGCGCGGCGCGGCGCGCCCAGGCGTAGCGCCGGCACAGCCAGCGCTCGAGCCGGGCCACGCCGGCGAACAGTGCCGGGTTCAGCGCGATCGAAGCGAGTGCTGCCGCCACCACCCAGCTCTGGGCTCGGGCGTCGAGCAGTCCGAGCTGGCCACCCAGCGCCACCAGGATGAAGCTGAACTCGCCGATCTGCGCCAGGCTGGCCGCCACCAAGAGCGCGGTGCGCAGCGGCAGGCCACGCGCCAGCACCAGCAGCGCCGCCGCCAGGGTCTTGGCCACCAGCACCACGGCCAGCACCGCCAGCAGCGGCAGGGGTTCACGCCACAACACCGCGGGGTCGAACAGCATGCCCACCGAGACGAAGAACAGCACCGCGAAGGCGTCGCGCAGCGGCAGGGTGTCCTCGGCGGCGCGTTGGCTGTAGGGCGATTCGCGCAGCACCATGCCGGCCAGGAAGGCGCCCAGCGCGAAGCTGACGCCGAAACCTTGCGCCGCACCGTAGGCCAGGCTGACCGCCGCCACGACGACGGCCAGGGTGAACAGCTCGCGCGAGCCGGTGCGCGTCACCTGCCAAAGCAGCCAGGGCAGGGCGCGCCGGCCCAGCACGGCCATCAGAAGCGCGAAGCCGCCCAGCGCCAGCAAGGTCTTGAGCAGCGCAGCGCCCCATCCAGGAGTCGCGTTCGAACCGCTGGCCCCCTGCAGCATCGGCGCCAGCGCCGGCAGCATCACCAGCGCGATGACCATGGCCAGGTCCTCGACCACCAGCCAACCCACCGCCAGGCGTCCGGGCCCCGTGGCGAGCTCGTGGCGCGCCTCCAGCGCGCGCAGCAGCACCACGGTGCTGGCCACGCTGAGCGAGAGTCCGAACACCAGCGCGCCCCCCCAGCCCAGGCCGAAGGCGCGCGCCATCAGCGCACCCAGGCCGGTGGCCACCGCCATCTGCAGCAGTGCGCCGGGCACGGCGGTGCGTCGCACCGCCAGCAAGTCTTGCCAGCTGAAATGCAGTCCGACGCCGAACATCAGCAGCATCACGCCGATCTCGGCCAGTTGCGTGGCCACGCCCGCGTCACCCACGAAGCCCGGCGTGTGCGGCCCGATCAGCATGCCCGCCAGCAGGTAGCCGACCAGCGGCGGCAGGCGCAGGCGCTGCGCCAGCAGGCCGAACAGCAGCGCCAGCCCGAGGCCAACGGCCAAGGTGGCGATGAGGGGCATCGGACCGTGCATGGGAGCACCCTAACAGCTGCGCATCGCCCCCGGCCTACGATGGGACATGTGCCTGGTTGCCCTGGCTCTCGATGCCCACCCGCGCTGGCGCCTGCTGCTGGCCAGCAATCGCGATGAGTTCTTCGCACGCCCCAGCCGTCCGCTGGCGCTTCAGCCCGAGGGCTGGTTGGGCGGGCGCGACGGCCTGGCCGGTGGCAGCTGGCTGGCGCTGCATCCAAGCTCGGCGCGCCTGGCGCTGGTGACCAACGTTCGCGAGCCGGGTGTGCAGGTGCCCGATGCGGTGTCGCGCGGCGAACTGGTCACCGAGACGCTGCTCGATGAAGCGCGCTGGCAGCAGGGGCCCGACGCCCGGCCGCGCCAGGGCTTCAACCTGCTGCAGCTCGACCTGCGCGCGGCGCGCGGGCGCTGGTTCAGCAACCGCGGCGGCCCGCTGGCGCTGGCTCAAGGGCTGCATGGGCTGTCCAACGCCCAGCTCGACAGCCCCTGGCCCAAGGTGCAAGGGCTCAAGGACCGGCTTCAAGCCGCACTGGGCGAGGCGGACCCGCGCTCCGCGCTCTTTGATGCACTGAGGGATCCCACCCCGGCGTGCGATGCCGAACTGCCCGCCACCGGCGTGCCGCTGGCGTGGGAGCGGGCGCTGTCAAGCGCCTTCATCCGTCTGCCGGGCTACGGCACGCGCTGCTCGACCCTGGTGCTGGCCGACGCGCACGCGGTGCAGGTGATCGAGCGCCGCTACGTCGAGGACGGCTCGCTGGAAGGCGAGACCGAGCTCGGTTTCGATCTCTGAACCTTGACCACCCGCTCGGTCTGGATGCGCGCGCGCAGCTGGCCGCAGCCGCCCTCGACGTCCTGGCCGGCCGAGTTGCGCAGCTTGGTCAGCACGCCGGCGCGCGTCAGGCGCGCGGCCAGGGCCTCGGCCGCGTCCCAGGCCGGCCGGCGAAAGGGCAGGCCCGGCACGTGGTTGAAGGGGATCAGGTTGAGGATCGCGAAGCGCCCCTTGAGCAGGGCCACGATGGCGTCTTCCTCGGCGTCGTTGACGCCCTCCAGCAGGGTCCACTGGATCTGCAACGGGTAGCCGCTGGCGCGTGCGTAGGCGTCGGCCTGTTCGACCAGCCAGGCCGGGTCGAGCGCCGGGGCGCGTGGCAGCAGCTCGCGGCGCAGCAGCGGCTGGGTGGTGTGCAGCGACAGCGCCAGCGCCGGCTTGACCGGGCTGGCGAGCAGGCGCGCAAAGACGCGCTCGTCGCCCACCGTGCTGAAGACCAGCTGCTTGTGCGCGAAGCCGCCTGCCGTGCCGAGCAAACCGATGGCGGCCAGCACCGCGTCGAGGTTGTGCGCCGGCTCGCCCATGCCCATGAAGACGATCTTGTTGACGCGCCGCATCTGGCGCGCCGCCACCACCTGGGCGAGGATTTCGAGCACCGAGAGCTGGCGGATCAACCCGCCCTGGCCGGTCATGCAAAAGCCGCAACCCACCGCGCAGCCCACCTGGCTGGACAGGCACAGCCCCCAGCTCTTGGCGCGCGGCGGCAGCAGCACCGACTCGACGCTCTGGCCGTCGCGCAGCAGCCAGAGCAGGCGCTCCGAACCGTCGTCGGCCGCCTCGCGGGTGTGCAGCGTCAGCCCGGCCTGCCACTCGGTGAACAGCAGGGGCAGCGCCTCGAACAGCGCCTTGGGCAGGAAACCCTGCAGCGGCCGGCGGCCGTGGTCGAGTGGCAGCGCCTGCAGCCAATGGCGCAGCAGGCGCTCGCGGTGCTGCGGCCGGGCGCCCAGTTGCTGCAGGCGCTCGTTGAGGGCGGCGAGCGGCATCAGCGCAGCGCTGCGCCCCAGGCCGGCGGCGGCAACGGCTGCGGCTGGCGCAGGTCGAAGCGGGCCTCGAAGCGGCGCGGCGGCGTGCCCGGTCGTTGCAGGCGGTAGACGAAGTGCGCGCCGTCCACCTCGACGCTCCAGACATTGCTCGCGGCGGCCGGGATGAGCTCGGCGGTGTGCGCGTCGGCGTGGAAGGCCTGGGCCGTGGCGCTGCCGGCCCCACGGGTGTCGCCGCCGTACTGCGTGACGCGGTCCTCGCTGCCGTCCGGATGGCGGTGCTCGTGCTTGAGGCGCAGGCCCTCGGGCGTGCGCGTCAGCACCCAGGTGCGCGAGCGGTTGGCGCCGACCTGAAAGGGGATGCGGATCTCACGCTCGCCGCAGTCGCGCACCTGCATCACCAGGGCCTCGCCGGCGAAGGCGGCATCCTGCGGCTGCGGGTCGACGACCCGGCCGGCGAAGGCCTGGCCGCACAGGCTGCGCAGGCGGCTCCAGAAGGCATCCTGGGGCTCGGCCGCCAGTGTGGGCAAGGGGGCCAGCGCAGCGGCGAGCAAGGGGGCAAACAGCAGGGAACGCATGCCCCGCAGTGTCGGTGAAGCGGCTGGCGCCCGCGGCCTTGGGGCTCAGGTCGGCGTGAGGCCGCCCAGGCGGTTCAGCGTGGCCTGCGAGCCCACCTCGCCACAGACCCGGGCGTCCAGGCCGCGCAGGCGCACCCGACCGGCCAGGCCGGCGCCACTGGCGGCCTCCAGCAGCCAGGAGCCGAAGCCGCCATCGCTCAGGTGGTCCTCCAGCGCGATGAGCTCGTCGAAGGCGGCGATCTGTTCGGCCTGCAGGCCCTTGGCGTCCATGCCCCACAGCGGCAGGCTGTAGACGGCGCAGTCGGCGTGGTCGCTGCGGGCCTGCCACTCGAGCGCGGCGGCCAGTGCGGCGCCGGTGGCCAGCAGGGCGCGGCGGCCTTGGCCGGACTTGATGGGCAGCCAGCGGCCGCTTTCCAGCAAGGGCGGCGCGGTGTGCTGCGCCGGCTCGCCAGCCTTGCCCAGGCGCAGATAACTCGGCCCGGGGTTCAGCACCAGATGGCGCAGGCAGGCGCGCACCTCCATCGGGCAGCCGGGCGCGGCGATGCGCATGCCGGGCAGGGTGCGCAGCAGCGCGTAGTCCTGCACCGCGTGGTGGCTGTAGCCCAAGGCGCCGTAGGCCAGGCCACCGCCGACGCTGACCACCGTCACCGGCAGGCCGTGGTAGGCCACGTCGTTGCGCAGTTGCTCGGCACAGCGAAAGGTCGGGAAGTTGGCGATCGAGTAGCTGAAGACGTGGAAGCCCTCGCTCGCCAGGCCGGCCGCCATGCCGGTCATGTTCTGCTCGGCCACGCCGGCGTTGAAGAAGCGCGTGGGGAAACGCTCGGCGAAGGGCTCGATCACCGACCAGCCGAGGTCACCCACCATCAACACGATGCGCGCATTGGCCGCCGCCAGCGCGCAGAGCTCGTCGATGAAGGCGTTACGCATCACCGATCTCCTGCAGCGCCTGGGCCAGTTGCGCGTCGCTCGGGCTGCGGTAATGCCAGGCCACCTCGTTCTCCATGAAGGACACCCCGCGGCCCTTGACGGTGCGGGCGATGACCACGCGCGGCCGGCTTTCGCCTTCCGGCACCGGCGCCAGCAAGGCGCCGCGCAGCGCGGCGTGGTCGTGGCCGTCGACCTCGGCCACCGCGCCGCCGAAGGCGGCGAACTTGGCGGCCAGGTCGCCCAGGTCCAGGGTTTCGGCGGTGGTGGTGAGGCTCTGCAGGCCGTTGGCATCCACCACCACGGTGAGCTGGCTCAGCCGGTGGTGGGCGGCGAACATCAGCGCCTCCCAGTTGGAGCCCTCGTTCAACTCGCCGTCGCTGAGCAGCACCACGCAGCGCCAGCTCTCGCCACGCAGGCGCGCGGCCAGCAGCTTGCCCACGCCGAAGGGCAGGGCGTGGCCCAGGCTGCCGGTGCTGAATTCCACGCCCGGCACCTGGTGGCTGATGTGGTTCATCAGGCGTGCGAAGTCGCGGCCATAGGTTTGCAGCTCCTCAACCGGGAAGAAGCCGCGCTCGGCCAGGGCCGCGTAGACCGCCACGCAGGCATGGCCCTTGGAGAGCAGGAAGCGGTCGCGCCCCGGCCATTGCGGGTCTGCGGGGCGCAGGCGCAAACCCTGCTCGGGCGCATAGAGCACGGCCAGGATGTCGGCGATGGACAGCGCCGAGCCGATGTGCGAGGCGCGGGCAGCGTGCACCATGCGCAGCGCGTGCGCGCGGATGCGGCGGGCGAGAGGGAGACTGTCAGACAGCATGGCGTTACGAAGTGGCCAGGCGCAAGGCCAGCGCGCCCAGCACCAGTCCCATCAGGTAGCGCTGCACCAGCAGCCACAGCGGCCTGTGCGCAAACCAGCTCGCCACGCCAGCAGCCGACAGCGTGATGAGCAGATTGACCGAGGAGCCGATCACGACCTGTGTGCTGCCCAGGTACAGGGTTTGGCTCAGCACTGAACCCGCCGTGGGGTCGACGAACTGCGGTAGCACCGAGAGGTAGAAGATGGTCACCTTGGGGTTAAGCATGCTGGTCAGCAGCCCCATCGTGAAGAGCCTGCGCGGCGACTCCGGTACCAGCTCCCGCCGCTGCAAGGCAGAGCGGGCCCCGGGGCGCACGGCTTGCCACGCCAGCCACAGCAGGTAGGCGGCACCGGCCCACTTGAGCAGCTCATAGCCCAGCGGTACCGCCATGAACAACGCGGTAAGGCCAACCGCCGCGCAGACCATGTGTGCGCTGAAGCCCAGCACCACGCCCAGCCACGACAGCACCCCGGCGCGCCGCCCCTGGCACAGCGCGCGCGACATCAGGTAGATCATGTTCGGCCCCGGGGACAGGGCCATCAGCAACGCGATGCCCGCAAAGGCCAGCCAGGTGGAGGTATCGGGCATGCGTCAGCGCTCGGCGACGGCGCCGAGCCGCTCGATAAAAGCGGCATGCGTCTCGCGGTGCAGGAAGGCGTAGTTGGTCTGCGGCGTCGCGTCGTCCACCACAGCCAGCTCGCGCACGCCGGCCTCACTGACCGCCCAGCAGCCGTAGCCACGTTGCGCGAAGAAGCGCAGCACGTCGTTCGGGTGGTAGCCGAAGGGCGCGCTCCATTTGCGCAGCAGTTCGCAGAACACGCGCGGGCGCTGGCGCTCGAGGGTCTGGGCGCCGCCCTCGAAGACCCAAGCTTCGGCGCCTTCCACGTCCACCTTGATGTAGTCGGGCTGACTACCGGTGTTGGCCACCCAGTCGTCCAGGCGCAGGGTCAGGCCGACCACCCGGCGGGCGTCGGGCCGGCCGGCCACATTGAGCAGGCTGGCGTTGGTGCCGTTCTCGGGCGCGATGTGGAACTCGAAGCTGCCGTTCTCGCGGCTGAGGCCGAAACCATGCGCGCGCACCCGGTCGCCCAGGCCGTTGAGGGCGATGTTGCGGCTCAAGAACTCGAAGCTCTGTGGCAGCGGCTCGAAGGCGTGCACGGTGGCCAGCGGTTCGCGCAGCGCCAGGCGCAGCGCATGGATGCCGAGGTTGGCGCCCACGTCGAGCATGCAGCGCGCACCCGCAGCCAGCAGATTCATGGCGCGGCTCTCGATCGCCTCGTAGGCGCCCCCGAAATTCAGCGTCTCCAGCGGTGCCACGCGCGCCTCGCCGGCCGGGGCCTCGATCCACACCGCCTCCTCGCCCATCAGGAACTGCACGCCGCGCGGGCTGATGCGCAGCTCGCGCACCCCTTCGTCCTCGAACAGATGCCGGTAGGCCCAGAGCTGCTGGTGCAGCGCGCAGGCCTGGGCGATGAAGTCGGCCTTGGTCAGGCGGCCGGCGCGGTAGTCCGTCTGCAGCTCAGCAAGGGTGGGCACGGATGTGGTCTATGAAGCGCCGGAATCCTTCGGCGGCCGAGATTGTGGGCTGCCAGCCCAGGGCCCGAAGCCGCGAAATGTCCGGAATCAGCCGGTTGAACGGGCTCGCCAGGTAGCCGCCAGGGGGAGGGCGCTGCTCCAGGCGGCTGCCCGGGTAGAGGCTCACCAGCAGCTCGGCGAGCTCCTTCACCGACAGCTCGGCGTCGGGGTTGGCCAGGTTGTAGGGGGTGGCGGGCTGGCCCTTGTCCAGCACGGTGAGCAGGCCGGCCACCGCGTCGTCGACGTAGCAGAAGGCGCGGCGCGCGCTGCCATCGCTCGTCATCACGATGGGCTGGCCTTCGGCTACGGCAAACGCGAAGTCGGCGAACACCCGACCGTCCTCGCGCGTCAAGCCCGGCCCGTAGGTGTGGAAGGGCCGCACGATGAAGGTGGGCAGACCGTGCTGCGCTGCCCAAGCCACGCACAGGGTCTCGCCCATGCGCTTGCTCTCGGCGTAACAGGCGCGCTGGGTGGCTGGGTCCAGGGGGCCGAGGTCGGTTTCCTTGAGCGGTTCCGTGCTGCTGACCGCACCGTAGACCTCACTGCTGGAGACGAAGAGGAACTTCTGGACCTTGGCGCGCACGGCCGCTTCGAGCAGCGCGGCCGTGCCCACCGCATTGGGCAGCGCCGTGCCCACCGGGTCAGGCCCGTAGAAGCGCGGGCTGGCCTGGCTGGCGGCGTGGATGACCTGGGTGATGCCGGCTGGCAGTTCCGGGACCGCGATGCGGTTCAGGTCCCATTCGAAGAAGCGCAGGCGGTCACTATATTGGAGAGCAACATCGGCAAGGCGAATGCGAGCGCGTGCTTCGGAGCGGACCAGGGCCGTGACCTGCCCGCCGCGGGCGAGCAGGTCACGCGAGAGGCAAGCGCCGAGAAAACCTGCTGCTCCAGTGACGAGGGTATCCATACTCAAGTAGTTGCCTGTTCACCAATTTGGCCTGGAGAGCCTCTCCGAAGCTCAGGACCTCAGCAACAGGTTCGATGCTGGGCAGATCTGCGACCGCCCCGTCATTGCTGAACTCAAACCGAAGCCAACTTCGCACTCACCAACCGATTCAAGCTCACCCCCTGCTCGGTCGCCTGCAAAGCCAAGCGCCGATGCTGCTCCGGTGGAATGCGCACCCGGAACTCGCCGCTGTAGGTTCGTTCGGCGATGGGGACGGGCACGGGTTCGCCGTTGGCTTGCAGGTCGGCAAGCACGTCGGCGACGAGTTTGCGGACGCCTTTCAAGGCGGCCTCGGGGGTGGCGGCGAGCCAGGACAGGGACGGGAACTCGGCACACAGGCCGACGTGTTCGCCGTCCTCGGCGGACCAGGTGACGCGGTAGGTGTAGCGGTCAGTTTTCATGCCTGCCAGACTCCAACAACTTTTCAATGGCGCTCAACACCTGCCGCACCTGGTAGGGCTTGGCCTTGCCCTTGGCCGACTGGATGTTGACGCGCGGGTCGCCGGCCCAGGGGGTCTTGAACACCGCGTGGCTGGTGCCGGATTGCCGCGCGGGGCCGAAGTGGTGTTCGCAGACGCGCATCAAGGCCGAGAAGCGGACGCCGGCCGGTTCTCGGCGCATCTGTTCCAGCAGCTTGGCGATGCTGTCGCTCACGCCGGCATGGTGCCATTAATGGCACCACAGATCAAGGCGACACTCAGAACCCCACCCCGAAGAAGGTCTCGATCTGCCCCGCGATGAAGTCCAGCTTGGCCTCATCCAGCCCCGGATGCACGCCGATCCAGAAGGTGCCGTTCATCACCGCGTCGGTATTGGGCAAGCCGTCCACGCAGCGGTAGGTCTGGCCCGCCATATAGGGCTGGCGCGTCAGGTTGCCGGCGAACAGCAGGCGCGTGCCGATGCGCTGCTGGTCGAGGAAGCGCAGCAAGTCCACGCGCTGGGCACCGGACGCCGGCCGGACGTGGGCGGCGAAGCCGAACCAACTGGGGTCGCTGTGCGGCGTGGTGTCGGGCAGCAGCAGGAAATCGGTGCAGCTCTGCAGGCGCGCCTTCAGGAAATCGAAGTGCCTGCGCCGCGTGGCGATGAAACCCGGCAGGCGCTCGAGCTGCGCGAGCGCGCAGGCGGCCTGCATGTCGCTGATCTTCAGGTTGTAGCCGCTGTGGCTGTAGATGTATTTGTGGTCGTAGCCGTGCGGTAGCTGACCCAGCTGCCAATCGAAGCGCTTGCCGCAGGTGTTGTCCTTGCCCGGCGCGCAGTAGCAGTCGCGGCCCCAGTCGCGGAAGGACTCGGCGATGCGCTTGAGCTGCGGATCGCGCATGAAGACCGCACCGCCCTCGCCCATGGTGATGTGGTGCGCCGGGTAGAAGGACAGGGTGGCGATGTCGCCGAAGCTGCCGACCGGCCGGCCGCGATAGGTGGCGCCGAGCGCATCGCAGCAGTCCTCCACCAGCCACAGGCCGTGCTTCTGGCAGAAGGCGGTCACGGCGTCGAGGTTGAAGGGGTTGCCCAGCGCGTGGGCCAGCATCACGGCCTTCGTTCTGGGGCTGAGCGCGGCCTCGAGCTGCGTCACGTCGATGTTGTGCGTGGCCATATCCACGTCGACGAACACCGGCACCGCGCCGAACTGCAGGATGGGGTTGACGGTGGTGGGGAAGCCCGCCGCGACGCCGATCACCTCGTCGCCCCGCTGGATGGCGCGCTCGCCCAGCTGCGGCGAGGTGAGCGTGCTGAAGGCCACCAGATTGGCGCTCGAGCCGCTGTTGACGGTGATGCAGTGCGGCACCCCCAGCGTCTGCGCCAGACGGGCTTCGAAGGCGGCGTTGAAGCGTCCGGTGGTGAGCCAGCCGTCGAGCGCGGCGTCCACCATGTGCTGCAGCTCGGGCGCGCCGATCACCTTGCCGCTGGGCGGCAGCACGGTCTCGCCCGGCACGAAGGGGCGCTCTGCCTCGTGGGTGAGGGCGGCGTACTGCGCGACGAGGGCGCGGATCTGCGTGCGCAGGGCCTCGGCTTCGGGCTGCGGGTGGGGGGAGGGGGCCAGCGCGGCCTGGGCTTGGATGGGGATCATGCGGCGAGGTACTGCTGAATTTGCTGCTGCGAGAAGGCCTGCATGTCCTGCCCGGCGCGCCAGGCCTGGTGCCAGGCCAAGGTGGCCTGCAGGGCCTCGCGCAGACGCCAGCGCGGGGTCCATTGCAGGCGGTGGCGGGCGCGGGCGATGTCGAGTTCCAAGCGGCCCGCCTCATGCGGGTGCTCGCCGCTTTGCAGCGTGGCCCGGGCGCCGAGCTGCTCGACGATGCTTGAGACGGGCAGCGCGTCACCGGCCTCGGGGCCGAAGTTCCAGGCGCTCTCCAGATCCGGCTCACCACCCAGCAGGCCGGCGGCCAGGCGCAGGTAGCCGCTCAAGGGTTCGAGCACATGCTGCCAGGGGCGGGTGCTGGAGGGGTGGCGCAGCGGCACCGGGCGGCCTTCGTCGAGCGCCTGCAACACATCGGGCAGCAGGCGCTCGGGCGCCCAGTCGCCGCCGCCGATGACGTTGCCGGCGCGCGCGCTGGCCACGCGTGTGCCCTGCGCCGCCAGAAAACTCTGGCGGTAGCTCTGCACTACCAGCTCGCAGGCGGCCTTGCTGGCGCTGTAGGGGTCGTGGCCGCCCAGCGCGTCGCATTCGCGGTAGGGGTGCTCCCACTCGCGGTTCTCGTAGACCTTGTCGGTGGTGATGACCACCGCCGCCCGGCAGGCGCTGCCGCGCAGCGCGTCCAGCACATGGGTGGTGCCCTGCACATTGGTGGCCCAGGTGGCGAGCGGGTCGCGGTAGCTCTCGCGCACCAGGGGCTGGGCGGCCAGGTGCAGCAGCAGTTCGGGCTGCACGCGCTGCACGCAGTCACGCACCGCCCGCGCGTCGCGCAGGTCGGCCAGGGTGTGGCTGGCGAGCCGCTCGTGCACGCGCGCTACCTGGAACAGCGCCGGCTCGGTGCTGGGCGCGAGTGCGAAGCCGTGCACCTCGGCGCCGAGCTGCTGCAGCCACAGCGCCAGCCAGCCGCCCTTGAAGCCGGTGTGTCCGGTGAGCAGCACGCGCCGACCGCGCAACAGACTCAGGTCCATGCTCCGGTCCATGCTCAAGTCCAGGACTTCCATGGCGCCTTGCCCGAGGCCCAGAGTTCCTCGAGCAGGTTCTTGTCGCGCAGCGTGTCCATGGGCTGCCAGAAGCCGTCGTGCGCGAAGGCCATCAGCTCGCCACTGGCGGCCAGGCTGGCCAGCGGCGCCTGCTCCCACACGCAGTCGTCACCGCTGAGGCGGCTCAGCACCTGGGGCGAGAGCACGAAGAAGCCGCCGTTGATGCGCCCGCCTTCGCCGCGCGGCTTTTCCTGGAAGGCGCGGACGCGCTGGCCGTCGAGATCCAGCGCGCCGAAGCGCGCCGGCGGGAACACGGCGCTGAGCGTGGCCTGCCGTCCGTGCGCCTTGTGGAAGTCGAGGCTGGCCGAGATGTCGAGGTCGGAGACGCCGTCGCCGTAGGTGAAGCAGAAGGCTTCGTCCTGCTCCACATAGCGAGCCACGCGCTGCAGGCGGCCGCCGGTCATGGTGTGCTCGCCCGTGTCCACCACGGTCACGGTCCAGGGTTCGGCGCGCTTGTGGTGAACCTCCATGCGGTTGCTGCGCATGTCGAAGCTGACGTCGGACTGCGTCATGAAGTAGTTGGCGAAGAACTCCTTGATGACGTTGCCCTTGTAGCCGCAGCAGATCACGAAGTCGTTGATGCCGTGCGCGCCGTACATCTTGAGGATGTGCCAGAGGATGGGCCGGCCACCGATCTCGACCATGGGCTTGGGCCGCAGCGCGGTCTCTTCACTGATGCGGGTGCCCAGGCCCCCGGCGAGGATGACGGCTTTCATCGTGTTCAGGTCGAGGCTACGAAGGCGTCCGAATGGAAGTGGCGGGCGGGCAGGCCGCGCTGCTGATAGAGCGCGCGGCTGGATTCGATCATGGCCGGCGCGCCGCAGGCATGGACGCGGTCCACCTGCGCCGGCGCGTGTTGCTGCACATGACCCTCGAGCCCGCCCCAGCCCTTGGCGCGCGAGCACACCGGCAGGAAGCGCAGCGGCAGCTCGCTGGGCGGCGGCCGCCAGTAATGCTCGGCCGGTTGGCGGTTGCCCCAGAGCAGGGTGATGCTGGCCGGCCAGGCCGCGCGCGGGCGCGCCGCCAGCGCTTCCAGCATGGCCTTGAAGGGCGCGATGCCGGTGCCGGTGGCCAGCCAGCTGAGGTGCAGGCCGGCCACCTCGCCGAGGTGGAAGCTGCCGCGCGGCGCCTGGATGCGCAGCAGGGCTTCGGGCTGCAACTGTTCAAAAAGGAACTCGCTCATGGCGCCGCCGGCCACGCGGCGGATGTGCAGCTCGATGCCCTGCGCGGCGTCGGCATTGGCCATGGAGTAGGCGCGGCGCAGGCCGTTGCCGGCGATCAGCTCCAGGTACTGCCCGGCCAGGAAGCGCAGACCGTGCCTCGGCGGCAGGCGCAGGCGCAGGCGCAGCAAATCGGGCAGCGGGCGCTCGATGTGCGCCACGCGGGCCGGCAGGGTGAGGGTCTTGAGGCTCGCGAGTTCGGCCAGGTCGTCGAGCTCCAGGCTGATGTCATCGTCGGTCGTGTCGGTGCAGGTGAGCAACCAGCCCTGCTGTCGCTCTGCGGCGCTCAAGCAGTCCTCGCCTTGCAGATGTCGCACCTTCGCCGATCCCTTGGCCTTGCAACTGCCGCAGCGTCCGCTGCGACAGCTGTGCGGCAGGGCGAATCCGGCGTGCTGGGCGGCTTCGAGCAGCGTCACATCGGGCGGCACCTCGAAGGTCTTGCCGTTGGCCAGCAGCACGCGGCTCATGAGGACGTGGCCTCGCGGAAATGGCGCTGCGAGTGCTGCACGAACTCCCAGAGCATCGGGCGGAACATCGCCTGGTGGTAGCGGATGGCCTCGACGAACTCGGGGCGTGTGCGCTGCGCGCGCTCGATCTCGAAGGGCGTGTCGCTGAAGGCGTAGCCGCCGCTGCCGTGCTCGGTGGCCTCGATGTCGCGGCGCGTCCAGCTCCAGCCGTGGTAGTTCAGGGTCTTGAGCACCACCACGGCGCCGCACAGGATGGCCTCCAGATTGGTGGCCGACAGGGTGTCGTAGCTGTAGAGGTAGCGGGTCTTGCGCAGTTCGGCGGCCAGCTCCTGGCGGGTCGGCGGCCAGCTGTAGCTGATCTCTCGGCAGTCGGGCCTCTCCGGGCCGACGTGGCGCCCGCCCTTGCCCACCCACAGCAGGTCCTGGGTGCGCTCGGGCTCACCGAGGTCGTTGAAGAGGCCCAGGTCGACCGGCAGCAGGTAGAGCGTGCGCTGGTCGCCGCGCCGGGTGACCGGGAAGGCCTTGGAGTGGTAGAGGCGGAACTCGAGTGGGTTGTCGTCCGGCTTCGGAACTTCCTTGCCGAGCACGTAGCGCACCACGCGCCGCGCGCCGAAGGGGTTGCCCTCCACGCCGTCGGGGTAGACGGTGATGGCCTCCTGCTGCAGGCGCGGCCAGAGCTCGTTGAAGCGCGCGTTGAGCGCCGGCGTGTGCAGTTGTGGATTGAGCTTGGGGCCGCTTCCGCTCAGGTCGCTGGTCAGCAGCAGCCAGGCTTCCACGCCTTGAAGGCGCAGCTCGTGGCAAAGCTCGTGCAGCACCCGCACGCCGGAGCTGACGCACCAGGTGGGGGTGACGATGACGTAAGGCCGCACGCTCAGCCCCTCATCCGCCGAGGTACGGCGGCCGATCCCCCAGGGAGATGCGGGTCGGCTTGGGAGCGGCCCGGCGCTCGGCCCGCTTGGCGTCGAGGTGAGGGGGTGCTCATGCGTGAAACAGTCGGTCGAAAGCCTGCCGCAGCACGCGCTGGATGGGCTCGGCGTGGGTGGCGCTGCTGCGCACCGCGTCGGCGTGCTTGGTCAGGAAGGGCACCAGGCTGTCGAGCTGGTGGCGCAGGGTGCGCTGGAACTGCGCCTCGTCGCTCAGGTAGAGCCCGGCGGCATTGGCGTCGAGCAGCATCTGCAGCCATTCCACATTGGCGTTGAGGGCCTGCAGCGCACGGCGCTGGTCCTGGCCGCCGTGCAGGCGGAACTTGGACAGGGCGTCGCGCAGGTAGACCACGCGGCGGCCCTGCATGAGCTGCAGCCAGGTGGCAACGTCGCTGATCACCTGGTACTGGCGACCACAGAAGAAACCAAAGCTGGCGCCCAGGTCGGCGCGGCGCAGCAGCACCGTGGTGGGCTCGCCGACGACGTTGGCGCCCATCTGCAGGATGCGGTTGCCGAGCTCATCGCCGCTGACCACGGCGTCGGCGCCGAACAGGGGCTGGGTCTCGGGCAGCGGCGGCAACTCCTTGCCGCTCGCGTCGATCAGTTGGCGGAACGAGGTGACCAGCGCCACATCGGGGTTGCCCGCCAGCAGCGGCAGCATGCGCGCCACCTTGTCCGGGTGGTAGAGATCGTCGTCCATCAGAAAGCCGACGTAATCGCCCCGCGCCTGGCTCAGCGCGAACAGCCAGTTGTCCAGGTAGTGGTCGCGCTCCGGGCAGCGCAGATAGCGGATGCGCGGGTCGGCCTGCAGCAGGTCGGCCACGCTGTCAAGGCTGGCCTCGCTGGCCGCGCCGGATCCGTTGTCGCTGACGACGATGTCCAGCGCCGTGTGCGTCTGCGCACAGGCGCTCAGCAGGGCTTCGCGCAGGAAGTCCGGCCGGTTGTGCGTGGGAATGAGGAGGCTGACCAGCGGCTCTGCCATGGCGGGCGCATCCTAGGGGCTGGGCTGGCCCGCCTTTCGCGGGAACAACCCGGCAAAACCCGCCGCCCAACAGCAGCGCGCAAAGAGAACACCCCGCCGAGCTCGGGGCTCGGCGGGGTGTCCGGGGGGCGACGGCCGCGGGGGCCGCCGCTTCGCGCAAGTGGAAGGCCTTAGAGCAAGGGCGGCAGCTTGTTCAGCAGGTCGTCGTCGTCCAGGCGCTTGATGGGCAGGATCAGCGCCTCGGGCGCCACGGCCGGCAGGGACTCGCCAGCGGCCTGACCCGGCAGCGGGACCGCAGCGCTGGCGGGTGCCAGCACCTCGGCGCTGCTGGGCGGCGTGGCGTCCTTGGCGAACCAGACGTCGGCCATCGCCGCCGTGCTGCCGTCGGCCTTGGTGAAGTGGCCCGACAAACCGATAACGTTGCCGTTGTCGATCTCGCCGTCCTTCACATGGCCGGTGCTCAGGCTGGTGATGCCCAGCTCGGTCAGCGTCTTCAGCTCGCCGGCGTCGGTCAGGCCGTCGCCGTCGGCGTCGACCCAGACCTTCAGCTGGCCGAAGTTGGCGTCGCCGGCGTCCACGTCGCCGTCACGGTCGCTGTCCTGTGCGGCCAGGGCCACATAGCCATCGGCGGCGCGGCTGCCGTCGGCCAGGCGGGTGCCCTGACCGAACAGTTCGCGGCCGTCGTTGATCTGGCCGTCGCCGTTCAGGTCCATCACCAGGAAGCCGTCGCCGCCGGCCGCCCAGCCCCATTGAGCGCTCTTGCCGTCGCCGAACAGGTCGAAGCTGACGCCGTCGGCGGCCGACACGGTGCGCACGCCGTCACCATCCAGGTCCAGCATGATGGGCGAGGCCAGGAACAGTGCGTTGGTCTGGTCCGTGGTCATCGCCGCCGTCTGGTCGGTGGTGAAGGCCAGCACCTGGTCCATGCTCATCGAGGCGATGTCGGCCGTCTCCAGACCCGGGATCTGGTCGGTGGTGAGGGCGACGATCTGGTCGGTGCTCAGTCCGTCGATCTGGCTGGTGGTCAGCGCCTTGATGTCGTCGCTGCCCAGTTGCACCAGGTCCTCGGTCTGGATGGCCGCGATCTGCGCCGAGCTGAAGGCCGCCACCTGGGTGGTGGACAGTGCGGTGAAGTCCTCGGTCGTCAGGGCCGCCACCTGCGTGGTGCTGAGTGCATTGACCTGCGCACTGGTCAGTGCGCCGACCTGCTCGCTGCCCAGGCCTTCGATCTGCTCGGTGCTCAGGGTGGCCAGCACGCTGTCATCGATGGCCCGGATGGCGTCGGTGCTCAATGCGCCGATGTCACCCGACTCGATGCCGGCGAACTGGCTGCTGGTCAGGCTGGCCACCTGCTGGGTCGTGAAGGCGGCTACCTGATCGGAGCCCAGCGCCGCGAAGTCATCCGACGCAAAGGCACGCAGTTGCGCGCTGCTCAGCGCTCGCAGATCGTCGGTGGCGATCGCCGCCACCTGCTCGGTGCCCAATCCGGACAGCTGGCTGGTGGTGAGCGACGCGAACTGCTGGGTGTTCAAGGCCTGGATCGCCTCGGTCCCGATGCCGACGAACTGGCTACTCGACAGCGAGGCCAGTTGCGCCGTGCTCAGCGCGGCCGCCTGATCGGTGGTCAGCACCGACACCTGTTCGGAATCCAGGCCGCGCAACGCCGCCGTGCCGATGGCGCGCAGGTCGTCGGTGGCCAGGGCGGCGAACTGCTCGGTGCTCAGACCGTCAACCTGCGACGAATTCAGCGCCGCAAACTGGCTGCTGGTCATCGCCACCAACTCGTCGGTCGAGATGGCGCCGATCTGCGTCGACAGCAGCGCGGCCACCTGGGCGGTGCTGAGCTTGACCATCTGCTCGGACGTGAAGGCCGCGAACTGGTCGGTGTCGAGCGACTGCAGCACCGCATTGGTCAGGCTGCTGATGGTCTCGGTGGCCAGGGCGGCGATCTGGTCGCTGCCCAGTCCGTCCACCTGGGCCGAGGTCAGGCTGCCGACCTGGGCGCTCGTCAGGGCGCCCATGCCATCGGTGGACAGCGCGGCAATCTGCTCCGAATCCAGAGCACGCAGGCCGCGGGTGCCCAGGGCCACCAGGTCGGCCGTCTCCAGCGAACCGATCTGGTCGGTGGTCAGGGCGCCGAGCTGCAGGGTCGTCAGGGCATTGAACTGCGCCGTGCCGAAGGCATTCAGGTCGTCGCTGCTCATGGCGGCGATCTGCTCGGTCGTCAGGCCCGCCACCTGCGAGGTGGTCAGCGCGACGAGTTGGTCGCTGCCCAGCGCATCGAGCTGCTCGGTGCTGAGTGCACGCAGCGCCTGGCTGGTGATGGCGCGCAAGTCATCGGTGGCCAGCAGGGAGATCTGCTCGGTGTCGAAACCGGCCATCTGGTTGCTCGTCAGCGCCGCCGCCTGGGCGGTACTCAGGCCGCTCATCGCGTCGGTGCTCAGCGCGGCGAGTTGCTCGGTGTCGAAGGCGCGGATGCCACGGGTGCCCAGGGCCGTCAGATCGCTGCTCTCCAGCACGCTCATCTGCTCGGTGCCGAAGGCGGCCACCTGGGCCGTCGACAGCGTGGCCATCTGCTGCGTCGTCAGCGCGACGAAGTCGTCGGTGGCCAACGCGGCAAGCTGGTCGGTGGTCAGCGCCGACACCTGCGCGGTCGTCAGCTGGCCCATCTGATCGGTGGTGAAGCCGACGATCTGGTCGCTGGTCAGCGCGCGCAGTGCGGCGGTGGCCAAGGCACGGATGTCACCCGACTCGATGGCGCCGAGCTGGGCCGAGTCGATGCCGGCGATCTGCACACTGGTCAGTGCTGCCAGCTGGGCGGTCCCGAGCTGCGGCATCTGGTCGGTGGTCAGCG
>JAYRUQ010000021.1:0-56651 GCA_041919015.1 Inhella sp.
CGCTGCGCTCGCTTCGCTCCCTCCGCTCAAACAGGCTGCGCGAGCCAGAAGGGAAGCGTGCCTGCGGCACGCGGGCCCCTTGTCTGCGCTGCTCGGCGGTGCAGACGGCGGGCAACAGCCAGTAGCCAACAGCCAACAGCCGAACCTCGAGCCGTTGACGGCAGGCAGCGAGTTGATGTCCGGTATTCGGCTGTTCGGTCTCCCACCCCCTCTGCGCCGCCGAGGAGCACAGCAAGACGGCCCGCGTGCCGCAGGCACGCGACCCTTCTGACTCGGCCAGCTTGTTTGAGCGGAGTGAGCGGAGCGAACGCCGCGAGTTCTGGCCGGGGCCGGCTTGCGAGCACCGCAGGGAACCCCTCGCCGCAGGCGAGGGGCGAGCGCAGTGCGGGGCCGCCTTTCTTTTCCCCCCTTTTCTTTGGCGGAGCAAAGAAAAGGGGGCCGGGTGCAGGGCCGGAGGTCCTGCTCAGGGGGCCGGGGGCGGACAGCCCCCGAACGGGCTCTTTAGAACGCGAGAACACCTTTCCATGAGCCGCATCGAATCCACCAACGACTTCGTCGTCAAGTTCGCCAACATCAACGGCTCGGGCAGCGCCAGCGCCAATGAACTGTTCGCCCGCGCCATCCTGCGCATGGGCGTGCCGGTCAGCCCGCGCAACATCTTCCCCAGCAACATCCAGGGCATGCCGACCTGGTACGAGCTGCGCGTCTGCGAGGCCGGCTGGCTGGGCCGGCGTGGGGGGGTCGACCTGATGGTGGCCATGAACCCGCAGACCTGGGCCCAGGACCTCCAGGAGATCGAGCCCGGCGGCTACCTGTTCTACGACTCGACCAAGCCGCCGGAGTCCTTGCGCGACGACGTGCACGCCATCGGCATGCCGGTCACCGCGATCTGCAACGGCACCTACGAGGACCCGCGCCAACGCACGCTCTACAAGAACATCATGGTGATCGGCGCACTGGCCGAGTTGATGAGCGTCGAGTTGACCGTCGTCGAGCAGTTGCTGGCCGAACAGTACAAGGGCAAGGAGCGCCTGCTCGACGGCAATGTGCGCGCGCTCAAGGCCGGCGCCAGCTTCGCCCGCGAACACCTGGCCGAAGCGAATGCGACGGGCCGCACCCGAGCGTTCGCGCCTCCATCGGCAAGCGGCGAGCCTGGGGGCTGGCCTTCGCCGGTCGGGCTGAAGGTGCGCCGCGCCGACCGCGTCGGCGCGCGCATCTTCATGGAGGGCAACGCCGCCAGCGCGCTGGGCATGGTGTACGGCGGCGCCACCGTCTGCGCCTGGTACCCGATCACGCCGTCCACCTCGGTGGCCGAGGCCTTCGCCGGCTACTGCAAGCAATTCCGCACCGGCCCCGAGGGCGAGGCGCGCCACGCCATCGTGCAGGCCGAGGACGAGATCGCCGCCATCGGCATGATCCTCGGCGCCGGCTGGAACGGCGCGCGCTCCTTCACCGCAACCAGCGGGCCGGGCGTCAGCCTGATGACCGAGTTCCTCGGCTTCGCCTATTTCGCCGAGGTGCCGCTGACGCTCATCAATGTGCAGCGCGGCGGACCCTCCACCGGCATGCCGACGCGCACCCAGCAGGCCGATCTGCTGTCCTGCGCCACCGCCAGCCACGGCGATACCCAGCAGGTGCTGCTGTTCCCCGAGGACCCGCGCGAGTGCTTCGACTTCTCGGCCACCGCGCTCGACCTGGCCGACCGCCTGCAGACACCGGTCATCGTCATGAGCGACCTGGACATCGGCATGAACCAGCGCCTGTGCGAGCCGCTCGAATGGGACGACGCGCGCCGCATGGACCGCGGCAAGGTCTTGAGCGCCGCCGACCTGGAGGCCGGCAAGGAGTTCGCGCGCTACAAGGACCTGGACGGCGACGCCATTTCCTACCGCACCTACCCCGGCACGCATCCGAAGCTCGGCAGCTACTTCACGCGCGGCAGCACGCACAACGCCCAGGCCGTGTACAGCGAGCGCGGTGACGACTACCGGTACATCGCCGACCGCCTGGTGCGCAAGATGCAGACGGCGGCGCGCATCGCGCCGCAGCCGCAGCTGCGGCCCGCCGCGCAGCCCACGCGCCTCGGGGTGCTGTACTTCGGCAGCACCAGCCCTTCGATGGACGAGGCGCTCACGCAGCTGGCCGCCGAGGGCATCCACCTCGACGCCTGCCGCATCCGCGCCTACCCCTTTGCCGACGCGGTGGGCGAATTCATCGCCGCGCACGACGCGGTCTTCGTCGTCGAGCAGAACCGCGACGGCCAGTGCCGCCAGCTGCTGATGACACAGTTCGAGCCCGACCCGAAGAAGCTGAAGAAGCTGCTGCACTTCGACGGCACGCCGATCACCGCGCGCTTCATCGTCAAGGCCATCACGCAGCAGGTGCATCAGCTCGCGGTCGCGGGAGTCCAGGCATGACCTATATCGCCAAACCCAAGCTGCACCACCCCTCGTTGCAGAAGAACGCCGTCGGCTACACGCGGCGCGACTATGAAGGGCGCATCTCCACGCTGTGCGCCGGCTGCGGACACGACAGCATCTCGGCGGCCATCATCCAGGCCTGCTGGGAGGAGGACGTGGAGCCGCACCGCGTCGCCAAGATGAGCGGCATCGGCTGCTCGAGCAAGACGCCCGACTACTTCCTGTCGGCCAGCCACGGTCTCAACAGCGTGCACGGGCGCATGCCCTCGGTGCTGACCGGCGCCTCGCTGGCCAACCGCGAGCTGCTTTATCTGGGCGTGAGCGGCGACGGCGACACCGCCTCGATCGGCATCGGCCAGTTCGTGCACGCCATGCGCCGGCGCGTGCCGATGGTCTACATCGTCGAGAACAACGGCGTCTACGGCCTCACCAAGGGCCAGTTCTCACCCACCGCCGACCTCGGCAGCCAGAGCAAGAAGGGGGTGACCAACATCGACTCCTCGATCGACCTGGCCAGCATGGCGCTGCTGCTCGGCGCCAGCTATGTGGCACGCGGCTTCAGCGGCGACAAGGCGCAGCTCGTGCCGCTGTTGCGCGGTGCCCTGCGCCATGGCGGCGCGGCCTTCATCGACGTCGTCAGCCCCTGCGTGGCCTTCAACAACCACGCCGGCAGCACGCGCTCCTACGACCATGTGCGCGAGCACAACGCGGCGCTCAACCGCATCGACTTCATCGACCTCGCCGACGCCCCGCAGGGCGACGCCGAGCTGATGGAGGTGGCGCAGGCCGACGGTTCGCTGCTGCGCCTGCGCAAGCTGCATGCCCAGCACGACCCGGCGGATCGCCAGTCGGCGCTGCAGACCCTGCAGCGCCTGGCCGCAGCGGGCGAGTTGGCCACCGGCCTGATCCACGTCGAACCGCGGGCGCGCAATCTGCATCAGCAGCTCAAGCTCGACCCGCGACCGCTCAACAGCCTGGGCGAGGCGGACCTGTGCCCGGGGCGCGAGGCCTTGCAGCGCATCAACCAGCGCTTGCGCTGAGCGCGGCGGGCAGCATGAGAACGCGCCTGGCGGCCGGCCTCCTGCTCCTGGCGATGCTGCTGCTGGCGCAGCCGGCGCCGGCCCAGCGAGCGCCGCTGGCCGAGCCGCGCTTCGACCTGGTGTCCGACGGCGGCGTGATCTCCGACAGCGTGGTGTCGGCGCTCGGTGTCGACCGCCAGGGCTTCGTCTGGATCGGCACCGCCATCGGGCTGGTGCGCTTCGACGGCTACGAGTTCCGGCGCATGTCGACCGCGGCGGGCAAGAGCGGTGCCGCCAGCGGCTTCGTGCGCACCCTGCTGGTCGGACGCGACGGCGCGCTGTGGATCGGCAGCGACAGCGATGGCCTGGCGCGCCTCGATCCGCAGCATCTGTCCTGGACCGAGTACCGACCCGGTGGCCCCGAGGGCTTGCAAAAGGGCACCGTGCGCGCGCTGGCCGAGGACGCACGCGGTCAGATGTGGATCGGCACGGTGGGCGGCGGCCTGCAGCGCATGGACATGGCCTCGCGCCGCATCGAACGCCTGCCTGCCGACAGCGGGCTGCCCGACGAACGCGTGCAAAGCCTGCTGAGCACGCAGGACGGCAGCCTGTGGGTCGGCACCTGGAGCGGCGTGGCGCGCCGCGCCCAGGGTGCCACGCGTTTCGAGAAGCTGCCGTCGCTCAGCGCGCTCTCGGGCCGCATCGTCAGCCTGATGCACCAGGATGCACGCGGCCGGCTGTGGATCGGCAGCCAGGACGGCGAACTGTGGCTGTGCGATGCCGACGGCGCCACGGCGCGCCGCCTGCCCCGCGACGACCTGGCCCGCGGCGGCGTGCAGGCGCTGGTCGAGATGGGCACCGACGAGATCTGGATCGGCACCAGCATCGGCATCGAGCGGCGCGCCAGCAGCGACGGGCAACTGATCGGCGTGCTGCGCTACCACGCCGCCAAGCCCTGGGGACCGGCCGGTGCCGACGTGCGCACCATGGTGCGCGACGCCTCGGGGGTGCTGTGGGTCGGCAGCTACGGCGGTGGCCTGCAGCGCCATGTGCCCAACGGCGACGCCATCTGGGTGCGGCGCGGCGAGGGTCATGGCGAGGGCGTGCTCGGCGTGGTCGACGCGCGCAGCCTGGTGCAGGTGCCCAGCGGCGAGATCTGGCTCGGCAGCAACGACCGCGGCCTGGCCGTGCTCGATACCGACCTGCGCCTGCTCAAGGGCATCGTGGCCGGGCAGGGCGGCTACCGCGGCGGGCGCGCCGGCGCCATGGCCTACCGCGCCCAGGACGACACCGTCTGGGTGGCGGGTGACGCCGGCGTCAATGTGTTTGCCGCCACCGGCCGGCGCTTCCTGCGCAGCCTGCCCGTGGGGCGAGGACGCATGCGCGTGATGCGCGTCGGCAGCGATGGCACGGTCTGGGCCGGACTGCAGGATGGCTTGTACCGATGGAGCGGCGCGGGCGCCTTCGAGCGCGTCAGGCTCAACGACGGTCAGCCCCTGACCGGCGACGTCAACGCCTTGGGACTGGCCAGCGACGGGCGGCTCTGGGTGGGGGGCGAAGGGGGGCTGTTCACGCGCGGCGCCGCCGAGCCGACGCTGCGGCGCGTCGACCTGGGCGTCGAGCGGCAGACCGTGCTGGGATTGCTGGTCGATCGCCAGCAACGGCTTTGGGTGGACACCGAGGCGGGGCTGCTGCAACTCAGCGGCTGGCAGGGGGACCGGCCGCGCTTCGAGTTCGTCAGCGCCAAACTGGGCCGCGCGGGCGCCACCATCGGTGCCAACCTGCTGGAGGATCGCGCCGGGCGCATCTGGACGCATCGCGGTGTCTACGACCCCACCAGCGGCCACTACGAGGAGATCTCGGCCGCCGACGGTGTCGACATCGGCACCGGCTGGTTCCGCGCCTACACCGGCTTGAGTGACGGACGCCTGCTGTTCGGCGGCAGCCGCGGCGTGCTGGTGGTCGATCCGGCGCGCTTCCGGCCCTGGCGCCATGACCCGCCGGTGGCCGTCACCGAACTGCGCATCAACGGCGAGGAGGAGCCGCTGGCGCGCCTGCGCCCGCGCCTGAGCCTGAAGCCGCACGAGCGCAGCTTCACGCTGAAGTTCGCCTCGCTGGACCTCAGCCTGCCCTCGCGCAACCGGCACCGCTACCGGCTCGAGGGCGTGCAGACCCAATGGGTGGAGACCGACGTGGCCGACCGCGCCGCAACCTTCGGCGGCCTGGCGCCCGGCCGCTACGCCTTGCAGTTGCAGGGCAGCGACCGCAACGGCCGCTGGAGCCCGCAGACCCTGGAGGTCGAGATCGAGGTGCTGCCGGCCTGGTGGCAGACCTGGTGGGCGGCGCTGCTCGGTGCGCTGCTGCTGGTGGCGGCGGCGCTCGGCCTGATGCAGCTGCGCACGCGCGCCTTGCTGGGCCGCCAGCAGCAGCTCGAACTGCGCGTGCAGCAGCGCACCGAGGAGCTGCTGCAGGCGCAGGCCGCGCTCGAGGCCGCCGCGGTGACCGACCCGCTGACGGGGCTGCGCAACCGCCGCTTCGTCGTCGAGCGGCTCGACGGCGACCAGCACCTGCTGCTGCGCCGCATCGAGGAGGCGCGGCGCCGGGGCCAGGCGGCACCGCAGGACGCCGACCTCTGCTTCTTCCTGCTGGACCTCGACCATTTCAAGCAGGTCAACGACCAATTCGGTCACGCGGCCGGAGACAGCGTGCTGCAACAGATGCGCGCGCGGCTCGAACAGGTGTTCCGCGAGGCCGACTACCTGGTGCGCTGGGGCGGCGAGGAGTTCCTGGTGGTGGCACGCGGCGGCTCGCGCCAGGGCGCCGCCGAGCTGGCCGAGCGCGCCCGCCGCGTGGTCGGCGAGCAGGCCTTCGAACTGCCGGGCGGGCGGCTCATCGAGCGCAGCTGTTCGATCGGCTTTGCCTGCTGGCCGCTCGACCCGGCGCGCCCGCGCGCGGTGGGCTGGGCCACGGTGCTGAACCTGGCCGACGCGGCGCTCTACCGCGCCAAGCGCCAGGGCCGCAACCGTTGGGTGGGCGTGCTGGGCGTCGGCGAGCTGGCCGAACGCACCCTGCACGAGGGTCTGGGCGAGAACGGCGAGCTGCCCGACGGACTGCAGCTGCGGCAGGGACCCTGAGAGCCCGCCCCGGGCTCTTAAGGTGAACGGGCTATTCCCGGCACCTTAACCCCCGCCGGGGGCGGGCCGGGCTGGCCCGGACCTGGGGGTGCTCAGAGTCCGGGCAGGCGCGGGAAGTGGGCGCCGTTGGGGAACACCGCGGCGCGCATCGCGGCATCGGCGCCGAACCAGGCGGCCAGCTCGCTGCCGAGCTGCTCGGTCGAGCAGGCCGGCACCCAGCTGCCCTGGCCGATGTCGTCCGGCCCGTCGATCGTCAGGTCGGGGAAGCGGCCGTACAGGCGCCCGCCCGGCAGGCCCGCGCCGAGCACGAAATGGTGGCTGCCCCAGGCATGGTCGGTGCCGGCGCCGTTGCTGGGCAGGTTGCGGCCGAAGTCGCTGGCGCTGAACAGCGTCACCTGGTCGGCGCGGCCCATCTCGAGCAGCGCGGCATGGAAGGCGGCAACCGCCTCGCTGATTTCGCCCAGCAGCTCGTTCTGACGCTGCAGTTGGTCGTCGCCATGGGTGTCGAAGCCGCCGATGCTGGCGAAGAAGCACTGGCGCGACTGACCGAGCGCGGCCTGCGCGTTGATCAGCTTGGCCACCATCTGCAGTTGCTGGCCCAGGCCGCTGCCGGGGAAGGGGGTGGTGAGCGTGCTGCCGTTCACCGCGGCGGAGAGCACGCGCTGGTTCTCGATCGAGCGCGTGACGATGTTCAGCCAGGTGCGTTCGAAGGCATTGCTGCGCTGCTCGGCCAGCAGGCCGGTGATGGCGCTGGAGAGCGGGTCGCTGCCGGCCGGGTCGTAGAAATCGAAGCCGAAGCGCCCACCCGGCGACACCCGGTAGGGCGTCAGGGTGGCGTCGGAGGCCTCCCAGATGTTGCCGCCGGCCACGCTGATGGCGGCGTAGCCGCGGTTGACGGCCCCCGGCGCCACGCTGCGTTCGAGCAGGCGCCCGCCCCAGCCGTGGCGCGGCGGCTGATCGGCCCAGCCCGACTGCGTGGCGCCCTGCTGGTCGGAGTGCGAATACAGGTTCAGCGGCAGCGGCACCCGGTTGGCCTGGATGTCGGCCTTGGTGGTGGGCCGCACCAGGGTGCCGAGGTTGGCGACGAAGCTGGCCTGCCCGGCGTTGACGAGCGCCTGCAGCCCCGGCATGGCCGGGTGCAGGCCGTAGCGCGCCGCGCCGCCGTTGCTGAAGTTCAGCGGCAGCAGCTGGTCCTGGGCGATGGCCAGATTGGGTCGTGCGCGCTGGTAGTCGTTCCAGCGCGCGTCGATCGGCACGAGCAGGTTGTTGCCGTCGTTGCCACCGAACTCAAAAAGGCAGACCAGGGCCTTGTAGCCGGGGCCGCTGGTCTGGGCCAGGGCCTGCATCTGCGCCCAGGGAGCCAGGGCGGCGGCCGCGCCGGCCTGCAGGAAATGACGTCGTTGCAGCATGGTGTCTTTCCCTTTCAGCGTTGGATGACGAAGTCGGGCGACATCGCCACGAGCGTCAGCGCGCGGCGCACCCGCGTGCGGCGTTGCGTGGCCGGGTAGCCGTTGATGAGGGTGAGCAGGCGCTGGCGCGTGCTGGCGCTCATCTGCAGGTTGAAGAACAGCAGGTCGAGCTCGTCGACCAGGCGCTCGGGCGTGGCGGCCAGGTCGCGCAGCGGGTCGAGGTTGATGCGCACGCGGTGTTCCTCGGGCCAGCCGTAGCCGCCGCCCTGGAACAGGTCGTGGAAGAAGTTCAGCGAGCCGGCGGCGCTCGTCTCGCTGGTGATCTGGAACTCGGGCGCCACCAGGCCGGCCTCGGCCAGCGGACCGGCCGGGCGGTAGAAGGGCGAGTAGAAGTTGAACACCGAGGGCGCCAGCAGCGGGCTCTGGCCGAGCGCGTCGTCGGGGCTGTCCAGGTAGTGGATGCGGTTCGTGCCGCTGGTGCTCGTAGCGCCCAGCGCGCGCAGGAAACCGGCGAAGCGCAGCACCGGCTCGCGCAGCTTGCCGAAGTGGACGCCCGGCTCGGCGGCGCGCGCCTCCTTGTCGAGCAGCACCGCGCGGACCACCGCCTTCAGGTCGCCACGCACGCCGCGGCCGTTGTTGACGAACACATCGGCCACCCGCTTCACATAGGCCGGGCTCGGGTTGCTGGTGCTCAGGCGCTGGATGAGTTGCCGGCAGAAAAACGGCGCCACATTGGGGTGGTTGAAGATCGCGTCGAGCGCGTCGTTCAGGTCCTTGGCGGCGCCTTGTCCGGCGGGCAGGCGCCGGCCGTCCAGCAGCAGCTTCTCGCCCGGCTCGTGGAAGGCCGGCCAGTTCTGCATCGGGCGCTGCCACAGCGCCTCGTCGTTCTCGTCCGGGCAGTGAAAATCGTGCTCGCTCGTGGTGTCCAGGCCGCCGAAGCTCCAGCCCGTGAAGGCGCGCGCGAAACCCTTGACCACCGGCTCGTCGAAGGTCGGCTGGGTGCGGCCGTTGCCATCGAGCAGCGGCGTGCCGTCGGGGTTGAGCTTGAGCAGGCCGATGGAGAACAGCTGCAAGACCTCGCGGGCGTAGTTCTCGTTGGGGTGCGTGCCCTCGGCCGGGTCCTCTTTGGCCGAGCGCAGCATGTTGAGGTAGTAGCCCATGGCCGGGTGCAGGGTCACCTCGCCCAGCAGGGTGCGCCAGTTGCCGAAGGCGTTGCGCGCCAGCAGGTCCATGTAGCTGCTCATGGCGTGCGGGCGGATGTCGGGGGCGATGTTGCTGATGACGAAGAACTGCAGCAGCGCCCACACCACGCGGGCGCGCAGCGGGTCCTCGCCCCACAGCCATTGGTTCCAGACCGCCTCGTAGCTGGCTTCCTCGGGCACGCGGGTGTCGTCGCCGCCGTAGCGCCCGCGCTGCGTGTTGATGTACTCGAGGTGCGAGCGGTAAGGGGCCTTGAACTGCGTGGCGATCCAGGCCTCGTAGCCCTGCGCCATCAGCGCGTCGGCCTGCGCCGCGCTGCTCGGGCCGAAGCTGGCCTGGCTGAGAAAGCGCAGCGCGTCGCGGCGTGTCGGGCGGGTCGAGACGCTCAGCTGCGAGGCCTCGACGTCCGGTCCGGCCTCCACGCCCACCTCGCCGCCGCCACCGCAGGCGCTCAGCAAGGCGGCCGCCGCTGCGGCGGTGGCGCTGGCGCGCAGCAGTGCCTCGGGCGCGGCGGCGCCGTCGACGGGGGCCGGCAGCGCGGCCGGGACTTGAGGCAATGCGTCGGACATCGTGGCCTCCGGGCAGGGAAGGGAAGGCCACGACTCTGCGTCGCGGCGCCACGACATGCGGTCAGGAACGGTAAGCGCTCGTTATCCGGCCGTCCCGCCCGGCACCAGCACGCTGCCGCGTCGGCCGCGCTTGGCCAGCAGCAGCAACTGGTCGGCGGCGCGCAGCAGGGCCGAGGGCGAGGCCGGGCTGATCTGGCTGTCGGTGACACCGGCCGAAAAACTCTGTTCGCCCAGACGCACGCCGTCGTCCAGCACAAAGACCTGGGCGCGCCAATCGGCCAGCAGGGCCTCGGTCTTGCGCTGCGCGTCCAGCGCCCCGGTGTGCGGCAGCAGCAGGCAGAACTCCTCGCCGCCGTAGCGAAACGCCTGGTCACTCTTGCGCAGATGGCTGCGCAGCAGCGCGCCGAAGGCGGCCAGCAACTGGTCGCCCGCAGGGTGGCCATGCTGGTCGTTGACCTGCTTGAAATGGTCCAGGTCGATGATGACCACGGCCAGCGCAAAGCCTTCGCGCGCCGCCAACGCGATCTGCGTCGGCAGCGTCTCGTTGAGGTGGCGGCGGTTGGCCAGCCCGGTCAGCGCGTCCTGGGTGGCCTGGGCGCGCAGCTGCGCCTGCAGCGCCTCCACCTCGGCCATCTTGCGCTGCAGCCGGTCGTGCGCCTCCACCAGCTGGGCGCGCGCGCGCTCGGCGGCCTGGCGCCGGCTGTCGTGGTCCTCGAGGCGCTGCTGCAGCTGCAAGAGCTCGGTCTGCAGCGCCGCGGCCTGGTAGCGCGAGGTGCTGGCGCGCTGCGCGCGCTCGGCCTGCAGTCGCTGCCACTCGCGCAGCGCCAGCAACGCGGCCTCGGGCTGGCCGGCGGCCTCGTGCAACTCGGCGCGCGCCGCCGCATGCGCGCAGCGCTGACGCAGCGAGGGGCGGGCGTCGCCCTCGGCGTCGAGCAGGCCGGCCACCTGCTGCAATTCCTGCAGGCCCTGCAGCGGTTGCCCCCGCAGCTTGGCGCGCAGTGCGCGCGCCAGCTGCAGCTCGACGCGGTCGTCGGGCAGGCTGACTTGCGCGGCCGCCAGCAGGCGCTCTCCCAGCGCCATGTCGCCGGCGCGCAAAGCGGTCAGCGCCAGGATCTCGAAGTGCATCGGCACCAGCCCGCGACCGCTCGGGTCGGCGGGCGCATCGGCGATGCGCCGCAGGTCGTCCAGCGCCTCGCCGGCCCGGCCCAGCTCGGCCAGGCAGATGGACCGGTTGATCAGCAGCACCGTGTGCAGGCGCCCGTTGCCGACCTGGGCGATGCGCTCGAGCCCGCGCTCGACCTGGCGCAGCGCCTCGGCGTGGTCGCCGAGCTCGATCAGCTCGTGCGAGAGGTTGCAATGCAGCGCCACGTCGAAGCCGTTGCCGCGCCGCGGTCCGGCGTCACGCAGCGCCTGGTACATATAGGCGAAGGCGTTCTCGGAGTTGCCCTGCGCTGAGTAGCAGCCGGCGATGGCGTTGAGCAGCACGCCGCGCTGCTCGTTGCGCAGATTGGCCAGTCCTTCGTCGCGCAGCGGCAGCAGCTCCTCGAGTGCCTGCTGCACGCGGCCCTGGCGCCACAGCGCGCGGGCGTGCCCGGCGCCGGCCAGGATTTCGCCGTTGCGCTGCCCCAGCGCCGCAAAGCGCGCGCGCGCCGAGGCCAGCTGCTGTCCGGCTTGCTCCGGCTTGGCGAAATAGAGCTGGTGAAAGCCGCGTACCAACTCCGCCCAGGCCAGGCCGGCGTCGTCCTGCTGGGCCTGGGCCTGACGCGCCGCGCGTTCGATCAGCCGGTAGGCCTGCCCGGCGTCGATGTGCAGCAAACGCCAGGCACGCTGGGCGAGGCGTTGGGCGGGGCTGGACGCGGGGCGGGGGGCTTGCACGGGTACGGAGTATCCAGTTACCGACATCACGGCACCGTGAACAGCTCGTGAGGACGACGAGAGCCCCGCTGCCTAGAGTGCCTCAGGCCGCCGGCTTGGCGGTCTCTTCCAGGACACCCCATGCGCAACGCATCGCTCACCACCGCCCTTTGCCTGCTCTTGGTTGCCGCTTCGGCGCAGGCCGAGACGGTCCGCCTCACCGTCACGGTGCAGAACCTCGCGCCCGCCAACGGCATTGCCTTCGCCCCCTTGCATGTCGGCTTCGGCGCCGGCGCCTTCGACGCCTTCAATATCGGCAGCGCGGCGACGGCGCCCATCATCTCGGTGGCCGAGGGCGGCGCCTGGCAGGCGGCCTTCGCGGCGGCCGCGCCGGATGCCGTGCGCGGCACCATCGGCGGCCTGCTGCTGTCCGGTGCCAGCGCGCAGATGAGCTTCCTGGTGGACAGCGCCAGCCAGGGCTTCTTCACCTTTGCCGCGATGGTCGTGCCGAGCAATGACTTCTTCATCGGCAACGACGACCCGCGCGAGTACGCGCTGTTCGACGCCAACGGCGCGCTGCAGATCAACCAGATCACGCTGCGGGCCAACGAGATCTGGGACGCCGGCTCCGAGGTCTTCGACCCCGCGGCCGCTGCCTTCGTCGGCGACAACGGCCTGCGCACCGACCAGAACTCGGTGGTGGCCTTCAACTTTGCCGAATTGGCCGCCTTCAACGGCCTGCTGACCGGCGCCGGCTACAACTTCCAAAGCGGACTGGGGGCCGACTCCGAGGTCTACCGCATCAGCTTCACGGCCCAGCCGGTGCCGGAACCGGCGAGCATTGCGATGCTGCTGGCCGGCCTGGGCGTGGTGGGTGCGAGCCTGAAGCGGCGTCGGGGTTGATCCCTGTAAGGCGCGGGCCATGGACGACGACCCAGCCCGCATGGCTGCCGCGCAACTGCTGCTGGTCGAGGACGACGAGGCCATCGCCCAGACCCTGATGGTGCATCTGCACCAGGCCGGCTTTGCCGTGCGCCACGAGCGTGACGGTGCGCTGGCCGCCGGCCTGTGCGCGCAGCCGATCGACCTGCTGCTGCTCGACGGCATGCTGCCCGGCGTGGACGGCTGGGACCTGTGCCGCGCCTTCCGCGCCGCGCAGCCCCAGCTGCCCATCCTGATGCTCAGCGCCCGTGCCAGCGAGGCGCACCGCGTGCTCGGTCTCGAACTGGGTGCCGACGACTACCTGAGCAAACCCTTCTCGATGCTCGAACTGGTGGCCCGCGTGCGCGCGCAGCTGCGCCGCGTCGCGCAATGGCGCGCCGCGCCGGCCGAGGCAACGCCCCTGCGCCTCGGGCGCTTCGAGCTGCTGCCGGCCCAGCGCAGCCTGCTGCGCGACAGCTGCGCGGTGGCGCTGACGCTGCGCGAGTTCGACCTGCTGCATTTCCTGATGCGGCACCCTGGGCAGGCCTTCGGCCGGGAGGAGCTGCTGGCGCGCGTCTGGGGCGCCGGCTTCGATGGCTACGAGCACACCGTGAACTCGCACATCAACCGCCTGCGCGCCAAGATCGAGCCGGATCCGCGCCAGCCCGCGCACCTGCAGACCGTCTGGGGTCTGGGCTATCGCTTCGTCGCCAACCCATGAAACCGGACCCCGCGACGCGCCGCCTGGCCCTGACCCTGGCCCTGCTGCTGCTGCTGTTCGGCGCCGCCATGGGCCTGTTGGCCGTGCAGTGGTCGCGCGAGCGCGAGGCCGTGGCGCTGCAGCGCCTGTCCAGCCCGCTGGCGGGGCAGATCGTCGCGCACTGGCCGGTGCTGCGCAGCGGCGAGGTCGACCCCGCCGACCCGCAGGCGCTGGAGCGCGTCATCGAGCAGCTGATGCACGTCAACCCGGGCATCCAGGTCTACACCTTGGACGCCGAGGGCCGCGTGCAGCACTACCTCGGCGAGCCGGGCATGGTGCGCACGCCGCAGGTCGATCTGGCGCCGGTGCGCGCCTTTCTGGCGGGTCGCGGGCTGCCGCTGCGCGGTTCCGACCCGATGGCCGCGCCCGGCGGCGCCGAGCAACGGCTGTTCAGCGCGGCCATGTTCCCTGCCCGCGCCGGTGACGCGCGCCCGCCCGGCTATCTCTACGTGGTGCTGGATGGCCCGGCGCGCCAACAGGCCGCCTCGCACGCTGCGGACGAGGGGCGTTGGCCGCTGCTGGCGGCCTGGCTGGGCGGCGCGGGCCTGCTCACCTTGAGCCTCGGCGTGCTGCTGCTGCGCCGCCAGGCCGGGCAGGATCGCGAGCGCCTGCGCCACGAACAGGAGCGCCTGGCCGCCGCCACCCACCGCGAGCACATCGCGCAGCTGGCGCACGACCTGCGCACCCCCCTGACGGCCTTGCACGGTCAGATCGAGGCCTTGCCGGTCAGCGAGCCGCGCCGGCGTGCACTGGCGCAGAGCGAACGCCTCGGACGCCTGACCCAGCAGCTCTTCGAACTGGCCACGCTGGAGGCGGCGCAGGAACTCGCGCAACGCGAGCGCTTCGCGCTCGACGAACTGGTCAGCGACACGGTGCGCAAATTCGGCGACGCCGCCGAGCTGGCCGGCGCCGCGCCGGGGCGCATCGAGGTGCAGGGCGACTGGCAGCTGGTCGAGCGCGCGCTGTCCAACCTGATCGACAACGCGCTGCGCCACGCCGGGCGGGTGCGCGTCAGCCTGCGGCGCGAGGGCCGGCAGGCGCATGTCGAGGTGCACGATGACGGACCGGGCCTGCCTGCCGAGTGGTTGCTGCGCCTGCACGAGGGGCAGAGCCTGCGCGGCCTGCGCCGTCAGGGTGGCGGCCTGGGGGGGCTGGGGCTGGCCATCGCCCAGCGCGTGGCACAGCTGCACGGCGGGCATTTGCGGCCGACGGCCGGACCGGGCACGCGCCTGGCGCTGGCGCTGCCGCTGGACTGAGGCTCTTAAGGTGAACGGGCTTTGCCCGGCACCTTAACCCCCGCCGGGGGCGGGCCGGGCTGGCCCGGACCTGGGGGTGCTCTTAAGGTGAACGGGCTTTGCCCGGCACCTTAACCCCCGCCGGGGGCGGGCCGGGCTGGCCCGGACCTGGGGGTGCTCTTAAGGTGAACGGGCTTTGCCCGGCACCTTAACCCCCGCCGGGGGTGGGCCGGGCTGGCCCGGACCTGGGGGTGCTCAAAGCCCCATGCGGATCGTCGGTGCCCAGGCGTCGCTGGCCGGCGGCAAGAGCAGCTCGGCCGCGTCGTCCGTCAGCGAACCGAGGTCGTAGACCTGGTCCGGTGCGGGGGCCGGCTTGGCTTGGGCGGGAAGGGCGCGCGCCAGGTCGAAGCTCAGGGCGACCACGCTGGCGGGGGAGGAATGCGGCGTCGAGAGGAAGTTCATGCCCCTCATGCTAGGGGGGTGCCCGAGCGCCTGTGCGTGCAGATTCCACGCATGCAGCCGTTTCGGTAGCGGGTCGTTCAGCTGCAGCTGCCGTCCACCATTGGCGCACCCTGCTGCAGACTGAACACCAGCGCGGCGTCCATCATCTCGGCGTGTTGCGGAAACCACTCGGCCAGCGCCGGCACCAGGCGCGGCAGGGCGTCCGTCTCGCCGCCCAGCGCGCGCTGCTCGACCTCGCGCAGCAGGTCCAGCACCATCTGGTGCTGGCGGCTGTGGCAGTTCTCGGGCTCGAAGCCGAGGCGCTGCATCCAGCCCTCCTCGAGCGCGAAATGCGCCTCGGTGTGCGCGATCAGCGCGCGCAGCGCCGGCAGCGGGTCGCCGCCGGGCAGCACCTCGGACAGCGCATTGAGCAGGGCGACGAACTCCTCGTGCGTGCGGTCGAGTTCGTCGTGCTGCAGGCGCAGCGCATCGGTCCAGGTCAGGGCGGTCATGGCGCGCAGCCTACGCCCTGGGCGTCGCCAGGTCCTTGCATTGCGTCATGAACGGCGCGTTCGCGTGCCTGCGCCACCGCGCGGCCGATGGCCTCGCCGCCGGCCCCGGCGGCCAGCAGCGGGGCGCTGATGGCGGCGCTGTCCACCGCCAGCGCCGCGTCCAGCGCCTGCCCGAGGCGCGCGGCCTGCGGATACGGGCGCTCGTGCAGGCCGAGGCGGCCGCGCGCGTCGCATTCGCAGACCTGCAGCAGCTGGCGGAAGCGCTCGGGCCGGCGCAGGGCGTCGCAGCGCTGCAGCAGGCGCAGCAGGGCGGCGGCGCCGAACTCCCCGCTCTGGTGGACATGGATGTGCTCGGCGGCGGCGAGCTCGGCGAGTTCGCGGGCCTCGGAGGGCACGCGCCAGCGCTGGCAGAGCCGACGCACCAGACGCACGCCGCGTGCGTCATGGCCGATGTGGCGCGGCCACTCGGACTCCGGCGTCAGGCCCTTGCCCAGATCGTGCAGCAGCGCGGCCAGGCGCACGGCCAGCGGCAGACGGCGCTCGGCCGCCTGCGCCAGCACCAGCAGCAGGTGGGCGCCGGTGTCGCCCTCGGGGTGGTGCTCGAGGGGCTGTGGCACGCCCCACAGGCGGTCCAGCTCGGGGGCCAGACGCGCCAGCGCGCCGATGCTGCGCAGCAGCAGCAGCATGCGGCCGGGCGCCGGCTCCATCAGGCCGCGCGCGAACTCCTGCCAGACCCGCTCGGCCACCAGCGCGTCCACCTCGCCGTGCTGCACCATCTGCCGGCACAGGCGCAGCGTTTCCTCGGCGACACGGAACTGCGGCCAGCGCGCCGCGAACCGCGCCAGGCGCAGGATGCGCACCGGGTCCTCGGCGAAGGCGCTGCCGACGTGGCGCAACACGCCGTCGCGCAGGTCCTGCGCGCCGCCGTAGGGGTCGATCAGCTGGCCGTCGGCGGCGCGGGCGATGGCGTTGATGGTCAGGTCGCGACGCGCCAGGTCCTGTTCCAGCGTCACCTCGGGGGCAGCGTGGAACTGGAAGCCGTGGTAGCCGCGCGCCGTCTTGCGCTCGGTGCGCGCCAGCGCCACTTCCTCGTGCGTCTCGGGGTGCAGGAAGACCGGGAAGTCCTTGCCCACCGGCCGGTAGCCCAGGCGCAGCAACTGCTCGGGTGTGGCGCCCACCACCACCCAGTCGCGGTCGCTGGGGCTCAGGCCGAGCAACTCGTCGCGCACCGCGCCCCCCACCTCGTAGATGCGCATGGCGAGGCTCAGCGGGGCGTTTCGGCGCGGCTGCTGCGGTAGGGCTCGTCCTCGGGCACGAAGTCCTGCTCGGCCTCGGCCTCGCGCACCCAGCGCTGCACGCTGGGCAGCGCGCACAGCGCCTGCACATAGGCCGCTGCGGGCGGCGACAGCGGCAGGCCGTAGCGCGTCACACGCATGGCCAGCGGCGCGAAGAAGGCGTCGGCGGCGCAGCAGCGCGCGCCCATCAGCAGCGCGCCGCCCTGTGCCGCCAGCTCCGGCTCCCAGAGCGCCTCCAGGCGCCGCAGATCGGCCGCCAGCGAGGCTTCGGTGGCCAGCAGGCGCTGCCCCACGCCGCTGTGGTCGGTGTCGATGTTCATCGGGCAGAGCCGGCGCAGCTCGCCAAAGCCGCTGTGCATGGTGGCCGCGAGGCTGCGGGCGCGGGCCCGCCGATGAGCGTCCTGCGGCCACACGCCGGCCTCGGGGAACAGCTCGTGCAGGCGCTCGGCAATCGCCAGGCTGTCCCAGGTGGCGAAGCCGTCGGCCTCGACCAGCACCGGCACGCGCGCGGTCGGGCTGAGGCGGGCCGCCTCGGCCGCGAAGCGCGATTCCGGCCGTTGGAAGTCGAAGCGCAGCAGGCGCTCCTTGAAGGGCAGTCCCAGCTCGGTCATCAGCACCCAGGGGCGCATCGACCACGACGAGTAGTTCTTGTTGGCGATGACGAGTTCGAGCATGCTGCGGTCCCTTCAGCGCTGGGCGCGGTAGGCATCGAGCCGGCGCGCGTCGCCGCCGCCCAGGTAGCCGGCGGCGACGGGGGCCAGCGCGGTCGGCGCGATGCCCAGTTCGCGCAGGCCCGGCAAGGTGCCGCTGGCGACGTTGGGCACGCGCATCGAGGCCAGGTTGTCGCGGCTCATCATCGGTTCGCCGGGCAGGCACTCAAGGAACAGCGCCTGCAGCGTGGCCAGCGGTGCGGGCAGCGCCAGGATGGGTCGCGGATGACCGCTCAGGCGCCCGGCCAGCGCCACCAGCTCGCGAAGCGTGAAGGTCTCGGGGCCGGCCAGCTCGTAGGTCTGGCCGATGCTGTCGCTCCACTGCAGGCAGCGCAGCAGCGCCTCGGCCACGTCGCCCACCCACACCGGCTGGAAGCGCGCGTCGGCCCCCGCCAGCGGCATCACCGGGGCGAGCGCCTGCAGCGCGGCGAACAGCCTGAGGAAGCGGTCGCCGGCGCCGAACACCACCGAGGGCCGCAGCACCGTGAGCTGCAGGCCGGCCAGCGCGTGCAGCGTCAGCTCGCCGCGCGCCTTGCTGCGCAGGTAGCGCGAGGGCAGCGCCCCGGCCTCGCCCGCCACCCCCAGCGCGCTGACGTGCACCAGGCGCGGCACGCCGGCCGCCACGCAGGCGCCGCCCAGCCGGTGCGGCCACTGCACGTGCAATTGTTCGAAGCGCGCCTCGCTGCCCTGCAGCACGGCGATCAGGTTGACCACCGCGTCGTGGCCGGGCAGCAGGCGCTCCAACAGGCCGGGCGTGCCGAGCACGTCGCCGTCCACCACCGTGACGGCCGGCCATTGCGTGAGTGCGCGGCAGGCGTGCGGCCGGCGCGTCGGCACGGTGGCGCGGTGGCCGGCGCGTTGCAGTTGCTCCAGCAGGGCCCGGCCGATGAAGCCGCTGCCGCCCAACACCAGTACGTTCATGGAAGCTCCTCGTCGATGGCCGGACCGCCGCTGCGCGGTCCGATCTGTGTACCCAGGCGCTGGCGCAGCCGGGCGTCCTCGCTTCCCATCAGCCGCGCGTAGACGGTGGCGTTGGCCAGCACCTTCTTCACATAGTCGCGGGTTTCGGTGAAGGGAATCGTCTCGGCCCAGGCGGCAGCGTCGAGCAGTGCGCCCTCGCGCCAGCGCCGCGGCCGGCCCGGCCCGGCGTTGTAGGCGGCGGCGGCCAGTGGCAGCGCGCCGCCGAAGTCGTCCAGCACCCGGCGCAGATAGGCCATGCCGATGCGCAGATTGAAGTCCAGGTCCTTGAGGGCGCCTGGGCTGTAGGGCAGGCCGAGCTGGCGCGCCGTCCAGCGTGCGGTGGCCGGCATCACCTGCATCAGACCGCTGGCCCCGACGCCCGAACGGGCGTCGGCGATGAAGCGCGATTCCTGACGCATCAGGCCATAGGGGGCGGCCGGATCCAGACCGGCGGCACGCGCCTGCGCCAGCACCTGCTCGCGGTAGGGCATCGGGTAGCGCTGCGCCAGGTCCAGCAGCGCCTGGGTGCGCTCGCTGGTGCTGATGCAGCGGTCCCACACCGCGGCGGCGCAGGCGCGCGCGGCGGCGGCCAGCAGCGCACGGTCGTCGCCGGCCAGGTCGCGCAGTGCGAAATTCCACTCGCGCACGCCCTCGCTGCGCAGGCCCAGCTCGATGAGGCGCAGCGCGCGCGTCAGGCCGGCGTGGTCCTGCGCCGTCTGGCGTTCGGCGCTGCTGGGTGGCGTGGGCGCCTGCGGCAGCGCTTGGTGCAGCCCCAGCTCGTCGGCGGCCAGCTGGCCGTAGAAATGCAGCGCCGCGCTCGGCGCCTGCGCGAGCAGCCGCAACTGCTCGCGCGCCTCGCGGCGCTGGGCGTCGCCGGCCTGGCCCTCGACGGCGCTGCGGTAGGCGGCCTGGGCCCGCCAGTAGGGCCAGGCGGCGTCGCGCGCCAGCGCCTCGGGCAGCGGGCTGAGCAGCTGATGCAACAGCGCCCAGTCGGCGGCGCGCAGCGCGGCACGCACCGCCCAAGCGAGTGACGCCTCGCTCCACTGGGTGGGCGGCAGCGCGCCGTGCAGCTGCAGTGCGCTGCGCGCCTGCTCCACGGCCTCGGGCAGCTGGCGCTGCGTCATCTGCCGCGCCAGCTGCAGGTGCAGCCATTGGCGCAGGGCGGGCGTCAGGGCCCTGGCAGGGCGCTCGCGCAGCTGTTCGGCGGCCTCGACGGGGTCGCTGGCGCCCAGGCGGGCCAGCGCCACGGCCAGCGCCTCGGGTGGCGCGCCACGCGGTGGGCGGCGCAGCCAGCGCCGCGGGTCATCCCAGGCGGCGTTCAGCGTCTTCGTGTGGGCGGCGAGCCCGGCACTCTGGCGAAACGAGCGCGCGCCGCCCTCCTCGGCGCTGCGCAGCAGCTTGCGCTGCAACTCGGCGGGGCCAAACAGTTTCTCGTCCAGCAGCGTCTCGGCCAGGCGGCGGCAGCCCTCGTCGGCCTCGCGCTGGGCCAGCCAGGCGGTCAGCGCGCGCTGCTTGAACGGCGCAGCGGGCTCACCGCGCAGCGGCCGGCGCAGCGCGCGCTCGGCGCGCAGCGCATGGCAATGCAGCTCACGGTCGTCGTCCATGCGAAAGCGCGGGTACTCGGCGGCGAAGGCCGGCCAATCGGCGCGCTGGCCGAGCTCGAGCAACCAGTCGTTGCGCAGCCGGTCCTCCACATAGCTGCCGGGCCAACGCTGTGCGAAGGCGGCGAAGTCGTCGCTACGAAGGCTGCCCAGGCGCAGCTGCTGCAGCCAGTAGTCGAACCAGGGCGCCAGCAAATGGCCCTGGGCGATGGCCTGCTCGACCAGCGGCGCCAGGCGCGCCCCATCGCGGCGCTGCCAGGCCTGGTGGGCGGCCTCGACCAGCGGGTCGGCGGCACTTTGAGCCGGGGCCGCGAGGGCCGATCCGGCCAGCACGAGCGCAACGAGATACTTCCTGATCGACAGCATGGGCGCCATTGTGAACACCCCCCCCGATCGACCGGCCTTGCGACAGGCCCTGAAAACGCAACGGACCGCCTGGCTGGCCACGCCGCCGGGCCAGGCGGCCTCGGCCGCATTGGCCGCGCGTCTGGAGCCGCTGCTGCAGCAGCTCGAGCCACTCTGCCTGGGCCTGTACTGGCCCTTGCCGGGCGAGTTCGATGCCGCCGCGCTGGCGCCCGGCCTGCTGTCGGCGCTGCCCGGCGTGACGCTGGCGCTGCCCCACGCCACGCGCGAGCCGCGTGCGCTGCACTACCGGCGTTGGGACGGGCGCAGCGTGCCGACCGCGCGCGACGAGATGGGCATCCCCACGCCCATCGGCGCCGCGGCCGATCCCGACCTGGTGCTGGTGCCCTGCCTGGGCTTCACGCGCCAGGGCTTGCGGCTCGGCTATGGCGGCGGCTTCTTCGACCGCTGGCTCGCCGCCCATGCCGGCGTGACGGCCGTCGGCCTGGCCTGGAGCGTGGGCGAATGCCGCTTCGCGGCCGAGCCCCATGACCAGCCTTTGACCCTGATCCTGACCGAGCATGAAATCCTGGCGCCCTGAGCTGCGCGCGTTGCTGCTGCGCGCGCTCTTTCTCCTCCTTGGCCTTTTCGCTGGCGGTGCCGCGCGCGCCGCCGAGCCGGCGTCGCTGGCCAGCTTCTTCGCCCGCCCGGGGCTGCAGGCGGCGCGCCTGTCGCCGGACGGGCGCAGCCTGGCCTTCCTGGCCACACCGGGCGATGCGCGCCAGACGCTCTACCTGCTTGACCTGGGCGAGCGCGAGGCGCGGCCGCGGGTGCTGGCGCAGTTCGACGACGCCGACGTGGCGCGCGTCGACTGGGTCGGCAGCGAGCTGCTGCTGTTCGCGGTCAGCGATTTCCGCGTGCCGGGTGCCCGAAACGCACGCCAGGGGCCGGGCCTGTTCAGCGTGGCGCGCGAGGGCGGCCGGCCGCGCGAACTGGTGCAGCGCCGTTCGCAGCAGGCGGTGGAAATGCGCGCCGGCCGGCGTCAGTCCGCGCTCGACCTGCGCCACGTGCTGCTGGCCCTGCCGCGCGGGCACGGCGAGGACGTGCTGATCGGCCGCTGGGACGAGGACGGCCTGCACCCGCTGTGGTTGAACGCGCGCAGCGGCGCCACGCGCGACGCCGGCATGGCGGCGCCGGCCGAACAGGGCGAGGTGCTGCGCTGGTGGTTCGACGGCCGCGGCGTGCCGCGCGTCGTGCTGACCCAGCACGCCGGACGCAATCGCCTGCACTGGCGCGGCGCCGACGATGCCGACTGGCGCCTGCTCGACGAGCGCGATGCCTACGAGTCGCCATGGGACGTCGAATTCGTCGACGAGCTCGGCGGCCTGTTCGTCAGCGTGCCGCGTGGTGCCGCCGGCGAGCGCGTGCTGACACGCTTCGATTTCGCGCGCAAGGCCCCGGCGCAGGACGCGCTGGCGGCGCTGCCCGGTTTCGATCTGATGAGCACGCCGCTGTGGGACGAAGGACGGCTGATCGGGCTGCGCGTCGAGGGCGAGCGCGAGCACAGCGTGTGGTTGCTGCCGGCGCTGCGCGAGCTGCAACAGCAGGTCGATGCGCGCTTCCCCGATCGCGTCAACCGCCTGGACTGCCGGCGCTGCGGCGCCGACGACGCCGTGCTGCTGCTGCACAGCTGGAGCGACCGCGACCCGGGCCAGCTCTGGCTGCTGGAGCAGGGCGGTCGTGAGTGGCGCGCGTTGGCGCGGGTGCAACCGGCCGTCGACCCCGCGCAAATGGCCGGCCTGCGCCTGCAGCGCGTGGTGGCGCGCGACGGGCTGCCGCTGCCGGTGTGGATCACCGAGCCGGCGGGCAAGGGGCCCTGGCCCACCGTCATGCTGGTGCACGGCGGGCCCTGGGTGCGCGGCACGCGCTGGCAATGGGACGGCATGGCGCAGTTCCTCGCCTCGCGCGGGTATCTTGTGCTGCAGCCCGAGTTTCGCGGCAGCAGCGGCTACGGCACGCGGCACTGGAAGGCCGGACTGCGGCAATGGGGTCAGGCCATGCAGGACGATCTGGCCGATGTGCTGCGCTGGGCGCAGCGCCAGGGCCTGGCCGGCGACAAGGCCTGCATCGCCGGCGCCAGCTACGGCGGCTACGCCACGCTGATGGGACTGGCGCGGCAGGCCGAGCTGTGGCGCTGCGGCGTGGCCTGGGTGGCGGTGGCCGACCTTGAGCTTTTCCTGGAAGGCGGCTGGTTCGTCGACGACGACATCCCCGACGCCGCCCGGCGCCTGGGCCTGCCGCGCCTGGTGGGCGACCTGAAGACCGAGCGTGAGGCGCTGCGGCAGGTCTCGCCGGTTCATCTGGCCGAGGCCATCGCGCGCCGGCCGCTGCTGCTGGCGCATGGCGAGAAGGACCGCCGCGTGCCGCTGGCGCATGCCGAGCGCCTGCGCGAGGCGCTGGGTGCCGCCGGCCGCGCGCCCGAATGGGTGCTCTACCCCGGCGAGGGCCATGGCTGGCATCTTCAGGCCCACCGCGAGGACTGGGCGCGCCGCGTCGAGGACTTCCTGGCGCGGCAGCTCAAATAGCGCGTCAGGGAGCGCGTCAGGCAGCGCGTCAGGGGCTGCCGGCCAGCGCCGCGCGCGTGGCCTGCGCCTCGGCGCGCAGCCACTCCACGAAGCGCGCCACCTCGGGCCGTCGCGCGGCGCCGGGCGCCACGCGCAGGCAGTAGCTGGCCTGGATGGGCAGACGGCGCGCCGCGCCGAAGCTTTCCACCAACTCGCCGCGGCTCAAGGGGCCGAGCACCAGCGGCAGGCGCGCCAGCGCCACGGCCTGACCGGCCAGCGCGGCCTGCACCTGCTGGTGCGTGAAGTTCAGCAGCAGCCAGCCGCGCGGCTGCAGCGCCGGCAGGCCCTGCGCCTTCAGCCAGGGGCGCCATTGCGCGGCGCGGCTGGTCGTCAGGTGCGCGTCCTCCTCGGCCAGGGTGTGATCCGCCAGGTCCTGCGGCTGGCGCGGCGGGCTGGCCAACCGCGGGCTGTGAACCGGCGTCAGGCATTCGCCGAACAGCGCCTCGGCGTCGCCGCGCTGGCGGTCCATCAGCAGGCTCAGCGCCAGGTCGAAACCCTCGGCCGGCAGGTCGTGCAGGCGGTCGTCGGCGGCGATGCGCAGGTCCAGCATCGGGTGCTCGCGCTGGAAGGCCTGCAGGCGCGGCAGCAGCCACAGCGTGGCGAAGCTGGCGAAGGTGGTGAGCTGCACGGTCTGCCGCCCGCGGTGGCGCTGCTGCTGCTGGCGCAGCTGCTGCACGCTGGCGTCGAGCCGCGACAGCAGGGGCAGCAGCGCGCCCTGCAGCTGCTCGCCGGCGCTGCTCAGGGCCACATGGCGGGTGCCGCGGTGGAACAGGGGCTGGCCGAGTTCCTCCTCGAGCGCCTTGATCTGGCGGCTGATGGCCGGCTGCGTGAGGTGCAGCTCCTCGGCCGCGGCGCGGAAGCTCAGGCGCCGCGCCACGGCCTCGAAGGCGCGCAGTCCGCTCAGACCGAGAGGGCGTTGATTCATGCGTTCAGCTTATCAATGAAGCGCGCCGAACTGATTGGACTCCCACACTGCTGCTGGGAAGAATCGCGGCCATGGAGGTCAAGTGATGAGCAATATGAATCAACCCGAGTGGTCGCTGGGACGCGGCCGGACGCTGCACCGGGTGGCGCGCGCGCCGCAATGGCTGCGCGTGGCGCAGGGCCGTGTCTGGGTGACGCGCGACGGCCGCCCGGATGCCCCGCCCGACGACCTGGTGCTCGAGCGCGGCGCGCTGCTGCCGCTGGCGCGCGGCGAGGGCGTGGTGGTCGAGGCCTTCGAGGACAGCCGCATCGAGTGGCTGGCGCCCTCGCCCTGCTGACGTCCGTCGCCGCCGCGGCCGGCTTCGTCGCGCGCAGCGGCAGTGCATCGCGGCGCGTGCGACGCAGCGGCCCGGGCGCGGCACATTGGAGTCCTCGCGAAAGTCGCGCATGTTCAAAAGGACGGACGCCATGAAGACCCTGGTCGCCCTGCTGCTGTGGCTGCTGCTGGCCGCCTGGAGCCTGCCGCTGGCCCTGCTGGCCCTGCTGCTGTGGCCGCTGGTGTGGCTGCTGGCGCTGCCGTTTCGCCTGCTGGCGGCGATCCTGACGCTGCCGCTGCGCCTGCTGGGCGCCGGGCGCTAGGGCGTCAGGGCGTCAGGGCGCGCTCAACGGCGGCGCTGGTTGGCGGCGATCAGCGCCGCCTCCACCGCGCGGCGTGCCCAGGGCGCCATGGCGGCCGGCGAATCGAGCGCCGCCTCGGGCACCTCGCGGTAGCCCAGGGTCATGGCGCGGCCGTCCTTGGCCTGGTAGCGGAAGGGTTCGCAGCCGGCGGCGTCGAAGGCGGCGCGCTGCGCCTCGCCGACCTTCAGGTACAGCCGCCCGTCGGCGATCAGCGCGATGAAAAGTTCGTCCACGTAGAGCCCGACGCCGCCAAACATGGCGCGCGCCCGCACCGCTCCGAGCGGCGCCAGCAATTCCAGGCAATGCTGGGTGAAAGGATCGCGAACCCGGGTCATGCGGAGAATGGGGCCATGAACAAGCCCGATTCTGAGCCGGCCGATCCGCGCCGCGCGCTGCGTGAGGTGCTGCTCGAGCTGCGCACCGAGCTGCCCGATCGCATCGAGCGCAGCCAGCGCCTGCAGGAGGTGCTGCGCGTCTGGCTGCTGCGCCGGCCCGAGCAGCGCATCGGCGCCTACTGGCCGATCAAGGGCGAGTTCGACCCGCTGCCGGCGCTCTACCGCTGGGGCGAGGACCACCCGGAGCGGCGCATCGGCCTGCCCGTCAAGCACCGCGAGGGGCATCCCAATGCGGGCCTGCTCAGCTACCACGTCTGGTTCCCGGGCTGCCCGATGGAGGAAGACGCCTTCGGGATCCTGAAGCCCAAGGGCACCGAGCAGTTCGAGCCCGAGCTGCTGCTGGTGCCCTGCCTGGGCTACGGCGCCGGCGGGCTGCGCGTGGGCTACGGCGGCGGCTTCGTGGCGCGCACCCTGCGCGCGCGCCAGCCCGAACTGGTGACGGCCGGCCTGGCCTTCAGTCCGAGCTGGGTGCCGGGCCTGCACGCGCTGACCGACGAGGCGCCGCTCGACGCCATCCTGACCGACGAAGGGGTCGCCTGGGGCGAGTGATCAAGTCAGCGCGGCCGCCGCCAGCCGCGCCACTTCGGCCAGCACCGCCTCGTCCTGCGGGCGCACCCAGTCGCTGCTGCGGGCTGGGCCCTCGTAGTAGCAGGCCAGCACCAGCGGTTCGCGCTGCGGTGGCCAGAAGACGGCCGTGTCGTTGATGCGGTCGGGCATGGATGCGTGGAAGCCCGTGCCGGTCTTGTCACCGGCCCGCCAGCCCTTGGGCAGGCCGGCACGCAGGCGGCGTTGCCCGGTCTGCGTGGCCTCCATCCAGCCGATCAGGCGCGCGCGGCTGGCGGGCTTCAACACCGCGCTGGTGCACAGGCGCGCCACCGTGGCGGCCATGGCGGCCGGCGACGTGGTGTCGCGCACTTCGCCCGGCGGCGTGTGGTTCATCTCGGGCTCGTAGCGGTCGATGCGCGTGACCGTGTCGCCCAGCTGGCGCAGCCAATCGGTCAGTGCGGCCGGGCCGCCCAGGTGGCGCAGCAGCGCGTTGGCGGCGCCGTTGTCGCTCTGCATCTGGGCGGCCTGCGCCAGATCGTCAAGGCGCATCGGCCCCTGTGCCTGGCGCGTCACCGGCGCGTGGCCGAGCCGGCTCAGGTCGCCGACGGCGATCCGTTCGTCGAGCTTCCAGCGGCCGGCATCCACTTGCGCCAGCGTGGCCGCGGCGAGCAGCAGCTTGAAGGTGGAACACAGACCGAAGCGCTCGTTGCCGTGCTGCGCCCAGGTCTGGCCGGTGGCGGTGTCGACGAGCGCCGCGCCGAGCTTGCCGCCGGCGCGGCGCTCCAGCTGCGCCCAGGCCTCGGGCAGCGCATCGGGGCGGGCCTGCAGCAGGGCAGGGCTGAGCAGCAGGGTGGTGAGCAGCGAGCGGCGAGGCAGCGTCATGGCGGGCGATGGGAAGGGTTGCGAAGGCCCGCATGCTCGCCAAGCCAGGTCCAGCCGACCAGCGAGTTGACGTCGAGCCTGGCACAAGGTTTTCTTATGCCGGCGCCTTCACCCGGTACAGGGCGCAGAGCTTGTGCCCGTCGGGGTCGCGCACATAGGCCAGATGCAGGCCGCTGCCCTCGCGCAGGCCCGGCGGGTCTTCGATCGACACGCCGCCGTTCGCCACCGCCACATCGTGGAAGCGCTGCAGCTGCTCGGGCGACTCGCACTTGAAGCCCAGGGTGCTGCCGTTGGCCACCGTGGCCGGTTCGCCGTCGATCGGCTCGCTGAGGCAGAACGTACTGCCGGCGTGGCGGTAGAAGTAGCGCACGTGGCCGCTGGCGGCGACGTTGCGGATAGGGGCGCCGCAACCCAGCACGCCGAGCACGGCGTCGTAGAAAGTCTTGGCGCGCTCGATGTCGTTCGAGCCGAGCATGACGTGGTTGAACATGGCGGGCAATGCAAGCAAAGGGGCTGGCAGTGTGCAGCGATCATGGATGCATGCCGAACCCCGCCGTCTCCCTCAACACCCTGCGCGTCTTCGAGGCCGCCGCGCGCCACCTGAGCTTCACGCAGGCGGCCAAGGAACTCAGCGTCACGCAGGCGGCCGTCAGCCACCAGATCCGCACGCTGGAGGCGCAGCTCGGCCAACCGCTGTTCGTTCGCGCGCCGCGCGCGCTGCAACTCAGCGAGGCCGGCCAGCGCCTGCTGCCGGCGCTGCAGCAGGGCCTGGGCCTGATCGAGCGCGCGCTCGAACAGCTGGCCACGCGCCAGCGTGTGGAGCGCCTCAGCCTCGGCGTGGTGGGCACCTTCGCGCAGGGCTTTCTGTTCGAGCGCCTGCCGGCGTTCGAGGCCGCGCACCCCGACATCCAGCTGCGCGTGCTGACGCACAACAACCGCGTGGACCTGCTGGCCGAGGGCCTGGATGCGGCGATCCGCTTCGGCGACGGGGCCTGGCGCAGCGAGGCGGCGCAGGCGCTCATGGCGGCGCCGCTGGCTCCGCTGTGCAGTGCGGCGACGGCGCGCCGCCTGCGCGAGCCCGCCGACCTGCGCGACGCGCTGCTGCTGCGTTCGTTCCGCTCCAGCGACTGGGAGGCCTGGGCAGAGGTGGCCGGCGTGGACCTGCCGCCCCCGCGCGGCGCGCAGTTCGACAGTTCGGTGCTGATGGTGCAGGCCGCGCTGGCCGGCGAGGGCGTGGCGCTCGCGCCGCCCTGCATGTTCGAGCGCGAGCTGCGCGAGGGCCGGCTGGTGCAGCCCTTCGCCTGCGGTGTCGACGTCGGGCGCTACTGGCTCACCTGGCCCCTGGGCCGGCCGATGCCCGACGCGCTGGAGCGCCTGCGCCGCTGGCTGCTGCGCACAATGCCGCCATGAGCTCCCTCGCCACCCTCTACCCGCAGCACCTCGCCACCCTGCAGCAGCGACTCGAAGCGGCGCTCGCCGCGCAGGGCTTCGACGCGCTGGCCATCGCCGCCGGCGTCGAGAAATACGCCTTCCTCGACGACCGGCCCTACGCCTTCCAGGTGAACCCGCACTTCGTGCACTGGCTGCCGCTGCCGCAGGCCATCGGCTCCTGGCTGCTGCTGCGGCCCGGGCGCCGTCCGCAGCTGCTCTATCTGCAGGCCGAGGACTACTGGCACGCGCCGCCGGCCACGCCGAGCGGTTACTGGACCGAGGCGGTGGAGGTGGAAGTGCTGCGCACGCCCGAGCAGCTGGCCGCGCGCCTCAAGGCGCTCGTGCCGGCGCGCTGCGCGCAGATCGCCGAGGCCGACGCGCAGTGCGAGGCCGCCGGCATGCCCAACCCCGAAGGCCTCTTGGCGCAGCTGCACTTCGAGCGCGGCATGAAGACGCCCTACGAGCTGCAGCTGATGCGCGCGGCCAGCCAGCGCGCGGTGCTGGGCCATCTGGCGGCCCAGGCGGCCTTCGAGGCGGGCGGCGCCGAGGCCGACATCCACGCCGCCTACCTGGCCGGCAGCGACCAGGCCGAGCGCGAGCTGCCCTACGGCAACATCGTGGCCCTGGGCGAGCACGGCGCCGTGCTGCATTGGCAGCACCAGGACAAGCAGGCCCCGGCCTGCCCCACCAGCCTGCTCATCGACGCCGGCGCCAGCGCCCACGGCTACGCGGCCGACATCACCCGCACCTGGCTGCACCCCGCGGCGGCCGCGGGCGCCGCCGAGTTCCGTGCCCTGCTGGCCGGTATGGAGGCGCTCGAGCTGGCGCTGGTCGATCAGGTGCGCGCCGGCAGCGACTACCCGGACATCCACCTCGACGCGCACCGGCGCATCGCCGCGCTGCTGCTCGACGCGGGCCTGATCCACGGGCTGAGCGCCGAGGCGGCGGTGGCGCAGGGCCTGAGCAGCACCTTCTTCCCGCACGGTGTCGGCCATCTGCTCGGCGCCCAGGTGCACGACGTGGCCGGTCTGCAGGTCGACCGCTCGGGCACGCGCCGCGAGCGCCCCAGCGGCCACCCCTACCTGCGCCTGACGCGCCGGCTCGAGCCCGGCATGGTGGTGACGATCGAGCCCGGGCTTTACTTCATCCCGCTGCTGCTGCGCGAACGCCGCGCCTCGGCGCTGGCCACGCATGTCGACTGGGACCGGGTCGAGGCGCTGCGGCCGTTTGGCGGCATCCGCATCGAGGACGATGTGGCCTGCCGCGCCGAGGGGCCGCCCGAGAACCTGACGCGCGAGGCTTTCGCGCTGCTCGGCGCCTGAAAAGCCTGCGTCAGCGGGTACGGAAGGTTGACACGGCTTGCTGCAGCCCGAGCGCCTGCTGCTCGAGGCTGGACGCAGCGGCGGCGGCCTGCTCAACGAGCGCCGCGTTCTGCTGCGTCATCTGGTCCAGTTGCGAGACGGCCTGATTGACCTGACCGATGCCCTCACTTTGCTCGCCGGTGGCGGCGCTGATCTCGGCAATGATGTCGCTGACCCGCTGCACGCTGGCGACGATTTCGCCCATGGTGCTGCCGGCCTCGCCGACCAGCCGGCTGCCTGACTCCACGCGCTCCACGCTGGCGCCGATCAGGCTCTTGATTTCCTTGGCCGCGTCGGCGCTGCGCTGCGCCAGCGAGCGCACCTCACCGGCCACCACGGCGAAGCCACGGCCCTGCTCGCCGGCGCGCGCTGCCTCCACCGCGGCGTTCAGGGCCAGGATGTTGGTCTGGAAGGCGATGCCGTCGATGACACCGATGATGTCGGCGATGCGCCGCGAACTGCTGCTGATTTCGTCCATGGTGCCGACCACCTGGCCGACCACCTCGCCGCCGCGCCGCGCCACCTCGGCTGCCGAGCCGGCCAGCTGATTGGCCTGGCGCGCCGCATCGGCGCTCTGCCGCACCGCCTCGGCGAGGCTGCGGATGTTGGAGGCGGTCTGTTCCAGCGAGCCCGCCTGCCGCTCGGTGCGCTGCGACAGATCGTGGTTGCCCATGGCGATTTCCTGCGACGCCGTGGTGATGGTCTCGGTGCCTTGGCGTACGTTGCCGACGATGCCGCGCAGTCCCTGCGCCATTTCCTGCACCGCGGCCAGCAGGCTGCCTGTCGCACCCGGGGCCACGCTGATGTCTTGCGACAGATCGCCGGCGGCCATGGCGTGCATCACGCTGCGGGCGTACTCGGGTTCCCCTCCCAATTGGCGCCAGACGCTGCCGATCACCAGGAAACTGCCGACGAACAACGTGCCGACCACGGCCACGCCAATGGCGATGGTGACCCAGACCGTGCGGTTGACTCCGTCGCCGGCCGTCTGCAGGCTGTCGTCAAAGGCGGCGCGCGCCAGCTTGCGGGTGTCACCCAGCGCGGCCTGCAGGCGGCTCAGGGCGCCCTGCATGCGCTGAATCGCTGCGCCGGTATCGCCCTGGGTGGTGCCGAGCATGATCTGCGCGGCGTCGAGGGCGGCCGTGAGGTAGTCCTCGAAGCTCTTCTCGAGCTTGCCGGCGGCGTTGGGCTCGAAGCCCAGCGCCTTCAGGTCGACCAAGAGCTTGCGCGCCTCGGCGCCCGTGGCCTTGGCTTCATCCAGCCGCTTCTGGTCGCCCTCGGCCACCGCGCCCTGGATGGTGGCCACCAGGCTCTCCAGGCGGCGGTCGAAACGCGTCGTCAGGTCCATGGCCGGGTAGGAGGTGGCGCCGATCGAGCGGATGGTGGCCGAGGTGTTGGCCGCCATCAGTACGAGGATGACTACGCCCACCAGGAACAGCGCCGCAGAGGCGAAGGGCAGGATCCAGATGCGCGTCTTGGTCTTCACGCCAACTCCTTAACGGGCTGTCAATCCAGGGTCAGCACGGCCTTCACGCTGCCGTCCAGCGAGGCCTTGTCGATGTAGCCGATGGCGTCGGCGTTGGCCGCCACATGCTTCTTGACCTCCGCGGCGCTGGGCAGTTCCTTGGGCGGTGTGGCCTTGCCCGAAAAAGCCAGGCGAGCCCAGATGGCCTTGACCTGGGCGGCGTTCTTGCCGGTGGCCTTGGTGTAGAAGGGCTCACGCAAGGGGCTGGCGTCGGGCAGGTCAAGCGCCTGACTGATGCCGCCGGGCAGGCTGCCCGACTTGCCCAGGTAAAGCGCCGCCACCTGCTCGGCGCTCGGACTGCCGGCCGCCTTCGGGTTGACGATCACGACGACCTGGGCCGCGCTGGCCAGGCTGAAGCCGCTGAGCAAGGCAGCCAGCAGGCTGCGGGCGGGGAGACGCAGGCGATTCGACATGACGTCCTCCCTGGGTTCAGAACACGAGGTCGTAGGCGACGCTCAGGACTCGCGCGTCGCCCGAGAAGGTACTCGCACTGCGGTCGCGCACGAAGTCGATCTGTGCCTTGAGGGCACCGCCCTTGTGCACCTCGTAGCGCAGCGCCAGTTGCCGGGTGCTGAGCTTCACCGGTGCGTACTCGTCGGTTGTGTAACGCGAGTTCTCGCGGTAGTCGCTGAGGCCGGCTGTCAGCGTGAAGTCGCCGAACTGGCGTCCGAGCGTGAGCAGGTAGAACTTGGCGTCGTAGCCGACGGCGTTCATGCGCGCGGCCTTGCCGAATTCGCTGCGCAGCTGCCACTCGTCCCAGTCGGCGTTCAGTGCCAGTCCGAAAAAGCTTTGGTTGGCCTTGGTGCTGCCGTCATAGAGGACTTCCGCAGCGCCGCTGGCGCGGTCCTTCACCTCGTAATTGGAGCGCGTGTAACTCAATCGCCCGGTGAACCAGTCGCGGTTGAATTCCAGCACCAGGCCGGCCAGACCGTTCCAGCTCACGTCGGGCGGCGTGTCGCCGAACAGGCGCAGATAGGGGTTCTTGCGGCTCTTTTCGCCACCGCCGAACAGCTCGGCGCGCAGCGTCCAGTCGCCCAGGTTCTGCGAGCTGCTCAAGCTGGCGCCGTTGTAATTGACGACGTCCCAGCCATAGACGTCGGGTGACGGTCGGATGGTGTTGTAGGCGTAGCCGACGTCCTGGAAGTCGGAGTAGTAGTAAAGCGGGATGCGCTTGCGTCCGAGCTGCAGCTTCCACTCCGGCGTGATGGCGTAGCTCAGGTAGGCCCATTCGAGGTTCAGTGCCTGGTCCTTGAGCGTGCGCGCCGTGAGCTGCGCCGTGGCGCTCCATTGGCGGTTGAGCTTCCAGTCGAGCTGAAGCCCGGCACGGGTCTCGACGTCCAGCTCCCAATCGCTGGTGATGACGCCGCCATGTGCCCAGTCCACCACGGTGCGCGTGCAGCTGTCGTCGTAGCGGCTGGCCAGCGCATGGGGCTGGCAGGATCCGCTGCTGCGCCCGGCCACCAGCGAGGCAAAACCCGAGACCTTGAACTCCTGCGCCTGCACGGCGCTGACGCCGGACGCCGCTGCGATCAGCACCCGACAGAGGCTGGGCAGGAAACACTGGACGAAAGGCCGGCGCACTTCTGACATCAGACGCTCCTTGCAACAGGGTTGCGTCGAGCATACGGGCTGGCCATGAATCCCGTGCGTGACGAGTCTTGTACCTCGTGTCGATCTCGCAACGGCAGGTCCTGCCACCTTCCAAGCGCTGCTCCAGGCTGAGGGCTAGGGCTCGTCCCGTGGAACCGTTTCAGTGCTGCCACTCGATCAGCGCCGGGTCGTCGCCATGCTCGACGAGCAGCCTGCGCACCCAGTCCTGCCAGGCGGCCGCAAAGCGCTCGCGCGTCGCGGCGTCGGCATCGGGGGCCAGCGCGGCTTGCATTTGTGCACGCAGATCGGCGGGGCGCGCAAGGGCATCGAGGCGCAGCGAGAGCTCGACGCTGCGCCCGCTGTCCAGGCGTGTGAAGCGCAGCTCGCCGCGCAGCGCTGCGCCGAAATGCAGCAGCTCTCGGCGTGCGTGGCGGCCCGCCAGGCCCTTGAAGCCGCCGGGTCCGGCGGCGCCCGTCAACAGGCCGGCGACGGCGGCGATCACGCCGGCCACCCCGGCGTCCTGCGCCTCGCGCAGCTCGACGCGGATCTCGCCGCGGCGCGGCGTTTCGCCGGGGTAGAGCCGCGCCAGCGCCGCGCGCGTCATCAGCCAGGCACCGGCCACGGTCGGGCAGGAATGGCCGGCCAGCTTGACGGCGTCCAGGTAGCGGTACTCGATCAGGCCATCGAGCGTGGCCCCGAGCGTCTGGGCCAATGCGTCGTGCAGCACGATCGGCGCCACCTGCTCGTAGAAGACGGGGGTGCGCATCGGGCTCAGGGGCGGGCTGCTCGGCGGTGCGGGGCGGGTCGGGGTGCGGTTCATCGTGTTGCTCCGGCTAGCGGGGGGGTGAGGATGGCAGCGGCGTGCAGTCCTGCGGCATCGTCGCCGCTGCCTCGGGTGCCGCGCCGCTCGCAGCCGCTCAGCGGCAGGGCCTTGCAGCGACGCACTTGCAGTTTGCCTTAAAGATGCATACGATGTGCATCAAATGAACCACAGCACCCCAACCCGCCAGGCCGAGCCGCTGAACCGCGCGCTGCAGCAAGCCTATGCGCACGGCTTCGTCACCGAGGTCGAGACCGACTCGCTGCCGCCCGGACTCGACGAGGACGTGGTGCGCGCCATCTCGCGGCGCAAGCGCGAGCCCGAGTTCCTGCTGCGCTGGCGCCTGGCGGCGCTGGCGCATTGGCGCACGCTGACGCCACCGCGCTGGGGCCGGCTGCGCGTCGACCCGATCGACTTCCAGGCGCTCAGCTACTACGCGGCGCCCAAGTCGCTGAAGGACGGGCCCAAGAGCCTCGCCGAGGTCGACCCCAAGTTGCTCGAAACCTACGAGAAGCTCGGCGTGCCGCTGCACGAGCGCGCCCGCCTGGCCGGCGTGGCGGTCGACGCGGTGTTCGACTCGGTGTCGGTCGGCACCACCTTCCGCGAGCAGCTCGCCGCGGTGGGCGTGATCTTCTGTTCCTTCTCGCACGCGGTCGAGCATCACCCCGAACTGATCGAGCGCTACCTGGGCAGCGTGGTGCCGCCGGGCGACAACTTCTACGCGGCGCTCAATTCGGCGGTGTTCTCTGACGGCTCCTTCGTCTACGTGCCCGCGGGCGTGCGCTGCCCGATGGAGCTGTCGTCCTACTTCCGCATCAATGCGCGCAACACCGGGCAGTTCGAGCGCACCCTCATCATTGCCGAGGCCGGCAGCCAGGTCAGCTACCTCGAAGGTTGCACCGCGCCGCAGCGCGACGAGCACCAGCTGCACGCCGCCGTGGTGGAGCTGATCGCGCACGACGACGCCGACATCAAGTACTCGACGGTGCAGAACTGGTACCCAGGCGATGCGCAGGGGCGCGGCGGCATCTACAACTTCGTGACCAAGCGCGGGCTGTGTGCGGGGCGCCGCTCGCACATCGCCTGGACGCAGATCGAGACCGGTTCGGCCATCACCTGGAAGTACCCCAGCGTGGTGCTGCGCGGCGACGATTCGCGCGGCGAGTTCCATTCGATCGCGGTGTCGAACCACCATCAGCAGGCCGACACCGGCACCAAGATGATCCATCTGGGCCGTAACACCAGCAGCCGCATCGTCTCCAAGGGCATCAGCGCCGGCCATGCGCACAACAGCTACCGCGGCCTGGTGCGCGTGGCGCCCACCGCCGCCGGCGCGCGCAACCACACGCAGTGCGACTCGCTGCTGATCGGTGCGGACTGCGGCGCCCACACCTTCCCGACCCTCGACACGGCGCGCGAGGACGCGCAGATCGAGCACGAGGCCACCACCACCCGCATCTCCGAGGAGCGGCTCTTCTACTGCCAACAGCGCGGCATCACCCCGCAGGAGGCCACCGCGCTGATCGTCGGCGGCTTCTGCCAGTCGGTGCTCGAGGAGCTGCCGATGGAGTTCGCGCTCGAGGCGCGCTCGCTGCTCGCGGTGTCGCTCGAAGGCGCGGTCGGTTGAGGCGCGTCGCAAAACCAGGAGTCATGACCATGCACCCCCAAGAACCCCTTCTCAGCCTGCGCGAGCTGCGCGTCGAGGTCGGCGAACGCAGCGTGCTGCGCTCGGTGACGCTCGACGTGCCGCGCGGCGCGTTGCTGGTGCTGATGGGCGCCAACGGCAGCGGCAAGAGCACGCTGGGCCTGGCGCTGGCCGGGCATCCGCGCTACCGCGTGAGCGCCGGCCAGGCGCGCTTTGCCGGCCAGGACCTGCTGACGATGGCGCCCGAGCAGCGCGCGCAGGCCGGGCTCTTCCTGTCCTTCCAGGCGCCGCCCGAGATCCCCGGCGTGAAGAACAACCTGTTCATCCGCACGGCACTCAACGCGGTGCGCGAGGCGCGCGGGGAGGCGCCGCTGGATGCCTACGATTTCCTGTCCGGTGCGCGCAGTGCGGCGGGTCGTCTCGGGCTGCCGGAGGCCTTGCTGGGCAGGCCCGTCAACGACGGCTTCTCGGGGGGCGAGCGCAAGCGCAACGAGCTGCTGCAGCTGGCGCTGCTGCGGCCGCGCCTGGCCCTGCTCGACGAGATCGACTCCGGCCTGGACGTCGACGGCGTGCGCGCCGTCGCCGCGCTGATCGCCGAGCAGCGCGCGAGCGGCACCGCCTTCATCGTCGTCTCGCACTACCTGCAGATGATCGAGGCGCTGGCGCCCGACGCGGTGCTGGTGCTCGACCAGGGCTGCATCGCCGAGCGTGGCGACCTGGCGTTGGCGCGGCGCATCGCCCGCACCGGTTTCGCGCCCAAGCCTGCGGCCGTGGAGACGACATGAACCTCGCCAGCGCCGACGCCCTGAGCGCCCGCCACCGCCTGCAGACCGGCGGGTGGATCGCGCGCAACGCGGAATCCTTCCGCCACTTGCCGCCGCCGCCCGCCGAGGTCTGGCTGGGGGATGTGGCCCCGGCCACCGGCTGCGAGGCCGCGCCGTCGGAGGGCGCCGGCTGGACCCTGCAACCGCTCGGTCCGCACGCGCCGGCGCGCTTCGAGGCGCGCTGGCTCGACGCCGGCGACCCACGCCAGCGCGCCGAGCTGCTCGCCGGCCTGCCGCTGCCCGGTGACGAGGATGCCGCGCCCTTCGGCTGGGCGCATCGTGCGCTGTGCCGAACCGGCCTGCGCCTGCGCGTCGCCGCCGGCTCGGGTGCGCTGCGCCTGCAACTGCGCCACCAGCCGCGCGCCGAGGTCGAGGCGCCCCTGCTGGTGCTGGAATTGGAGCCGGGCGCGCAGCTCGAACTCATCGAGCTGCACGAGCGCGAAGCGGGCGGCGCCTGCCGTCGCGCCCTGGTGCAGAACCTGCAGCTGCACCTGCAGCTGGGCGCCGGGGCCACGCTGCAGCACCTGCGCGTGGTGACGCCCGATGCGCAGGACCGCGTCGCCCACCACCTGCAGGCGCGCCTGGCCCAGGGGGCGCGCTACCGCCAGGCCCTGCTCGCCAGCGGCAGCGCCTACGCGTTGCAGCGCAGCGCCATCGCGCTGGACGGCGAACGCGCCGAGGCGCATTGCGGCGCGCTCTTGCTCGCCGACGGCGTGTCGCTCGAGCAGCAGGTCGCCGTGCGTCACGGCGCGCCGCACACGCACAGCGCGGTGCGGGCGCTGGCCCTGGGGCGCGGCAAGGCGCGCGTGGTCGTCAACGCGCACACGCGCATCGACCCCGGCGCCGACGGCGCCCAGGCCCGCCAGAACCTGCGCGGCGTCCCCGCAGCCGGGCCCCCGCGCCTGGTGCTGCGCCCGCACCTCGAAATCCTGCACGATCAGGTGCAGGCCGCGCACGGCGCGAGCTGCGGCGCGCTGCCCGAGGAGGCCTTGTTCTACGCCGCACAGCGCGGCATCGACGAAACGGCGGCGCGCGCCTTGATCCTGCGCGGCATGGCCGAGGCCGTGCTGGGCGCCGCGCTCGAACGCGAGGAGCTGTCGACCCTGCCGGGCCTGGACGAGCGCCTGACGCGCAGCCTGGCCCAGCACCTCGGCGGAGGACGCGATGCCTGAACGCTGCGGCAACCCCGCGCCGGCTGCGGCGCCTGCGCCAAGCTCGGCCTCGGCGGCCTGGGCCGAGCACTTCCCCCTGCTGGCGCCAGGCCGCAGCGGCATCGACGCGCTGGCCTATCTCGACAACGCCGCCACCACGCAGACGCCGCAGGCGGTGCTGGAAGCCGTGCGGCGCTTCGAGTGCGAGCAGCGCGCCAACATCCACCGCGGCGTGCACCGCCTCAGCCAAGACGCCACCGAGGCCTTCGAGCAGGCGCGCGACGCCCTGAAGCGGCACTTCGGCGCCGACGCGCGCCACGAGCTGGTCTTCACCTCGGGCACCACCGAGGCGCTCAATCTCGTCGCCCACGGTCTGTCGGACCGCGGCGCTGGCGACGCCTTGCTGGCGCCGGGCGACGAGATCGTGGTCAGCGGCCTCGAGCACCACGCCAACCTGCTGCCCTGGCAGGCCGCGGCACGGCGCAGCGGCGCGCGCCTGCGCATCCTGCGGCCCGACGCCGAGGGGCGATTGCACGAGGCCGATCTGGCGGCGCTGCTCGGCGCGCGCACCCGCGTGTTCGCGCTGACCGCCTGCGCCAACGCCACCGGCGAGCGCCCGCCCTACGAGGCGCTGTTGGCCCTGGCGGCACGCGCCGGTGCGCTGACCGTGCTCGACGCCGCGCAGGTGGCGGCGCACGCGCTGCCCGCGTTGGCCGCGCTGGACTGCGACTTCATGGCGCTGTCGGGCCACAAGATGTACGGCCCGATGGGCATCGGCGCGCTGCTGGGACGGCGCACGGCCCTCGAGCGCCTGCAGCCGCTGCGCCTGGGCGGTGACATGGTCGACTGGGTCAACGAGCAGCGGGCCGGACTGGCGGCGCTGCCGGCGCGTCTGGAGGGCGGCACGCCCAACGTCGCCGGCGCGGTCGGCATGGCCGCCGCGGCGCGTTTCGTCGACGGCCTGGGGCGCGCGGCGATCGACGCGCACATCGCCGCCCTGCGGGCGCAGGCGGTGGACGGGCTGGCCGCGCTGGACGGCCTGCGCGTGCTCTCGCCCCGCAGCGGGCCCACGGCCATCGTTTCCTTCGTCGCCGAGCGCGTGCACCCGCATGACATCGGCACCCTGCTCGACGAGCGCGGCATCGCCGTGCGCACCGGTCACCACTGCGCGCAGCCGCTGCTCGAGCAGCTGGGCTGCGGGCCGACGACGCGCGCCTCCTTCGCGCTCTACAACAGCGCCGCCGAGGTCGAGCGTCTGGTGGACGGGGTGGCGCAGGCCCTGAGGCTGCTGCGATGAACGCGGCCGCCCCGTCCCCCGGCGCCGAGGCCGCGCTCTACCAGGAGCTGGTGCTCGAGCACAAGCGTGCACCGCGTCATTACGGACACCTGGACGCGCCGACGCAGCGCGCGCGCGGCCGCAACCCCCAATGCGGCGACGACGTTTCGGTGGAGCTGCGCATGGACGGCGAGCGCCTGGCCGACATCGCCTTCCACGGCCAGGGCTGCGCGATCTGCATCGCCTCGGCCTCGATGATGAGCGAGGCGGTGATCGGCCGCGAGCGCGCCGCCGTGCAGGCGCTGCAGCAGCGCTTTCGCGCCGTGCTGACCGGTGGGCGCGAGCCCGAGGCGGCCGAGTTGGGCAAGCTGATCAGCCTGGCCGGCGTGCGCCGCTACCCGGCCCGCGTCAAGTGCGCGCTGCTGGCCTGGCACGCACTGGCGCAGGCCATCGGCGCCGATCCCACAGCCGATGCCGACGTCGACGCCGATCCCGACGCCGCTGCGACACCCGGGGCGGCTTCATGAGCCGCGCCCGCGACAGCGTGTTGCTGCGCCGTGCGGTGCGCGTCGAGCGGGTGCCCGACGGCACGCCGCTCGAGCTCGCCGAGGGCAGCTGGGCGGAGATCACGCAGGCGCTCGGATCGAGCTTCACCCTGCTGGCCGGCGGCCAGCTGGTGCGCCTGGCCGGCCGCGACGCCGACGCCATCGGCCGCCCGCCTCCGCAGGCGCCGACGATCCCGGCCGACGTGGCGGTGGACGATGTGCGCGAGCTGGTCTGGCAGACCCTCAAGACCTGCTACGACCCGGAGATCCCGGTCGACATCGTCGAGCTCGGCCTGGTTTACGGCTGCGAGCTCAGCCCGGTCGACGCCGAGCAGGTGCGCGTCGACATCCAGCTCACGCTGACGGCGCCCGGCTGCGGCATGGGCGAGATCCTCGCCAACGAGGTGGCCGACAAGGTGCTGGCGTTGCCGCGCGTCGCCGAGGTCAATGTCGACATGGTCTTCGATCCGCCCTGGGATCGCTCGCGCATGTCCGAGGCGGCCCAACTGACGCTCGGGCTTTGAGCGTCGACCTGCCGCGGCCCTGTCGCCTTCCCCTACACGCCCCTCCACGCCCCCACGACGAGCCCCCACGACGAGCCCCCATGACCCTGAAGATCCTGTTGCTGGAAGACATACACGGCAGCGCCACGCCGGTGCTGTCGGAACTGGGCGGGGCGCAGATCGTGCGCCTGAAGCACGCCCCCGATGCCGACGAGCTCGGCCGGCTGCTGGCCGACGTGCAAGTGCTGGGCCTGCGCTCGCGCAGCCGGCTCAGCGCCGAACTGCTGGCGCAGGCGCCTCGGTTGCTCGCGGTCGGCGCCTACTGCACCGGCACCAACAACATCGACCTGCAGGCCTGCGCCGAGCGCGGGGTGGCGGTCTTCAACGGGCCCTTCTCCAACACCCGCTCGGTCGCCGAACTGGTGATCGGTCACGCCATCCAGCTGCTGCGCCGCATTCCCGAGCGTCACGCCGCGGCGCGGCGTGGCCAGTGGCTGAAGGACGCGCGCGGCTCCAACGAAATCCGCGGCAAGACCCTGGGCATCGTCGGCTACGGCAAGATCGGCACGCAGACCGGGCTGCTGGCCGAGGCCCTGGGCATGCAGGTGCTGTTCCATGACGTCGAGGCGCGGCTGCCGCTGGGCAACGCCCGCGCCGCCGACACGCTCGATGAACTGCTGCGGCAGTCCGACGTGGTCAGCCTGCACGTGCCGCAGACGCGTCGCACCAGGAAGCTCATCGATGCCGCCCGCCTGGCGCAGATGAAGGCCGGCGCGGTGCTCATCAACCTGGCGCGCGGGCAGGCGGTGGACCTCGATGCCCTGCATGCGGCGCTGCACGAGGGCCGGCTGCGCGGCGCGGCCATCGACGTGTTCCCGGTCGAGCCGGCCTCGGGCGCCGAGCGCTTCGAGTCGCCGCTGCAGCAGCTCGACCAGGTGATCCTCACGCCGCATGTCGGCGGATCGACCGTCGAGGCGCAGAGCAATCTCGGCGTCGAGGTGTCGCAGAAGTTGCGCGACTACCTGCTGTCCGGCGCGCTGCGTGGCAGCGTCAATCTCCCCGACCTGACGGCGGCGCCCCTGCGCGCTGCGGCGCGTCTGGTGCATCTGCACCATGACCGTCCGGGGGTGATGTCCGGGGTCAACGCCGTGCTGGCCGAGGCCGGCCTGAACGTGGCCCAGCTGCACCTGGCCACCGGCGCCGGCATGGGGGCGGCGCTCATCGACCTGAGCGCGGCGCCGGACGCGGCGACCTTGCAGCGTGTGGCGCGGGTCGAGGGCAGCGTGCGCAGCTTCATGACCGGCGTCAAAACGCAGGGCTGAAGGATTCAGCGGCGCGCAACATGGCAGCAAAACGCGGCCCTTAGGCTGCGTTCATGAAGCGAATCCAAGGCCTGTTGGCCGCCTTTCTGATCGTGCTCACGCTGTTGTGGTGGCTGGCCGACACGCTGTGGCCGCAGCCCTTCGGCTACTTCTCGTTGCGACGCGCCTTCATGCAGTACAGCGGCGTCGTCGCCATCGGTGCGATGAGCCTGGCGCTGCTGCTGGCGCTGCGCCCGCGCCGCATCGAACGGCCGCTCGGCGGGCTCGACAAGATGTACCGGCTGCACAAATGGTTGGGCATCACGGCCCTGGTCGTCGGCCTGCTGCACTGGTGGTGGGCGCAGGGAACGAAGTGGATGGTCGGCTGGGGCTGGTTGGAGCGCCCGGCACGCCGGCCGCGCGCCGCCCTGCCCGAGGGCAGCCTGGAGGCCTGGTTGGGCGCGCAGCGCGGACTGGCCGAGGGCATCGGCGAGTGGGCGTTCTACGCCGCGCTGCTGCTGCTGGTGCTGGCGCTCGTCAAGCGCTTCCCCTACCACTGGTTCCGGCGCACCCACAAATGGATCGCGCTGGCTTATCTGGCGTTGGTCTATCACGCCATCGTGCTCACGCAGTACACCTACTGGCGCCAGCCGATCGGCTGGTTGCTGGCCCTGCTGCTGCTGGGCGGCAGCGTGGCGGCGCTGCTGGCCTTGGCCGGGCGCATCGGTGCCGGCCGCTCGGTGAGCGGCCATGTGGAGGCCTTTCAGCACTACCCGGTCCTCGAGGTGAGCGAACTGCGTGTGGCGCTGCAGGGCGGCTGGCCCGGCCATGCGGCCGGGCAGTTCGCCTTCGTCACCACCGATGCGCGCGAGGGCGCGCACCCCTTCACCATCGCCTCGGCCTGGGACGCCGGCGACCCGCGCATCAGCTTCATCGCCAAGGCGCTGGGCGACCACACCGCGCGGCTGCGCGGGCAACTGGCGGTCGGCCTGCCCGTGCAGGTCGAGGGGCCCTACGGCTGCTTCGATTTCGAGGACGACGCGGCGCGCCAGATCTGGGTCGGGGCCGGGATCGGCATCACGCCCTTCGTGGCACGCATGAAGCAGCTGGCGACGCAGCCGGGCCGGCAGACCATCGATCTGTTTCACCCCACGGGTGTGCTGGAGCCGGCGGCGATCGACAAGCTGCGCGCCGACGCGCAGGCCGCCGGCGTGCGCCTGCACCTGCTGGTCAGCGGCCGTGACGCCCGGCTCGACGCCGAGAGCCTGTGCCGTGCCGTACCCGATTGGGCGCAGGCCAGCGTCTGGTTCTGCGGGCCGGCGGACTTCGGCCGTTCGCTCGGCGCCGAGTTGCAGCGGCGCGGCCTGCCGGCGCGGCGCTTCCACCAGGAGCTGTTCGAGATGCGCTGAGCGGCGCGGGGCCTCGTGCGGGTCCGATGGTTCAAAGCGCGCGGCGCGCCAGCATGCTGCGGATCTGGCTGATGGCATGCGCCGGGTTCAGGCCCTTGGGGCAGACGTCGGTGCAGTTGAGGATCGAACGGCAGCGGAACAAGCGGTAAGGGTCCTCGAGATTGTCGAGACGCTCGCCGGTGGCCTGGTCGCGGCTGTCGACGAGGAAGCGATAGGCCTGCAGCAGACCGGCGGGTCCGACGTATTTGTCGGGGTTCCACCAGAAGCTCGGACAGGCCGACGAACAGCAGGCGCACAGGATGCACTCGTAGAGTCCGTCGAGTTCGTCACGCTCGATCGGGGGCTGCAGACGCTCACGGTCCGGGGCGGGATCGGTATTGACGAGCCAGGGCTTGATCGAGTGGTACTGCTTGAAGAAGCCACTCATGTCGACGAACAGGTCGCGGACCACCGGCAGGCCTGGCAGCGGCTTGAGCACCACGGTCTCGGGAAGGCTGCGCATATTGGTCAGGCAGGCGAGCCGGTTTTTGCCGTTGACGTTCATGGCATCCGATCCGCACACGCCCTCGCGGCAGGAGCGGCGGAAGCTGAGGGTGGGGTCGAGCGCCTTGAGCCGGATCAGCACGTCCAGCAGCATGCGGTCCTCGGCGTGGACCTCGAGCTCGACGGTCTGCATGCGCGGGCGGGCGTCGCGATCCGGGTCGTAGCGGTAGATGCGGAAGGTGTGCATGGGGTACGCCTGACCGAATGAGGGAGGGTGGTTCAGGGCGCATGCTCGCAAAAGGCGGGGCGTGCGTCTTGCGCGCTTGCGGCCGCCTCGCGCTCGATGGCCTGGCGCAACTGCAGGAAACGCTGCTCGGCCTGTGGCTGGAACAAGGGGTCCGGCGCTCCAGGCAGACCGTCGGCCTCGATGTCACGCCAGTCGGCCGCGTCGAGCGCGCGTGCGGCGGCCGGGAACAGCAGCAACTCCTCGAAAGCCATGTTGTGGCGCAGGCGTTCGACGTACAGGCAGATATTGGTCGCCACCAGTTCGCGCGACAGGGTCTCGCCGCGCGCCGCGCCTTCGAGGTCGCGCAGCAGGTCCAGGCCCTGCTGTCCGAGGCGCTCGTGCTGTGCCTCAAGCTCTGCCACGAACGCCGGATCGATGGCGTCGCGGCGCAGCAGGCGCTCGGCAAGGCGGTCCTCCAGCGGGTGGTGCCTGACGTCCGGGAAGGAGGTCAGATAGCTCAGCGCGTCGACCAGCAGGCCGATGTTGGGGGCCAGGGGATCGGCCAGCAGCGAAGGCTGACGACGCAGCAGCGCGAGCAGCGAACGCAGGTCGCGGTGCTCGGCGCCAAGTTGCTGGAGAACGGGATGCATACGGACTCCTTGGTCGGTGACGGCACGCTTGGCGGCCCGATCCCGAGAATCGGTGGCCGCCCTGCCGACTCCTTGATAAGATGCAAAGGAAATGTATATTAAGGCGGCGAGCCGGCGCTGACAAGCCCACCGGGAGCCCAAGATCCGGGGCGCTGGCGGCGGCGCCCGGACGCAAGCCTCTCACCCCTGCCGCGCAAGGAGACGTCAATGCAGATCGGGATAGTCGGACTGGGGCGGATGGGCGCCAATATGGCGCGGCGGCTGATGGACGCCGGGCATCGCTGCGTGGTCTACGACCGGCAGACGGCGGCGGTGGAGGCCTTGGCCGCCTCCGGCGCGCAGGCCACGGGCACGCTGGTTGAATTGGTGGCGCGCTTGGATGCGCCGCGCATTGTCTGGCTGATGCTGCCGGCCGCCGTGGTGGATGAAACGCTGGCGGCGCTGCGGTCGCTGCTGCAGGCCGGTGATCTGGTGGTCGATGGCGGCAACTCGAACTTCCGCGACGACCGGCGTCGCGCCGACGCGCTGGCCGCGCAGGGGCTGCATTTCGTCGACGTTGGCACGAGCGGCGGCGTGTGGGGGCGCCAGAACGGCTACTGCCTGATGGTGGGGGGCGAGTCGGCCAGCGTCGCACGGCTCGAAGCGGTCTTCGACGCACTGACGGCCGCAACCGACGGCGCAACGCGCGGCTGGCTGCACTGCGGGGCGAGTGGCGCAGGGCACTTCGTCAAGATGGTCCATAACGGCATCGAGTACGGTCTGATGGCGGCGTACGCGGAGGGCTTCGAGATCCTCTCGCGCGCCGGCAGCGGCGCGCAGGCGCGCAGCGCCGACGCCGAGACGGCGCCGTTCGCACAAGCCGAGCTGTACCGCTACGAATTCGACGTCGCGCAGATCGCCGCGCTGTGGCGGCAAGGCAGCGTCGTGCGCTCCTGGTTGCTCGATCTGCTGACCGAGGCCCTGCAGGCCGATCCGGCTCTAGGCGAACTGAGTCCGCGCATGGCCGATTCCGGAGAGGGTCGCTGGACCCTGCAGGCCGCCATCGACCTGGGCGCACCGACGCCGGTGCTGGCCAGCGCGCTGCTGGCGCGCTTCGCGTCGCAGGGTCAAGGGGAGTTTGCCGGACGCATCGTCTCGGCGATGCGGCGCGGCTTCGGGGGGCACGCCGCTCCTGCAGCGGGCTGAGGCGAGACGGCGGCGCTGCTGCCTGGCGCGCTCAGCCGCAGCAGGCGCCGCCCGAACAGCAGGAGTCGCCGGCCACCGGCACGGCCAGGGCCTTGAGGCGCGCGATGCGCACCGTCCATTGCTGCGCGCCAACCGGCTGCTGGGTCCAGTGGAAGCCGCCCGGCCAACGCAGCTCGAATTGGCTGCGCAAGTCTGCTGGATCGTGATCGGTCTGAAGTTCGAGCGCCTGACCAGTCTGCAGGACCGCAAAGGCGGCGAACACCGGCTCGTGATGGGTGCCGCAGGCGTGGACGGGCAGGTCGGGGTGGGAAGGCAGGGGGCTCGTCATGGAGTGGTCCTCAGAGATGAAAGAAGGAATCAAGGCAAGCGGGTTCAACCGTCCTTGCCGTCCAGGCGCGTGCTCGTCAACCAGGGGGCGTAAATCAGCAGGTAGATGGCGAAGGCCAATCCCCAGGCCAGCGCGGCGGCGGCCAGCGCCTGCATGAACCACTGCGGCGCGACGATCGGCAGCAGCACGCGCAGCGCGGCGGCCCCCAGCACCAGCGCATAGGCCAGCACCTCGGCGCGCGAGGCCTGCAAGGGTCGCCCGGTGTGGCCGCGCGCGGTGCGGGTCATCATGCCGATGATCAGCCCGCCGGTGGTGCCGACGGCCAGCGCGTGCAGGCCCAGGGACGCGGAGAGCAGGCCGAACTGCGCCAGCGCGAGCAGGACGAAGCCGATCGGCAAGCCGACGTAGGCAGCGTGCAGGATCCACAGAATGGGACGGCCGCGCGTCACCCAGGGCTGCCAGCCCCATTGACGCAGCAGATGCGCGGCGGCGGCCAGCGCGCAGGCTGCTGCCGTCAGGGCGGCCGGTGCCGCCACCACCCAGCCCAGCAGGGCCAGCGCACTGAGGGCCAGCGTGGCCTGCTCGACGCGCGGACGGGCCGGCAACTTCAGACCCGGCGTGGCGTTGGCCGTGAAGACCGGCACGACGCGCCCGGTGATCACGCACTCGATCATCACGATCAGCGCCAGCGCGGCGCGCAGGGGTGCGAGCGGCGAGAGCGAGAGCACGCCGCTGACGCTCAGATGGAAGCTCAGGTTGGCCAGCGCCAGCAGCACCAGGATGCCCGCCAGCGGCAGGTTGCGGCGGTTGCCCGCGCGCAGCAGCAGGCGCAGGAAGATCGCCGCCACCAGCGGCAGCAGCAGGACGTCGAGCAGCGCGTAGAGCGCGTAGGAACCGGTGAATGCCGCCAGGCGCGCTGCGAGCCAAAGCGCCGCCAAGCCGCCCAGCGCCGCGCCGCGCGGCGTCGGCAGACCGGTCCAGGCCTTGCCGGCGGTCAGCAGGAAACCGACGATGACCGCCACCGCGAAGCCGAACAGCATCTCGTGGGCATGCCAGAGCAGCGGTTCCACGACCAGGGGCAGACTCAGCAGCCCTGCGTAGAGCGCCCACCAGAGCGGCACCGCCAGCGCGGCAAACGCCGCCGCACCCAGGTAGAAGGGACGGAAACCCAGCCGCAGCAGCGGCCAGCCCAGGGGCGCGGGGCCGGCGTCGGCCGGCAAGACGGAGATCTTCATGCGAGGAATCCGCCCGTACGGCGGGCGATCAAAAGAAGCATTACAGGTGCATGTTAACCGCAGACGCAGCGCGCGTCCATCGCGGCAGGGCATCGGCACGCCGGCGGAGCCGCAATGGTCTGGGCCCAGGCAATGGGCGGGGCGCACGCTAACATGCTCGTTCACTGCATGTTCAAACCGGGCGGCGCCAGAGGCACCCGGCGCAGCCTCAAGGAAACGCATGCGACTCGCCGAGTACACCGACTACACCCTGCGCGTGCTGATGAGCTGCGCGGCGCAGCCCGACGGGCTGATCACGATCGCCGAACTGGCCGAGCGGCATGGCGTGTCGAAGAACCACCTGATGAAGATCGTCAACGACCTGGCGCGCCAGGGCGTGCTGCAGACCACGCGCGGTCGCGGGGGCGGTCTGTGCCTGGCCAAGCCGGCCACCGACATCCGGGTCGGCGATGTGGTGCGCAACTCCGAAACCGACTTCCGGCTCGCCGAGTGCTTCGACGCCCGCACCAATGCCTGCACGCTGACCCCCTCCTGCCGCCTCAAGGGTGTGTTGCAGGGGGCGCTCGACGCCTATTTCAAGGCGCTCGACGGCGTCACCCTGGCCGAGTTGGTCGCGCCGCCGCCGCCGCGTTCAGGCGGCCGGCGCAGCGTGCCGATCGTCGCCGCGGTGCCGGTTCGCCGCTCTGCCGCCAAGCGGGGCTGAAGCCGCGCTGTTCCTGGCCCGCGCGCGGCAAGTGCGGTGAATCAAGCGACCGGGCTTGTCCGGGAGTCGCCGGGCGTCTATCATTGATGTACCGCGTGTGCATCTTATTTGCGGGCCCACACCGTCGAGCTTCAGACCCTCGACCTTCACACCTACGAACTTCGCCACAGGACCTCTCGATGTCGCACCAGCACCTTTCGCCCTCGGCCCTCTACCCCTTTGACGCGCGCGGCATCGCCAAGCGCTTCCGTCACGCCGCCATCTTCGGCGCGCTCGACGCGCTGCAAGCCGGAGAAACGATGCGCTTCGTCAACGACCACGACCCGCTGCCGCTGCTCGACCAGCTGCGCGCGCGCTACGGCGAGCGTGTCGCCATCGAATACCGCCAGCGCGAACCGGGCGGCATCGTCATCGACTTCATGGTGCGCTGAGCCGGCGGCGTCCGAAACGGCCCTGGTCGCGCGATCCGCCGCGTGCGAGGATCAGGCGATGCAAAGGGCCGCCCCGTCCTTCTCCCTGGCCGGATTGGCCGAGCTGTCGCCGGCCTACTTCGGCATGGTCATGGCCACCGGCATCGTGTCGATTGCCGCGCTGCAACTCGGTCATCCGGCGCTGTCGCGCGCGCTCTTCGCGCTCAATCTGGCGGCCTACACGGTGCTGTGCGTGCTCAACGCGCTGCGCGCCGAGCGACACCCGCAGCGCTTCTTCGGCGACCTCATCGACCATCTGCGCGGGCCGGGCTTTTTCACCAGCGTGGCGGCCACCAGCATCCTGGGCAGCCAGGTGCTGCTGCTGTGGAACAGCGTGCCGCTGGCGCTGCTGCTGTGGGGGCTGGCGCTGCTGCTGTGGCTGGCGCTGACCTACACCATCTTCACCGGCCTGACGATCAAGCAGAACAAGCCGCCGCTGGACAAGGGCATCAACGGCGCCTGGCTGCTGGCGGTGGTGGCGACGCAGTCGATCGCCACGCTCAGCGCGCTGCTGGCGCCGCGTCTGGGCCAGCCGGTGCGCCTGGAGCTCAACTTCCTGGCGCTGTCGATGTGGTTGTGGGGCGGCATGCTCTACATCTGGATGATGTCGCTGATCTTCTACCGCTACACCTTCTTCACACTGGAACCGGGCGACCTGTCGCCGCCCTACTGGATCAATATGGGGGCGATGGCGATCTCGACCCTGTCGGGCTCGCTGCTCATCCTCAACTCGACCGAGGCGCCCTTCCTGATCTCGCTGCTGCCCTTCATCAAGGGCTTCACGGTGTTCTTCTGGGCCACCGGCACCTGGTGGATCCCGATGCTGCTGGTGCTGGCGATCTGGCGCCATGTCTACCGGCGCTTTCCGCTGCGCTACGACCCGCTGTATTGGGGCGCGGTGTTCCCGCTCGGCATGTACGCGGCCTGCACCGAACGCATGATCGCGGCGCTGGGTTTCGGGTTCCTGGACTTCCTGCCACGCGTCTTTTTCGTGATCGCGTTGATCGCCTGGTCGATGGCCATCACGGGCCTGGTTCGGCAACTGCTGCGGCGCCTGGGTCTGCTGTCTTCGGCCTGAGCGCGGCGGCCTGCCCGCGGATCGCCTGCCGTTCGGCCTCGTCGAGCCGCGCCAGGTTGCGCACCTGCACACCCAAGCGCGGGTTGGCGGCCAGCAGATCCTCGTGGCGCAGCAAGAAGTCCCAGTAGAGCGTGGTGAACGGGCAGGCCTCGGCGCCGACGCGCTGGCGCGGCTTGAAGCGGCAGCCGGCGCACAGCCGTCCGGTGCTCATGCGCTCGATGTAGGCGCCGCTGGCGATGTAGGGCTTGCTGGCCATCACACCGCCGTCCGCGTACTGGCTCATGCCCAGGGTGTTGGGCAGCTCGACCCACTCCACCGCGTCGACGTAGACCGCCAGGTACCAGGCATGCAGCTGCTGCGGCCGCACGCCCAGCAACAGCGCGTAGAGGCCGGTCACCATCAGGCGCTGGATGTGGTGTGCGTAGCCCAGGCGCAGGGTCTGCGTCAGGGCTTCGCGCAGGCAGGCCATGTCGGTCTCGCCCGTCCAGTAGAAGGCGGGCAGGGCCTCGTCGGCCTGCAGTTCGTTGCGCGCCAGGTAGTCGGGCATCTGCGTCCAGTAGATGCCGCGCACGTACTCGCGCCAGCCCAGGATCTGGCGGATGAAACCCTCCACGCTGGCCAGCGGGGCCTGCCCCGCGCGGTAGGCGGACTCGGCCGCCGCCACCACCTCGCGTGCATTCAGCAGCTTCAGGTTCAGGCTGCTCGCCAACAGCGAGTGCCAGAGCGTCGGCTGCGCCGGCCACATCGCGTCCTGGTGGCGACCGAAGTCGCTCAGTCGCTCGCGCACGAAGGCGTCGAGCGCCTGCAAGGCCTGCGCGCGGGTGACCGGCCAGGCGAAGTCGTCCCACCATCCGGGCAGGCCGGGGTGCTCGGACAGCCGCTCGCGCACCAGGGCCAGCACCTGCCGGGTCAACGCGTCAGGCTCGAAGCGCGGTGCGGCGGGCACGGCCCCTGGGCCGCTCTTGCCGAAGGGCTCGCGGTTGTCGCTGTCAAAGTTCCAGGCGCCGCCTTCGGGCTCACCCTCGGGGGTCAGCAGCACGGCGTGGCGGCGGCGCAGCTCGCGGTACCAGTACTCCAGGCGCAGCTGCTTGCGGCCGCGGGCGTGCTGGGCGAATTCGCGCACGCTGCTGAAGAAGTGGCGGTCCTCGCGCAGCTCGAGCGCCAGGCCGGTTTCGCGCGCCACCGCCTGCAGGTCCTGCAGCACGCGCCAGTCGCCGGGCGCCGTCAGCACCAGCTGGCGCGGCTGCAGCCGCACGATGGCCGCGCGCAGCTCGGCGGCCAGGCTGCCGCGGTTGTCGGCGTCGTCGAGCGCGCGGTAGTGCAGCGGCCGGCCCTGCGCCCGCAGCTGCTCGGCAAAGTGGCGCATGGCGGACAGGAACAGTGCGCTGCGCGGCTGGCTGCTCCAGACATGGCGGGACTCCTCGAGCACCTCGGCCATCCACACCGCATCCTGAGCGGGGTCGAAGCCGTCGAAGGCGCTGCTGTCGAGGTCGAGCTGGTCGCCCAGCACGAGCACCAGGTTTCTCATTTCGGCGCCTTGCGGCAGCGCTCGCTGCAGTACTTGATCTGGCTCCAGTTCTTCGCCCAGGCCTTGCGCCAGCTCATCGGCCGGCCGCATTGCTCACAGGGTTTGCTGGGCAGCGCCGCCTTGTTGCCCTTGAAGTTCATTCGAAGTTCATTCGAAGAGGTCCCGCTGCCGATCGGCCCCGACCGCTGCGCCGCGCTGGCCCCTGACCGTCGGCGGCAGGCCGCTCTTGCGCGAGCCATGCCGCTGCTGGATGGCGTCCGCTTCCTCGCGCACCTCGGGCCGCGCGCGCAGACCGTAGAGCAGGGTCTTGATGCGGGCCAGCTGGCTGCGCTCGTCGACGATCGTGTACGGGTAGGCCGGCGTACCCAGCTCGGGGATCCAGCGGCGCTGGTAGTGGCCCTCGGGGTCGTGGTCGAGCGCCTGCTTGCGCGGCGAGTCGATGCGCAGGTCGCGCTTCAGCCAGACCAGGGCGCGCCTCATGGGCGACGCCACAGCGGCCGCAGCGCGAGGAAGTGCCGGTAAGCCAGACGCAGCAGCGCATGCAGCGGCGGGCGTGTCGCCCAGCGCGCCCAGGTGCGGGTTGCGTCCAACTGCGCCCACATCGCGATGAAGGCGTCGACACCGCGCAGCAGCGTGCCGTCGGCGCGCCGCAGGTTCAGTTCGCGCAGCGCCTGGCGGCGATCCAGGTCGGGGCCCAGATGCACGGCGTCAGCCTGCGCGGCGTCGACCCAATGGCATCCCTCGGCGCCGGCCAGGCGGCGGTAGGCGGCGATCTCGCGCCGGCACAGCGGGCAGTCGCCGTCGAAGTAAACGGTGCAGGCGGCGGGGGGTTCGGCAACGGCCATGACGACATGCTCGGTCAGTGTGCGGCTGTGCGTCGCCGGTCGGCCCCTTGCCCCTGCAGTGCACCTGGTTTTGTCCTGGACAAAACAGAGGCCGCGCGGGCGGCGTTCAGAAGCGCGTTTCGGCGCGCAGGTTCCAGACGCGGAACGTGCGCTTGCGGTCCAGGCTGGTGCTGCGCTCGTCGCCGCGCTGCACGACGCTCAGCACCCGCGTCTCGCGCGGCGCCAGATTGGCCAGCGAGAGCCGCCAGTTGATTGCGTTGCGCGGGTCGCCGCTGCTCCAGCTGAGGAAGGCGTCCCAGACCGAGCGCAGGTTGTTGCGGCGCACCAGGATCTCGGTCTGCTGCAGGGTGTCGCCGGGCACATAGCTCCAGTTGATGCCGCTGCGCACGCCGACGGGCCACAGGTAGTCGGCGCCCAGATTGAGCGTGCCGCGCGGCTGCTGCTCAAGGCGGTTGTTGGGTCCGGGAATGCCACCGACGCGCGAGGCAAACAGCGCCAGATTGGCACGCAGCAGCAATTCATCGAGCGCCTCGGGCGCCTCATCCCACAGCTCGCCCAGACGCGCCTTGGCCTCCATCTCCAGGCCGGCGCTGCGCGCGCCCTCGAGGTTGCGCGGGCGGCTGACCCAGCGCGGGCTGGCGTCCCAGGGCACCGCTTCCAACGCCAGCAGGTTGCGGATCAGGCCGTCGATCCAGCGCACATGGCCGCCCAGGCTGAGCACGCCGCCGCCGGCCAGCCAATGCTCCCAGCTCAGATCCAGACCGGTGGCCAGCTCGGCGCGCAGGCCGGGATTGCCGGCGCGGTCGGGCGCGCTCTGCGGGTTGGGGCCGCTCGGGTAGCTGGCGTTGACCACCGGCTTGGCGATCAGGTCGTTCAGGCCGGGGGCGCGCCAGGTGCGGGTCAGCGAGGCACGCAGCTGGTCGCGCGGCCACTGCGGCGGCTTCCACAGCAGATGAAAGAGCGGCGAGGCGACGGCGTTGCGCGTGCGTGTCGACAGGCCCAGGTCGCCGCCCAGCCCGGGGTCGCCGCGCGTCTCGATGGCCTCCCAGCGCAGCCCGGCGTACAGCGACCAGGTCTTGTCGGCCGGACCGCCGGGCGACCACTCGTCCTGCGTGTAGACGGCCAGGCGCCGCGTGCCGGCCGACAGGCTGTCGCCGAACTCGTCCAGACCCGGTTTGGGCTGGCCGTTCTCCAGCGTGCGGCGCGCCTGCAGGCGTTCGCCGCGCTCGAACTCGAGCCCGCTGACCCATTGGTGCTCGCGGTGGGTCTGCAGGCTCCATTTGGCGCCCAGGCTGAGGTTGTCGTCGTGGGTCTCGCTGTGGTCCTGCTGGGTGCGGTGGCGCTGGCCGGCCAGGGTCTCGAGGCGCAGGCTGTCGCCGCCCGAGCGGTTGCGGCCCAGGCCGGCGCGCAGTTCGACGCGCTCGGTCGGCTCGGGACGCCACTGCCAGCTGGCACTCAGGCGCAGCGCCTCGCTGTGCCCCTCGGACCGCCCTTGCGCGGCATCGAAGCCGCTGTAGCCGCGCGCGGCGATGTCGCTGCGCCCGCGGTTGCGCGACAGGAAGGCAAAGGGCGAGAGGTGCAGGCTCTGCGTGTCGCTGAGCTTCCAGCGCAGGCGCAGGCTGGCGTTGAGGTTGGCGCTGTCGCTCTCGGACGCACCGCGCTGCGCGGTGTCGCTGCGCAGCGCGCCACTGGCCAGGTTCTCGGCTCGGCTTTGCACGTCCACATCGTTGAAGCGCCGTGCCGCGCTGGCGTTGACGCTCAGCGCACCCAGCCAGTCGTCGCCCTGGGCGCCGCCCCACTTCAGGTTGCGCGTCCAGCTCAGGTCGCCCTGCGGGTCGCCGTGGTCAGTGCCCAGGCCCAGGCGCAGCTCGTGGCGGGTCTTGGCAATGGGCTCGCGCAGGATGATGTTGATGGTGCCGGCGACGGCGCGCGCACCGGTCTCGGCGGTGGCGGCGCGCAGGATCTCGATGCGCTCGACCTGATCGGGCGGCAGCTGGTCAACGGCGAAGCCGGCCGGCGCGCGCTCGCCGTCGATGAGGATCTGCGTGAAACCGCCGCCCAGGCCGCGCAGCCGGATGTCGCCGCCGCGCCCGGGGCGCCCACCCAGGGTCACGCCGGGCAGGCGCCGCAGCACGTCGCCGAGCTGGGTGTCGCCGAAGCGCTCGAGCTCCGCTCGGTCGATGATGATCTTGCTGGCCGTGCTGTTGCGGCGCCGGCTGGCGGCGCTGGTGGCGCCGCTGACCTCGACCTTGTCCAGCCGGCTCGGAGCGGGCGGGGAGGCGGCGGAGGCGGCGGAGGCGGCGGAGGCGGCGGAGGCGGCGGGGGTGGCGGTCGGGGGCGTCGCCGGACTGTGCGTCGCGGCGGCCAGCGCCAGCAGCGCAAGGGCAATCGTCATGTGCCATTCTCGGCAGCCGCCGTGCAGCCCGGGCATTCCGAAGCGCAGGCCAGGCATGCCCGCAAGGCCGGGCGATTCAACCTGGAAGCGGCCGTGTAGCGCGCTCACCCAGGAGGTGAAGGCGGTCGTGGCGTGCCTTCTGTGTCGTGCTTCCGACTTGCATGCGGAGGCGATCGGTCAACTGCCGTTCTTGGGTTCAATGCCAGGAGCGCAGCAATCGGCTCAGCATCAGCTCGGCCTCTGCGCTCGCCTCGAAGACATGCACCGGTCGGCTGGGTGACCAGAGCTTCACCAGGCGCGGCAGCAGCAGATCGCGGCCCTCGGTCTGGGCCGGCACCACCAGCAGCATGGCCTGCGGCCGGTAGCCGACGCGCTGCGACCTGGCGCTGAAGGCGCGCAGCAGCTCAAAGGCCGCGGGCGGCATCAGCAGGCTGTGGCGCAGCGCCACGCACTCGACGAAGCGGCGGTCGGCGGGCAGGGCGTGAGCGGCCACGTCGAGCATTCGGCAGACCGCCTGAACGAACTCCAGATTGAAGGGCCCCGCAGCCTCGATGCGCAGGGCGCGTCCCTGCACCGCCACCTCGGCGCGCCCATGCAGTGCGAAACGCGACGTGGCGAACGCCGCGCTGTCGAGCTTGAGGGCCTGCGTGAGCATGGAACCCAGTCTGAACCTGCGCGTCACGCGATGGCATCCTCAAGAAGGAGGAGCCGACGAGCAGCCTCAAAAGCGCATCTCGGCGCGCAGGTTCCAGCTGGTGAAGGTGCGCTTGCGGTCGTCGGTTCGCACGATCTGGCTGCCGCTGTCGACGACGGTCTGCGTCAGCGCGTCGAGCGGCGCGGCGTTGCTCACGCCCAGGCGCCAGTTCAGGTCGCGGCGCACCGCGTACTGCAGGTAGCCGTCGAGCACCTGCCGGCGGCTGGTCAGCGAGCGCAGGATTTCGGTCTGCTGGATCTCCACCTCGGGCGTCCAGCTCCAGTTGCCGCCCAGGCTCCAGGCGCTGTCCGGGATGCGGGCGTCCAGCCCCAGATTGGCGGTGGCGCGCGGCTGGGCGTCGATGCGGTTGTGCGGCCCAGGAATGCCTTGCACGTCGGAGGCGAAGAGGCTGAGGTTGGCGCGCAGTTGCAGCCAGGCGGGCGCGCTGTCGAGCAGCTCGTCGGCGCGCGCCTTGGCCTCCAGCTCCAGGCCGTAGACGCGGGCCTTGCCGAGGTTGCGTGGCCGGCTGACCCAGCGCGGGCTGGCGTCCCAGCTCACGGTCTCGAGCGCCAGCACGTTGCGGATCAGGCCGCTGATGTCGCGCGCGAACAGGTTGGCGCTGAGCAGGCCGCCCTTGGCCAGGTAATGCTCGAGGCCGAACTCCAGTCCGGTGGCGAGCTCGGGACGCAGCAATGGGTTGCCGGCACGGTCGGGCGTGGCCACGGTGTTGGGGCCGCTCGGGATCTGGCTGTTGACGCTGGGTCGCGCGATCAGGTCGCCCAGATTGGCGCCACGGTAGCTGCGCGTCAGGCTCATGCGCAGCTGGTTGCGGCTCTTCGGGTCGGGCTTCCACAGCGCGTGGGCGATGGGCGACCAGACGCGGCTGGTGTTGCGCACCGTGGCGCCGAAACCGGGGTCGCCACGGCTCTCGATCTGCTCGTAGCGCAGGCCGCCGTGCAGGTTCCACTGCGGGCTGGCCTGCCACTCGTTCTGTGTGAAGGCGGCCAGGCGCAGGGTGCGCGCCGCCAGTTGCTCGCCGAAGTCCGACAGGCCGGGCTTGGGTAGGCCGTTCTCGAGCGTGGTGCGGCTGTTGTCGCGCCGGCCGTGCTCGAGCTCCAGGCCGCTGACCCAGTTGTGCTCGCGGTCGGTCTGCAGGTTGAGCTTGGCCGCCAGGCTGAGGTTGTCGTCGCGGTTTTCGTTGTGGTCGTCCTGGGTGCGCGCCGTGGCGCCGGCCAGGGTCTCGCGGCGGCGGCTGTCGCCCTCCAGCACGGTGCGCCCGCCGTTGGCGCGCAGCTCCAGCCGCCGCCCTTCGCCCAGCGCGTTCTGGTACTGGCTGCCGAAGCGCAGCATGCGAAAGCGCCCCTCGTTGTGGCTGCTGGCGGCGTCGAAGCGCGCCACGCCGCTCTGGCTGAACTGGCTGTCGGTCGTGCCGCGCGCCAGCACCATGAAGGGCATGAAGGTCAGCGATTCGCCCTCGCCCAGACGCCACAGCAGGCGCGCGTTGGTGTTCAGGCTGCTGCGGCGGTCCAGGCTGCTGCCCTGCTGTGCGGTCTGTCCGAGCAGGCTCAGCTCGGGCGTGGTGGTGGTGATGACGCTGTCGATGTCGTCGAAACGGCGCTGGTGGTTGGCCACCACGGTGAGCGAGTAGCGCAGGTCTTCGCCGAAGGCGTCGTTGCGCGTCCAGGCCGCCTGCAGCTGCGGCTCGCCATGGTCGGCGCCCAGCGTGACGCGCAGTTCATGCAGCTTCTGCACCAGCGGCTCGCGCAGGATGATGTTGATGGTGCCGGCCACCGCGCGCGCACCGGTCTCGGCGGTGGGCGCGCGCTGGATCTCGATGCGCTCGATCTGGTCGGGGGCGATCTGGTCGATCGAGAAGCCCGGCGCCATGCGCTCGCCGTTGACCAGCAGCTGCGTGAAGCCGCCGCCCATGCCGCGCATGCGGATCTCGCCGCCGCGACCCGGCCGCCCACCGGGCGTGACGCCGGGCAGGCGGCGCATCAGATCGGAGAGGTTGCCGTCGCCGAAGCGCAGCAGGTCGTCGCGGCTGATGACGATCTTGCTCGCCGTGGCGGTGCGGCGGCGGTTCTCGTCGGTGTTCTGGCTCGTGACCTCGACCTTGTCGAGCTTCGGCTGGGCCGGCGCGGCGGGTGGGGCGGCGGGGGGTGCGGCGGAGGTCTGGGCCTGGGCGCTGGCGTTCAGCAGCAGAGCCAGGAGCAGGGGGCGGATCTTGGACATGCCGACAGTGTTGCCGCTGGCCACGGCCCCCAAGGCCCGCAGGGCCTTGGTTTGCCCTTCTTTACCGCGCGGGCTCCACCCCCAGGCCGAGGCGCCGGCCGATTTCCAGCACCAGCTCGCTCTGGTTGAGTGCGTAGAAGTGCAGCCCGGGCGCGCCGCCGGCGATCAGGCGCTCGCACAGGCGTGTGACGACGTCCAGGCCGAAGGCGCGGATGCTGGCCGAGTCGTCCAGATAGCCCTCCATCTTCAGCGCCACCCAGCGCGGGATGTCGATGCCGTCGCGCTGCGCGAACTGCGCGATGCGGTGGTAGTTGTGGAAGGGCATGATGCCCGGCGTGATGGGCTGGCTGACCCCGGCCTTGCGCGCCTGCTCGACGAAGTGGAAGTAGGCCTCGGGGTTGAAGAAGAACTGCGTGATGGCGCTGTCCGCTCCGGCCGCCATCTTGGCGGCGAAATGCTCGAGGTCCCGGGCGGCGTAGCGGCACTGCGGGTGCACTTCGGGGTAGGCGGCCACCTCGATGCGCAGCTCGGGCCAATGCGCGGCCTGCGTCTCGCGGATGAAGGCCACCAACTCGGCCGCATAGCGCAGCTCGCCCAAGGACGCCGTGCCCGAGGGCAGGTCACCGCGCAGCGCCACCAGGCGGCGCACGCCGAGCTGCCGGTAGGTGGCCAGGATCTCGGCCAGTTCGGCCTTGCCGGAACCGACGCAGCTCAGGTGCGGTGCGGCCTGCGCGCCGCTGGCCAGGATGCCGCGCACGGCCGCCAGGGTCTTGTCGCGCGTGGC
>JAYRUQ010000022.1:0-49291 GCA_041919015.1 Inhella sp.
CGCTCACTCTGCTCAAACAGGCTGGCCGAGTCAGAAGGGTCGCGTGCCTGCGGCACGCGGGCCGGCTTGCTGTGCTCCTCGGCGGCGCAGAGGGGGTGGGAGACCGAACAGCCGAATACCGGACATCGGCTCGCTGCCTGCCGTCAACGGCTCGAGGTTCGGCTGTTGGCTGTTGTCCGCCGTCTGCGCCGCCGAGGAGCGCAGACAAGGGGGCCGTGCGCCGCAGGCGCACATCGTGATCTGACTCGCGCAGCTTGTTTGAGCGGAGGGAGCGAAGCGAGCGCAGCGAGTTCTGCGCGTGGCCCCCTTGTCGAGCACCACAGGGAACCCGCTTGGCCGCAGGCCGAGCGGGCGAGCGCAGCAGGCCCGCCTTTCTTTTCCCCCCTTTTCTTTGGCGGCGCAAAGAAAAGGGGGTCGGGGTGCAGGGGTTGAAGACCCCTGCGGGCTGCACCGAAAGAACAAGCACCTTCACTTCCGCCCCTCAAACCACCGCCCCACCAACAAGCGCTCCTCCTCCGTCAACCCCGTCGCATTGTTCAAAGGCATCCGCTTCTCCACCACCACCTGCTGGTACACCGCCGCCGCATGCTGCTCCAGCTGCGCTGCCGAGTGCAAGGCCACACCCTTTTGCGGTGAATCAGCGCCGTGGCACAGCACACAGCGCTGCTGCACCACCGCCTGCACCTGCGCGGTCGTGGGGGGCGGCAGCGCGACAGCAGCCGAACGCGGTGCCGGCGCCAGGGTCGCCACCAGCGCCAGCAGCAACAACACGCCGCCGCCAGCCCATTCCCAGGGCACGCGCTGCCCCTGCACCAGGGCCTTGTGCCGCGCCACGAAGGAATGGCGGATCAGCGCGCCGGCCAGCATCAGGGTCACCAGCAGCATCCAGTTGCCGCTTGCGCCGGTCAGCCAGCCGTAGTGGTTGCCCAGCATGGCGACCAGCACCGGCAGCGTGAAGTAGGTGTTGTGCACGCTGCGCTGCTTGCCGCGTTGGCCGTGGATCGGCTCCACCGCTTGACCGGCTCGCATCTGCGCGATGACCTTGCGTTGGCCCGGAATGATCCAGACCAGCACGTTGGCGCTCATGGCGGTGGCCAGCGCGGCGCCGACGATCAGAAAAGCCGCGCGGCCCGCAAACAACTGGCAGGCGGCCCAGGCCATGCCGGCCACCACCAGCGCCACCAGCCACCCGACCATCCGGTCGCGCGTCACACCGGCCAGCCGGCCGATGGCGTCGTAGACGAACCAGAAGCCGAACAGGAAGCCCAGCGCTGCCGCCACCGCCGCGCCGTTCGAGCCCCAGGCGAACACCCGCGCATCGACCAGGAAGCTGCCGGCGTTCACCAGGTAGAGCACCGTGAACAGCGCGAAGCCGGTCAGCCAGGTCGAGTAGCTTTCCCAGAAGAACCAATGCAGCTTGTCGGGCAGTTGGCGCGGTGCCACCAGGTATTTCTGCGGGTGGTAGAAGCCGCCGCCATGCACCGCCCACAGCTCGCCGTTGACGCCCTTGGCCTGCAGGTCCGGGTCGGTCGGAGCAGTCAGGCTGCTGTCGAGGAACACGAAGTAGAACGACGAACCGATCCAGGCGATGGCCGTGATCACATGGGCCCAGCGCAGCAGCAGATTGGCCCAGTCGAGCAGGTAGCCGGCGTCCACCTCAGCTCCCGCGGTAGGTCGAGTAGCTCCAGGGGCTGACCAGCAGCGGCACGTGGTACTTCGAACCCAGGTCGGCAATGCCGAAGTCGAGCTGCACCACGTCGAGGAAGGGCGGCTCGGGCAGCTTCATGCCGCGCGCGCGGAAATAGGCCGCCACCTCGAAGCGCAGCTGCCAGCTGCCGATCTGCATCTCGTCGCCGGCCAGCAGCGGGGCGCTGCTGCGGCCGTCGGCATCGAGGAGCACGCGCTTGACCTGCCGGCCGTCGCGCCAAAGGCTCACCGCCATGCCGGCGGCCGGGCAACCCTGGGCGGTGTCGAGTACATGGGTGCTGAGCGTGGCCATGCGATGTGGGAAGGCAAACTGTATACACTCAAGCATACACGCGATGGACGAAGCAGCCGCTCCCCCCGACCAGACCGATCGCATCGTCGAGGCCCTGACCACGGCCATCGTCGAGCGCCGGCTGATGCCCGGCACCAAGCTGGTCGAGCAGCAGCTGGCCGACCTGTTCGAGGTCTCGCGCACCCTGGTGCGGCAGGCGCTCAACCGCCTGAGCCGCAACCGCCTCGTGAGCCTGCACCCGCGACGTGGCGCCTTCGTGACCGAGCCGAGCCCGGAGGAGGCGCGCCAGGTCTTCGCGGTGCGCGAGCTGCTCGAGCTGCAGCTGGTGCGCCAGCTCTGCGCCAGCCGCCGACCCGAGCATCTGGCGCAGCTGCGCCGCCATCTGGCGCGCGAGGCCAAGGCACTGCGCCAGGGTGACGTGGCCGGCCGCACCCGCTTGCTGGCCGATTTCCATGTGCTGCTCGCGCAACTGGCCGGCAACCAGGTGCTGGCCGAGATCCTGTCCGACCTGCTGGCGCGCTGCTCGCTGATCGCGCTGATGTACCAGTCCACCCACTCCGCGCAGGCCTCGGCCGCCGAGCACGGTGAGCTGGTCGATGCCATCGAGGCCGGCGACGCCCGCCGCGCCGTGCGCCTGATGGCCGAGCACCTCGGCCATGTCGAGGCCGGGCTCCAGGCGGCCGCTGCGCCGCGTTCTCTGGCCCAGGCCCTGGGCGTTGCCGCATGAGCCTCACGATGCCCTCCTACCCCCGCGACCTGCGTGGCCATGGCCGCCATCCGCCCCATCCGCAATGGCCGGGCCAGGCGCGCGTGGCGCTGCAGTTCGTGCTGAACTTCGAGGAGGGCGGCGAGAACTCGGTGCTGCACGGCGATGCCGCTTCCGAAGTCTTCCTCTCCGAGCTGTTCCAGCCGGCGGCCTACCCGGCGCGCCATCTGAGCATGGAGGGCATCTACGAGTACGGCTCGCGCGTCGGCGTGTGGCGCATCCTGCGCGAGTTCGAGCGTCGCGGCCTGCCGCTCACGGTGTTCGGCGTCGGCATGGCGCTGCAGCGCTGCCCGGAGGTCACGGCCGCCTTCGTCGAACTGGGGCACGAGATCGCCAGCCACGGCTGGCGCTGGATCCACTACCAGAACGTCGACGAGGCCACCGAGCGCGCCCATCTGCAGCGGGCCGTGCAGGTCATCACCGCGCTGACGGGCAGCGCGCCGCTGGGTTGGTACACCGGCCGCGACAGCCCCAACACGCGCCGCCTGGTCGCCGAGCAGGGCGGCTTCCTCTACGACAGCGACTGCTACGGCGACGATCTGCCGTTCTGGCTGCAGGTGAAAACGGGCAGCGGCGCACTGGCGCCGCACCTGGTCGTGCCCTACACCCTGGACTGCAACGACATGCGCTTCGCCTTGCCGCAGGGCTTCAGCCAGGGCGAGGACTTCTACACCTATCTGCGCGACGCCTTCGACGTTCACTACGCAGAAGGCAATCAGCAGCCCAGCATGATGAGCGTCGGCCTGCACGCCCGGCTGCTCGGCCGCCCGGGCCGGATGCGTGCGCTGCAGCGCTTCCTCGACCATGTGCAGCGCCACGAGCGCGTGTGGATCTGCCGCCGCGTGGACATCGCGCGCCACTGGCGCAGCGTGCACCCCTTCGACCCGGCCACGGCCTTCGTATGGAACTGAGTCTGGACAAGCTGGCGGGGCTCTACGAACACTCGCCGTGGATCGCCGAGCAGGCGCTGGCGCGCGGGCCCTTCAAGAGCCTGGCCGCCTTCAAGCGCGCCTGCGTGGAGGTGCTGGAGGCGGCCGGGCGCGAGGCCCAGCTCGCACTGCTGCGCGCCCACCCGGAGCTGGTGGGCAAGGCGGGGCTTTCGACATCCATGCTGACCGATGAAAGCAGCCGCGAGCAGCGCAGCGCCGGCCTGCAGCACTGCAGCGCCGAGGAGTTCGCGCGCCTGCAGCAGCTCAACCGCGACTACAACGCGCGCTTCGGCTGGCCCTTCATCCTGGCGGTGCGCGGTCCGCGGGGTGCGGGCCTGAGCCGCACGCAGATCATCGAAACCTTCGAGCGCCGCCTGCACGCGCAACCCGACACCGAGTTCGCCGAGTGCCTGCGCCAGATCCACCGCATTGCCGAGCTGCGTCTGGCCGACGCGCTGGGCGAGACCCTCGCCGAGGGCGAGCAGGTCTGGGACTGGGCCGAGCAACTGGCGCGCCACAGCGACACGCCCGAACACCTGACGGTGACCTATTGCACGCCGGCGCACCGCGCCTGCGCCGAGGACCTGCAGCGTTGGATGCTGGCCTGCGGCTTCGATAGCGCCGAGATCGACGCCGTGGGCAATGTGGTCGGCCGCTACCGGGGCGAGGGCGGGCGCGAGCACGAGCAATGGCTGCTCACCGGCAGCCACTTCGACACCGTGCGCAACGCCGGCAAGTACGACGGCCGCCTCGGCGTCCTTGCCCCCATGGCCGCCGTGCAGCGTCTGAACGGCCGGCGTCTGCCGGTGGGCCTGGAGCTGGTCGCCTTCGCCGAAGAGGAGGGCCAGCGCTTCCCCGCCACCTTCCTGGCCAGCAGCGCATTGACCGGCGGCTTCCGGCCCGAGTGGCTGGAGCAGCGCGACGCCGAGGGCCTGACGATGCGCGAGGCCATGCAGGCGGCCGGGCTGCCGGGTACTTCTGATGCCATCGCGGCGCTCCGGCGCGACCCTGCGCGCTACCTCGGTTTCGTCGAGATCCACATCGAGCAGGGCCCGGTGCTCGACGCCGCCCTGCAGCCGCTGGGCATCGTCACCAGCATCAACGGCAGCCACCGCTACCTGGGCGAGCTCAGGGGCCAGGCCAGCCATGCCGGCACCACGCCGATGGACCTGCGCCGCGACGCGCTGCTCGGCCTGGCCGAACTGGCGCTGGCGGTGGAGGGCGAGGCAGGCCGGCTCGGCGGCGTCGGCACGGTCGGCATCGCCGAGGTGTCGAACGGCTCGATCAATGTGGTGCCGGGGTGCTGCCGCTTCAGCCTGGACCTGCGCGCCCCCAGCGACGCCACGCGCAACGCGCTGCGCGATGCCGTGCTGGCCGCGTTGCAGGCCATTGCCGAGCGGCGCGGCCTGCGCGTGCAGCTGCAGGCCACGGTGGCCGCGCGTGCCGCACCCAGCCACCCGGACTGGCAGGCGCGCTGGGAAGCCGCCGTGCAGCGGCTCGGCCTGCCCGTTCACCGCCTGGTGAGCGGCGCCGGCCACGACGCCATGCAGCTGCACGAGTTGCTGCCGCAGGCCATGCTCTTCGTGCGTGGGGGCAATGGCGGCATCAGCCACAACCCGCTGGAGAGCATCACAGCGCACGACGCGCAGCTCTGCGTCGACGCCTTTGCACAGCTTTGGGAGTCGCTATGAACGCGCATGAGCAGCTCGACGCCTGGATCGCCGCGCATTTCGACGAGCAGGTGCGCTTTCTGCAGGCCCTGGTGCGGGTGCCCACCGACACCCCGCCCGGCGACAACGCCCCGCACGCCGAGAAGACCGCCGCCTTGCTGGCGGCGATGGGCCTGGTGGCCGAGGCGCACCCGGTGCCGGCCGAGGCGGTGCATGCGCAGGGCATGCAGTCCATCACCAACCTGATCGTGCGGCAGCGCTTCGGCGAGGGCGGACCGACCGTCGCGCTCAACGCCCATGGCGACGTGGTGCCGCCCGGCGAGGGCTGGAGCCAGGACCCTTACGGCGGCGCCGTCGTCGACGGCAAGCTCTACGGCCGCGCCGCGGCGGTCAGCAAGAGCGATTTCGCCACCTACACCTTCGCGCTGCGCGCACTGCTCGCGTTGCAGTCGCTGCAGGGGCAAGGCCCGAACCTGCGAGCTGCCTTGCGCGGCGCGGTGGAGCTGCACTTCACCTACGACGAGGAGTTCGGCGGCGAGCTCGGACCCGGCTGGTTGCTGCGCCAGGGATTGACGAAGCCCGACTACCTGATCGCCGCCGGCTTCGCCTACCAGGTGGTGACCGCGCACAACGGCTGCCTGCAGATGGAGCTGACGCTGGAGGGCTTGTCCAGCCACGCCGCCTACCCCGAGACCGGCATCGACGCGCTGCAGGCCGCCGTCGACCTGCTGCAGGCGCTCTACCACCACAACGCCGCGCTGCGCCTGCAGCGCTCCGAGGTGGCGGGCATCTCGCACCCTTACCTGAACGTCGGCCGCATCGAGGGCGGCACGAACACCAATGTCGTTCCGGGCCGCGTCACGCTCCGGCTCGACCGCCGCATCGTGCCCGAAGAGGACGAGGCGCTGGTGGAGATCGAGCTGCGCCACTTCATCGAGACGCATCTGCGCCACCACCACCCACGCATCCGCCTGACGATGCGCCGCCTGCTGCTGGCGCGCAGCCTCAGGCCCGACCCGCGCGCCAGGCCGCTGGTGCAGGCCGTGCAACGCCACGCCGAGGCTGTGTTCGGCGAGGCCATCCCCGAATGCGGCACCCCGCTCTACACCGATGTGCGCCTGTACGGTGCGGCCGGCGTGCCGGCCGTCATCTATGGTGCGGGCCCGCGCAGCGTGCTGGAAAGCAATGCCAAGCGCGCCGACGAGCACCTCCGTCTCGACGACCTGCACAAGGCCACCCGCGTGGTGGCGCGAACCCTCCACGACTTTCTCTGCCCATGATGCTCAAGAAGACCCTGGCGGCGCTCGGCGCCACCCTGACCCTGATCGGCGCGCCGGTTCACGCCCAAACTACCGCCCAAACCACCGCACAGTCCACCGCCCAGAACACCGCCCAGAACACCGCACCGACCCTGCGCGTCGCCACCTGGAACCTCGGCTGGCACCTCGACAGCGCCCTGGCGCAGCGCTGGATCGGCGAGTGCTCGCGTCCCTTCCAACTGGAGGGTGAGCGCTGGCGACCGGCCGCAGCCGCGGCCGAGGGCACGCGCAGCGGCTGGGAGCTGCCCTGGGGCCGCAACGCGCCGGTCGAGTGGGACATCGGTGAGTTGCCGCCCTGCGACATCTACCAGCTGCCCGGCGCCAATGGGCAGCGCACCGTGCTGCCGGTCAGCGCCGCGCGCTATGCCGAGCGCAGCGCGCGCATCGCGGCGCTGTTGCGTGAACGTGTCGACGCCGACGTGATCGCCTTCCAGGAGGTGAGCGGGGCGCAGGCCGTGCGCGAGCTGCTCGGGCCGGACTGGCGGGTCTGCAGCTACGAGGGGCACAAGGTGCAGCGTCTGGCCATCGCCTGGAAGGCCAGCCTGGGCGAGGGCGTCTGCGAGCCGCATTGGCCGCTGGCGCTGCCCGAGCGGGTACTGCGCGACCAGCTGCGCCCCGGGCTGGCGCTCAGCCTGAAGGCGGCCGGCAAGATCTTCAAGGTGCTGACCGTGCACCTGAAGTCGTCCTGCGTTTCGCCGCTCGACGACCAGAGTCGCAGCCCGGGGCGCGGTCAGCTCGACGGCGATGAGCCGAACTGCCGCCTGCTGCAGGCCCAGGTGGGGCCGCTGGAGGCCTGGCTGGATGGCCACCTGCGCGACAGCGACGCGCTGCTGCTGTTGGGTGACTTCAACCGCAACCTCGCGCACGAGGCGGCCGAAGCCGCCGACGCACCGGTCCGCCATGCCGAGGGTCGCACGCGCAATCTATGGCGCGAGCTGAACGACGGTGAGCCCAGGCCCCTGACCCTGCTCAGCAGCCGCTGCGAGGGTGGCAGCGAGGCGCTGTGCAGTCTCGGCCACCGCCAGGTGCTCGGGCGCCAGGACTATGGTCGCTTGCGCGGCGAGCTGGGCTGCCGCAACCCGATCGGGCTTGACCAAGCGCTGAGCGCCGGTGCCCTCAAGAACGTCGAGGCGCGCAAGGTGGCGTTGGGCGCCGAGGGCGAGACCACGGCCGAGCGTCTGGCGCTGTCGGACCACTGTCCGGTGCTGGCCACCGTCGGTTTTTAGGCCGGCCGCATCCAGGCTTCCAGCGCGTCGCTGGGCATGGGCCGGGCGAACAGATAGCCCTGGCCCTCGTGGCAGCCGAGCGCGGTGAGCATCTGCGCCTGCTCCTCGGTCTCGATGCCCTCGGCCAGCACACGCATGCCCAGCGTGCGCCCGAGGTTGACGACCATCGAGGCGATGCTGGAGCCGGCGCTGCCGGTCTGTGCCTCGTTGACGAAGGCACGGTCGATCTTCAGGCGCTCGACCTGCAGCTGGCGCAGTTGCGACAGCGAGGAGAAGCCGGTGCCGAAGTCGTCGATGGCCACCGTGGCGCCGGTGGCGCGGATGTCGGACAGCACCGCCAGCACCATGTCCACGTCTTCCATGGCCATCGATTCGGTGATCTCCAGCTCAAGGGCCTCGCCGGGCAGTTCGGCATCGCGCAGCGCCGCCCGCAGGGTGGGGATGAACTCGGCGTGGCGGAACTGCGCCAGCGAAATGTTGACGGCGATGTGGAAGTCCAGATGGCCCAGATCGCGCATGCGCTTGGCCTGATGGCAGGCGGTGCGCAGCACGAACTCGCCGATGCTGATGATCAGCCCGCTCTGCTCGGCCAGCGGGATGAACTGGTCGGGCGGAACGAACTTGCCTTCCTCGTTGCGCCAGCGCAGCAGGGCCTCGGCGCCGATCACGCCGCGTGTCGGCAGGGCGACCTGCGGCTGGTAGACGACGAACAGGCGGCGCGCCTCGAAGCTGGCGCGCAGGCCCTTGAGCAGCTTGAAGCGCTCGCGCGCGTCCACCCCCATCGAGGTGGAGAAGTACTGCGCCGCGCCGCGGTGCTGCAGCTTGGCGCGCTTCAGCGCGATGTGCGCGTCCAGCAGCAGTTCGGAGCCCAGCGCGCTGCTTTCGCTGAGTCGCACCAGACCGGCGGTGGCCGACAGCTGCAGGCGCTCGCCCGACACCGCGAAGGGTTGGGCGAGCAGGTCCATCAGGCGGTGGTCGTTGATGGTCTGTTCGTCGCCGAGCAGCGCAAAGGTGTCGGCGCTGATGCGCGCGATCTCGGTGCGCGAGCCCAGGCATTCGCCCATGCGCGCCGCCACGGCCTGCAGCACCTGGTCGCCGAAGCGGTGGCCGAACGCGTCGTTGATGTCGGAGAAGTCGTCCAGGTCGACCAGCGCCAGCGTCAGGCCCTCGGGCTCGCGCATGCGCTGCTCGAGCAGTTCGAGGAAGCGGTTGCGGTTGGGCAACTGCAGCAACTGGTCGTTGTAGGCGTGGTCGAGCAGTTGGCTGTACATGGCCACGTTGTCGAAGCCCACGCCCAGCGTGCCGGCGAAGGTGCGCAGCAGCGCGTCCTCGTGCGGCTGTGGGTCGCGCTGCAGCTCGGCGTAGATCAGCAGCACGCGCTGGTTGGCCAGCTCGAAGCGCAGCAACAGGCAGTGCGCAGGCGCACCGATCTCGCGCTCCAGTCCGGATTCCAGGGTCTCACGCAGATGGGTGGGCCCGATGCCATCCAGGGTCGCGCCCAGGCTGCTGCCGTACTGGCCGAGCGCGGCCACCACGCGCGCCTGGGCGGGCGGGTCGGCACGGTGCTGCACCAGCACCAAGCCCTGCGGCAGGCTGTCGAACAGCGCGCCCAGTGCGGCCAAGGCCCCTTCGGCGTAACGCGCCAGCGTGCGGTAGTGGCTGAGCTCGTTGGTGGCCTCGATGACATGCTGCAGGCCGCGGCGGCTGTCCTGCAGCTCACAGATTTGCTTGTAGGAGCGGATGGCCGCGGTCAGCACCGTGTACAGACGGGTGCGCGTCAGCTCCGACTTGGTCTTGTAGTCGTTGATGTCGAGAGAACGCACGGTCTCGATCTCGGGCGCATAGCCCGGCTGGCCGGTGCGCAGCACGATGCGGATGGCGTCGCGGTCGCGGTCGGCGCGGATGAAGCGCACCAGCTGCAGACCGGCGTCGTCGCTCTCCATCACCACGTCGAGCAGAGCCACCGCCAGGTCGGGCTCGCGGCTGATCAGCTCGCGCGCCAGCGCGCAGTTGTCGGCGTGCAGGAATTCGAGCGGCTGCCCCTCGATGAGCAGGCCCTGCATGGCCAATTCGGTGGCGCGGTGCACATCGGCGTCGTCGTCGACGATCAGCACCCGCCAGGGGTGCACGGGCCTCAGATCACCGCTCTGGGTGTCTTCCACGAGCTCCAGCACGTCGTCGTCGGGGACGACGTCGCGGGGCAGATTGGCGGCGATCGGAGCTTGATCGGACATGCGCACGGTCGACAGGGTCGCCGCAGTATGCGTCAGTTCGAAGCCCTCGAAAACGCGAGCGACACAGGGCTTGCCCGGTGTCGGGCGCAGGCCGCCCGAATCAGTCGCGGCGCCGGCCCTTCAAGCCCGGCCGCGGCGGCAATCCGGTGTGCTGGGTGAGCAGCAGGCCATCCTTGGGCGTGCTCACGCCCGCAGGCTTTACCGAGGCGGTGCTGTTTTTGCGCCGCGCGCTGCAGTAGCTGCCGTCGGTGCTGGGTTGGTAGCTCGGGATCAGATGGTGCTTACCGTTACCGATCAGGTCGGCCCGCCCCATGCTTTTGAGCGCCTCGCGCAGCAGCGGCCAGTTGTTCGGGTCGTGGTAGCGCAGGAAGGCCTTGTGCAGGCGACGCCGGCGTTCGCCCTTGATGACGTCCACCGCCTCGCTGTCGCGTGTCAGCTTGCGCAGCGGGTTGCGCCCCGAGTGGTACATGGCCGTCGCGGTGGCCATCGGGCTGGGGTAGAAGGTCTGCACCTGGTCAGCGCGGAAGCCGTTGCGCTTGAGCCAGATGGCGAGGTTCATCATGTCCTCGTCGGCGGTTCCTGGATGCGCCGCGATGAAGTAAGGGATCAGGTACTGCTTCTTGCCGGCCGCCGCCGTGGCCGCCTCGAACATCTGCTTGAAGCGGTCGTAGGTGCCGATGCCCGGCTTCATCATCTTGGACAGCGGGCCGCTCTCGGTGTGCTCGGGGGCGATCTTCAGGTAGCCGCCGACATGGTGCGCCACCAGCTCCTGCACGTACTCGGGCGACTCCACCGCGAGGTCGTAGCGCAGGCCTGATCCGATCAGGATCTTCTTCACGCCCTTGAGCGTGCGTGCCTTGCGGTAGAGCTGGATCAGCGGGCCGTGGTCGGTGTTGAGGTTCTGGCAGATGCCCGGGTAGACGCAGCTGGGCTTCCTGCAGGCCGCCTCGATATCCTTGCTCTTGCAGCCGATGTGCCACATGTTGGCGGTCGGTCCGCCGAGGTCGGAGATGACGCCGGTGAAGCCCTTGACGCGGTCGCGGATGTCCTCGATCTCGCGCAGCACCGAGGCCTCCGAGCGGCTCTGGATGATGCGTCCCTCGTGCTCGGTGATCGAGCAGAAGGTGCAGCCGCCGAAGCAGCCGCGCATGATGTTGACGCTGAAGCGGATCATTTCCCAGGCCGGGATCTTGGTCACGCCGTCGTGGCCGCCCTGCTCGTCGGCGTAGCGCGGGTGCGGGCTGCGCGCGTAGGGCAGGTCGAACACATGGTCCATCTCGACTGTGCTCAGCGGGATCGGCGGCGGGTTGAGCCAGACGTCGCGCAAGGCCGCGCCCTCGCCGTGGCGCTGCACCAGCGCGCGCGCGTTGCCGGGGTTGGTCTCCAGGTGCAGCACGCGGTTGGCGTGCGCGTAGAGCACCGGGTCGGATTTCACGGCCTCAAAGGAGGGCAGGCGGATCACCGAGCGCTCGCGCGGCGGCGTGATGGCGCGACCGTCGCTGCGCGCCACGGTGCGGCGCACGATCTGCACCGGCTTGGCGCCGTCGGCGGCCTCGTTTTTCTTGCAGTCCGACGTGGACTCGGTGTCGACGTAGGGGCTGAGGATCTCGTCGACGCGGCCGGCTTGGTCGACCTCGCTGGAGTCGATCTCGAACCAGCCGGCCAGGCGGGGGTCGTCGGGGCGGCGCATGAAGGCCGTGCCGCGCACGTCGGTGATGGACTCGATGGGCTTGCGCGCCGCCAGCCGGTGCGCGACCTCGACGATGGCGCGCTCGGCGTTGCCGAACAGCAGCAGGTCGGCCTTGCTGTCCACCAGGATGGAGCGACGCACCTTGTCGCTCCAGTAGTCGTAATGGGCGATGCGGCGCAAGGAGGCCTCGATGCCGCCGATCACCACCGGCACGTCCTTGAACGCTTCCTTGCAGCGCTGTGTGTAGACCAACGAGGCGCGGTCGGGTCGGCGCCCGGCCGCGGCGCCCGGCGTGTAGGCGTCCTCGCTGCGGATCTTCCGGTCGGCCGTGTAGTGGTTGATCATCGAGTCCATGTTCCCGGCCGCCACGCCGAAGAACAGCTTGGGCTTGCCGAGCACCCGGAAGGCGTCCACCGACAGCCAGTCGGGCTGGGCAATGATGCCGACCCGAAAGCCCTGCGCCTCCAGCGTGCGGCCGATCACCGCCATGCCGAAGCTCGGGTGGTCCACATAGGCGTCGCCGCTGACGATGATGATGTCGCACTCGTCCCATCCGAGCTGTGCCATCTCCTCGCGGCTCATGGGCAGGAAAGGGGCCGGTCCGAAACGCTTCGCCCAGTAGGGGCGGTAGGCGGTCAGCGCGCGCTCGGGCCTGGGAGGCTGAACGGTTTGCGCGCTGTGCAGCAGGTCGTGGGCGGCGGTCAAGGCGGGCTGGCGGAGCGAAGGGTGGCGGATTGTCGGCGCCGGGTTGCCACAACGGGACGATTACCCGTAGGCAGCGCAGGGTGGGATGTGCCATCCTGCCAACCCCGTCACGCCCTGGAGCAGGCATGCTGGCAACGCTGCAACGTTTGCGTTTGGTTCATTTGCTGCTGCTGATGTGCGCCCCGCCGCTGCTGGCGCTGGTGCTCAGCGTGCTGCTCGGGCTGCTGGGCATGAAGAGCACGCATCGCGCGGCCACCGAGGTCACCCAGCAGACCCTGCCGGCCCTGCAGGCCGCCATGCAGGTGGCCGCCCTGCTGCAAAGCGACGCCTCGCTGGTGCTGCGCGCCTCGGCCGCCTACGACGAAAAAGACCGTGACGGCATGCTGGCCCGCCAGGCCGGCAACGCCCAGCAGGTGGACGCGGCGCTGGCGCGCCTGAAGGCCAGCCCTGAGGAGAAGGTGCAGGCCGCCTTGAAGGCGCTGGCGGCCGCGCGCCAGGACTACGCCGGCGCTGTGCAGATGGCCATCGACCAGCTGAAGAACGGCGACGCCGACGGCTCGCGCACCATGATCGTGACCGACGCGCTGCCCAAGCTCGAGCCGGCCAAGCAGGCGCTCGACCAGCTCATCCAGGCCGAGGTGGCGCTGGCCGACGCCCGCGCCGCCGACGTGGACGGCGCCTACACGCGCAGCTTCTGGATGCTGCTGGGCCTGGTGCTGGTTGGGGCGCTCGCCAGCCTGATGCTGATGGGCCTGGGGCTGCGCACCGTCATCGGACAGCTCGGCGGCGAGCCGCGCCGCGCCACCGCCGCCGCCGTGGCGATTGCCGACGGCGACTTGAGCGAGCCCATCACCACGCGGCGCGCCCGTCCCGGCAGCCTGATGGAGGCCATGGAACGCATGCGCCTGCAGCTTGGTCAACTGGTGTCCGACGTGCGCAACGGGGTCGACTCGCTGACCACTGCCTCGGCCGAGATCGCCGCCGGCAACATGGACCTGTCCTCGCGCACCGAGCAGCAGGCCGGTGCGCTGCAGGTCACCGCGTCGAGCATGGAGGAGCTCACCGCCACCGTGGGGCACAGCGCCGAGCACGCGCGCAGCGCCAGCCAGCTGGCCGGCGCGGCGGCCTCGGCGGCAGCGCGGGGCGGCCAGACCGTGCAGGGCGTGGTGCACACCATGGAGCGCATCAGCGCCAGCTCGCGCAAGATCGCCGACATCATTTCGGTCATCGACGGCATCGCCTTCCAGACCAACATCCTGGCGCTGAATGCTGCGGTGGAAGCGGCGCGCGCCGGCGAGCAGGGGCGCGGTTTCGCGGTGGTGGCCGGCGAGGTGCGTCTGCTGGCGCAGCGCAGTGCCGAGGCGGCCAAGGAAATCAAGACCCTGATCGCCGACTCGGTCGAGAAGGTCGAGGAGGGCAACCGTCAGGTGGCGGGGGCCGGCAGCACCATGCAGGAGGTGGTGGGCAGCGTGCAGAAGGTGGCCGACCTGATCCAGGAGATCAGCCACGCCGCCGACGAGCAAAGCAGCGGCATCGCACAGGTCAACGGCTCGATCGGCGACATGGACCACAGCACCCAGCAGAACGCCGCGCTGGTCGAGCAGATGGCCGCCGCCGCGCAGAGCCTGAAGAACCAGGCCCAGGCGCTCGCGCAGGCGGTGGCGGTGTTCAGGGTCTAGGAACGTCCGCAGGTCGACCGCCTTCGCGCCAGTTGGCGGCGCCCAGCAGCACCACCTGCAACTGGCGCACGAAGGTGGCCGTCAGCTCAGCCTCCAGCAGGGGCTGGTCGGGCGGCAGGTCGAGCATCTCGGGCGCGGCGGCCAGCATGGTCGTGACGATCAGGCCGCAGACCATCTGCAGGGTGGCTGTGGGCATGTCGGGGTAAGCACCCAGGCGCCGGAAGTCCTGCGCCATCTCGTTGGTGAAGTGCGTCACCTCGCTGCGGATGGCCAGACGCAGGATGCGGCTGCCGCCGGCGCGCTCGCTGCTGATGAACAGGAACAGCAAGCGGTTCTGCTGGACGTACTGGTAGTAAACGTCGACCGAGTGGCGCACCATCTCGCTGTCCGCCACGCCGGCCTGGCGCGCCTCGCGCAGCAGCCTGCGCAGCGTGATGCCCACCTCCTCCACCAGGGCGAGCCCGAGTTCGTCGGTGTTGCGGAAGTGGCGATAGAAGGCGTTGGGCACCATGCCCGCCTCGCGCGCGATCTCCCGAATCCCCAGGCTGGTGAAGCTGCGCCCCTCGCCCATCAGGTCCAGGGCGGCCTGCAGCAGGCTGGCGCGCGTCAGGTCCTTGCGTTCGGTGCGCGACAACGGGTCCTTGCGTCGGGTGGATGTCACGGTAGACCTGCTCTGTGAACACTTGTTCCTGTCATGGGTGGGCCATCGCCGTCCATTTGCCCGCGTAAAACTGGCTGCCCCCTCTAGACGTGCGTTTATACCTTGATGTTCGGTGTACAAACGTACACACTTCGGTTGCGGAATCAGCCGCTCGCCAAGGACCTTCATGCACACCGCCAGCCCGAACTGGGCCGAACACCTGTCCCGCCCCGTGCGCCGCCTGCTCGACCACCCGCTGGCGCAGGGTGTCGTGCGTCGGGCGGCGGTGGAAGCCAGCTTGCGCAGCCTGCACCCGATGCTGTCGCTGGGCGAGGTGCGTGCCCGGGTGCTGCAGGTGGTGCAGGAGACGGAGGACTGCCGCAGCTTCGTGTTGCGCCCCAACGCGCATTGGCGTGGCGCGCAGGCCGGGCAGTTCGTGCGTCTGCGCCTGGAGATCGACGGCCGGCGCGTGCAGCGCGCCTACAGCCTCTCGCGCATCGGCCGCCATACCCTGCGCATCACCGTCAAGCGCCAGCCGGGCGGGCGGGTCTCGAACCACATGTACGAGCAGCTGCAGGCCGGTCAGGTGATCACTCTGAGCCAGGCCGAGGGCGATTTCGTGCTGCCGGCGCTGCTGCCACCGCGCCTGCTGCTGCTGAGTGCCGGCAGCGGCATCACGCCGGTGCGCGCGCTGCTGCAGGCCCTGCGCGGCCGGCACTATGGCGGCGACCTGCGCGTGGTGCACGTCAGCCACGACGAGGCCGACTTCATTTTTCGCAACGAGCTGCAGGACCCCGCCCTGCACCACCACGCCAGCCGGCGCCAGGGCCGTTTCACGGCCGAGACCCTGCAGGCCCTGCTGCCCGACTGGGCGGAGCGCCCGACCTGGGCCTGCGGACCCGCCGCTTGGCTCGAAGCCCTGCAGGCCGCTCGTCCGGCCACGCCGGCGCCCTGGAACACCGAGCGCTTCGCTGCGACGCCGTTGCGGCCGCTCCAGCCGCTGGACGCCGCGGTCGAGGTGCACTTCAGTCAAAGCCGGCGGCGCTTCACCAGCACCGGCCACACCGCCCTGCTGGAGCAGGCCGAGGCGGCCGGACTGACGCCCCGCCATGGCTGCCGGATCGGCATCTGCCGTGCCTGCCAGTGCATCAAGCGCAGTGGCACGGTGCAAAACCTGCAAACCGGCGAGTTGTGCAGCGAGCCCGACCAGGCCATCCGCCTGTGCGTCAGCGCCGCCCGCAGCGACCTGCAGATCGAGGCCTGAACCCATGAACGACACCCTGCCCACCCCTTACGTTCACCCGAGTTCCCTGAGCCGCGAGCAGGTCGCGCAGATCGGCGCCGAGCTCGACGCCATGCGCCAACGCGTCATGCGGTCGCTGGGCCAGGCCGACGTCGACCACCTGCGCCGCATGATCCGCCTGTGCCGCGCCAGCGAGGCCGGCGGGCGGGCCCTGCTGCACTTCGGCGTGGGGCCGCTGAGCTGGCTGGCCGGTGTCGCGGCCCTGACGGCCAGCAAGATCCTCGACAACATGGAGATCGGCCACAACGTGATGCACGGCCAGTACGACTGGACCGGCGATCCGGCGTTGAACTCGCAGCACTTCGACTGGGACATCGCCTGCGACAGCGAGAGCTGGCGCCACAGCCACAACGTGGTGCACCACAGCTACACCAACATCCTGGGCAAGGACCGCGACCTCGGCTATTCGCTGCTGCGCATCACACCCGAGCAGCGCTGGAAACCGCGCCACCTGCTGCAGCCGCTGGCCAATCTGCTGCTGGCGCTGGGATTCCAGTACGGCGTCGGGTCGCACGACCTGGAACTCGGTCGCTACCGGCACGGCGCGCTGGCCAAGCCGGTGTTCATGGAGCGCTGGCGCCGCTTCAAGGCCAAGGTCGGCCGGCAATGGTTCAAGGACTACCTGCTGTTCCCGGCCCTGGCGCTGTGGAGCGCGCCCCGGGTGCTGGCGGGCAATCTGCTGGCCAACCTGCTGCGCAATCTGTGGACCTACCTGATCATCTTCTGCGGTCACTTCACCGAGCACGCCGTGATCTATCGCGAGGAAGACTGCCGCAACGAAACGCGCGGCGACTGGTACCTGCGCCAGATCGCCGGGTCCAGCAACCTCAGCGGCGGGGTCTGGTTCCACATCGCCACCGGGCACCTGAGCCACCAGATCGAGCACCATCTGTTTCCCGACATGCCGGCGCACCGCTATCGAGAGATCGCGCCCGAGGTGCAGGCGCTGTGCGCGCGCTACGGGCTGCGCTACAACACCGGGGGGCTGCTGCGGCAGTCCATGGCCGTGATGCGGCGCATCCTCGTGCACACCCTGCCCACGCGGGTGAGCACGCCTACACCCGCTCGATGAGCAGTGCGATGCCCTGGCCGACGCCCACGCACATGGTGCACAGCGCGTAGCGGCCGCCGCTGCGCTGCAGCTGATGCATCGCCGTCGTCACCAGGCGCGCGCCGCTGGCGCCGAGCGGGTGGCCCAGCGCGATGGCGCCGCCCTGCGGATTGACGCGCGGGTCGTCGTCGGCCAGGCCGAGCTGGCGCGTCACGGCCAGCGCCTGCGCGGCGAAGGCCTCGTTGAGCTCGATGAGGTCGAGGGCGTCGAGCGACACGCCGGTCCTGTCAAGCAGCCTGCGCACCGCCGGCACCGGGCCGATGCCCATCACGCGCGGCGCCACGCCGGCCGCGGCCATGCCCAGCACGCGGGCACGCGGCGTGAGTCCATGGCGTGCGCACGCCGCCTCGCCGGCCAGCAGCAGCGCGCAGGCGCCGTCGTTCACGCCGCTGGCATTGCCGGCGGTCACGCTGCCCTCGGGCCTGACGATGGGCTTGAGCTGCGCGAGCTGCTCCAGGCTGGTGGCGCGCGGGTGCTCGTCGCGGCGGACCTGCCCCGGCGGCTCGCCCTTTTTCCTTGCCGGCACTTCGACCGGCACCAACTCGGCGTCGAACAGCCCGGCCGCCTGCGCGGCCAGCGCCTTGCGCTGGCTGGCCAGCGCGAAGCGGTCCTGGTCCTCGCGCGCGATGCCGAACTCCTGCGCCAGGTTCTCGGCCGTTTCGGGCATGGTGTCGGTGCCGTGGAGGCTCCTCATGCGCGGGTTGACGAGGCGCCAGCCCATCGTGGTGTCCTCCAGCTGCGCGCTGCGGCCGAACGCTGTCTCGGCCTTGGCCATCACGAAGGGCGCGCGGCTCATGCTCTCGACGCCGCCGGCCAGCATCAGGTCGGCCTCGCCGGCACGGATGGCGCGCGCCGCGCTGCCCACCGCGTCGAGCCCCGAGCCGCACAGGCGGTTGAGCGTGCTGCCCGGCACCGACACCGGCAGCCCGGCCAGCAGCGCACTCATGCGCGCCACGTTGCGGTTGTCCTCGCCGGCCTGGTTGGCGCAGCCGTACAGCACATCGGCCACGGCCTCCCAGTCAAGGGCTGGGTGGCGCTGCATCAGCGCACGCAGCGGCACGGCGCCGAGTTCGTCGCTGCGCACGCTGGAGAGCGCGCCGGCATAGCGGCCGATGGGGGTGCGAACGGCGTCGCAGAGGTAGGCGTGGGGCATGGGCACAGGATAACGAGCGGGGCGCCTCAGGGGATCGCCTGCGCCGCCTGCGCCGCCTGCGCCGTCCCTTGATCGGCCTGCTGCAGCAGCGCCTCGCAGACTTCGGCGAAGTGCTGCTGCGTGGCGTGCTGCGGGGCTTCGCCGAGCAACACGGCGCTCCAGTCGCGCTCCATGACCGCTGGCAGCAGCACGCCGTCGGGCAGGCCCAGGCCCAGCTCGCGCTGCCAGCAGGCGAGCAGGGCCGCCGCCAGCAGCGGCGCCGCGCTGTCGGGATCCGGCTCGACGCGCGCCTCGCGGCGGTCCTGACGCCGGTTCAGCCAGTCGGTGGCGCCGGCCGCCATCAGGCCGCCGGCCACGGCGCCGAGCGCGGCACCGGCGCCCAGGGTCAGGCCGGCGCTGGCGGCGTCGGCGCCGAGCCCGGCCGCGGCGCCGCTGGCCATGCCGCCCAGCACCGAGTTGCGCGCCGTGGGCAGCGGTCGCTCGACGCGGTGCGGCAGCGCGCCGGTCAGCACCAGCGGCGGACGCGGCGCATCGGTCCCGCCATAGAGCGCATGCAGCGCGTCGCTCAGCGTGCCCACCCGGCGCCGCAGCGCCAGTCGCAGCGTGGCGAGCGGCTCGCTCTGCGCTGGCAGCGGCACCCGCATGCGCAGCATGTCCAGCAGCGCGTCGGCCAGCAGCACCTGCGCCTGCTGTTCGCGCTCCTGAAGCGGCTCTTCCCAGGCCGTCAGCAGACGCTGCCAGGCTGCCCGTTTGGCGGGCGGCCACAGCGCGTCCAGCGCGCGCAGCTGGCGCCGCTGCGCCGGCCAGCCGGGTGCCGAGGCGGGAAGACGCGCGGCGTCCAGGCTCAGGTGCCAACTCGGCGGTGCATCGAACCCGCCGAGGCGCTGCAGCCCGCGAAAGCCGCGAAATCCGCGCCTCCAGAGGCTGCCCGTTGGCGCATCGGCGGCATCGGCTGCATCGGCTGCATGGGCGTCTGTGACAAGCGTCAGCAGCAGGCGATCGCCCTCGGGGCTGCACAGGCACTCGCCGTCCGTTGCCAGCGGGCCGCCCGCCAGTCGGCCCTGCGCGTCGACGAGGCGCAAACGCAGGTCGTGTGCCCCGTGCACGGCGGGCCCGGGCAGTTCCTTGGCCCGGCTGTGGCAGCGCCAGCCGGCCACCAGCACCAGCAGTGCGCGCGGCACGGCCACCAGGGCCACGGTGGCCGCCAGCAGGTGCAGCCAGGTGGCCGCCGGCGCCCCGGGCAGCGCGCCGGCGGCGTGGCGCAGCGGCGCCACGTCGGGCACGGCCAGCCCGGTGATCCAGGCGGCCGGTGCCAGCAGCCGATCGACCAGGGCCTGCACCTGGGCGGCATCCAGCCAGGTGCTCTGCCAGCCGACCAGGTATTCCTGGCCCAGGCCGCGCAGGTAGAGCCCGGCGATCAAGCCGAGGTTCAGTCCGAGCAGCGCCAGATGCCAGAGCAAGCCGACGCGCGCCGCCTGCAACGGGGCGCTCTGCACCAGCCAATGCGTCAGTACCGCGGCGGCGCGCGGCCCGCTGCGGCGCCGCCGCGGCAGCCACAGCCCGTGCCAGGCCGCCAACAGCGGGCGCATGGCCGCGGTCGAGCCGCGCCAGGCCAGCAGGGCCAGCAGCAGATAGCCCAGCAGTTGCGCCAGCAGCAGGCTCCACAGCGGCAGGTGCAGCAGGTTGAGGTAGGGCGTTGCGCCCAGGTAGTTGGTGAAGATGCCGGCCAGCGCACCGCCCAGCAGCGCCAGCCAGGGCGCCGGGCGCGGCCACAGCTCGCGCGACAGCAGCTCGGCAAAGCGTTCGTCGCGCTCGGCCAGACGCTGTGCGCCGAGCCGGGCGCGCGTCACGCGGAAGTCCGCACCGCCGTGCCGTCGTGCTTCGCGGGTCGCCCAGCGCGCGTCCTCAGTCGACCACAGCGCCCCCACCGGGTTCGATTCGACCCAATCGAGCAGCGCCAGACGCCGTGCGTCGGCCTCGCCCGGCCTCAATGCGACCTCACCCTGCGCTCACCGCGGTCTCATGCCGCCGTCAGGCTGACGGCGACGCCGCTGAGCACCGCATTGCCGCTCAGCGGGTCGCGTTCGCCCAGCGGCAGCAGCGCGTTGAGGTTGACGCCCGGCCGATCGGTGGCCACGCGCAACTGCACGCCCGGCAAGTCGTTGCCGTAGCCGTGCGGCAGGCTGAGCACGCCCTCGCGCAGGGCATCGCAGAGTTGCACCGGCACGCACAGTTCACCGGCTGCCGAGCGCAGGCGAGCCAGGTCGCCGTCCTTCAGGCCGGCGCGCGCGGCGTCGGCCGGGTGCACCCGCAGCGTGCAGCGCTCGGGCCCCTTGGCCAGCAGCGGCAGGTTGTGCATCCAGGAATTGTTGTTGCGCACCTCGCGGCGGCCGACCACGACCAGCTCGGGCGGTGCGGCGCCGAGGGCCTGCGCCAGTGCCTCGCGTTCGGCCAGCAGCTCGGGCGGCGCCAGCTCGATGCGGCCGCTGGCGGTGCGCAGCATCTCGGGCAGGCGTGACTGCAGCGGGCCGAGGTCGATGCCGGTCGGTGCGGCACGCAGCTTTGCCAGGTTCAGGCCCTGCGGGTGCAGGCCGAAGCGGTCGCCGTAGGGGCCGACGCGCAGCGCCAGGTCGACCAGGCGCGCCGGTCCGGGCGTGTCGCCCAGCAGCGCGCGCACCGCGGCGCGCTGCGCCTCGGGCACGGCAGCGAGCTGCTCGGCCAGGAAGGCGTCGTCGAGCTGCGCCAGCGGTGCGCGCCAGTCCTGGCCCTGCAGCATGGCGGACAGGCGCAGCAGCCACTGCCAGTCGTGCACCTGGCTGCTGTCGAACAGCGCCTCGCTCCAGCGCGCGGCGTTGCGGTGCGCCAGCTGGCTGAAGGCGATGTCGTAATGCGGCACCTCGAGCGGCGAGGGGTCGGGCAGGATGACGTCGGCGTGGCGCGTGGTGGCGTTGACGTAGACGTCGAGGCTGAGCATGAAGTCGAGCCCGGCGAAGGCGGCGTCGAGGCGCGCGCCACCGGGCGCCGACAGCACGGCATTGCTGGCCACCGTGATGGCGGCCCGCACCTGGCCCGGCCCGGGCGTCAGCGCCTCCTCGGCGAACAGGGTCATGGGCAGCTCGCCCATCACCTCGGGGGCGCCGCTGACGCGGCTGTGGCGGCGCCCCAGGCGCACGCCCTTGCCGGGTCCGGGCAGGGTGTTGGCGGCAAAGGCCGGCGCCTGGGTGAACATCACGCCGCCCTCGCGGTCCAGGTTGCCGGTGAGGATGTTGAGGGCGTCGATCAGCCCGCTGTTGAGGGTGCCGAAACGCTGCGTGCAGGTGCCGAAGCGACCGTAGACGGCGGCGCGCGGCGCGGCGGCCAGCTCGCGTGCCAGCTGGCGGATCGCCTCGGCCGGCAGTCCGCAGGCCTCGGCCACGCGTTCGGGCGGGTAGGGCGCAACGAAGTCGCGCAGGGCCTCGACGCTGCCGCTCGCCAGCCATGGGTCGAGGCGGCCCGGGCGCACCAAGCCCTCGGCGAACAGGGTGTGCAGCAGCGCCGCAAGCAGGAAGGGGTCGCCACCGGGACGGATCGCCAGGTGCCGGTCGGCGGCCTCGGCGGTCTCGGTGCGGCGCGGATCCACCACGACGATGCGACCGCCGCGCGAGCGCAGGGCCTTGGCGCGGCCGCGGTAGTCGGGCACGGTCCACATGCTGCCGTTGCTCACCATCGGGTTGGCGCCGATCACCAGCAGCAGCTCGGTTCGATCGATGTCGGGCAAGGGCGTGGCCAGCCAGCTGCCGTAGAGCAGCGCGCTGGCGAGCTGGCGCGGCATCTGGTCGAGCGTCGAGGCCGAGAAGACGTTGCGCGTGCCCAGCTGCCGGGCCAGGCGCGGTCCGTAGCCGAACAGGCCGATGCGGTGCACCACCGGGTTGCCCAGCAGCAGCGCGACGCTGTCGGGCCCATGCGCGGCGCGGATCGGCAGCAGGCGCGCCTCGACTTCGGCCAGTGCCTCGTCCCAGTCCACCTCGACGAAACGCCCGCCGCGTTTGACGAGCGGCTGGCGCAGCCGGTCCGGGTCCTCGTGCAGTTCCTTGAGCGCCACCGCCTTCGGGCACAGATAGCCGCGGCTGAAGGGGTCGTCCTCGGCGCCGCGGATGCGCGTCACGCGCCCGGCCGCGGTCTCGATGCGCAGGCCGCAGGCGGCCTCGCACAGCGGACAGATGCGGTAGTGGCCCTGCGTCATGGCCGGCCCGTTCCGCTGCCGGCCGGCGAGGCGAGCGCCCTCATGCCGCCAGCAGGGCCTTGAGTTCGCGCTCCAGCAGGCTGCCGCCGCCCAGATTCATCTCCACCAGGCGGCGCAAATGCGTGATGGACTCGAGGTCGATCGAACCACACTGCACGCCGACCTGCCGGCCCTGCACATGGGCCACCTCGCCGCCCATCTTGATCACCGCCTCGCCCAGACGCACGGCCAGCAGGCAGGGTTCGCCCGCCTCCAGCCCAACCGGCGGCTCGGGCAATTCGAGCAGGGCGCCGCGCAGCGACAGGTCGCTGACCTGGGCGTTCAGGCGCGCCTCGGTGGTGCTCAGCTGCGCCGGGGCCTCGAAGGCGACGCGGGCGAAGTGACGGCGTTCTTGGCTTTGCTGGGGCATGGTGCAGATCGGGGTCGGCGCAGGGTCGTGATGATGCGCGCAAAGGCCGGGCCTCGCCAGCGCCCCGAGCACCGGGCGGCCTAGGGCGAACCCGGCTGTCAGGCTGGGGGGCAGGGTGAAACACCGCAGCGCCGCGATGCATCCCAGGCGGCACACTCCCGACCCGTGTCCGAACCCGTCCGCCTTGCGCCGCTTGCCGTCTACCAGCACTTCGTCGGTGTGGGCGCGCCGCTGGCCTTCGGCATCCGCGACGCCGAAGGCCGGCTGCTGCTGGCGCGCGGCCAGGTGGTGGGCTCGGCCGAGCAGCTCGAGCTGCTGCTGCAGCGCGGTGCCAAGGTCGATCTGGCCGAACTGCAGTCGACGCGGCGCGATCCGCGCAAGCTGCGTCCCGACGAATTGCCGGCCTGCTGGCGCGAGAGCATCACGGTGGCGGCCAGGCTGCTGCGCCTCAGCCTCGGCAACGGCTTCGTGCGTGCCCTCGACGAGGTGGCCGCGCCGCTCTTGCAGCTGATCGCGCGCGACCCCGATCTGGCCATCTTCCAGGTCGTGCGCCAGGAGGGCATGGCCGACTTCCAGTACGGCGCGCAGCATGGCGTGCACGCCGGCATTGCCGCGGTGCTGGCGGCGCGCGAACTCGGTGCCTCGGCCGACGAGAGCCTGCGCGCCTTCCGCGCCGCGCTCACCATGAATCTGTCGGTGGTGGAGCTGCAGGGCAAGCTGGCGCACCAGCTGTTCGCGGTCAAGCCGCAGCAGCGCACGCTGCTGCGCGAACACCCGATGCGCAGCCGGCAGATGCTCGAGGAGCGCGGCGTGCAGGACGCCGAGTGGTTGCGTGCGGTCGCCGAGCACCACGAGTTGCCGGGCGGTGGCGGCTACCCGAGCGGCCTGCACACGCCCAGCGCGCTGGCCCGCCTGATCACGGTGGCCGACGTCTACACCGCCAAGCTCAGCACGCGCGCCAGCCGTGCGCCGCTGCCCAGCGATCGCGCGGCGCGCGACCTGTTCGTTGCGCACCGCCAGGAGCCGGCGGCCTCGGCGCTGGTCAAGGCGTTCGGCCTCTACCCGCCGGGCACCCTGGTGCGCCTGGCCAGCGGCGAGGCGGCCATCGTGCTGCGGCGTGGCGCCACGCCGCAGACCCCGCTGGCGGCGGCGCTGGTGAACCGCAGCGGCGAACCGATGATGAACCCGGCGCGGCGCGACTGCGCGCAGGCCGCCCACGCCATCCAGGCGGTGCTGGAGCCCCGGCAACTGCGCGTGCAGTGGGTGGCTGAGAAGCTGATGGGGCTTTGAAGACCGCGAGCGGCACGCGCGGGTGGCGTGCCGCCCGGGCCTGAACTCAGGCTGCCTTGCCGCTGGCGCGCTTGGCGGGTGTCTTGGCGGCGGGCTTGACGGCAGATTTGGCGGCGGGTTTGGCCGGCACGGCCGCCTTCACAGCCTTCACGGTCTTCACGGTCTTCACGGTCTTGACCGCCTTGGCTGCGACCGTGCCGGCGGCCTTCCTGGCCGCCTTGCGCGGCGCCACGGCAGGGGCGGCGCTGCTGCCCAGCGTCCAGGTCTTGCGCGCCGTCAGCGCCAGCTTCTTGACCTTGGCGATGTCCTCGTCGCTGAACACGCCGCCGACGCCCGAGATGGCCGCCAGCTTCATGCCGTGCTTGAGGCCGAGACGGTAGATCTCCTTGACCTTCGGCCACTCGGTGTCGCGACCGATGGTGAAGACCTCGAAGCGGCCTTCCAACGCCAGCACGATGGTCTCGGCCAGGCAGGCGTAGATGACGTTGTTGGGCAGGCCGATGCTCTTCATGCCGCGCACCTTGGTCGGCAACTCGATCTCGCCGCTCTCGATGACCAGCACGTCGGGGCGCTTGGCCACTTCCTCGGGCGGCAGGTCCAGCGGGCGCGCCACGTCGGTGATGACGCAGCCGGGCTTGACCTTGGTGATGTCGAGGATCTTCTTGCCCGCCCCGCTGGTGCTGGTGACGATCATGTCCATGTCGCACAGCAGGCTGTCGTAGTCGGTCGAGCAGACGATGTCGGCGTCGGGCGAGTCCTTCAGCATCGACTTCTTCAGCTCCTCGAGCTTGGCAAGGTCGCGGCCGGCGATCACCACCTGGTCGAAGGCCATGGCGAGCAGGCGGGCGCTGACGGAACCGATCGACCCGGTGGCGCCGATCACCATGGTCTTGGCCTGCACCTTGCGGGTCTTGGGGTCGATGCCGACCAGGCCCATGCGCTTCATGGCGTCGGCGGCGGCCCACAGCGCGCCCGAGGCCGAGTAGCTGTTGCCGGTGGTGATGGGGATGCGCGCACGCCGCGCCACGGTCACACCGGCGTCGCCCACCACCTTGGTGAAGGCGCCCAGGCCCATGATCTGCGCGCCCAGCTTCTCGGCCATCTCGGCCGCCATCAGCAGGCGGCGGTAGGTGAACTCGGGGCTGCGTGCCAGCATCTCCTTGGGCGTGCCGCCCACGCTGATCAGCCAGCCCTCGGCCTCGGCTCCGGTGGGCGAGACGATGTTCTCCATCTTGCAATAGACCATCGGCGGCATGTGCGCGGCCAGCGACTCGATCTGGTTCATGATCACCTTGGGCGTGCCCTTGGGGATCGGGAAACCCTTGCGGATGAACTCCTGGCTCAGCGGGTGGATGACGAAGGCGAAGCGGCGGATGTCGCGGAACTTGCCGGTCGGGTGCAGCAGCCGGGGCTTGACCTGCAGCTCGTCGAGGATCTCGTTGAAGTCGTCGTCCGAGACCTCGTTCTCGGGCATGCCGAGCTTGGCCAGGATCATGGCCTCCAGCGTGTGCACGCCCACCACGATGTCGAACAGCTTGGGGCTGACGTCGATCACCAGATTGACCTTGCAGCGCTTGAAGAAGGCCAGGCGCTCGTCGTCCACCGCCGAGGTGATGAGGGTCTTGCCGCTCAGGTTGCCGACCGTGCCGATGGCCTTCAGCTCGGCGTAGGTGCCGACAACGACATGCGCCTTGGCCACTTCGGCCTGCGCCTTGGCGCGCTTGAGGCCGGACAGCGACTTCTCCAGCACCTCGCGCGAGACGCGCGGCAGCAGCAGCTTGCTGCCCTTGGCGAACAGCTCGAGCTGGTCGAGCGAGTGCAACATGGCCGGAGCGCCGGTCTGGAACAGGGCGTCGGCGAAGTACAGGTTCTTCGTGTAGTCGGACATGGCCACCGCCATGTCGTAGTTGCGCATGCCGCTGAGGAACAGCACGATGTTGTTGTTGAAGTAGTGGCCCAGCTCGTGCTGCACGTGGCGGATGGCGCGCACCTGCAGCAGGCGGCGCAGCCGCGCGCCGCTGGTGACCGGCACGCGCGTCACCACGTTCAGCAGGCGCTTGGTCTCCTTGTTGATGACCGAGTTCAGGCCGACCTGGTAGTGGTCGCCGATGTCACCCAGGGCCACCGCGTCGCCCTCGCCCTGGTTGCGCCGCATCAGCTCCCAGGCCTTGGTCATGTCGTCGTCGGCGCCGTGGCGCACGAGCTCGAAGTCCTGACCCAGGAAATGCGTCTTGAAGGTGTTGTCGTACTTCGACGAACCCAGCGAAACGGTGACGACTTTTTTCATGATGGCAACCTCAGGTGGACTTGCGGGCGGCCTTCTTGGCCGGGACCTTCTTGGCGGGTGCGGGCTTGGCGGCCTTCTCGGTCTTTTCGGCCTTCGCCGGCAGCAGTTTGCGGATCAGCGCCTCGCACTGCTTGACTGTCATGTAGCGCGGCACCGGATAGGTGTCGGCCTCCTTGCAGGCGGCGCGGGCGATGGCGCCGATGTCCTTGTCCTGCAGTGCGGTCAGCGTCTCGGGGATGCCGAGGTCGCGGTTGAGCTGCTCGACGCCGGCCATGAACTTCTCGGCCAGCTCGTCGTCGCGCTCGTCTTCGGTACCCAGACCGGCACGCAGCGCCAGGCGCGCCAGCTGCGGCACGATGTCGGGCGCCGAGTAGCGCAGCACATGCGGCAGCACGATGGCGTTGGCCAGGCCGTGCGGCGTGTGATAGCGGCCGCCGAACTGGTGCGCGATGGCGTGCACATAGCCCACGTTGGCGCGCGTGAAGGCCATGCCGGCGTAGGTGGAGGCCAGTGCCATCTTCTCGCGCGCCTGCAGGTCGGCGCCATTGCGGTGGGCGGTGCGCAGGTTGGCGAAGATCATTTGCACCGCGGCCAGCGACAGGCCCTCGGTGTACTCGGTGGCCCACTGGCCGATGAAGCTCTCCACCGCGTGGGTGAGGGCGTCGATGCCGGTGGCGGCGGTGACCGGGGCCGGCAGCCCGACCATCAGCGTGGGGTCGAGCGCCGCCATGCGCGGCACCAGGCGCGGGTCGATGATGACCACCTTGTCCTTGGCATCGGGGTCGGAGATCACGGCGGCCACCGTGACCTCGGAGCCGGTGCCGGCGGTGGTGGGCACCGCGTACAGCGTGACGGGTGCGTGGCGGCCCTTCAGGTAGCCGGCCAGGCGGCGCAGCGGGCGCGGGTTGGCGATCGCGCAGCAGACCGCCTTGGCGGCGTCGATGCTGGAGCCGCCGCCGACGGCCAGGATGGCGTCGCAGTCGTTGTCGCGGTAGAAGGCCATGGCCCGCTCGATCAGCGGGATGGGCGCATCCGGCGTGATCTCGTCGAACAGCGCGTAGGGCAGCCGGGCGGCGTCGAGCGCGGCGGTGATGCCCTTGAGGATGCCGAGCTTGCTGAGGATGGCGTCGGTGACGATCAGCAGCTTGCCGTGACCGAAGCCGGCGATGGCCTCGGCCAGGCGAACCGCCGAACCCGGTCCGACCAGCAGGGTCGGCTGCGGGATGGGGATGTAGCGCGTGACCTTGCCAGCGCCTTTCATCAGCGCGCCGAGGCCGGCGGCGCGCGCGCCTTCGGGAATCAAGTCAAGGATCACAACCGTCTCCAGCACGCCCAATGGTGCGCGGACGATTCTGCTGCAGTCGCGGGGCCGCACGGCGGCACGCCGTCGTCCTGCGGACTCATGGGAAGCCCTAGGGCGTGGCCACCCCCGTTGGCGCCGCAGCCTGCCTACCATGAGGGGCATGGCACTCCCGGCATTCATCGACATCGAGGCCAGCGGCTTCGGGCGCGGCAGCTACCCCATCGAGGTGGGCTTGGTCGATGGCGAGGGCAGCCTGTTCTGCAGCCTGGTGCAGCCCGAGGGTGACTGGACGCATTGGGACGAGCAGGCGGCGGCCTTGCACGGCATCGGTCGCACCCTCTTGTCCAGCCATGGCCGGCCGGCCGCCTGGGTGGCCGAGCAGCTCAATCTGCGCCTGCAGGGCCAGACCGTCTATTGCGACGGCTGGGCGCAGGACTACCCCTGGCTGGCGCGCTTGTTCGATGCCGCCGAACGCTCACCGGCCTTCCGGCTCGAGGACCTGCGCAAGCTGCTCAGCGAGGAGCAGGCGCTGCATTGGCACGAGCTGGTGACGCAGGTGCGTGACGAGTTGTCGATCGGTCGACACCGCGCCAGCAGCGACGCCAAGGTGTTGCAGATCGCGCTGGCGCGGATGCAGGCGCGGATTCAGTCGGCCTGAGCCTCGGCCTCGACCGCGGCGCGTGCCTGCCGGGCTCGGGTCTCGAGCAGGCTGAGGATCTCGTCCAGGCGCAGCAGCGAACGCTCGAGGGGCCGGCGGTTGGGCGTGTCCCAGACGTCGACGAGGCGGCGCGTCGGATCGAGCAGGCGCGGCATGTCGAGTTGCAGTCCGTGGCGGCCCAGCTTGACCTGCAGATCGGGGGCGCGGTGCAACAGGTCGGCGCGGGTGGCCTGGTAGGCGTGTTCGGCGAGTTCGCGGCGGTGGCTGTAGCTGAAGGTGTTGGCCAGGAACAGCTCGGCGTCGCGGTGGTCGGGCTCGAAGAACAGGATGTCCGCGTTCGGGTGGCTGTGCTGGTAATTGCGCATGCCCAGTTCGAGCCGCGAATGGATCAGGCTGCGGAAGGTCTGCGACAGCACCACCGCCAGCCCGCCCTCGACCAGCTTGGGGATGCGCTTGCGCGCCAGCTGCTGGGCGTCGCCGGTCTCGTAAGGCACCAGCGGGTTGAGCATGAACAGCAGGTCGATGCCGCGGTCCAGCAGCAGACTGCCGTGCACGGTCTTCTTCAGCGCACCGTCGACGAAGTAGCGGCCGTCGATCTCCACCGGTGGGTAGAGGCCGGGCAAGGCGGCGCTGGCCTGCACCGCGCGGCTGACGGGCACATGGTCCCAGCCCGGTGCACCGAAGGGCACGGCGTCGCCGGAGTCGAGGTCGGTGGCCACCAGCAGCAGCGGGCGCTTGAGGTCGCGGAAATCGTCGCTGCGACCGGGCAGGCTGAACATGGCCTTGAGCTGGGCCGCCAGCGGGTCGCTGTTGAGCAGCCCGGCCGGCAGCGCGCGGCCCAGGCGCTCCAGCGCGCCGAGCAGCGAGCGGCGCTCGACCAGCACCTTCCAGGCCGCCTCACCCAGCAGCGTGGGCAGGCGGCGCAGGCGCGCCAGGTACTCGCGCCAGTTGGGGTAGAGCAGGATCGCCGGGTCGAAGTGGTCGGGCGGTGCCGAGCTGTTCTCGATGAAGCCGGCGCAGAGCTCGCGCGGCGCGATGCCGTTGGCCAGGCAGGCACTGATGATGCCGCCGGCGCTGACGCCCAGGTAGGCGTCGCAGGCCGTGAAGTCCAGGCCCTCGATGCTCTCCTCGAGCGCGCACAGCGCCCCGACCTCGTAGATGGCGCCCAGCGGACCGCCGCCGGCCAGCGCCAGTCCGATGCGGGGGTGCGAGGAGCGATGCGAGGTCATGGGATGGGCACTGTAGGCAGCAGGGTCGCGAGGGGCTGGCCGGAGTTACCCGGCAGAAATGGAAAAACGCCGTGAACCTGGACGCAACGGGGCGGGGTTCACGGCGCTCTTCAGGCCTGCGCCGGTGACGACGCGGGCGCGCGGCTCATCAGGCCTGGACGGCGTCCTTGACCGCCTCGACGACCTTGTCGGCAGCGACCTTGGCCTTGCGCGGCGCGCTCCGGACGGTCTTCTTCACCTCGGCGACCACCTTCTCGGCGGCGCGCACCGGGGCGGCCTTCTTGGGCGCCACGGCCTTCTTCACGGCGGCGACCGGCTTGGCGACGGCCTTCTTGGCCGGGGCGGCAACGGTCTTGGCCTTGGCAGCGACCTTCTTGGCGACCGGTGCAGCCTTCTTGGCCACCGAGGTCTTCTTGGCCGGCGCAAAGCCGACCGCGGCCGACAGGGCATCGATGCGCGAGATCAGCGAGCCGATGTCGGCGCCGCTGGGCACGCCCAGGCTCTTGAGCGCCTTGGAAACGCGCTCTTCGAAGATCGACTCGAGCTTGTCCCAGTGCTGGCCGGCCTTGACGCCGACGTCGCCGGCCATGCCGGTCATCTTGTTGGCCACGGCGTTGAACTTCTGTTCGGCCAGGCTCTGCGTCTTCTTTTGCAGCGTCATGCCTTCCTTCACCAGGCTTTCGAATACCTTGGAACCCTCGCCCTGCGCTTTGCTGAAGGCGGCCAGGCCGGCGGCCCAGATCTGCTGCGCCGAGTCGCGCACATTGGCAGCGACCTGGTGGTCGAGCAGCGCGGCGGGGTTGAAACCGACGGACGGTGCCGCCTTCTTCGCCGGGGTCTTCTTCTGCAGCTTCTTCACCATCGTCAATCTCCAGGAGTTGGGCGCCGCCATCCACAGCGACGAGCCTCGGCACTATAGGCAAGGCCTTTCTCGCTGACACGCGCTTTTGTAGTGGCGTTCCTCTATGAAGAAGAGGGGTTTTTGCGGGTCCGGCGATCGGGTTTGCGCGCTCACGCCAAGCCGCCGGGGTGCCGAAGATCGGGCCCTCGACAGCCCCCTGCGGAGACCGCGATGCATTACTTCGTCACCGGCGCGACCGGCTTCATCGGACGGCGCCTCGTCAAGCGCCTGCTGGAGCGGCGCGGCAGCACGGTTCAGGTGCTGATGCGCGAATCCAGCCGCGACAAGCTGCCTGCGCTGCTGGCCTACTGGGGCGCCGCGGCGCGTCGCGTGCAGCCGCTCTGGGGCGACATCGAGCAGCCGCGACTCGGCCTCGATGCGGCGACGCTGAAGGCGCTCAAGGGCCGGGTCGACCATGTGTTTCATCTGGCCGCGGTCTACGACCTGGAGGCCGACGCCGAGCGCCAGATGCGCGCCAATGTGCAGGGCACGCGCCACCTCGTGCAGTTCGCGCAGGCGGTGCAGGCCGGGCATGTGCACCACGTCAGCTCGATCGCCGCCGCCGGGCTCTACGAGGGCGTGTTCCGCGAGGACATGTTCGACGAGGCCGGGCCGCTCGATCACCCCTACTTCAGCAGCAAGCACGAGGCCGAACGCGTGCTGCGCCAGGAATGCCGCCGGCCCTGGACGGTGTACCGCCCGGCCATGGTGGTGGGCGACTCGCAGACCGGCGAGATGGACAAGATCGACGGCCCCTATTACTTCTTCAAACCCATCCAGCGCCTGCGCCAGTGGCTGCCGCCCTGGTTCCCGATGGTGGGCCTGGAGGGCGGTCGGGTGAACATCGTGCCGGTCGACTACGTGGTGGCGGCGCTCGACCACATCGCGCACCAGGTGAAGCAGGGCGGCGGCTGCTACCACCTGACCGACCCCAGGGGCTATCGCGTCGGCGACGTGCTCGACCTGTTCGCGCGCGCCGCCCATGCGCCCAAGCTCAACCTGTTCGTCAACGCGGCGCTGTTCGGCTTCGTGCCCAAGGCGCTGCGCCAGGCGCTGCTGGCGATGGCACCGGTGCGGCGTGTGAAGGATGCCGTGCTGCAGGACCTCGGCCTGCCCGACGGGGTGCTGAACTTCATCAACTACCCGACGCGCTTCGACGACCGCGAGGCGCAGGCTCTGCTCAAGGGCAGCGGCATCGCCTGTCCCGACCTGAAGGACTACGCCTGGCGCCTGTGGGACTACTGGGAGCGCCACCTCGACCCCGACCTGCACGTGGACCGCTCGCTGCGCGGCGCGGTGGCCGGCAAGGTGGTGCTGATCACCGGGGGCAGCTCCGGCATCGGTCTGGCCGCCGCCAAGCGCTTCGCCGAGGCCGGTGCCGTGACGGTGATCTGCGCGCGCGACGAGGCCAAGCTGGCCGCAGCGCTGGAGGAGATCCGCAGCGTTGCGGGAGCGGACGCCGCGCTGCATGCGCGCAGCGCCGACATCGCCGACCCCGACTCCTGCGCGCAACTGGTCGGTTGGCTGGAGGCGGAACTCGGCGGCGTCGACTTCCTGGTCAACAACGCCGGCCGCTCGATCCGCCGGGCCATCGAGAACAGCTACGAGCGCATCCACGACTTCGAACGCACGATGCAGCTGAACTATTTCGGCTGCCTGCGCGTCACCCTCGGCCTGCTGCCGGGCATGGTGCGAAAGGGGCGCGGCCATGTCGTCAACATCAGTTCGATCGGCGTGCTGACCAACGCACCGCGCTTCTCGGCCTATGTGGCCAGCAAGGCGGCGCTCGATGCCTGGACGCGCTGCGCCGCCAGCGAGTACGCCGACCAGGGCGTGAGCTTCACCACCATCAACATGCCGCTGGTTCGCACGCCGATGATTGCGCCGACCCAGCTCTACAACAACGTGCCGGCACTCAGCCCCGAGCAGGCCGCCGAGATGGTGGCGCAGGCCTGCATCACGCGGCCGGTGCGCATCGCCACGCGCCTTGGCATCACCGGGCAGGCGCTGCACGCGCTGGCGCCCCGGGTGGCGCAGATCGTCATGAACACCAGCTTCCGCATGTTCCCCGACAGCGAGGCGGCCAAGGGCCAGCGCAAGCCCGGGGCGCGGCCCCAGCTGTCGATGGAGGCCATCGCGCTGCAGCAGATGATGCGCGGCATCCACTTCTGATGCAGCGCCGCGCCGCCACCCTGCTGCTGGCCGCCCCTGCGCTGTTGCGCGCCAGGGACGCACCGCTGCGCCTGCGCTACCCGCGGCCGATGCGGCGCGACATCCCGGTGCGCTCGCTGCCGCTCGAACTGCTGCGTCGAGTCATCGAGCGCGCCGGGCGTTCGGTCGAGCTCGAGCCCTCGCACCATGTGATGGTGCAGGCGCGTTCGGCGCGCGAGCTGGCGGCCGACAGCGGCCTGATCGACCTGCTGTGGACGGTGACCAGCCGCGAGCGCGAGCAGGCGCTGCGGCCGGTGCGCATTCCCATCTTTCGTGGGCTCTATGGCTGGCGCCTGCTGCTGGTGCGGCGCGGCGACACCGAACGCTTTGCGGCGGTTCGAAGCCTCGCCGACCTGCAGCCGCTGCGCCTGCTGCAGGGCGCCGACTGGCCCGACACCCGGGTGCTGCGCGACAACGGCCTGCGCGTGGAAACGGCGCAGAGCTTCGAGTCGCTCTTCAACATGCTGCAGGCGGCGCGCGGCGACGCCTTCCCACGCGGCGTCACCGAGATCGGTTGGGAGCAGCTGCAGCGATCCGACCGCTTTCAGGTGGAGCCCAGCCTGGCCTTGCATTACCCGTCGGCTGAGTACTACTTCGTGTCGCAGCGCAACCGCTCGCTGGCCGAATTGCTCGAGCAGGGGTTGGAGCGCATGCAGGCCAGCGGCGAGCACGAGGAGCTGCTGCTGGACATTCACGGTGAGGCGCTGCGTGCGGCGCGCCTGCACCAGCGCCGCACGCTGAGCTTGCGCAACGCCGAGCTTCCCGAGGCCACGCCGCTGAGGCGGCGCGCGCTGTGGTGGCGACCTACCTGAGGAAGAGCCGGTAGGCCGGGCTGTCGCTCTCGTCGCTGAACGGGTAACCGAGGTTCTTCAGGAAGCGGCGGAACTCGGCGCGCTCCTTGGGCGGCACCTGCACGCCGATCAGCACCTTGCCGTAATCGGCCCCCTGGTTGCGGTAATGGAACAGGCTGATGTTCCAGTTCGGGTGCATGGCGTCAAGGAAGCGCATCAGCGCGCCGGGGCGCTCGGGAAACTGGCAGCGGATCAGGCGCTCGTTGTGCGCCAGCTCGCTGCGGCCGCCCACCAGATGGCGCAGGTGCTGCTTGGCCAGTTCGTCGCCGGTCAGGTCGAGGGTGGGAAAGCCGTGCTTCTCGAACAAGGCGGCCAGCTTGCCCGATTCGCCGGCCTTGGCCAGACCGATGCCGACGAAGATGTGCGCCTGCGCGCCATCGGCCAGCCGGTAGTTGAACTCGGTGATGCCGCGCGTGCCCAGCAGCGCGCAAAAACGCTTCAGGCTGCCGCGCTCCTCGGGCAGGGTGACGGCGAACAGCGCCTCGCGCTGCTCTCCCATCTCGGCGCGCTCGGCGACGAAGCGCAGGCGGTCGAAGTTCATGTTGGCACCGCAGGTGATGGCCGCCAGGGTCTGGCCCTTGGCGCCACTGCGCTGCACCCACTGCTTGAGGCCGGCCACGCCCAGCGCGCCGGCCGGCTCGACGATGCTGCGGGTGTCCTCGAAGATGTCCTTGACGGCCGCGCACAGCGCATCGGTGTCGACCTCGATCCAGTCGTCCACCAATTCACGGGCGATGCGAAAGGTCTCCTCGCCGACCAGCTTGACGGCCGTGCCGTCGCTGAACAGACCGACGTCCGGCAGCGTCACGCGCCGCCCCTCGCGCACCGAAGTGAGCATGGCGTTGGAGTCCCGCGTCTGCACGCCGATCACCTTGACGCCCGGCCGGATGGCCTTGATGCAGGCCGCCACGCCGGAGATCAGGCCCCCGCCGCCGACGGCCACGAACACCGCGTCGAGCGGCCCCGGGTGCTGGCGCAGCAACTCCAGGCCCACCGTGCCCTGTCCGGCAATCACGTCCGGGTCGTCGAAGGGGTGCACGAAGACGAGCTGCTGCTCGGCCTGCAGGGCCTGCGCGTGCACGAAGGCGTCGCTGTAGGAGTCGCCGTGCAGCAGCACCTCGCCACCGAGCTGCGCCACCGCCTCGATCTTCAGCCGCGGCGTGGTCACCGGCATGACGATGACGGCCCTGCAACCCAGCTTGCGGGCCCCCAGCGCCACCCCCTGCGCGTGATTGCCGGCGCTGGCGCAGATCACGCCGCGCTGCAGCTGCTCGGGCGTCAGCTGGGCCATCTTGTTGTAGGCGCCGCGCAGCTTGAAGCTGAAAACCGGCTGCTGGTCTTCGCGCTTGAGCAAGACCTTGTTGCCCAGGCGCTTGGACAGGCGTGGTGCCGGGTCCACGGCGGTTTCCTTGGCGACTTCGTAGACGCGCGCCCTCAGGATGCGCTGCAGATAGCTGTCGGTGTCGGTGTGCAGGGCGGGCTTGCGGCTCATGGGGGCGGGAGGCAAAGGGCTATGGGTGCGCTGGCTACCATGGTGGCATGAACTGCACGATCGAATGGGCCGGACCCGACGCCGCCTCGGGCATGAGCTTTCACGCCGCCACCGGCACCGGGCACTGGCTGAGCATGGACGGCGCGCCGGAAGCCGGCGGTCGCAACCTGGCGCCGCGGCCGATGGAGATGCTGCTGGTGGGCGCGGGCGGCTGCACCGCCTTCGACGTGGTGCTGATCCTGCAGCGCGGCCGCCACGCGGTGAGCGGCTGCACGGTGGACCTGAAGGCCGAGCGTGCCGAGACCGACCCCAAGGTGTTCACGCGCATCCATCTGCACTTCAAGCTGCGCGGCCGCCAGTTGCCGGCGTTGGCAGTGGAGCGGGCCATCGCGCTGTCGCACGAGAAATACTGTTCGGCCACCGCCATGCTGGGCAGGACCGCCGAGCTGACGACCTCGTTCGAGCTGCTGGAGGCCTGATCAGAGGCGGTGGGCGGTGGCGGTCATCAGCCGTGCCGCCGCCCGCATCAGCTGCGGCACCGGGGCGGGCAGGGTGCGCGCACCGGCGGCCTGCGCCAAGTCGGCGTGCGCGGCCTCGTCTTCCTTCATCTGCGTGACGATGGCGCGCGAGGCCAGATCCCCGGCCGGCAGGCGCTCCAGGTGCGAAGCGAGGTGCGCCTCGACCTGTCGTTCGGTCTCGACGACGAAACCCAGCGACCACGCGTCCCCGGCCAGGCCGGCCGCCAGCCCGAGGCCGAAGGCACCGCCCCACCAAAGTGGCAGCAGCAGGCTGGGTCGGTCGCCCAGGTCGCTCAAGCGCTGCGCGGTCCAGGCCAGATGGTCCTGCTCGTCGTCGGCCGCCTGTTGCAGGTGCGCGGCCAACTCGGGCCGGCGACTGGTCAGCGCCTGCGCGCTGTAGAGCGCCTGCGCGCAGACCTCGCCGACATGGTTGACCCGCATCAGCGCGCCCGACAGCCGGCGCTCGGCCGCTGTCAGGTCGGCGGCCACCGTGACCCCTGTGACTCCCGGCACCGCAGGGCGGCTGCGACGGGCATGTGCCGGTGCGGCCAGCGTGCGCAGGCCTCGATCCAGCCCGATCAGTACCCGGTCGAAACCGGAGGTGCGGCGCAGCTCGTTCATGGTCAAAGTGTAGGAAGTCGACGCTCGTTGCATGACGACAACAGATCGGTTTGTGTCATCCGGTGGACATGCCGACTTTGGCAAGATGCCTAGGGTTTCGCCGGAGCACGGCCCGATCGGCGGGCAGGACGGCGCATCAATGGAGATGCTTCATGAAGAAGTCGATGTTGGGTCTGGCGGCTCTGTGCTGCGTTTCGGGCGCCGCGATGGCGCAGTCCTCGGTCACGGCCTTTGGCATCATCGATCTGGCTGCCCGCAGCCTGAAAGGTGCCGACACGGTCCGTTACCTGAGCAACGAGGGCCGCGCCACCAGCCGGCTGGGTTTCCGTGGCGTTGAAGACATGGGTGGTGGCCTGAAGGCCGGTTTCCATATTGAGACGCAGGTGAATCCGGACGACGGCAGCGTCGGCGGCAATTTCTGGCAGCGCCGTGCCACCGTCAGCCTGATGGGCGATTTCGGTGAGATCCGCCTCGGTCGCGACAAGTCGGCCACCCGCACCCTGATCGACACCTTCGATCCCTTCGGCACCAGCGGCATGCCCGGCCTGAACCGCCTGATTGCGCTCGACCGCAACCGCATGGACAACGGCGTCATCTACTTCCTGCCCAGCATGGGCGGCGTGTATGGCAGCGTGTCCTTGACGGCCGGTGAGGGTGCGGACACCTCCGCCACGCAGCGTTCCACCTCGGCACGGCTGGGTTACAAATCCAAGGCCTTCGACGTGTCGGGTGCCTACGGCCAGTTCGGCAGCACGAACAAGCTGAAGATCACCGCCTTGGGCGCCAACTACGACCTCGGCGGCTTCGTGCTGATGGGTCAGTACAGCCGCTACAAGCAGGGCAGCACCTCGCTCAAGGTTGCCAATATCGGCGCCTCGATGAAGTTGGGCGCCGGCAAGCTGATCGGCAGCTACGGAACCGCCTCCGGTGCCTCCAATCGCGACGCCACGCTGATGGCCATCGGCTACGACTACGGCCTGTCCAAGCGCACGACGATGTACGGCACCCTGGCGCGCATCTCCAACGACGGCACGTCGACCTTCTCGCTCAACGGCGCCAACGGTCGCGCGCTGCCGGTGGCCGGCGGCAACTCGACCGGTTACGAAGTGGGCATCCGCCACAACTTCTGATCTGGCTCAAGCGGGCAGGAAAAGGGCGGCTTCGGTCGCCCTTTTTGCTGCCGTTTCAGTGAAGACGCTTGTTGCAACGGTGTCACACAGGGGGCGCCGCGGACGCCCGCTTCAGCACAATAACCCCGTTCATCGAATCCCCATTCCCCTCCGGAGAAACTTCCCATGAGCCAGAAGAAGCGTCTGTTCGCGGTTGCCGCCCTCAGCATGGCCAGTGCCGCCGCCATGGCCCAAACCAGCGTGAGCCTGTACGGCATCGTCGACGCCGCCGTGCGATCGGAGTCCACGGTGACGGCTGGCACCAACGGCGGTCACGTCAAGGGTTTGGCGGCCGGCGGCATGTCGCAAAGCCGCCTGGGGGTCAACATCAGCGAAGACATGGGCGACGGCTGGCGCGCGGTGGCGAATATTGAACACCGCCTGATGTCGGACACCGGAGCTCAAAGCTCGGCGTCTGACTTCTGGCGCCAGGCCTGGGTGGGTCTCATCACCCCGGTCGGCCGCATCACGCTGGGCCGCCAGTACAACGTGCTGTTCGATCTGACCACCAGCACCTTTGCCGCCTACAAGTACTCGCCCTACATCGAGCAGTTCAAGCCGGAGTTGGGGCTTTCGGTCGGCAACCGCCAGAGCAATATGGTGAAGTACGCCCTGAGCCAGGGCCCGTTCACGATGGAAGCGCAGATCAGCGCGGGCGAAGGCACCGGTGACAAGACCATCGGCGGCATGGCTCGCTACCAGATGGGTGGCTTTGCCTTCGGCGCCGGCATGCTGAACGCCAAGGATCCGGCCGGCAAGCAGGTCAAGGGCACGGTTTTCGGCGCGGGCTACAACGCCGGCCCGTTGTACCTGAACTTGGGCTACGGCAAGAACAAGTTTGACGCCGGCTTTAGCCCCGCCCTGATCGTGGGCTACTCGACGGCGCTGGTCAGCCCGGCCACGCCGGGCAACCAGATCCTCAGCGCGATTGCGTTCGACGTGAAGGATCGTGACCTGCTGTCGATGGGCTTTACCTACGACCTGACGTCGCAGTTCAACATCGGCGCGCAGTATTACAAGATGAGCCAGTCGCATCGCAGTCCGTTGGCCGGCGGTCGTGAGAGCGAGGCCAATATGTTCTCGATCGTGGCCGACTACAAGCTGTCCAAGCGCACCGACGTCTACGCCGAGTACGACAAGATCAGCATCAGTTCCGCCAGCCCGGTCACCTTTGTGAACCTTAAGCGCGGTCGCACCGGCTACATGGCCGGCGTGCGCCACCGCTTCTGATCCAGGTCTGACGCCTGAAACGGCCGCCTCCGGGCGGCCGTTTTGCTTCTGGGGACTAGGACTTTCCCCGGGGCAGGCGCAGGGTCCGCCTCACGATGATGCGCGGCCCGTCTCGGGCTGCGTTTCGACTTTCCATGCTTGTCTTCATCCTGCGTCGCCTGATGCAGGCGCTGCTGGTGATGCTCACCGTGGCGCTGATCGCTTTCTCGCTGTTCCAGTTCGTGGGTGACCCGGTCAGCAATCTGCTCGGCCAGGAGGCGACGCAGGAGCAGCGCGACGCGCTGCGCAAGGAACTCGGCCTGGATCAGAGTTTTGTGGCGCAGTTCGCGGCCTTCGTCGGCAATGCGGTGCAGGGCGAGTTCGGCCTCAGCCTGAAGCAGGGGCGCAAGGTCTCGACGCTGATCGCCGAGGCCTTCCCGGCCACCATGGAGCTGGCGCTGGCGGCGGCCGTCATCGCGCTGACGGTGGGCATTCCGCTGGGTGTCTATGCGGCGTTGCGGCGCGGCCGGCCACTGGCGCAGCTCGTGATGGCCCTGTCGCTGCTGGGCGTGTCGCTGCCCACCTTTCTGATCGGCATCCTGCTCATCATGGTGTTCGCGGTGAATCTGCAATGGCTGCCGAGCTTCGGTCGCGGTGAGGTGGTCGATCTGGGCGGGTGGACCACCGGCCTCTTGAAGTGGGAGACCCTGCGCCACCTGATCCTGCCGGCCATCACGCTGAGCCTGTTCCAGCTCGCACTGATCCTGCGCCTGGTGCGCGCCGAGATGCTCGAGGTGCTGCGCACCGACTACATCAAGTTCGCCCGCGCCCGGGGCCTGAGCGAGCGCGTGGTGCACTTCGGGCACGCATTGCGCAACACCCTGGTGCCGGTCATCACCATCACCGGGCTGCAACTCGGCTCGTTGATTGCCTTCGCCATCATCACCGAGCAGGTGTTCCAGTGGCCGGGCATGGGCCTGCTCTTCATCCAGGCGGTGCAGTTCTCCGACATCCCGGTGATGGCCGCCTACCTGTGTTTGATCTCGCTGATCTTCGTGGTCATCAATCTGGTCGTGGACCTGCTCTATTTCGCGGTCGATCCGCGCCTGCGCATCGACGACGCCAAGGGGGGGCACTGATGAGCGCCGCAAGCCTGCCGCCGAGCCGCTGGAAGCGCTGGCTGGCCAGCGATCTGCTCTACGCCTTTCGCCGCTCGCCGGTGGCCATGCTGGCGGCCGCCATTGCCGCGGCCTGCATCGTCTGCGCGCTGTTCGCGCCGCAGATCGCGCCGCACAACCCGCTTGACTTGGCCAGCCTGAACCTGATGGACGCGCTGCAGCCACCGGCCTGGGAGGAGGGCGGCAGCCGCACATTCCTGCTCGGTACCGACGGCCAGGGCCGCGACATCCTTTCGGCGCTGTTCTACGGCGCGCGCATCTCGCTCTTCGTCGGCCTGTCGGCGGTGCTGCTGTCGGTGGCGGTCGGCGTGTCGCTGGGCCTGATGGCGGGCTTTCTGGGCGGCAGGGTCGACGCGCTGATCATGCGCGTCTGCGACGTCATGCTGAGCTTCCCCTCCATCCTGGTGGCGCTGCTGATCGACGGCGTGGGCAAGGCGGTGTTCAAGGACGCCAGCGACGGTCTGGCCTTCGGCGTGCTGATCTTCGCCATCGCGCTGACCGGCTGGGTGCAGTACGCGCGCACGGTGCGCGGCAGCACGCTGGTGGAGCGCAACAAGGAGTACGTGCAGGCGGCGCGCGTGGTCGGCGTGAGTTCCTTGCGCATCATGCGCCGCCATGTGCTGCCCAATGTGCTCGGTCCGGTGTTCGTGCTGGCCACCATCCAGGTGGCCACGGCCATCATCACCGAGGCCACGCTGAGCTTCCTGGGCGTCGGCGTGCCGCAGACCAGTCCGTCGCTGGGCACCTTGATCCGCGTCGGCAACGAGTTCCTGTTCAGTGGCGAGTGGTGGATCACCATCTTCCCGGGCGCCATGCTGGTATTGATCGCGCTGTCGGTGAACCTGCTCGGCGACTGGCTGCGCGACGCCCTGAACCCCCGCCTGAAATGAGCACGCCGCTTCTTGAGGTCAAGGACCTCTGCGTCGAATTCCCGACCCGCCACGGCGTGCTCCGAGCGCTCGACCGCGTCAGCTTCGACATCGCACCGGGCGAAATCCTCGGCGTGGTGGGCGAGTCGGGGGCCGGCAAGTCGCTCACGGGCGCGGCCATCATCGGCCTGCTCGAACCACCCGGCCGCATCAGCGGTGGCGAGATCCGCTTCGAAGGCCAGCGCATCGACGAGCTGCCGGCCGACGCCATGCGCCGCCTGCGCGGACGAAAGATCGGCGCCATCTTCCAGGACCCGCTGACCTCGCTGAACCCGCTGTTCACCGTCGGCCAGCAACTGGTGCAGACGATCCGTGCGCACCTGCCGCTCAACGAGCAGCAGGCCAGGGCACGCGCCGTCGACCTGCTCGCGCAGACCGGCATCCCGGCACCGCAGGCGCGCATCGATCAATACCCGCACCAGTTCAGCGGCGGCATGCGCCAACGCGTCGTCATCGCGTTGGCGCTGGCCGCCGAGCCCAAGCTGATCGTGGCCGACGAGCCGACCACGGCGCTTGATGTGTCGATCCAGGCGCAGATCATCCAGTTGCTCAAACGCGTCTGCCGCGAGCACGGTGCGGCCGTGATGCTGGTCACGCACGACATGGGGGTCATCGCCGAAACCTGCGACCGGGTGGCCGTCATGTACGCCGGCCGCGTCGCCGAGATCGGTGCCGTGGACAAGGTCATCCACCTGCCGGCGCACCCCTACACGGTGGGTCTGATGGGCTCCATTCCGGCCATGGACTCGGAGCGCGAGCGACTGCAGCAGATCGACGGCGCCATGCCGCGCCTGAACGCCATGCCGCCGGGCTGCGCCTTCAACCCGCGCTGTCCGCGTGCCTTTGCGCGTTGCCGCAGCGAGCGGCCCGAACTGATCGACGTCGGCAGCACCCGCGCCGCCTGCTGGTTGCACGATTCATGAGCCCATTGGTCGAAGTGAGCGATCTGGCGATGCGTTTCGACGTCTCGCCGCCCTGGTTGAACCGGCTGCTGGAGGGCAGGCCGAAGGCCATCGTGCATGCGGTCGACGGCGTCAGCTTTGGCATCGAGAAGGGCCGCACCCTGGCCCTGGTGGGCGAGAGCGGTTGCGGCAAGAGCACCGTGGCGCGTCTGCTGGTGGGCCTCTACCGCCCGAGCGAGGGCCGGGTCCGCTTCGACGGACGCGACACGGGCGAATGGTTTGCCGCCAAGGATGCCCCGCAGTTGCGCCGCCGGCTGCAGATGATCTTCCAGGATCCCTATGCCAGCCTGAACCCACGCTGGCTGGTGCGCGACATCGTCGCCGAACCCCTGCACGAGCAGCGGCTGGTGGCGGACCCTGCGGCTGCCGAGCAGCGCGTGGCCGAACTGCTGCAGAAGGTCGGACTGGCCGCCGCCGATGGCGCCAAGTACCCGCACCAGTTCAGCGGCGGCCAGCGTCAGCGCATCTCCATCGCACGGGCGCTGGCCACCCAGCCCGAGTTCCTGGTCTGCGACGAGCCGACCAGCGCGCTCGACGTCTCGGTCCAGGCCCAGGTGCTGAACATCATGAAGGACCTGCAGCGCGAACAGGGCCTGACCTATCTCTTCATCAGCCACAACCTGGCGGTGGTGCGCCATATGGCCGATCAGGTCGGCGTGATGTACCTGGGGCGCATCGTCGAGTTGGCCGACAAGACACCGCTGTTCGCCGCGCCGCGCCACCCCTACACGCGCATGCTGCTGGACGCCATTCCCGACATCCACCAGACCGGCAAGCAACGCACGGCGGTTCAGGGCGAGGTGCCCAACCCGCTCCATCCACCCAGCGGTTGCAGCTTCCACCCGCGCTGCCCGCATGCCAACACGCGCTGCCAGGTCGAGCGGCCCGCTCTGCGTGAGGTGCAGGGCCAACTGGCTGCAATTCGCGTGGCCTGCCACGCGGTCGAGGAAGGCCGGATCTAGCGGCCCGCCGCCGCCGCCGCTGCCGACGGCGGTGGCAACTTCAGCGGGCCCTTTTGCCCGCAGCCACCGAGCAGCACCAGCACCAGCAGGGTCAGCGCCAAGGCGCGCCGATGCGTCATGTGGGGCGCTCCTACACTGCGCGCCGCGTTGATTTCAAGCATGCGCCGCAGTATGAACGACACCGAGTACCACGCCCACGCCGACGCGCTGCTGCGCCGTCTGGAAATCCAGATGGACGCCTGGCTGCAGGACGACGTGATCGACATCGACACGCAGCGCGCCGGCGGCGTGCTCGAACTGTCGTTCCCGGACGGCAGCAAGATCGTCGTCAACAAGCAGCCCCCGCTGCAGGAAATCTGGCTGGCCGCCCGCGCGGGCGGATTTCATTTCAAGTGGGACGGTGCAGCCTGGCGCGACACCAAGAACGGTGCCGATTTCGTTGCCGTCTTCAACGAGCAGGCTAGCCTGCAGGGCGGCAAGTCCCTAGTTCTTGAATAGGTCGAGGATCGACTTCTTCTCGTCTGCCGAGCCCGGGGGAGGCGCCTTGTCGTCTTCGCTGCTGAGGCTGCGCACGCCACTGGCGCCGCTGTATTCGTCAAAGCTCCAGTCGCCGTTGGCAAGGATCACTCCCTCGGGCGGCTCCAACTCGGCCACGGCCGTGTTGCGCAATGCGAACTGCATGAAATCGATCCAGATCGGCAGCGCCAGTCCGCCGCCGGTCTCGCGGCTGCCCAGCTTGCGCGGCTGGTCGTAGCCCACCCAGACCACCGCGACCAGACCGGGCTGGAAGCCGGCAAACCAGGCATCCAGGGAATCGTTGGTGGTGCCCGTCTTGCCGTAAAGATCGGGGCGCTTGAGCGTGGCCTGGGCACGCGCCGCGGTGCCGCTGCGCGCCACTTCCTGCAGCATGGAGTTCATCACGAAGGCATTGCGAGCGTCGATGCTGCGCTCCGCTTCACCGACGGAGGTCGCCGGCCGGGCAAACAGCACCCGGCCCTTGTCGTCGACCACCTTGGCGATCAGCTGACCCTGCACGCGGTGCCCGCCGTTGGCGAACACCGAGTAGGCCTCGGCCATCTGCATCGGCGTCACCGAACCGGCGCCCAGCGCCATCGTCAGATAGGCGGGGTGTTTGTCGGCTTCGAAGCCGAAATGGGTGAGCCATTGCTGGGTGTCCTTCACGCCGCTGGCGCGCAGCACGCGGATCGACACCATGTTCTTGCTTTTGGCCAGCGCGGTGCGCAGGCTCATCGGTCCCTCGTACTTGCCGTCGTAATTCTTCGGCTCCCAGGGTTGGCTGCCGGTGCTGCCGGCATCGAAGAACAGCGGTGCGTCGTTGACCACCGTCGCCGGCGTGAAGCCCTTCTCCAGCGCCGCCGAGTAGATGAAGGGCTTGAAGCTGGAGCCCGGCTGTCGCCAGGCCTGCGTCACGTGGTTGAACTTGTTCTTGTTGAAGTCGAAGCCGCCGACCAGCGCACGGATCTCCCCGCTGCGTGGGTCCAGCGCCACCAGCGCCCCTTCGACCTCCGGCACCTGGGTCAGGGTCCAGGCCGCCGGGGCGCCCTTGCCGGGCTTGCCGGTCTGCGTCAAGCGCACCACGGCGCCACGCCGAATGCGCAGCTTGGGCTCGGCGCGCTCGGCCAGTCCGGTGGCCACGGGTTTCAGTCCCTCGCCGCTGATCGCGACGGCCTCGCCGCTTTGCAGCATGGCCACGACCCGCCGTGGCGAGGCCTCCAGCACCACGGCCGATGCCAGTTCCCCGTTGGCCGGGTGCTCGGCCAAGGCCTCGGCGACGCGGTTGTCCAGTTGCGTCGGGTCGTCGGGCAGGTCGACGAAGGCCTCGGGGCCGCGGTAGAACTGGCGCCGCTCGTAGTCGAGCAGACCGCGGCGCAGGGCCTGGTAGGCCACCGCCTGTTCGTCAGCGCGCAGGGTCAGGGTGACCTGCAGACCGCGCGTGTAGAGCTCCTCGCCGAAGCGCTCCACCAGCATTTGCCGAGCCACTTCGGCAGCGTAGTCGGCGCCCGCCTGGCTGGGCATGACATGGCGCACCCTGAGCTTCTCGGCCTTGGCCTGGCGATGCTGTTCGGCGTCGATGAAGCCGTTCTCCAGCATGCGGTCCAGGATGTATTGCTGGCGCAGATGCGCCCGGCGCGGGTTGGCGATCGGGTTGTAGGCCGAAGGTGCCTTGGGCAAGCCGGCCAGCATCGCCGCCTCCGCCGTCGACAACTCCGCCAGCGGCTTGCCGAAATACACCTCGGCAGCCGCCGCGAAGCCATAGGCCCGGTGGCCCAGGAAGATGTGGTTCAGGTAGACCTCAAGAATCTTCTGCTTGGGCAGCGCCGACTCGATCTTGAGTGCCAGCAATACCTCGTAGATCTTGCGAATCAGGGTTTTCTCGGTGCTCAGATAGAAATTCCGTGCCACCTGCATGGTGATCGTGGAGGCGCCCTGGCTGCGCGATTCGCCGATATTGGCCAGCCCAGCGCGCAGCACGCCCCAGTAATCCACCCCATGGTGCTGGTAGAAACGCGAATCCTCGATCGCCAGTACTGCCTGCTGCATCACCGCAGGAATCTGCTGTATGGGCAAATACTTGCGTCGCTCCTCGCCGAATTCGCCAATCAACTCGCCATCTGCCGACCAGACCCTCAGCGGCTGGCGGGGGCGGTAATCGGTCAGCCCCGAAATGTCAGGTAGTTGGGGGAACGCAACAGCCAGCAGGATCGCGAGGGTCAGCCCCAGTGACAGCAAACCGGCCAACAGCGCGGCCGTCAACTTGAGCAGCCAAGCTGTGACACGGCGCGACGAGGAGGGCGGGGGACGGTGTGGAGCGGTGGCTTCGGTTTGCGTCATGGAATGCGGAGGAGGCAGCAAAAATTATAGGAAGTGCAGGTGTCCCCCGGCGTCGGCGGCGGCACGGGAAGGGGTCGCAAACCACCACAACCGGTTACACGGACGCGTGCTGCGCGCGCAACGATGGGTTTGCGATATCCGGGCAGAAATCCAAGGCTGGCAAAGGCTTTACTGCTAGCATGGAAGTAAGTTCTTAAGTCAAGGCCCCGCCCGGAGCGGAGGACGGTGTCATGGGATTACTCGCAGGACTGCTGGGACAGCGGCATCCGCCGATGATCGGCCTGGATATCAGTTCGTCCAGCGTGAAGCTGGTTGAGCTGAGTCAGAACAAGGCCGGTGAGTTCGTGCTGGAGCGTTTTGCCGCGGAGAGCTTCGAGAAAGGCTGGATCGCCGACGGTCACATCGAGAAGTTCGATGAGGTGGCCGAAGCGGTGCGTCGGCTGATCCAGCGCAGCGGCACCCGCACGCGCAACGCCGTGTTGGCCATGCCCACCTCGGCGGTCATCACCAAGCGCATCATGCTGCCGGCCGGCCTGCGCGAGGATGAGATGGAGGTCCAGGTTGAGGCCGAGGCCAACCAGTACATCCCCTTCTCCCTCGACGAGGTGAGCCTGGACTTCTGCGTCATCGGCCCGAGCCCGACCTCGGTCGGCGATGTCGAGGTGCTGATCGCCGCATCGCGCAAGGACCGCGTGCAGGATCGGCAGGGCCTGGCCGAGGCGGCGGGCCTGAAGCCGGTGATCCTTGACATCGAGTCGCATGCCTCGCGCATGGCCATGGGGCGTGTGATCTCCGCGCTTCCCAACGGCGGCAAGGACGCGCTGGTGGCACTCTTCGAAATCGGAGCCGACACCACCAGCCTCAAGGTGTTGCGCGACGAGGAAATGCTCTATGAGCGGGATCAGGCCTTCGGGGGCTCGCAACTGACGCAATTGATTTCGCGTCAGTACGGCCTGTCCTTTGAGGAAGCTGAGCAGAAGAAACTGTCGGGCGAGTTGCCGGACGATTACGCCAGCGCCGTGCTGGACCCCTTCGTCGACAGCCTGTCGCAGGAGATCGGGCGTGCCCTGCAGTATTTCTTCACCAGCACGCCGCACCACAAGGTGCATTACGTGATGCTGGCAGGTGGCACCGCCACCCTGCAGGGGCTCAAGGAGCGGGTCACCGACCTGACCGGCTTTGCCTGCATGGTGGTCAATCCCTTCGACAACATGGTCATCGGCGGCGCCGTGCGTGAGGGCCGACTGCAGCGTGAGGCACCGGCCTACCTGACGGCCTGCGGGCTGGCGATGCGGAGGTTTTTCGAATGATCCTCATCAACCTGCTGCCCTACCGCGAGGCGCGGCGCAAGCAACGCAAGCAGGCCTTCTTCAGCGGGCTGGCCCTGGCCGCGCTGGTCGGCTTGCTGGCCATCGCCTTGGCCTGGGTGCTGCTGCAGACTCTGATCGGCAACCAGCAGTCACGCAACGGCTTCTTGCAGGGCGAGATCGACCGGCTGGATGCGCAGATCAAGGACATCGCCACGCTGCGCGAGGAAATCGACAGCCTGACCCGGCGGCAGAACGCCGTGGAGGCCTTGCAAGGTGAGCGCAATCTGCCGGTTCATGTGCTCAACGAACTGGCGCGCATCGCCCCGGAGGGCGTGTACTTCACCAGCGTCAAGCAGGACAACAAGGAGGTGCAGTTGCAGGGTCTGGCACAGACGCAGGAACGCATTTCCGAGTTGCTGCGCAACACCTCGCGCGACGCGCAATGGCTGCTCAACCCGCGTCTGGGCGAGATCAAGCTGGCCCAACTGGCCGCCAATGCCCGGGAGTCCAAGCGCCTGTTCGACTTCTCGATGAAGGTCACCATCAAGAGCACCACGCCGGAGCCCGCTGGCAAGGCCAGTGCTCCTGCCAAGGGTTGAACCATGGCCAGCAAGCTTTCCTTTGATCTGAACGCCTGGGGTCGCGATGCTGCCGAGCAGTTCCGCGGACTCAACCCGAAAGACCCCGGCCAATGGCCGCTGCTGCCCAAGCTGGCCTGCTATCTGGCGGTGGCGCTGGCCGCGGTGGCGGCGGGCTACCTGTTCTTCCTGGTGGATTACCAGAACCAGTTGGAGCAGGAGGTGGCGCGCGAACCCGAGCTGCGCGGCAACCTCACCAACAAGGCCGGGCAGGCGGCCAACCTGCCCGAATTGCGCAAGCAGAAGAGCCAGGTCGAGGAGTACGTGACCCAGCTCGAGAAGCAGTTGCCCGGCAAAGCCGAGATGGACGCACTGCTGTCCGACATCAACCAGGCCGGGCTCGGGCGGGGCCTGCAGTTTGAGTTGTTCCGCCCCAGCGGCGAGGTGGTGAAGGACTACTACGCCGAGCAGCCCATCGCCATCAAGGTGGCCGGCCGCTATCACGACTTCGGCGCCTTCGCGGCCGACATCTCCAATCTGTCGCGCATCGTCACCTTGCATAACCTGCACATCACCCAGGTCACCGCCAAGGACGCCAACGGGCTGCTGCAGATGGAATCGATGGCGCGCACCTACCGCTACCTGGATCCCGCCGAGGTGGCCGAGCAGAAGCGCGCGGCCAAGGACAAGAGCAAGGGCAAGAAGTCATGAGTCGCATCGCCATCCCCATCCTGGCGCTCGGCCTGACGGGGCTGCTGGGCGGTTGCAGCAGTGACCTGGAGGAGCTGCAGCAATGGGCCGAAGCCGAGCGGCGCAACGCCAAGCCTTCGGTCAAGCCCTTGCAGGCGCCCAAGCGCTTCGAGCCCCAGGCCTACGAGGCCGTGAGCGGCGTCGAACCCTTCAGCACGCAAAAGCTGGCCGGCGCCGTCAAGCAGGATTCGGTGCAGACCAACCCCTTGCTGGCGGCCGAATTGAACCGTCGGCGCGAGCCGCTTGAGGCCTTTCCGCTCGACAGCATGAACATGGTGGGCAGCATGAGCAAGACCGATGGCCGTTACGCCATCCTCAGGGTCGAGGGCTTGCTGTACTACGTGAAGCGCGGCGACCACCTGGGTCAGAACTTTGGTCGCGTGTTGAAGGTGGAGGAGACCGAGTTGACGCTGCGCGAACTGCTCCAGGATCCGTCGGGCGACATGGTCGAGAAGGTCACCACGTTGCAGTTGCAGGAGGCGGCGCGATGAAAGCACGGCATTTGCAGGAGAACTTTGTGAAACGAAGCGCTTGGGCCGTGGTTGCGGTCATCGCATGCTGCCTGCCCCCGGTGGGTTGGGCGCAGCAGCCGAACATGATTCGTGGCATCCAGACCGCCCAGCAGGCGGGCGTGGAGGTGCTGCGCGTCGAACTCAGCGAACCGCTGAAGGAAATTCCCAAGGGTTTCGCGATCCAGAGTCCGGCGCGCATCGCGCTCGACCTGCCCGGGTCGGTCGGCAACGCCATCGGGCGCAACACCGTCGAAATCAACCAGGGCAATGTGCGCTCGGCGGCCATCGCCCAGTCGGGCGACCGTACCCGTCTGGTGCTGAACCTGCGTCAGGCCTCCAATTACCGCGCCGAGTTGCAGGGCAACGCGCTGCTCATCATCCTCGAGAGCCCGCAGACCGCCAGCGCCGCCGTGGCCGCAGGGGGAGCGGAGCCGGTCCACTTTGCGCCCAGCCAGAACGCCCA
>JAYRUQ010000023.1:0-47855 GCA_041919015.1 Inhella sp.
ACCCGGCGGCGCCGGAGAACCAGCTGCGCACCGAGCGGGCGGGCTTGGGTGAGTTTGTGGAGTTTTTGGGGGAGTGAAGGCTGATGGGCGTCGGGGGAGCAGTCGGCTCCTCAAGGCTGATCTCGGTCGTTCGCGGTTTGGGCCTGAGTGACTGCTATCTCCAGGAGCAGTCGGCGGAGTTGCCGTAGCCTCACCGAACCACCACGCGGCCGACCTGCGCGACGACTCGCAGCGCGAACTCGAGGATCTCGCGTGTGGCGTTGTCGCAGTCCACCAGGACAGCGACGCGGGCGTCGCTGCCCGGCTCCAGCGGTTCATTCAAGGCTCCCTGTTTCTTTGAACGAATCTCAAGATCGAAGAGCAGTGAGTGGAAATGGAAGCTCATCACCAGCAGATGGCAACGCCATCGCTAACGATCACCTCTCACCAGCCATTGGGGCCACGAATCAGTCTTGGGCATTGGAACGGTCTGCTGGATGGGCCCCGCCAGCGCCTTGGTGATTGCGATCACTTTGAGCTTTCGCGCAGCTTGATCCCTGATCTTTAGCTCCGACCATTCCCCTACACACAAGCCCAAAAGAGCCTGTGCCAAGGGTGTTTGGTCATTGACGATCCCAAGCTTCAGATTGCTCGGGCTGTCAACGATCTGAACCGTATGGCGCTCTACCGGCTCAATCATGGTCTCGTAGGTGACCTGGTCGCCTAGGTCGACGAAAACCTCGGTTGAGATTGGCGGCTCCTCTGGCTTCGGCTCAGGGTCGTTACCGATCGGGAATTGCGGCTCGTCTTCGGCACCGCGATCAGCTGTCTCGTCGTCACCGAAGTCGTCGACCTCATCAAGATCCTCGTCGCTGTACGGACGGGGCGTTGCATCGTCGATTTGACGGCGTTGGTCGAGAAAGCGAACAAGCCGGTCGGTCTGCCCAACCGGATCTCCGAACCAATCAGTCGACCAAACGCGAACGATCCGCCCGCGCCAACCCAAGGACTCCAGAATCTCCTGTCGTATCCGGTCTCGGTCACGAGCGGAAAGACTGCTGTGGTATGTCGCTCCGTCGCATTCGATGCCCGCAAGGAACTCACCCCGTCGGTCTGGATGGCGCACACCGAGATCGATGAAGTAGCCCGCCACGCCCAGCTGCGGCTCTGCTTCATACCCTCGCGCACGAAGTGCATTGGCAACTGAGATCTCAAAGTCGCTGTCCGGCTCACGATCGGTGACGGTGCCTTGCGCGACCGGCAGACGCCCCGACCTTGCGTACTCAAGGTACTCGTGGAGAGCTCGCCGACCAAGCGACGCCTTTTCATCGACCCTGACGTCGCCTGGCCTCATCGACGTGAATAGGTCAACACGTCGGCGAGCCCGCGTGAAGAGCACGTTCAGGCGTCTCCAGCCGTCTGGACGATTGATGGGGCCGAAGTTCTGCCGCACCTGCGAAGAGCCAGGGGGCCTGCCGAATGTCGCCGACACGAAGATCACATCCCGCTCATCGCCTTGAACGTTCTCGAGGTTCTTCACAAAGAAGGGCCAACCTTCGCCTTCATGGCGCTCGAAGTAGGCTGCTGCGGCGGGAAGGTTCCGCAGCCTCTTGTCCAGCAGATCCTCAATTAGCTCTTTCTGCGTCTGGTTGAGCGTCACCACACCGAGTGACTCCTCTGGGCACTCGAGCATGTGCTCGACGACGGCTTCGACAACGGCTTGCGCCTCGACGACATTGCGCCGGTCCTGATAGACCGAATTGGCCACATATCGATAGTTGACGCCAAGTCGACGGTTGCGCCGGTAGGGCGACGGAAAGACGACCAACCGGTGGTCGTAGAACCGCGAGTTCGAGAACGCGATGAGGGATTCATGGCGCGATCGGTAATGCCACCGCAGCGTGCGCACCGGTCTGAACAACTGCTCGCAGATTCCAAGAATGCTCTCGACCCCCTCAACGACGGCCGGCGCATCGTCAGGATCTTCGTCAGCGTCCTCCATCAGCCGATCAAAGAAGTTCGTTGGAGGTAGCTGCTTGGGATCACCCACCACCACCAATTGAGAGCCTCGCGCTATTGCGCCCAGAGCATCCTCAGGTCTCAGCTGGGAGGCTTCATCCATCACCACCAGGTCGAACGCGAGCTGACCCTGCTCAAGATACTGCGCGACCGCCAACGGGCCCATCATGAAGCAGGGCTTCAACTCCAGGAGCGTCTTGCCAGCTCGGCTGACCAGTTGGCGAATCGGGATGTGACGCTTTTGCTTCTTGGTCTCTTTGGTGATCAGTGCCATCTCGGTCAAATCACCGGCTCGCCCCGCACTGACACCAGTAACAGGCTTCTTGGCGGCGTCTACCTTCGACGCATACAAGGCGCCATTCAGCGAGATGAGCTCCTTGTCCAACGCAGCGAACTCTGTTCGAAGTCGCTCATGCCCTTCGCCACTGAAGCGGGCCAACTCTTTGTGCTCTGCGAGCAGAGCTCGAGAAAGCGACCGGAACACCATGAACTCGTAGGCGGGGACCAGTTGCCTCGTGTTCAAACGGCCCTTCTCGGCGACAGCTAGGAGCTCGCCAAGACCCACTTCGGCCGCTTGCTCCTTGGCGGCCAGAAAGCGAGACCACGAAACCAAGCTGCCGCTGCCTTCAATCGCTAGCTCCAATCGTTGGACGGCGTCAGCTGCATACGGTGAACCTCCCCAGCGTTGCCAATCCAGCGCCCCCCATTCTTGAAGGCTCTGCATGGCAGCTGCGTACTGATCAAAAGCACGATTCGCTGCCTCAATGGCCTGGGCCAACTTCCTGCTGATCGAAATGACATCAATAGAAAGTAGTGCATGTGCTGTGCCAGCCGGAAGGCTGCGCGACATCGACGCAATCTGCTGGCCCCAAAGGACGCATCGAGATATGGCATCAATGTCGGTCGCCAATTCATTCAATGCTGAGCCGAAAAGCTCAAGGAAGGAGCTTTCTGAGCTCATGGCGGTCAGGAGCTTGTCCGCTTGAACAGACGCATCTGCCGCCGCGATCACTTGAGCCAGTGCAAGGGTGTTGGGCGCAATCGCGGAGAAGTACCGGCCAGCGCCCAGGATCTCCTTGGCATCACTCTCAAGGTTGGCGAGCGTGATCTCCAGGTCCCCTTTTACAGCATCCAGTGGCGCAGACAGGAATTCGTTCGCAAGCTCCCGAAGTTGTGCGAGCTCGGAAAGGACCAGGACCGCAGATCGCGCTGTGAACTCATCGCCGATCGCAGTTGAAATCAGGCGACTTTCCTCGCTGGCACTCGCTGCTCTAGCCTGTAACTTCTCGGTGGCAGCACGCAGGTCAGACATCTCCACTGCTTGCGCGTTCAGACCGACACCAGCGGCTGCCTCGGTGAGGAGTGCGGGTGCACCCCGAAGCCGTGCCAGAACTTCCTCATGCTCTTGCACCTTTCTTCGGACTGCAATTAGCTCACCAGCGCGACTAAGAGAGACAGGAGCTCGCACCAGCGATTTCATCAGTGTGGCGATGTTGGAGAGCTCCGAGACATGAGCTGAAAGTGGCTCAATGAGCTCATCAACTCGCCGGACTCTGCTTAGCGCTGGATCCATCCCAGGCAGATTCTTGGTGGCTTCGGTAAGAGCATTGATGCGCCCAATCCACTGTCGGATCCGCGCAGCGCTGTTGACTAACAGCGATAAGTGCTGATCAGGAAGCTGAACTGGGTTGACATGGGGTCCGAGGTCCGTACTGAGAAGCTTTGCCTGAGCGTCACGCACCCAACCATGCAGCTTACGGAGCTTTCCGAAGTCCGTCTCCACACTGTTGAAAAGTGCACCCAGGGTGTCGCGGAACTGCGTGTTCGACCGCAGAGCTTCGAGACTGCTTCGCCAAGCCAGAGCGCCGGCGAATTGGGTGCACATGCCTCTTCCATCAATCTTCTCGCGCGACCTAGAGCAAGCCCGGAAAGCGGACCTGGCGGCGCGCCATTCTTTGCTGAAGAAGCTGAGGAATCCTTTGTGCGACCGCAGCGCGCTGACATGCTGCCGAAGCTGGGCCTCGTCGGGAAGCATGTCCATGTAAAAGGCGGCTTCAATCTTCGTCGCCTTGAAGGACAAAGACTTGCACTCTTCTTCAGCGCGAATGGCGACATCTGGGAAGTCTGGACGCCCGAGGGCGGCAGCGCGGAAGGGCAATAGTTCAAGAGGTGCTTCTTCAACGACAGTCAGCAGCACGTCAATGGCCTCGAGGCCCGATCTGTTGACGTCCACTGGAATGGAGATTCGGGAAAAGAGTGACCTCAGTTCGTCCGTCGCTTCCCGCCCAGAGGCCAGCATTTCCGCCAACTCTGCGGACGCGGAGCTGAACTGTGCGGAGGTCCAATCTCCTAATCCCGCGAGGCAGAGTCGACGCACCTCGTCAAGAACGGCAGATTCCGTTGATGCTTCAGGAAGCAGGTCGGGTATCCCGCGACCATCAAGGAGTGCAATGACTTCGTCAACGTGGCCGCTGAACACTACTTGTCCACGGTCAAGCAGGCTGGAAACTTGCTGCAAGTCACCTTGGACTGCCCTCGCGACACGAAGCGCGTTCTCGGCCTGAAGCAACAGTGAACTGGCACTAACCCCTTCGAGCTGGACTTCTCGATGAGTGTTGAGGCACTGGTTCAATCTGAAATGAAGATCTGGCACAGAGCCATTGACGCGGGCTCGCGCACCACCAACAGCGTCACGAACCCGTGCAACCTGGCCGTTGACTCGTTCTGCCGATTGGATCAAGTCCGACGCGGGTCTTTCGAGCGCGCGCCGGTTGAGCAGCTTCGCCGCACATTCCCTCTCAATTTCGAACGACTCAGGGTCAATCTGTACTGCGTTGTGCAAGCTTTGAGTTGCCTGCGCATCGAGCCTGCGGATTTCCTCGTGCAGGCTCCGAAGTCGGGTTGTCTCGGCGGCAACCCTAGGGACGTCGCTGACGCCCTTTGCGAACATCCTGGCAAGCAATGGGCCATTGAGCTCAGGTGCTACCGCTTGCAGAACTGGCGCAACGTCGCGCGCGATGCCGAACTGGGAGATCGTCCATCGTGCTCCGCCGATCTGTTTCTCGACGAGATCAGCCTCAACAACCATCTCTTGAGCGCGCGCTAAAGCTTCTCGAAGGATCTCTACGACAGGGATCTCGTCTCCCTGAATCATCAGCTTGGGGCTAAAGCCTGTCCATGGACTGCTGTCGGGCGCGTGCCCCAGCGCCCCAAGCGCGTTTGCCGCTTCACCAACCACCATTCGACGCTGGTCAAACTCGGCAGCCTTGAGCGATCTCGCACCACGGATATTCAAGCCTTGGACCACCAAGGCCGCGTCTCCGAGAGCCTGCCGGTTGCGCTCGGTGGTCCAGAAGATCTCATGGACCGTCAGGTCCAGGGTGTTTCCAGACTTGCTACCAAGAAGCTTGGCATACCAGTTGAGGGTTTCCCTTCGCTCGCGAAGCGTTTCAACTCGACGGCCATAGCCAGATGGCGCCGAGTACTTACGGGTTAGTCGAGCATCAATGCTCTCCAGAAGCTGCTTCTTCTGAGTCTTGTGGCTGTGCAGCTCGAGACAGAAATCCCCAAGCCCTGCAGCCTCCAACCGATGCTTCACAACCTCAAGTGCTGCCAACTTCTCTGAGACGAAGAGAACCTTCTTCCCGTCGGCTATTGCGGTTGCGATGATGTTCGTGATCGTCTGCGACTTCCCAGTACCCGGCGGGCCATTGACGACGAGGCTCTTTCCGTTTTTGACGTCGATGAGTGCGCTGTGTTGCGAGGAGTCGGCGTCGTAGATGAGGGGCAGTTCACCATCGACGTGACTGTCGATCTCATAGTCCTCCGCATGAAAACCTGCGTCGGCTTCTGTGCTGTTGCCGCCCTCGAAGATCTTCCTTAACAAGCCGGAAGATAGAAGCTGAGCTGCCTTTGCAGGGTCAAGATCCGCCCAGATTGCCAGTTTCCCGAAGGAGAGGAAACCGAGAGACAGCCTCCGCCTGACCGCCCAACGTGGGCTACGACTGACGGCCTTCTCGATGCTGGCGAGGTAGTCGTCTGGCGAGTCTTCGTCCTTCAACGGTGGAAGTTCAAGGCTGAGTTGGCGAAGCTTTTCCCGAAGTGTGAAGTTCTCGACGATGTCTTCGCCGGAGTGCGCGACTTCATAGAGGTAGGTCCTACTCTCCGCATCTAGCGCGCCCTTAGTCAGCGACACAGGCATGGAGAGCAAGGGGGCCAGAACCGGCTTATCTGAGTCCTCGCTGTCGTAGTACTCCAGGAAGCCGAACATGAGATAGAGCATGTTCGTTCCGGTCTCCTCGACGACCGTCTTGGCCTCAGAAGCAATCTTGCGCGCAGACCGCTCTAAGTCCGCAGGGTATTGAAGTACCTGTAGCCCAGGAAGCCGCTTGTAGTGCGTTGACCTTGCAGAGGGGCCAACATCGGGAGATGTATTGATGCTTTGCTCGCGCGCGTAGGTCCTGGCATCAGGCTTCTTGCCGTTGTCGTATCGCGCGGCGGGCGGCTCGGGGACATACCCAAGCGAGACGGCGCGACCATCGCGAAGTCGCTCAAAAACTAGATTGAGGTCCGGGTCGTCGACAAACTGGAACGATCGACCTTTTGGGTGTCTGTAGTTCAGCAGTCGGTTGCGCAGCGAGAGGTCGAGGAGACGAGTGCGAAGTCTCTTCAGTGCCTCCTCGGCGCTTAGCTGACCGCTGAATAAGTCGCGAGCAAGCTTGCTCGCGTCATCCTCGTTATAGGGATTCCCCTCAATCATTCTTCCCCCTGCAAGTCGCGCGTTTGGTCGCGGCTGTTATCTCGCCGGATAGCGCAAAGGCAAAGCGTATCAAGGTGTGGCTCGAGCCTGTGCGAGATTGCCCGATCGACTTGATTTCCTTGCGCGTCTGTGACCAATTGACAGGCCTCCCCTGGGTCAAGGAAGCTACGGCCAACGGGTTTGATGAGCCGACTTACCAGAAGTCCCTTGGAGGCCGCGGAATGGACGTATCCGGTAGCGCCTCATAGAGCAACCAGCCGTCTCCATGCTCCCTTGAATAGCCTTCAAACAATCCAAGATCCCTCGTGCTCAGCACCCAGCGGCCAAAGCGCTGCCAGTTTGTCCCGTTGAGTTGGCGCAGTGGTGCGCCCATGTCTCCGTCGCCTTCGATGTACAGATCGCCCCAGCCAATGCCCTCGTCGTACATCCGAAGGGCGCTGTCCCAGGCGGTGTTGTCGATGCGATAGTTGGTCAAAGAGCTCAGTCGCAAAGCTTGCTCTGCACCAATGCCCATGACCTCTGCACGACGGCGTTGCTCCAGGCACATGCTGCGCAGTACGCGGTAGTCGCCTTCGTCTCGGTAGGCGACCGCCTCAACCTCCGGCCGCCCAAGCATCCGGTCGAGCACTGCGTAGAACGACGTGCTGTAGCGATCAGGCTGGGGTTTCACCAGCCAGTCGGTCTGGGCGCGTACCGTACTTAATGGCCAGGCGTCATAGGCATGAAGTCCCTCGCGGATGCGACGTACCTCGTGCTGCATCAGCAAATCCCCGCCATCCAGTGATCCGATCGTTTGCTGCACATGCCAAAACAAAGTGGCGATGAACTCGCGCGTTGGCTCGGCGTCCCATCGGCCTCGCCAGGCTTCATCAACGGGCTCGGTGTCGTCTCCCATCCAATGGAAGAAGCCGTCAAAGCGGTCCAGCGGGAGCCGTTGCTCGTCCTTGGACTGAAAACGGAAGGATTTAGTCCATCGACTTTGCGCATAAGCAGGCAGAGCGATCGCCAATACATCAACGTAGGCCCAGAGATCACCGGGCCGGCGCAGGGCCATCAACTCGTAGACGCGCAGGCCCTTCAGGGCCGCGTCGATGAGCTCGCGCAGCCGGTTTGCATCAAGGCTCACGGCGAAGGGGCTGCGATTGCGATGCGAACCCACATCGCCGAAGTCGAGATCGAGGCGGAGGTCTTCAGAAGAGAGGGTGTGATGGACCATGGTGGGCATCAGTCAAAAAGCATCTCAACGTGGAAGCGAAGGGACAAAGTCCTGCAGCCTGGACAGCGGTAGCGGGTGTCGGTCAGCTGTAGCTCTTCTTGAGCCAGCGACCACGAGGCGATGGGTTGACCCGTGCCGCCCTCGTGCAAGCTGGACTGGTCGTATCGCTTTGGCTCGGCCGCACCACAGGACGGGCAGGAAGCAGCTGGCGCGAGCAGGTTGACCGCGACGAGGCTTTCGCAGTGATTGCAATAGCAGGGGAATGAGCAGCGACTGCGGAAGTCGCTCCGACCGGCGCCGAAGGGCACTTCGGTCTGGAACCCGCAGCGGCACTCGGCGCTCATCAAGTAGCCCATAGCGAATTCCTTCAACTGGCTGGAGGGTGAAGTACCCACCCGCAGGCCAGAGTTGTGCTGGGCAACGGCGGGGGCGGGTGTATTGGTCGGGAGTCTGGTGCATTGGTGGCTCATGGCGTGAGCCAGTGGGGTGACGTCACCGCACTTTGAGTCGCAGCGCGGGCAGCCCCGAACGACCGCTTTGTATCAGTCAGCGCATGTATCCGTTTGTACTGCGACCGGCTGCAATCGCTGCAGAGCAGCCGCCGCCCAAGCTACCCTCAGCCCGCAGGCCCTTCGTCAGCCCCACCCGCCCCGCCAAGCCCCCCACTCAGCCCATCAACTGCCGCTGCAGCACAAACACCCCCGCCCCGGCCAGGTAACCCACCAGCGCCAGCCCGCTGATGCGCTTCACGTACCAGAAGAAATTGATCTTCTCCAGGCCCATGGCGGCCACGCCGGCGGCCGAGCCGATGATCAGGATGGAGCCGCCGGTGCCGGCGCAGTAGGCCAGGAACTGCCACAGGAAGTGGTCGGTGGGGTACTGCTTCAGGTCGTACATGCCCATCGAGGCGGCGACCAGGGGCACGTTGTCGACCACCGCGCTCACCAGGCCGATCAACAGCACGATGAAGTCGAGGCGGCCGATGTGCTCGGTGAGCCAGCGCGCCAGCCCGGCCAGCAACTGCGTGTGCTCGAGCGTGGCCACGGCCAGCAGGATGCCGATGAAGAACACCAGCGAGCTCATGTCGATGCGGCTCAGCGCGTGCGCCAGGGTCAGCGGCTGGCGGCTCATTTCGTCCTTCTGGCGGTGGATCAGGTCGCCCACCAGCCACAGCAGCCCCAAGCCGAACAGGATGCCCAGGAAGGGCGGCAGACCGGTGACGGTCTTGAACACCGGCACGGCGATCAGGCAGCCCAGACCGAGGCAGAACATCAGGTTGCGCTCCAGCGCGGTGGTGCGCAGGCCGTGGTCGATGTCGATGTGCGCCGGCGCCTCCACGCCGCGCCCGCGCAGCACGCGCGCGGTGATGGCCAGCGGCACCAGCAGGCAGACCACCGAGGCCAGGAACAGGTCGCGCATGGTGGCCAGCGAGCTGATCTGGCCGCCGATCCACAGCATGGTGGTGGTGACGTCGCCGATCGGCGTCCAGGCGCCACCGGCGTTGGCGGCAATGACGATGATGCCGGCGAAGAACAGCCGGTCCTCGTGGCGCGCCAGCAGCTTGCGCATCAGCGAGACCATGACGATGGTGGTGGTCAGGTTGTCGAGCACCGCGCTGAGGAAGAAGGCGACGATGCCCACCAGCCACAGCAGGCGGGACAGCGACTGCGTGCGGATGCGCTGCGTGATGACCTCGAAGCCGTTGTGCGCGTCCACCACCTCGACGATGGTCATGGCCCCCATCAGGAAGAAGACGATCTGCGCGGTGCCGGTGAGCGTCTCGCCGAGCTCATGGGCGATGGCGCCGGCGTCGCCATGGCCCAGCGCGTAGATCGTCCACAGCAGGCCGGCGCCGACCAGCGCCGAGGCCGATTTGTTGATGGCCAGCGGGTGCTCGAAGGCAATCGCCGCGTACGTGATGACGAAGACGACGATCAGGGCGGTGAGCATGGGACGGGTCTCTCGGGCAGGGGGCGTGGCAGCATTCTGGGATGCCCCCGACCCCCGACACCCTCAGGAAACCCCGACTGCTGGTGGCGCGCCGGCTGTTCGACGAGCAGCTGGCGCCGCTCGGGGCGGCCTTCGAGCTCGACCGCCACGACAGCGACAGCGCGCTGACGCCGGCGCAGCTGGCGGCGCGCCTGCAGGGCTGCTGGGGCCTGCTGGGCTCGGGCAGCGAGGTGGTCGACGCCGCCCTGCTGGCGGCCTGCCCCGGGTTGCGCGCGGTGGCCCTGGTGACGGTGGGCTACAACAACCTCGACCTGCCGACCTGCCGCTCGCGCGGCCTGCTGCTGTCGAACGCGCCGGGCGTGTTGACCGACGCCACCGCCGACTTTGCGCTGGCCCTGTGGCTGGCGGCAGCGCGGCGCGTCGGCGAGGCCGAACGCCATCTGCGCGCCGGTCGCTGGCAGGGCTGGGCCATCGACCAGTTCGCCGGCGCCACGGTCGCCGGCAGCCGCGTCGGCATCGTCGGCATGGGGCGCATCGGCAGCGCCATCGCGCGGCGTGCGCGCGGCTTCGGCGTGCAGCTGGCCTACTGCAACCGGGGCGAATCGGCCGAGGCGGCGGCCCTGGGTGCGCAGCGCCTGGCGCTGCCCGAGCTGCTGGCCTGGGCCGACCACCTCATCGTGGTGCTGCCCTACACGGCCGAGACGCATCACCTGATCGGCGCGCCCGAGCTGGCGCGGATGAAACCCACGGCGGTGCTGGTCAATATCGCGCGCGGCGGCGTGGTCGACGACGCCGCGCTGGCGGCGGCGCTGCGCTCCGGGCGCATCGGCGCTGCAGGCCTTGACGTCTTCGAGGGCGAACCCGCCGTGCACCCGGGCCTGCTGGCCTGCGACAACGCGCTGCTCACGCCGCACATTGCCAGCAGCACGCTGGCGGCGCGCCGCGCCATGGTGGCGCTGGCGGTGCAGAACCTGCTGGCCTGGCGGCGCGGCGAGCCGGGGCCGACGCCGATCCCCTGATCAGCCCAGCTGCAGGCTGAGGGTCTTGGCGGTGCTGCCCTTCTCGCCGGCGCCGCTGCCGCCGCCACGGCTGATGCGTCGCGTCGTCACCAGGCGCGCGCCGCTCACCGCGTAATGCAGCTCCTCCTCGCTGCTGAACTCGAAGCTCACCACCACGTAGGCGCGTCCGCTGGTCTTCTGCGCGGAGCGCGCGCCCAGCGGCGTGCCGTCGGCGGCCACGAACACATCCAGGTTCCAGCTGAAGGCCTTGACGTATTTGTTCGTCTCGGTCTGCGGCAGCTGGAAGCTCAGCACCTTGGCCGGCTGGCCCAGCCAGCTGTCGACGCGTTCGCCCTTGAACTGCGCATTGGCCGTCAGGCGGGTCAGCGCCTCGGCGGCGCGTGTCATGCCCCGCACGTCGCGAAAGCCCAGCTCGCCCAGGCCGGTCGACGTCGGTGTGGCCGCCTTGGCGTCGCTGCGTCGCAGCAGATCTTCCTGAGCGGCCTTGTCCAGCAGCGACTCCGGGTAGTGCAGGCGCAGTCCCTGCGGGCCGTCGTCGAAGCCGATCTGCGCCCAGCCCGCGCGCAGCTCCATCTCGTCCTTGCCTTCCGTGCTGCGGTTCTCGCTTTTCACGGAAACCTGACCGCGGATCGGCGTGTCGCCGCCGAGGCGCTGCAGCGCGGCCTTGAAGTCGGTCAGCGTGTCGGCGTGGGCGCTGCCGCAGAGCAGGGCGAGCACGAGCAGGGTAGGGCGCATAGCGGGTCAGAGATGGGTGGAGAGGAAGTCGAGCAGCTCGCGCATGATGGCGTCGGGCTCGGCGCCGAAGTCGCCGTGGCCGGCGCCGGGGATGACGCGCAGGCGCACCTCGGCGTTGACGCGCTGCAGCGCGGCGTGCAGGCGCCGCGCCTGGTCGGCGGGCACCAGCGGGTCCTGCGCGCCGTGCAGGATCAGCACCGGCAGCGAGCGCACCTGCTGCACCGGGCTGGCCTCGCGCAGTTGCGCGAGGCTGGGCTGCGCGCTGCCCAGCAGCGCGTGCACGGCACCGCGCGCCTCGGCGGTCAGTTCGTCGAGCACGCTCAGGTCGTGCGGGCCGCCGTGCAGCACGGCGGCGGCCGGCGCCTGCCCGGTGTTGCGAAAGGCCAGCAGCGCGGCCAGGTGCGCGCCGGCCGAGCCGCCGATCACGGCGATGCGCGCCGCATCGACGCCCAGGCGCGGCGCCTGCTGCTGCAGCCAGCGCCAGGCGCACTGCACATCCTCCAGGTGCTGCGGGTGGCGCACCTGGGGCGAAAGCCGGTAGTCCACCGTCAGCCCGGTGAAGCCCTGGGCCGCCAGCGCTTCCACCAGCGGCGCGTAGTCGGCGCGCGTGCCGGCGCTCCAGCCGCCGCCGTGGATGAAGAACAGCGCGCCGCGCCGGCGCGCCACGCCGGGCGGGGGTTGCAGCAGGTCGCCGCGCAGGGTCTGGCCGGCCACCTGGCAGACCGGCAGATCGCGCTGCCACGCCGCTGCGGCGCGCGGCTCACCGCAGGCGCTCAGCAGGGCCGTGAACAGAGCCGTCAACAGCAGGGCCGTCAGCGGGGTGGGAAGGGCGGGCAAAGGCGCAGGCATCGGGGCCGGATTGTGCGCAGTCGACAATGCCGCCATGCCCTGGCCTGAGCTTCTGACCCTGCTGCTGCTGGTGCTGGCGCTGATCCTGCTCGTGATGCTGCTTGCGCGCCGCGCCGCACCCTCCCTCTCCCCCGATGCCCTGCAAGGCCTGGAGCGCAACCAGCGCGCCGAGTCGGCGGCGCTGCGCCAGGAGCTGCTGGCGCAGCTCGGCCAGTTCCAGGGCGCGCTGCTGACGCAGGGGCACGACGTGGCGCGCACGCAGAACGAGCAGATCGATTCCTTCCGCGTGCAGCTGGCCACGCTGCAGCAGCAGCTGGCGCAGGGCCAGAGCGCGGCGCGCGAGGCGCTCGACGCCGCGCTGCACCGCCAGCAGCAGCTGCTGGACCTGCGCCTGGCCGAGCTGCGCCAGAGCGTCGAGCAGCGCCTGGCGGCCATCCAGCAGGACAACGCCGCCAAGCTCGAGCAGATGCGCGCCACCGTCGACGAGAAGCTCCACGCCACGCTCGAGCAGCGCCTGGGTGAGAGCTTCAAGCAGGTGGCCGAGCGGCTCGAACAGGTGCACCGCGGCCTCGGGGACATGCAGACCCTGGCGCGCGACGTGGGCTCCCTGAGCCGCGTGCTCAGCGGCGTGAAGACGCGCGGCGTGTTCGGCGAGGTGCAGCTGGCGGCGCTGCTGGAGCAGGTGTTCACGCCCGAGCAGTACGGCGTCAACGTGGCCACGGTGCCGGGCAGCCGCGAGCGCGTCGAGTTCGCGGTCAAGCTGCCCGGCTCGGCCGAGACGCCGATCTGGCTGCCCATCGACGCCAAGTTCCCGCGCGAGGACTACGAGCGCCTGCTCGACGCCCAGGAGCGCGCCGACGCCGCCGGCGCCGAGGCCGCGGCCAAGGCGCTCGAGGGCCGGCTGCGACTCGAGGCCCGGACCATCGCCGACAAATACCTGGCGCCGCCGCACACCACCGACTTCGCGCTGCTCTTCCTGCCCACCGAGGGCCTGTACGCCGAGGCGCTGCGCCGCCCCGGGCTCTTCGAGGCGCTGCAGCGCGAGCAGCGCGTCATGCTGACCGGTCCGACCACCCTGCTGGCCACGCTCGGCAGCCTGCAGATGGGCTTTCGCACGCTGGCGCTGGAGAAGCGCTCCAGCGAGGTCTGGGCGGTGCTGGGCGCGGTCAAGACCGAATTCGGCAAGTTCGGCGACGTGCTGGCCAAGACCAAGAAGAAGCTCGACGAGGCCAGCGGCACGATCGGCGACGCCGAGGTGCGCACGCGCCAGATGGCGCGCAAGCTCAAGGGCGTGGAGCAGATGCCCGAGGCGCAGACCCAGGCCCTGCTGGGGCTGGGCGACGACGCCGAGGCCTGATCCCCTGAAGCCCTGAAGCCCTGATGCCCTGATGCCCTGATGCCCCAAGGCTTCGCCCGCCTGATCGCCGCCATGATGGCCATCCACGCCGTGATGGCGGTGGCGCGCTTCGCCGGCACCCTGTGGCTGCTGCAAAACGGCTACAGCGCGCTGACGGTCGGCGTGCAGCTGGCGCTGATCTCGCTGACCCCCGCGCTGCTGGCCGGTCCGGCCGGCGCCTGGGCCGACCGCTACGGGCTGTGGCGCCCGCTGGTGGGTGGCGCCTTGCTGGCCATGCTGGGCGTGGGGGCGGCGCTGGCGCTGCCCTCGCTGCCCACGCTCTACGCCGCCAGCCTGGGCAGCGGCGCGGCCATCGCGCTGGCGGCGGTGGCGGTGCAGCGCGAGATCGCGCTGCTGGCGCGCACCGCCGACAACCACGCCCAGGCCCTGTACTCCTGGGCGGCGATGGGGCCGGGCCTGTCCAACACCCTGTCGCCGGTGCTCGCCGGCTTCGTCATCGAGCACCTGGGCTTCCGCCCGGCCTTCCTGCTGGCCTTCCTGTTCGCGCCGCTGGCGCTGTGGTGGCTGCGCGCCGAGCGCCACCAGCCGCACCCGGCCGCGCACACCGGCAGCCTGCTGCCGGCCTTCGACCTGCTGCGCAACCGGCCGCTGCGCGCCATGCTGGTGCTCAATGTGGTGTTCGCGGTGAGCTGGGACGCGCACACCTTCGTGGTGCCGGTGCTGGCGCACGGCCGCGGCTACTCGGCCTCGACCATCGGCCTGGTGATCGGCAGCTTTTCGGCCGCGGTGGTGCTGGTGCGGCTGCTGATCGTGCGCTTTGCCGGCCGCTACCGCGACGAGAAGGCGCTGCAGGCGGCGCTGGCGCTGTGCATCGCCGTGCTGGCGCTCTACGCCTGGCTGCCCGGCGTCTGGGGCATGGCGGGCGGGTCCTTCCTGCTCGGTCTGGCGCTGGGGTCGGTGCAGCCCACGCTGCTGGCCGGCATGACGCGCGTCACGCCGCCCGAGCGCCACGGTCAGGCGCTGGGCCTGCGCATGCTGGCCACCAACGCCACCTCGGTGCTGATGCCCTTGAGCTTCGGCGGCGCCGCCGCCCTGCTGGGACCGGCCGCGCCGCTGTGGCTGATGGCCGTCTGCGGGCTGCTGGTGCTGCCGGCGGCGCGCCGAAAGCCTGAAGCCTGAAGCCTGGGCAGGGGCTGGCGCCGGGCGTCCAAGCGCCGGGGTCGGTCTTCGCTGCTGTGCGATGCTTGCTGCAGCCATGCCGTGCCCGCGCCGCCAGTTCCTGACGCTCGTGACGATCCCCGCCCTGGGTGGCGCCGTGCCGGGCGCGGTGGCCACCTTGCGCATGGTCAGCGAGACGCTGCCGCCCTATGTGCTGCCCGAGGACCATCCGCTGGGCGAGGGCATCGACGTGGACATCGCGCGCCAGGCACTGGGCGCGCAGGGCGGCCTGCCGATCCGCCTTGAACGCCTGCCCTGGCGCCGTGCGCTGGCGCTGCTGGAGTCCGGCGAGGCCGACCTGGCGCCGGGCGTGCGCCGCACCGCCGAGCGCGAGCGCTTCCTGGCCTTCAGCCAGCCCTACGGCAGCGTGGTGCGCCACCGGGCCTACAGCGCGCGCGAGGTGCGCTTCAGCGTGCGTCGCAGCGCCGACCTGGCGCAATGGCATGTCGGCCTGGTGGAGGGCTACGCCTACCCCGAGAACCTGCTGGCCGCGCTCGGGGCCCGGATCACCCGCCTGCCCGACGAGCCGGCCCTGCTGCGCGTGGCGGCCGCCGGGCGCGTCGACGTGGCGCTGGTGACCGACCTGCGCGCCCGCTGGGCCGTGCAGCAGCTCGGGCTGCAGCAGGCGCTGCGGCTGCACCCCTTCCAGTTCGAGGAGGGCCATCGCACCCAGATGGCCTTCAGCCGCAGGAGCGAGCGTGCGATGGCCGCGCTGGCGCTGATGAACCGCGGCCTGGCCCAGCTCGAGCGCGGCGGTTGGCAGCGCTTCGAGCAGCCCTATCTGCTACCGCTGCCCGCTTGAGCCTGCGCTGATCGATCCCGGCGCGGGCCGCGCGGATCGGCGCCTTGATTCGGCGTCTTGATCCAGTGGATGGTCAGGTCCCCGCGAGCCGTCCTAAGCTGCGGCCCATGCCTCGCCTTTCTCGCTCCCTGGCCGTCCTGACCTTCTTGCTGGCACTCGGCGGCGCCGCGCCGGCCCAGGAGCCCGACGACGAGGCGCTGCTGGCGCCGTCGGCCGAGGCCCAGGCCGTGCTGCAGCGCGCCTTGCCCGCCGAGCTGGCGCCGCGGCTGGCCCTGCTCGACCAGCAGATGCGTGCGGCCCAGGCCCTGGGGCTGCGCGCCCAGCAGATCGCGCTGGCGCGCCGGCTGGTCGACGAAGGCCGCGGCCAGGCCGAATGGGCGGCCTGGGGCGACTGGCTGCGCTTCTACTTTTTCAGCGAATTCAACTTCGGGCAGGCGACGCGCGCGCTCGACGCCTGCGAACCCTACATCGCCGACGCCGCCCTGCCGCTCGGCCTGCGTGCCGGCGTGGCGCTGCGCCAGACCTATATGGCGGCGCACGAGGGCGAGCTGGACATCACGCTCAATCACTGGCGGCGCGCCCAGGGCTTGCTGGCGGCGTTCCGGGCCGGCGCCGTCACGCCCACGGCAGCCGAGCAGTTGCTGGGGGTCGACGCGCTGCAGGTGCGCGCCGAGGTCGAGCGTCTGCAAGGGCGCCACGAAGCGGCCGTGGCGACGCTGCGCGAGGCCCTCAAGGAGGCGCAGGCGCTGCAGGCCGACGTGCTGCACGAGCGCAACGGCCTGGCGCGGCATCCCGATGTGGAGCGCGTGGCCGGATGGGTGGATGGATCGCGCAGCATGCTGGTCTACGCGCTGGTGCGCCAGGGGCGCGCCGCGGAGGCCTTGCAACTGGCCGAGCTGCAGTCGCAACGGGCGCGGCGTGGCGACCTGTCGGCGGCGCGCGGCACGCGCTGGCTGTACCGGCTCGCGCATGCCCTCAACGCCTTGCAACGCAACGATGAGGCGCTGGTGGCGGCCGACGCGGCGCTGGCGCAGTTCCAGCAGGCCGGGGTCAGCGCCAGCAGCCATGTCGGGCATCTGGCGTTGGCCGAGCGCCTGCGCGCGCTGATGGGCCTGCGGCGCTGGGCCGAGGCCGATGCCGCCTACCAGGCGCATCTGGCGGCGGTGGCCGGTGACCGTGTCGCCACCGCACGCGCCCGCAACCCGGCGCTGGCGGCCTTGCTGGCGGCGCAGGCCGGGCGCCTCGACGAGGCCTTGGCGGCGGTCGAACGCAGCCTGCGCTACCGCGAACGCCTGTTCGGCAGCGACCACCCCAGCACCCAGGAGATGGCCGGCGTGCGCGGCTTCGTGCGCCTGGCGCGCGGCGAGGCGGACGCGGCCGAGGCCGATTTCGAGCGCCTGTTCGTGGCCGCGCTGGACCGCTCGGGCGGCTGGCTGGATCTGGAGCAGCGCGGCCAGCGTGGCTTCGTGCTGGGCCTGGTGTTCGATGCCTATCTGCGCGAGCTGTTCAAGCGACCGCAGGCAGAACTCGGCGCGCAACGCATCGAGCGCGCCTTGCAGATCGCCGACCGCCTCAAGCTCGGCAGCACGCAGCGCGCGCTGATGGACGCCAGCGGCCGGCTGCAGGCGCGCACGCCGGCCTTGCGCGAGGCGATCGAGGCCGAGCAGGCGGCGCGCCAGGCACAGGAGGTGCGCGTGGAGGCCCTGCAGGGCCTGCTCGCCGAGGAAGACGTGGCACGCCGGCGCATGGCCAGCGAGGCCTTCAAGGCGCTGGCCCAGGAGGCGCGCCAGCAGGAGCGCGACGCGCTGGCCCGGTTGCGCGAACGCATCAAGGTTGAACAGCAGTCGTTGCAGGCCGCCCGTGCCGCGCTGTTGGCGCAGCGCGAGCAGCTGGCGCGTCAGCACCCGGCCTATGCCGATCTGGTCAGCCCGCCGCTGCCCGGCACGGCGCGGCTGAGCGAGCTGCTGCGTCCCGGTGAGGCGCTGCTGGTGGTGCATGCGCTGGAGCCCGGCACGCTCAGCTGGCTGCTGCGCCCGGGTCAAGCGGCCAGCCTGCGGGCACTGCCCATGGGCGAGGCGGCGCTGAACCAGCGCGTGGCCGAGTGGCGCATGCGCCTCGACCGCTCCGAGCGGCTGGCACAGCGCGCCGACCCGCTGGACGGCGCGGACCAGGCCTGGCGCCTGCACGAGGACCTGCTGGCGCCGTGGCGCGCCGAGCTGGCGGGCGTGCGCAGCCTCATCGTCGCCAGCAGTGGCGCGCTGGCGCGGGTGCCGCTGGGCGCCTTGCTGCGCGAGGCGCCGCAGGCCGGCCGTGCACCGGCCTGGTTGGTGCGCGACATGGCGGTCACGCAGCTGCCCTCGGCGGCCAGCCTGCTGGCCTTGCGCCGCACGCCCCCCGGCGCAACGCCGGCGCGCGCGCTGCTGGGCTTCGGCGACCCCTTGTTCGGCGCGGTGCAGGAGCCGCCAACCCCGGGCGGCGCCATGCGCCGCCTGGCCCCGGCGCCGGGCCCGCGAGCGCTGCGCTGGGACGAACAGCGCGGCCTGCGCTACGGCGACATTCCGGCCCTGCCCGACACGCGCGCCGAGCTGTTGGCCATTGCCCGCGCGCTGAAGGCCGACCCGCGCGCCGATCTGCGCCTGGGCCGCGCGGCCACGCGCCGCGCCGTGCTCGAGACCGATCTGAGCGACCGCCGCGTGCTGGCCTTCGCCACGCACGGCCTGCTGCCGGGTGAGTTGCCGGGCCTGTCCAAGCCGGCGCTGGCGCTGGCCTCCGACGGCGAGGGCTCGCCCCTGCTGGAGCTCGACGACGTGCTGCTGCTGCGCCTGCGCGCCCAGTGGGTGCTGCTGTCGGCCTGCAACACGGCGGCGGCCGCTTCCTCGGACGGGCAGGGCGCGGAGCAGGCCATGTCGGGTCTGGTGCGCGGTTTCTTTTTCGCCGGAGCGCGCAGCGTGCTGGCCACGCACTGGGCGGTGGAATCGGAGTCGGCGGCGGCGCTCTCGGCTGCGGTGTTCACGCAGGCGCCGGCGCCGCGCGCCGAGCAGCTGCGGCGCGCGCAACTGAAGCTCGCCGACGGCGCTGAGAAGTGGCGCCATCCCTATTTCTGGGCCGGGTATGCCCTGTTCGGCGATCCCGATTTGTGACAGTCTGCGGCCATTACGATTCCTCGCAATTCCTGGAGGTCTGCAGCATGTCCGCGAAGTCCCTTCTCTCCCTGCTGGTGCTGGCGGTGACGCCGGTGCTTTCGGCCCATGCGGCCTGTGATGTCTCGGCGCTGATCGGCTCGGCGCGCGTCGGCGAGCGTGCGCTCAAGGTGGGCAGCAGCGTCAAGCCCGGCGACGAGGTGCAGACCGGCGCCGACTCGCGCCTGCGCCTGAAGTGCCAGGACGGCTCCTCGCTGGTGATGGCGGCCAACAGCCGGCTGCGCATCGACAGCTTCGAGATGAACGGCGGCCAGCGCGCCGAGGCACGCTTCCAGCTCAGCCTCGGCCTGATCGGCCAGAAGGTGGCCGGCGGCGGCGGCTGGAGCGTGCGCACGCCCAGCGCCGTGACGGCGGTGCGCGGCACCGAGTTCACCGTCGAGGTGGCGGGCGACCAGGCCACCGCCGTGCTGATGCAGAGCGGCAAGGTGGACGTGCGGCCGGCCACCGCGCAATCGCGCTCGCTGGTGGCCGTGCTGCCGCTGGTGGCCTTGGCCGGCGCGGTGGGCACCGAGTGCCGAGACGGCAAGTGCAGCGTCGCCGCACCCTGGAGCGAGGCGCGCATCAAGGCCACGCTGGACCGGCTCTCGGGCGTCTGAAGCCGCCGCCCGCGCCGTGCTGAACCGAGCCGACTGGGCCGTTGCCGCCGCTGCCGCGGCGCTCGCCCTGGCCGGCTGGGCCCTGCGCTCCGAGATCCCGGTGCTGGAGCGCATCGACCGCGCCACGCTGGATATGCAGATGCAGGCGCGTGGCCGGCTCGAACCGGGCCGCGAGCACCCGGTGGTGCTGGTCACCATCGACGACCGCAGCCTGCAGCAGCTGGGCGGCGCCGCACCGCATCGCGCCCAGTACGCCACCCTGATCGAACGCCTGCAGCAGGCCGGCGCGCGCGCGGTGGCGCTCGATGTGCTGATGGTCGACCCCTCGCGCGGCGCACCCGAGCACGACGAGTTGCTGGCCGCGCGCCTGCGCAGCGCGGCGGCGGCCGGCATGAAGGTCGGACTGCCCTTCGCCTTGCCCGGGCAGCGCGCACCGGGCCAGCAGACCGGCGCGCCGCCGCTGGCCCTGCTCAACCATGCCGCCCCGCGCGTGCAGGCCGCGCCCGAGTCGGCCGCCGCGCTGCCGCTGCAGCCGCAGGGTCTGGTGGCGCCGCTGCCTTTGCTGGCCGAGGCGGCCGGGCTGATGGGCCACGTCACCGCGGCGCGCGGCGTCGAAGGCGCGCTGCGTTTCGACCTGCCGCTGCTGCCCTGGCAGGACGAGTGGTTCCCCAGCATGGCGCTGCGCCTGGCCGGCGAGTCGCTCGGCCTGGACTGGCAGCAGGCGCGGGTGGCGCTCGGCCAGGGCATCGACTGGGGCGCGCTGCAGGTGCCGCTCGATGCGCTGTCGCGCCAATGGGTCAACTACTACGGCCCGGCCGGCACGCTGAGCACGCACGCCTTCATCGACGTGCTGGAAGGGCGGCTGGCGCCCGGCAGCCTGAAGGGCGCGGTGGTGATCGTCGGCGAGGCGGCGCTGGGCACCGGCGACACCTTCGCCACGCCCTACGACAGCGGTCTGCCCGGCATGGAGCGCCTCGGCACGGTGGTCGACAACCTGCTGACCGGACGCGTGCTGCAGCGCGGCTCGCCGATCCCGGAGCTGGTGGCCATGCTGCTGCTGCCGCTGCTGACCGTCTGGCTGCTGGTGCGCCTGCCGGCGCGCCAGGCGGCGCTGGCGCTGCTGCTGGTGATGCTGCTTTGTTTGCTGGTGGCGCAGGTGCGCTTCCAGTGGCACTACCTGTTCTATTCGCTGGCCTTCCCCTTTGCCGCCGGTGGCCTGGCCGTGCTGGGCGGCGCGCTGCTGCGCAGCCACCGCGAGCGCCTGCGCAAGGAAGAGGTGATGCAGGACCTGCGTGTCAGCGAGGAACGCTATGCGCTGGCCGCACGCGGTGCCTCCGACGGTCTGTGGGACTGGGACCGCGCCAACGGCCATGTGCATTTCAGCGAGCGCTGGTGGGCGCTGATGGGGCTGGAACCCCACGCCGGTGCCGACATGGCGGCCTTCGGCCTGCCGCTCGATGCCAGCGGGCGCGGCGCCTTCCAGGCCGCGCTGCAGGAACACCTGGACGGGCGCAGCCAGCAGCTGCACCACACCCTGCAGTTCCGCCAGGGCGAGCAGGAACGTGCGCTGCTGGTGCGCGGCATGGCCAGCCGCGACGCCGCCGGCCAGGTGACGCGCGTGGCGGGTTCGGTGACCGATCTGTCCGAGACCCTCAAGCTGCAGCGCCAGTTGGTGCACGACGCGCTGCACGACCGCCTGACCGGGCTGGCCAACCGCAATCTCTTCATCGAGCACCTTGACCAGTTGCCCCAGCAGCCGCTGGGCGTGGTGCTGGTCGGCCTGGACGGCTTCCGCCAGCTCAACGAGACCGAGGGCACCCAGGTGGGCGACGCGGTGCTGCGCGAGGTGGCGCGGCGCCTGCAGTTGCGCGCCGCAGCCTCCACGGTGCTGCGCCCGACGGTGGCCCGGCTGGGGCCCGACCTGTTCGGCCTGGCCTTCGTGGCGCCGCTGGAGGCCGACGGCGTGGACGCGGCGCACACGCCGCAGACCGTGCATGCCCTGCTCGACGAGGCCCTGACGCTGCCAGGGCGTTCGCTCAAGGTCGCTGCCACCGTGGGCTGGGCCCACCGTGCGCAGGGCCTGAGCGGTACCGACGAACTGCTGGCCGCCGCCGAGATGGCGCTGGCCTTGGCCAAGGGGGGCGCGCAGCGCGGCGCGGTGCGCCCCTACGACCCGGCCGACCAACTGCTGCAGACCTCGCGACGCTGGCTGCGCGAGAACATCGACGCCGCGCTGGCCGCCGGCGACCAGTTCCAGATGTACTACCAGCCGCTGGTGCGCCTGGCCGACCGCAGGCTGCTGGGCTTCGAGGCGCTGATCCGCTGGCAGCACCCCGAGCGGGGCTTCATCATGCCCGGCGACTTCATTCCCTTTGCCGAGGAAAGTGGGCAGATCGTGGCGCTGGGTGCCTGGACGCTGCGCCAGGTGGCCAACCAACTCACCGCCTGGCACGCCATCGGCTTCGATGGCGAGATCGCCGTGAACCTGAGCAGCCGCCAGTTCGTCGAGGGCGACCTGGAGGCCGACGCGCGCGCCACGCTGGCCCTGCTCGGCCCGGGCATCGACCCCAAGCGGGTCAAGCTCGAGGTGACCGAGAGCATGGCCATGGCCAACCCGCACGAGACCGCGGCCATGCTGCAGGGCCTGCACGCGATGGGTTTCAAGATCAGCATCGACGACTTCGGCACCGGCTACAGCTCGCTGGCCTACCTGCACCAGTTCCCCTTCGACACGCTGAAAATCGACCGCAGCTTCGTGATCCGCCTGCACCAGGGCCGCGATGCGCAGGAGATCGTGCGCACCATCGTCGGCCTGACCTCGGCGCTGGGCAAGCAGGCGCTGGCCGAGGGCGTGGAGGAGGAGCGCCAGGCCCAGCTGCTGCACGAGCTGGGCGTGCAGATCGGCCAGGGCTGGCTGTTCGGCAAGGCCATGCCGGAAGCGCAGGCGCGCGCCTTGTTCGCCGCGCCGGCTTGATCAGCCCAGCACCGCCCAGTGGTTGCCGGCGTTAAGGCCGGCGGGCCAGCGCATCATTCGCCCGGCTTGGCTGGCGTGCCAACGGGCCAGGCCCAGGCCGCCGCCGATGGCGACGCCCGGGGCATCGGGCAGCGGCCACAGGCCGCAGGGGTTCTGGACCTGGCCGATGGTCAGCAGTTCGGCCGGCTGCTGCGGCTGCCACAGCACGATGCGGTTGGCCTTCTGCGCCGTCAGCACGAAGCCACCGTTGGGGCCGGGCGCCACGTCGCCGGCGTAGCCCTCGGCCAGCACCCGGGTCGGCGTGCTCAGCGTCTGCCCGTCCCAGACCGCCAGCACCGGCGCCTCGCGGCGGCGGTCCTCGTTGTCGTGCTCGGCCTGCAGGCCGATGCCCAGCAGGCGCTTGCCACCGGCCGGCGGATCGTTCCAGGCGATGTGGTGCGGGCTCAGGCGCGGATCCGGCAGCTCCCACTGCCCGAGCAAAGCGCCGTTGCGCGGGTCCATGCGCACCAGCAGCGGGTGCATGTCCTCGAGATTGCGCTTGGCGCCACTCGGGGTGCGCGGAATGCCGCCGTTGGCGACGATCAGCATGCCGTCCTCGTCGACCAGGATCTGGTGCGGGTCGATGCCGTGCGTGCGCTGCTCGGCGACCTTGCGCAGCGTGCGCACGTCGCGCACGCTGACCCAGCCGGCGCCGCTCTTGCGGTCGGTCTCGCCGGTGTAGAGCCACTGCCCGTCGCGGCTGGCGATGACATGGCCGTCGAAGCTGCGCGCGTCGCCCTCGTCGGCGCTGTGCAGTTGCTGGCTCAGGCGGCCTTCGGCATCGACGCGCGCCAGCCAGGTGCCAGGCCGGGTGGCGACCGCCAGGAAGCCGCCCGAGGGCTCGGGCACGATGGCGTGCGGCAGGCTGGCGACCGTGTGCGCGGACTCGATCGTTGCCGTGCCGCGCTGCCAATCCAGGCGCAGGCTGCCGATCTGGTGCTCGCGCTCATGCAGGCGCCAGCCGCCGGCCACGCGCAGCACGCCGTCCTCTTCGCTGCGCGCATGGGCCGTCTGCGCCGCGGCGCCGCCCAGCAGCAGGCCCAGCGGCCCGAGGCCGGCGAGATGGCTCACGCCACTCAAAAATCGTCGTCTGTTGTCCACCGCAAGCCTCCGCCGCTTCAAAAATCAGCCGACATTTTGCACCGTAATGCGAATGCCTCGCATTCAGAATGTTTGCGAGGGATCAAGCCCAGCCCCAACGGCGGCCGCGCCGGTCGCTGTGGCTTACGGCCGCTGGCCCGACGCCGGGACGCGGCGCCAGCGACACTCCGACGCGCCGATGCGACCCACCGCGCCCCCCATCCCGCTGCTCAACGCGGCCCGTTTGTTGCTGGCCTTGCTGCTGGCCTTGCTGCTGCCGCTCTGGGTGTTGGCCTTGGTGCAGCGCGATGCCGGGTCGATGCAATCGGCGGCCTGGCGGCTGGCCGAGGCGCGCGCCTGGGTCAGCGACGCCGAACGCCCGCCCCTCGAACTGCAGCGGGCCGAACGCCGTGCGCTGCCGCTGCAGCGCACGGCCGGCGAGCGCCAAGCGCTGTGGCTGGCCTTCGATCTGCCCCCGAGCAGCCAGCCGCGCTGGCTGAAGCTGTCCTTCCGGCCTGACCTGGCGCTGTTCATCGACGGGCAGCCGCTGCTGGCGTCGACCCCGGGGGGCGAGAGTCTGGTGCTCGGCCACCGCGAAATCGGGCTGCCGATCGGCCCGTCGCTGGCGCCGCGCCAGCTGCAGCTGCGTCTGGCCTCGCCCGGGCCCAGCGGTGCCAGCCTGGATGCGCCCTTGCTCGGGCCGCCGGAGGCCCTGCAACTGCTCGATGGCGAACGGCGCTTCTGGCAGGTGCTGCGGGCCGTCACGGTGTTGGGCGGTCTGCTGGTGGCACTCTTTCTCGGTCTGGTGGCCGCCGTGCGGCGCGAGGAGCCGCTCTACCGGCTCGGCGCCGCGCATGTCGCGCTGCTGGCGCTCTTGCTCACGCCCTATGTGCTGCCCGAGCAGCCCTTGCCCTCGCCCGGGTGGCGCGCGCTGCTCGACGCCGCCGATCTGGCCGCCAAGCTCCTGCTGGTGGCCCTGACGGCGCATCTGGCGGGCGCCTGGAGCCGGGGCCTGCGGCGCCTGCTCTGGGGCCTGGCCCTGCTGGGGCTCCCCATCGACCTGCTGGCCGCCTGGCAGGGATGGGCCTGGACCGGGTTCGACCACCCCTGGCCCTGGTGGGCGCTGGGCGTGCGCGCCGCGCTGCTGCTGCTGGCCTGGGGCTTCGTGCTGCGCGGCCTGCTGCGCGAGCCGGGTGCCGAGCGTCTGGGAACGGCGCTGCTGGTGGGTTTCTCGGCGCTCACCTGGGCCTGGGTGAGCCTGGGCGTGCTGGTCTGGGAGCGGCCGGTCATCGACAGCAATGCCCTGGCCCACGCCGGCTGGGTGCTGTGGGTGGCGGCGCAACTGGCGCGGCTGTTTCTGCGCAGCGCGCGGCGTGATGCCGCCTTGCGCCGCGAGCTGGAGCTGGAACTGGCGCAGCGCACCGAGGCCCTGCAGGCGGCTTACCGGGCGCAGGCCGAGGCCGAGCGCCGCGAGGCGGCGGCCGAGCAGCGTCGCCGTCTGCTGCAGGACCTGCACGATGGTCTGGGCGCACGCCTGCTGCAATTGCGCCTGACGGCGCCGCAGCTCGACGCGCAGGGCCTGGCCGAGGCGGTCGACGCCTGCCTGCTGGAGATGCGACTGTCGATCGACACGCTGTCGGAGACCGACGGCGAGCTGGGCGTGCTGCTGGGCAGCTGGCGCCAGCGCATCGAGCCGCTGCTGCAGGCGGCGGGTGTGCGCATGAACTGGCGCCTGCAGCACGACGCCGTGCTGCCGCAGCTGCAGGGCGCCGGTGCGCTGGAGCTGGTGCGCTGGCTGCAGGAGGCGCTGGCCAATGTGTTGCGCCACGCCGAGGCCGGCCAGCTGACGGTGGCCACCGAGGCCGACGCCGAGACGTTGACGGTCTGGTTCGTCGACGACGGACGGGGCATGCCGGCGCTGCCGATCGAGGGCCAGGGCCTGCGCTCGCTGCGCGCGCGCGTCGCACGCCTGCAGGCCGAGTTGACTTGGCACAGCCCGGCACCCCGGCGCTTCGTGCCCGACCCGCGTACCGGCACGGCACTGGCCCTGCGCTTCAACCTAGAAACGGCAGTTAACCGCTCGGCTCCGCATGCAAGTCCCGATCAGCACAACGAACTTGGACCATGACCCCGTTCACCGCTTGGGTGAGAGCGCTACACAGCCGATTGCACCGAGCTGCGACGCGCTGGCGGCGTTGCTCCTCGTTGCGGGCACGAGCCCGCTGTGTGCCTTGGCCAAAGGCCAAGGCCTTCGGCAGGCACAAACAGTCCTCGGGACTGTTTGTGTCCGGCCTCAGTCTCGCGCCTTGCCAGCGCACCGCATCACGGCGCACTCGGCCGTGTCCAACTGCCGTCTCTAGGCTCAGGAAATGACGCCCAGTCGGCGCGCCTGCGCGATGGCCTGCGTCTTGGAGTGCACCTGCAGCTTGCGGTAGCAGCGCTTCACATAGGTGGCCACGGTGTGCGGGGTCACGCCCATCTGCGTGGCAATCTCGTCGTAGCGGTAGCCCTGCGATGCCGCCTGCAGCACGGCCAGCTCCTGCTCGGACAGGCGTGCGTCGCAGGCTGGAACGCCAGGGCTGGCGGGGGCCTGCGCCAGCTGGCGGATCAGGCGCCGTGCCAGCACCGGCGACAGCGGACTGCCGCCGTCGCGCAAGCTCATCAGCTGCTCGACCACCTGCGCGGCGCTGCCCTGCTTGAGCAGGTAGCCGCTGGCGCCGGCGGCCAGCGCGCCGAACAGCGATTCGTCGTCGCCCAGGGTGCTCACCACCACCATCTCGCAATCGGGCAGGCGGCGCGCCGCCTCCTCGATGAGCGCGCGGCCGTGGCCGCTGGGCAGTTGCAGATCGACCAGCAGCAGCTCGGGCCGTTCGCGCTCGATGAGGCGCTGGGCATCGGGCAGGTCGGCCGCCGCGCCGACGAAGCGCAAGCCGGGCGTCTGCATCACGGCCGAGGCCAGGGCCGCGCGAAAGGCGGCGTCGTCTTCGACCAGGGCGGTGCGCAGCGGCGGCATGTCACCATTGGAGCGCGGCGCGCGCTGCCCGGGGGCCCTGCCGGACAGGGGTTTGTCCCGGGAACCGGGTACGCCGAGCCGCGTTCTACGGCAGGCGCCGGTCGTCGATGACCCGGTCGTCGGTGGGCAGCCGTTCGACGAAGCGTGTCTCGGCGCGCAAGCGCGTCAGCTCGCGCGTGGCCTCCTCGAGGCGTGTGGCCAGGGCGGTGTCGGCCGCGCCCTCGGCCTCGATGAAGAAGCGGTCGTTGGCCATCTCGCCCTCGACCACCCAGCGCAGGCGCTGCTCGGGGAAGCGCGCCCGCAGCTGCTGGAACAGCGCCTCGTGGATGAAGAGCCCGCGCACCTTGGCGGATTGGTCGGCTCGGCCCAGCCAGCCCTTGAGCCGCATATTGCTGCGCTCGCAGGCACTGGGGCCGGACAGCGTGGCGGAGAGGTCGCCGGTGGCGTAGCGCAGCAGCGGGTAGGCGGGATCGAGCCGCGTGACCACCACCTCGCCGACCTCGCCGCTCGCCACCGGTTCGCTGCCGCCCGGTTGCACGATCTCGACGATCACGCCCTCGTCGACCACCAGCCCGCTGCGCGCCTCGGTCTCGTAGGCGATCAGCCCGCAGTCGGCCGTGGCATAGGCCTGGTTGGCCAGCACGCCCTGCTCGAAGCACCAATCGCGCAGCGCGGCCGGGAAGGCCTCACCGCTGACCAGCGCCTTCCTGAAGCTGGCGGCGCCCTTCTCGAGCAGGATGCGCAGGAAGCTCGGTGTGCCGCAGTAGGCGCTGGGCTGCAGATCGTGCACGGCCTGCAGCTGCAACTCGGTGTTGCCGACGCCGGCCGGCAGCACCGTGCAGCCCAGGGCCAGGCAGCCGCTCTCGAGCATCGAGCCGGCGGGTGTCAGGTGGTAGCTGAAGGCGTTGTGCACCAGGTCGCCGGCGCGAAAGCGCGCCGCCCACAGCGCCCGTGCCAGGCGCCAGGGGTCGGGCGCGGTGCCCTCGGGCTCGTAGATGGGCCCGGGTGACTGGAACACCTTGGCGGCGCGCGGCAGCACCGCGCCCCAACCCACCGCAGCCAGGCCGCCCAGCGGGCCGCCCAGCGGGTCGCCCGGCCGCCGCGCGCTTTGACGGGCGGCGATGTCGCGTTTCCTGAGCACCGGCAGCTGGCTGAGCGCACGGCGGTCGCGCACCTCGCGCACGTCCAGCCCGGCCAGCACCTCGGCGCCGTAGCCGGTATGGGCCTGCAGGTGCAGCAGTTGCACCTGCAATTGCTCGATCTGTGCGGCCTCGCGCAGCGCCGGGCTGCGCGTCTCCAGGTCGTCGAAGTGCGGCTTCATGTCCCAAGCTCCGGTTCGGATGGACGGGCGGCGCTCATTCCTCGTCCTTCCAGCGCGCCAGGCGCTTCTTCACTTCGTCGAGCAGCTTGCGCTGGTCGGCGCCGCTGCGGATGAAAAAACGCTCGAACTCGGGCGTGCGGATCAGGCGCCGGGCCAGGCGCACGGCGATGGCGCCATCCTGCAGCTCGAATTCCAGCGCACGCTTGGCTTCCAGCTCGAAGCCGCCGGTGCGCTCGCTGAGGCCGAGCTCGCGCAGGCTGCGCCTGAGCTGAACCAGCGCCTCGTCGGGCTTGAAGGGCGGGGGGGCAAAGCCCCAGCTTTCCTCGCTCATCGCCGCGCCCCTCAGGCCAGCCAGCGCTTGCGGCGCTTGTAGCTCTTGGCGTCGCGGAAGCTCTTGCGGTCGCCGCCCCCCATGCCGAGGTAGAACTCCTTGACGTCCTCGTTGCTCGACAGCTCGGCCGCCGTGCCCTCCATGACGACGCGGCCGTTCTCGAGGATGTAGCCCTCGTCGGCGTAGCGCAGCGCCATGGTGGTGTTCTGCTCGGCGAGCAGGAAGGTGACCTTCTCGCGCTGGTTGAGGTCCTTCACGATCTCGAAGACCTCCTCGACGATCTGCGGCGCCAGGCCCATGCTGGGTTCATCGAGCAGCACCATGCGCGGATTGGCCATCAGCGCGCGGCCGATGGCGCACATCTGCTGCTCGCCGCCCGAGGTGTAGGCGGCCTGGCTGCTGCGCCGCGTGCGCAGGCGCGGGAAGTAGGTGTAGACCTTTTCCAGCGAGGCCTTGATGGCGGCCTTGCCGTCCTTGCGGCTGAAGGCGCCGGTGAGCAGGTTTTCCTCGATGGTCAGGTGGGCGAAGCAATGCCGGCCCTCCATCACCTGCACGACGCCGCGCTGCACCATCTGCGCCGGGCTGAGCTTCTCGATGCGCTCGCCCTGCAGCAGGATCTGCCCCTTGGTGACCTCGCCGCGCTCGCCCTCCAGCAGGTTGGAGACGGCGCGCAAGGTGGTGGTCTTGCCGGCGCCGTTGCCACCGAGCAGCGCGACGATGCGGCCCTCATGGACCTGCAGGGAGACGCCCTTCAGCACCAGGATGACGTGGTTGTAGATGACTTCGATGCCGTTGACATCGAGGAGAGGAGTGTTCATGCGTAGGACCCCTTGGGGGCTTCCGCCCCCAAACCCCTGAGCAGGACCTCCGGCCCAGCGTCTCGCCGCTTGCATGCGGCGAGCCCTTCGCAAGGGGTCGCAAGGCCCGCAGTGGGCCTTGCTCGCTCCTTGCTCAGCCCAGGCCCCCTTTTCTTTGCTCCGCCAAAGAAAAGGGGGGAAAAGAAAGGCGGCCCCGCACTGCGCTCGCCCTCTTGGCCTATGGCCAAGAGGGTTCCCTGCGCTGCTCGAAGCCCGGCCCCGGCCAGAACTCGCTGCGCTCGCCTGCGGCTCCCTCCGCTCAAACAGGCTGCGCGAGTCAGAAGGGTCGCGTGCCTACGGCACGCAGGCCGGTCTTCTGTGCTGCTCGGCGGCGCAGAGGGGGTGGAATACCCAAATACCGAACATCCGGACTTCAGCTCGCTGCCTGCAGTCAACGAGCCGAGGTCCGGCTGTTGGCTGTTGGCTGTTGCCCGCCGTCTGCGCCGCCGAGCAGCGCAGACAAGGGGCCCGCGTGCCGCAGGCACGCATCCCTTCTGACTCGCGCAGCCTGTTTGAGCGGAGGGAGCGAAGCGAGCGCAGCGAGTTCTGCGCGTGGGCCCCTTGTCGAGCAGCGCAGGGAACCCCAGCCCGCCAACGGCGGGCTGGGGCGAGCGCAGTAGGCCCGCCGCTCGATTCCCCCCTTTTCTTTGGCGGAGCAAAGAAAAGGGGGTCGGGTGCAGGGGCGAAGCTCCTGCTGGGGGGCAGGGGGGCAACGCCCCCCAAGGGCTCTCACGCATCACGCCTCAGCTCTGGCAATCCGCCGGCGCCCGCCGCGTCAATTTCTTCTCGGCCGCGTACTTGTCGGCCGCCTGCTTCACCATCGGCTTGAGGATGGCCTCATCCGCCTGCAGCCAGTCCGAGGAGAAGTTCCACTTCGTCCCGTCCCAGGTGTGCACGCGCGCCCAGGCCGAGCCCATGTGGTCGTTGCAGGATGTGGAGACCGGGCGCATCACGCCGGCGAAGCCCAGCGCGTCGAGGCGCTTCTGGTCCAGCGCCAGGTTCTCCAGACCCCAGCGGGTCTGCTCGCCGCTCATCACCTTGCCCTTGCCGTAGCGCTCCTGCGCCCGGCGCACGCCCTCCACGGCCAACATGGAGGAAAGCAGGCCGCGCATGTAGAGCACCTGACCCACTTCGTCCTTCGGGCCGGTGCCCTGACCCTTGCCGTGCACCTGCGCCAGGATGTCCTTCACCACCTTGGCGTCGGGGTGCACGCCGTGCTGCATGGTCAGCGCGTGGTAGCCCTTGGCGCCCTCGGCGACGTCCTTGACGTCGGGCTCGGCGCCGGCCCACCACACGCCGTACATCTTGTCGCGCGGGAAGCCGGTGGCCTGGGCTTCCTTCAGGCTGGTGGTGTTCATCACGCCCCAGCCCCACAGCAGCACGTAGTCCGGGCGGTTCTGGCGGATCTGCAGCCAGGCCGACTTCTGCTCCACGCCGGGGTGCGGCACCGGAATCAGGTTGAGCTCGAAGCCGTGCATCTTGCTGCGCTCGGTCAGCATCGGGATGGGCTCCTTGCCGTAGGGGCTGTCGTGGTAGACCAGCGTGAACTTCTTGCCCTTGAGCTTGTCCCAGCCGCCTTCTTTCTTGGCGATGTGCTGCACCAGCACGTCGGCGGCCATCCAGTAGCTGCCGATGAGCGGGAAGTTCCACTTGAACACGCCGCCGTCCTGGCTCTCGCTGCGGCCGTAGCCGGCGGTGATGAGCGGGATCTTGTCGGCCGGCGCCTTCTCGGTCAGCGCGAAGGTCACCCCGGTGGAGAGCGGCTGCACCACGGTGGCACCACCGTTCTTGCCCTTGAGCCGCTCGTAGCACTCGACGCCGCGGTCGGTGGCGTAGCCGAACTCGCACTCCTCGAAGCTGATCTTCACGCCGTTGATGCCGCCCTGGGCGTTGATGAGCTTCAGGTAGTCCACATAGCCGTTGGCCCAGGGCGCGCCGTTGGGGCCGTAGGCGCCGGTGCGGTAGACCAGCACCGGGAAGAACTGTTCCTTGGCGGCCTGCGCGAACGCGCCGCCGGCGATGAGGGCGGCGGTCAGCGCCGTCACGAGCTTTTTGGACATGGGTGTCTCCTTCAGTGGGGGAAAGGCCAGAGGCGCAGTTTTTCTTTAGCCGTGCTCCACAGCCGCGCCAGGCCGTGGGGCTCCTTGATCAGAAAGAACACGATGAGGGCGCCGAACACCATGGTTTCGACGTGGCTGACCAGTGCGGTGTCGACCTGGAAGCCGAGCAGGCGCCCGGTGCCGCCGAGGAACTGCACCAGGAAGATCGGCAGCAGCACGATGAAGGCACTGCCCAGGAAGGCGCCGAGGATGCTGCCCAGGCCGCCGATGATGACGATGAAGAGCAGTTGCAGCGAGCGGTCGATGCTGAAGGCCGCCGGTTCCCAGGCCCCGAGGTGCACGAAGCCCCACAGCGCGCCGGCCACACCGACGATGAAGCTGCTGACCGCGAAGGCGCTGAGCTTGGCGTGCATCGGGCGGATGCCGATCACGCTGGCCGCCACGTCCATGTCACGCATCGCCATCCACGAGCGGCCGATGTGGCCGCGCACCAGGTTCTTGGCCGCCAGCGCGCACAGCACGACGACGCTCAGCACGAACAGGTACTTGGCCACCGGTGATTCGATGGGCAGGCCGAAGAAGCTCAAGCCGCCGACGCTCACCGAGCCCGAGGCGTTGTCGAGCGTGAACCATTTAATGCGCAGGAAGGTCCAGTCGGCGAAGAATTGCGCCGCCAGCGTGGCCACCGCCAGGTAGAGGCCGCGGATGCGCAGGCTGGGCAGGCCGAACAGCATGCCCACCAGCGTGGCGCACAGGCCGCCCAGCAGCAGGCTGGCCAGCAGCGGCAGCTCGGGAACCCGGGCGTGGAAGTTGTAGGCCGCGTAGGCCCCCACCGCCATGAAGGCACCGGTGCCCAGCGAGATCTGGCCGCAGTAGCCGACCAGGATGTTGAGCCCGATGGCGGCCATCGACAGGATCAGGAAGGGCAGCAGGATGGCGCGCAGGTAGTACTCGCTGGCCAGCATCGGCACGAGCACGAAGGCCAGCACCAGGATCGCCGCCAGGCCGATGCGGTCCTGGCGGATCGGCAGGATCTGCTGATCCGCCGCGTAGGAGGTCTTGAACTGGCCATTCTCTCTGTAAAACATGGTCAGGCCTCTCGCCGGGCCGACCCGGCCTGCGCCCCCCCGGGGGGCAGAGAACACAGTGAACGTGGGGGCTTCATGCTTTACACGCGATCAATGATCTTCTCGCCGAACAAACCCTGCGGTCGTACCAGCAGGAAGCCGAGCGCCAGCACATAGGCGAACCAGATCTCGATGCCGCCGCCGAGCAGGGGGCCGATGTAGATCTCGGACAGCTTCTCGCCCACGCCGATGATCAGCCCGCCGACGATGGCGCCCGGCACCGAGGTCAGGCCGCCGAGGATCACCACCGGCAGCGCCTTGAGCGCCACCAGCGACAGCGAGAACTGCACGCCGAGCTTGCTGCCCCAGACCACGCCGGCCACCAGCGCCACGAAGCCGGCAACCGCCCAGACGATGACCCAGATGCGACCGAGCGGGATGCCGATGCTCTGCGCCGCCTGGTGGTCGTCGGCCACCGCGCGCAGCGCCCGGCCGGTGCCGGTGTACTGGAAGAACAGCGCCAGCAGGGCCACCAGCGCGGCGGCGATGCCGGCCGCATAGAGGTCCTCCAGGTTCAGCAGCACGCCGCCCGGGAAGGTTGACTCGAGCAGGAACAGCGGATCCTTGGGCATGCCGACGTCGATCTTGTAGATGTCGGAGCCGAACAGGGTCTGACCGAAGCCGTCGAGGAAATGCGCGATGCCCAACGTGGCCATCAGCAGCGCGATCGGCTCCTGGTTCACCAGTTTGGAGAGCACCCAGCGCTGCACCGCCCAGGCGAACACCACCATGCAGGCGAAGGCGAGGCCGAAGGCCAGCAGGTTGACGAGCAGCTTGCCCTCCAGCCCGAGCCACTTCGGGATCCACTCCGAGAAGCGCGCCATGGCCAGCGCGGCGAACAGCACCATGGCGCCTTGCGCGAAGTTGAAGACGCCGCTGGCCTTGAAGATCAGCACGAACCCGAGTGCGATCAGCGCGTAGAGCATGCCGGCCATCAGGCCGCCGAACAGGGTCTCGAGGAAGAAGCTCATGGTCCTTAATGCCCGGTGCCGAGGTACGCACGGATCACGTCCTCGTTGTTGCGGACCTCGTCGGGCGTGCCGTCGCCGATCTTCTTGCCGTAGTCGAGCACCACCACGCGGTCGCACAGGTCCATGACCACACCCATGTCGTGCTCGATCAGCACGATGGTGGTGCCGAACTCGTCGTTGACGTCGAGGATGAAGCGGCTCATGTCCTGCTTTTCCTCGACGTTCATGCCGGCCATCGGCTCGTCGAGCAGCAGCAGCTTGGGTTCCATGGCCAGCGCGCGACCCAGGTCGACGCGTTTTTGCAGGCCGTAGGGCAGGCGCCCGACCGGCGTCTTGCGCCAGGCCTGGATCTCGAGGAAGTCGATGATGCGCTCGACCTGTTCACGCTGCGCGATCTCCTCGCGCCGTGCCGGGCCGAGGTGCAGGGCCTGCGCCAGCAGCCCGGTCTTCATGCGCAGATTGCGCCCGGTCATGATGTTGTCCAGCACGCTCATGCCCTTGAAGAGCGCGAGGTTCTGGAAGGTGCGCGCCAAGCCCAGCTCGGCGACCTGGCGCGGGTTCATGTGCTTGAAGCTCTGACCCCGCAGCGTGATGGTGCCCTGCTGCGGCGTGTAGACACCGTTGATGCAGTTCAGCATCGAGGACTTGCCGGCGCCGTTGGGGCCGATGATGCCGCGCACCTCGGACTGGCGGACGTTGAAGCTGATGTCGGTGAGCGCCTTGACGCCGCCGAAGCTCAGGCTGATGTTCTGGACGTCGAGGACGACGTCGCCGATCTGCGGTCTCATGCGACGTTCCTCCCAGGGGCTTTCCGCCCCTGGACCCCTGACCAGGGCGCTTCGCCCCTGGACCCCGAGCAGGACCTCCGGCCCTGCACCCGGCCCCCTTTTCTTTGCTCCGCCAAAGAAAAGGGGGGAAAAGAAAGGCGGGCCTGCTGCGCTCGCCCGCTTGGCCTGCGGCCAAGCGGGTTCCCTGTGGTGCTCGACAAGGGGGCCACGCGCAGAACTCGCCTCCAGTCGCTTCGCGACCTCCGGCTCAAACAGGCTGCGCGAGTCAGATCACGATGTGCGCCTGCGGCGCACGGCCCCCTTGTCTGCGCTCCTCGGCGGCGCAGACGGCGGGCAACAGCCAACAGCCAACAGCCGAACCTCGAGCCGCTGACTGCAGGCAGCGAGCGGATAGCGGGCTGTTGGGGATTCGGCTGTTCGGTCTCCCACCCCCTCTGCGCCGCCGAGCAGCGCAGAAGACCGGCCCGCGTGCCGCAGGCACGCATCCCTTCTGACTCGGCCAGCCTGTTTGAGCAGAGTGAGCGAAGCGAACGCCGCGAGTTCTGGCCGGGGCCGGTTTTCGAGCAGCGCAGGGAACCCCTCGCCGCAGGCGAGGGGCGAGCGCAGTGTGGGGCCGCCTTTCTTTTCCCCCCTTTTCTTTGGCGGAGCAAAGAAAAGGGGGCCGGGTGCAGGGCCGGAGGTCCTGCTGGGGGCCAGGGGGCAAGGCCCCCAACGGGCTTCTGCAAGGAGGCACTCATCAAGCCGCCTCCTTCACAAACGCCACTCTCTTGGCATCCACGATCTTCAGCGTCGCGCTGACCGCACCCGTCCGCCCGTCCTCGAAGCGCACCCGCGTCTCGAGGAACTGCTCGGCCAGCCCGCCGTAGAGGGCATCGACCAGTACCCCGTACTTCTCGGCGATGTAGCCGCGCCGCACCTTGCGGGTGCGCGTCAGCTCCTCGTCGTCGGCGTCGAGCTCCTTGTGCAGCACCAGGAAGCGCGCCACCTGGCAGGCCGCCAGCATCGGGTCGGCGGCCAGGTCGGCGTTGACCTGCTCGACGCAGCCGCGCATCAGTTCCAGCACCTCGGGCTTGCCGGCCAGGTCCACATAGCCGGCATAGGGCAGGCCGCGCCGCTCGGCCCAGTTGCCGACCGCCTCGAGGTCGATATTGAGCATCGCGCAGACCTGCTCGCGGCCGTCGCCGAAGGCCACCGCCTCCTTGACGTAGGGGAAGAACTTGAGCTTGTTCTCGACGTATTTGGGCGCAAACAGCGAGCCGTCGACGAGGCGGCCGACGTCCTTGGCGCGGTCGATGATCTTCAGGTGCCCGCCGGCGTCGAGGAAGCCGGCGTCGCCGGTGCGGTACCAGCCCTCGGCGGTCAGCACCTCGGCGGTCGCCTCGGGGTTCTTGTAGTAGCCGCTGAGCAAGCCCGGCGAGCGCACCCAGATCTCGCCGCCCTCGGCCACCTGGATCTCCACGCCCTCGATGGGCACGCCGACGGTGTCGGCCCGCACCTCGTGATCGGGCTGCAGGCAGACGAACACCGCCGTCTCGGTGCTGCCGTAGAGCTGCTTCAGGTTGACGCCGATGGCGCGGAAGAAGCTGAACAGGTCGGGACCGATGGCCTCGCCGGCCGTGTAGGCCACGCGCACCCTGGAGAGCCCCAGCGCATTGCGCAGCGGGCCGTAGATCAGCAGGTCGCCGAGCCGGTAGCGCAGGCGCTCACCGAGGTCGAGCGTCTCACCCGCCATGCGCCGGGGGCCGATGGCGCGCGCCCAGTCCATGCAGGTCTTGTAGAGCCAGCGCTTGGGCTTTGACGCGTCCTCCATGCGGATGGTGACGCTGGTCAGCAGGCCCTCGAAGACGCGCGGCGGCGCGAAGTAGTAGCTCGGCCCGACCTCCTTCAGGTCGATGGCCACCGTGGCCGGCGATTCGGGGCAGTTCACCACATAGCCGACCACCAGCCATTGCGCGAAGGAGAAGATGTTCTGCCCGATCCAGGCCGGCGGCAGGTAGGCCAGTACCTCGTCTTCGGCGTGCAGCTTGTCGAAACGCATGCCGGCGCCCGCGCGGTCGCCCAGCGAGGCGTGCGTGTGCACCACGCCCTTGGGTTTGCCGGTGGTGCCACTGGTGAAGAACAGCGCGGCGACCTCCTCGGGCCGGCGCTGCGCCACCCATTGCGCAAACTGCGCCGGCTGCGCCGCGTGCAGCGCGGCGCCGCGCTCCAGCAGCGCATCGAGCAGCTCCAGCCCGGGCTCGCGGTAGTGGCGCAGGCCGCGCGGGTCGTCGACCCACAGATGGCTCAGCAGGGGGCACTGCGCACGCACTTCCATCAGCTTGTCGAGCTGCTCCTGGTCCTCGACCACGGCGTGCGACACCTCGGCCAGCTGCAGCGGCCAGACGAACTCGGCGGCCACCGCGTCCTGGTAGAGCGGCACCGGCACGGCGCCGAGCGCCTGCGCGGCGAGCATGGCGGCCGACAGGCGCGGGCGGTTCTCGCCCACCACCAGCAGGTGCTGGCCGGCGCGCAGCCCGGCGGCGTGCAGGCCCTGCGTCATGGCCGCCACGGTCTGCTGCAGCTGCGCCCAGCTCGTCGTCTGCCAGATGCCGAAGTCCTTCTCGCGCAGCGCAGGCGCGTCGGGTCGCTCACCGGCGTGGTGCATCAGCCATTGCGGGAAGGTACGCATGCCGGCATGGTGACGAATCAATTGACGCCATGTTGTCGCTTCGGCGACAAAGTAGGGATTTGGAATCCCAGGACTTTCCCGATGTCGCCCCGACTGCAGGAACGCGCCCGCAGCGCCACCCCCGACGAGTTGTCCAGCGTGCCCTGGTGGCCGCTGCTGGACGCGGACTCCCAGGCCCTGGTGGTGCGTCATCTGCACGTGGCCACCGCCGAGCCGGGCGAACGCATCTGCCGCATCGGCGCACCGGCCAGCTACTGGTTCGGTGTGCTCGACGGCCTCTTGAAGATGAGCAACGACGAGGCCGGCGGCGCGCCGCCCATCACCTTCACCGGCGTGCCGCCGGGCGGCTGGTTCGGCGAGGGCACCCTGCTCAAGCGCGAGAGCTATCGCTACAACATCCAGGCGCTGCGCCGCTCGCGGGTGGCCGGGCTGCCGCTGCTGCAGTTCGAGGCGCTGCTGGCGCAGTCGATCGGCTTCAACCGCTTCGTGCTCAACCAGTTGAACGAGCGCCTCGGCCAGTTCATCGCGGCGCGCGAGACCGATCGCTCGATCGACCCCGATTTCCGCGTGGCGCGCAACCTGGCGGCGCTCTTCCACCCCCAGCTCTACCCCGGCGTGGGCCAGCTGCTGCACATCACCCAGCAGGAGCTGGCCTACCTGGTCGGGCTGTCGCGCCAGCGCTGCAACCTGGCCCTGCAGCGGCTCGCCCAGGCCGGCCTGATCCGCGTCGAGTACGGCGGGCTGCGCGTGCTGGACCTGCCCGGTCTGCGCGGCTTCCACGCCGCCTGAAGCGCCGCCGCATCCAATCCGCCGACCGCGGCGTAAGGTCAGCCATCGCCGCCCGATCGACCTCGCCATGCGCACCCTGCTGCTGATCCTGATCCTGAGCTTCGGCCCCTCGGCCCAGGCCGACGACCGCCTCTACCAGGCCTGGGGTGGCAAGGCCGGCATCCGCGCCGTGATGGACGATTTCGTGCCGCGGCTCAAGGCCGATGCGCGCATCGCTCACTTCTTCGCCGAGGTCAGCAGCCGCCACCTGGCCGAGCAGCTCACCGAGCAGCTCTGCCAGCTGTCCGGCGGTCCCTGCCTCTACGAAGGGGCCGAGATGCGCGCCGTCCACGAGGGCATGGGCGTGCGCCGTGCCGACTTCAACGCCCTCGTCGAGCAGCTGCAGGCGGCCATGCAGGCGCGCGGCATCGCCTTCGCCGACCAGAACCGCATGCTGGCGTTGCTGGCCCCCATGCACCGCGAGATCGTCGAGCCGCGGTAAGAATCCGTGCCTTCCTCCGCCACCCTGCCGTCGTGTGGAGCGGGTCGGCCGCAGGCCGGCCTGGCCTGTCTGGCGGCCTTCCGCATGGACGAATCCGTTCCCGTCGCCGGACAGCGCGCGGTTCCGGTCGCCGAGCCCGGCGCCGAGACCGGCAGCCTGGCCTGGCCGGCGCCCCATCCGGCCCTGCAGCAATGGCTGCGGGAGGTGGCCGAGCACCAGGACGAACGGGCCTTCGAGCAGCTCTATGCCCTGCTGGCGCCCCGTGTGATGGCCCTGGCGCAGCGCATCCTGCGCGATGCCGCGGCCGCCGAGGAGGTGGTCGAGGACTGCTTCTGGCAGGTGTGGCGCCAGGCCGCGCGCTTCGACCCGCTGCGCGGCAGCGCCGAGGCCTGGGTGCTGACGCTGGCGCGCAGCCGCGCGCTGGATGCCTGGCGGGCGCGCAGCCGGGCCGATGGCCACTGCCTGTCGCTCGACGCGCTGCGGGAGGACGGGCATCCCCTTGCCGAGGCCGTCGACGCCGCGCCCGAGGCGCTGGAACTGCTCGACGCCGCGCGCCACCATGCGCGCCTGCACGGCGCGCTGCAGGCGCTCAAGCCGGCGTCGCGGCAGTTGCTGGCGCTGGCCTTCTTCCGTGGCCTGACGCACGAGGAAATCGCCGAGCAGACCGGCATGGCGCTGGGCACGGTCAAGTCGCACATCCGCCGGGCGCTGGCCGCGCTGCAGGCCGTGCTGGTGGCGGGAGGGGTGGCTTCATGAAGACCCTGCAGCGCCGCGACGCGGCCGCCGTCGATGCCCTGGGCGAGGCCCGAAGCGACCCGCATGGCGCCGCCGCCGCGCCGGGTGCCGCCGTGGCGCTCACCCTGGCCTTGGCGCAGCCGGGCCTCGCGCCGTCCGACCGGGTGGCTGCGCGCTTGCGAGCGCGCCTGCGGGCGCAGCGGCAGGCCCAGGCCGCGCTGCAGACCCTGCAAAGTCCGCGCAGCCGCCCGGCGCAGACGGCGGAGGGTCGGCGTTGGTGGATGCTGGGCGAGCGCAGCCGCCTGGTGGAGCTGGCGGCAGGTGCCGCGTTGCGGCTGGAGCCGGGCACGCACGAGCTGCTGCTGCTCGAGGGGCGGCTGGCGGCCGACGGCCAGCCGGTGGCGCCGCACGACTACCTGATCGGGCAGGGCGCCGTGCTGGCGCAAGCGCCCAGCCGCTTCTACCTGCGCCACCATGCGCCGCAAGACCCCTTCCGGTGCACCGAAGGCTGGCAGCGCGTCACGCCGGGGCAAGCCGCCTGGCAGCCGCTGCGCGAGGGCGTGGACATCTGCCCCCTGCACCAGCAGGGCGGCGCCGTCTCGATGCTGGCGCGCTTCGCGGCCGGCGGGCGCGTGCCGGCTCACCCGCACGGCATCGACGAGGAGTGCCTGATGGTCGAGGGCGAACTCTTCCTGGGCGATCGGCTGCTGCGCGAGGGGGGCTTTCAGCACGCACCGCCGGGCTCGGCGCATGGCGAGCTGCTGGCCGACCGGCCCTGCCTGCTGTTCTTCCACGGTGCCATCGACCCGGCGGCCGTGGACCCGGCCTGGCGCGCCGAGCAGGGCTTCGCGCCCATGTGAACCGGCCGGGCGCCGGCGCCGGCGCTCGCAAGGGTGCGACGATGCCGGTCATGTCCGCTCCCCGACTGGTGCCCTTCACCCCGCGCTTGGCCGCTGCCCACCAGCAGGGTGCGCTGGCCGAGGCGCTGGGGATCGACCGCTTGCCAGCCGATTGGCCGACCTTTCCCGAGGGCGTGGCGCCTGACTGTGCGGCCGAGCCGCCGCCCGAGGGAGCGCATTGGGGACCCTGGCTCTACCTGCGTGCCGACGGCGGCGCCCTGCTGGGCAATGGTGGCTTCACGGGAGCGCCGCAGCAGGGCGTGGTGGAACTGGGCTACGAGATCGCGCCCGAGCACCGCGGCCAGGGGCATGCGCAGGCGGCCGTGCGGGCCATGCTCGCGCTCGCCTGGGCCCAGGCCGAGGTGTGCAGCGTGTTGGCCCACACGCTGGCCGAGCACAACCCGTCGACCGGCGTGCTCAGCGCCTGCGGCTTCGCGTTCGACGGCGAACAGCCCAACGATGAACTGGGTTGCGTGTGGCGTTGGCGACTGGATCGTCCGTGAGCGCCTGCATCGTCATCGGCGGCGGGCCGGCCGGGCTGGCGGCGGCCGAGGTGTTGGGCGCGGCCGGGTGCCGTGTCGACCTCTACGACGCCATGCCGAGCTGCGGGCGCAAGTTCCTGCTGGCCGGGCGCGGTGGCCTGAACCTGACCCACGCCGAGCCCTACGAGCGCTTTCTCACCCGTTTCCACCCGCTGCCGCCGCTGCTGCGCGAGGCGCTCGACGCCTTCACGCCGCAGGATCTGCGCGACTGGTGCGAGGACCTCGGCGTGGCCACCTTCGTCGGCAGTTCGAACCGTGTCTTTCCGATCGACCTGAAGGCCGCCCCCTTGCTGCGCGCCTGGCTGCGCCGTCTGCACGCGCAGGGCGTGCGCCTGCACAGCCGGCACCGCTGGCTGGGCTGGAGCGAGGCCGGCGCGCTGCGTTTTGCCACGCCGGCCGGCGAGGTCGAGGTGGCGGCCGCCCCCACCGTGCTGGCGCTGGGCGGGGCGAGCTGGTCGCGCCTGGGCAGCGACGGCGCCTGGGTGCCGCTGCTGCGCGGCGCCGGCGCCGAGGTGGCGCCGCTGCAGCCCAGCAACTGCGGCTTCGACGTGCTGGGGGGCTGGTCGGCGCTGCTGCGCGAGCGCTTCGCCGGCCAGCCGGTCAAGCCGGTGGCCTTGCAGTTCGAAGGACGCCGCCAGCAGGGCGAGTTCGTGCTGACCGCAACCGGCATCGAGGGCAGCCTGGTCTACGCCTTCAGCCGCGCGCTGCGCGAGGCCATCGCGCGCGACGGCTGCGCCACCCTGCACCTGGACCTGCTGCCGCAAACCCCCCTCGAGCAGGTGCAGGCGCAGCTGGCGCGGGGCCAGGGCAGCAAGAGCCTGTCGAGCTTTCTGCAAAGCCAGTTCCGCCTCGGGCCGCTGAAGGCCGCGCTGCGGCACGAGTGCGGCGAGCGCGAGCGCCTGGCCGAGTCGCTCAAGGCCCTGCCGGTCACGCTGGCCGCGCCACGGCCGATCGACGAGGCCATCAGCAGCGCCGGCGGCCTGCGCTTCGAGGCGCTCGACGCGCACTGGCAGCTGCGCGCCCGACCGGGCCTGTTCGCCTGCGGCGAGATGCTCGACTGGGAGGCGCCCACCGGCGGCTACCTGCTGAGCGCCTGCCTGGCCAGCGGCCGCGCCGCCGCCCGGGGCCTGCTGGCATGCCGCTGAGCTGGAACGACGGCCAGGGTGAGGCGCGCAGCGCGCAGTGGCGCGGCAGCGCGCCGCCGCCCAAGCGCCTGCGCGCCGCCGGCGACGGGCTCTCCAGCGCATCGGCGCTGCACGCGCTCAGCGAGGGCTGGGGTCTGGTCTGGGAGGGCGATTACCACCAGGCCGTGCAACTGCTGCAGGCGCTCAAACGCCGCCTCAAGCCCGCGCCGCGCGGCGCCACGCCGCTCGAGACCTTTCACCTGGCGCGCAAGGCGCAGGCCGAACACAGCCGGCTGCTCAACCGCCTGCTGCTGGCCTTCGAGGCCGGCCACGAACTGCCGCTGCGCCGCGCACCCGAGACCCTGGCGGCCGCGCAGGCCGCGTTGGGCGAGGCCTCCGAGCCCTATCTGCTGCCCTTGCGCGAGTGGCTGGGTTGCATGGGCAGCTGGCAATGGCGCCAGGCCGGGCTGGCGCTTCCGCAACTCGGCGGTGCGCACCTGCATGTTCACTACGGTGTGTTCGCTCCGACGCGCAACGAATACCTGGACCTCGTGCAGCAAGCCCCTTTGCCGGCGGCGCTGGCCGCGCACCCGCTGGCGGTCGACGTGGGCACCGGCAGCGGCGTGCTCGCCGCGCTGCTGGGCAGGCGCGGCGTGCGCGAGCTGCTGCTCACCGACACCAGCGAGCGCGCGCTGGCCTGTGCCGCCGAGAACCTGCAGCGCCTGGGCGTGGCGGGCGTTCGTCTGGAGCCAGCGGCGCTGTTCGGCAGCGCGCGCGCGGCCGGGCTGATCGTCTGCAACCCGCCCTGGCTGCCGGGCAAGGTGAACGGGCCGCTGGACGCCGCGGTCTACGACCCCGACTCGGCCATGCTGCGCGGCTTTCTGGCCGGGGTGGGCGAGCGCCTGGCGCCGGGCGGCGAGGCCTGGCTGATCGTCTCCGACCTGGCCGAGCGCATCGGCCTGCGCGCCCCGGGCGAATTGCAGGGCTGGATGGACGCCGCCGGCCTGCGCCTGCTCGGTCGCCTGGACACCCGGCCGCGCCACGGCCGTGCGCGCGACGACGAGGATGCGCTGCACCGGCTGCGTCGCGAGGAAATCGTGTCGCTGTGGCGGCTGGGCGCCGGCCTCACAGATGGAGCGGGATCGTCACCGGACCATCGTTGACGAGGTGCAGTTGCATGTCGGCGCCGAACACGCCGGCCGCCACCTGCGGATGCATCGCGCGCGCGTCGGTCAGCAACTGCTCGTAGAGCGCGCGCGCCTGCGCCGCCGGCGCGGCGCGGCTGAAGCTCGGGCGGTTGCCGCCGCTGCAGTCGGCCGCCAGCGTGAACTGGCTGACCAGCAGCAGGCCGCCGCCCACGTCCTGCAGGCTGCGGTTCATCTTGCCGGCGGCGTCGCTGAAGACGCGCAGCCTGAGCAGCTTGGACAGCAGCGCGCGTCCGGTGTCGGGCCCGTCCTGCGGCTCGGCGCACACCAGCACCAGCAGTCCGGCCTGGATGGCACCGACCACCGCGCCGTCGACCTCGACGCGCGCCTCGCGCACGCGCTGGATCACGCTCTTCATTTGAGGTCCCGGGGGTCGTCGAAATGCGCCTCGACGTCGGCCGGCAGCAGTTGGATGCTGGCCCGCAGGCCCGGCACGGCCGCCATCAGCGCCTGCTCGACGGCGCCGCGCAGCGCCGCGGCGCGGCGCAGCGTCCAGTCGGCCGGCATGTGCATGTGCAGGTCCACGTAGCGCCGGCTGCCGGCGCGCCGCGTGTGCAGGTGGTCGAAGCGGATGGTGGCGTGGCGGAAGCCCTCCAGCACGGTCTCGATCTCGGCGCAGACTTCGGGCTCGAGCGCATGGTCCATCAGCCCGTCGGCGGCGGCGCGCACCAGCTTCAGGCCCTCGCGACCGATGTTGGCGGCCATGGCCAGCGCCACCAGGGGGTCCAGCCACAGCCAGCCGGTCAGGTGCACGGCCACCAGCGCCACGACCACGCCCGCACTGGTCCAGACGTCGGTCAGCAGATGGCGGCCGTCGGCCTCCAGCGCCATGGAGCGGTGCTGGCGTGCGGCACGCAGCAGCGCCCAGGCCAGGCCGCCGTTGAGCGCCGAGCTGACGATGGCCAACACCAGACCCAGGCCGAGGGCCTCCACCGGCTGCGGGTCCAGCAGGCGCTGCAACGCGGCCAGCGCGATGCCCACGGCGGCGCCGAGGATCAGCAGGCCCTCAAAACCGCCGCTGAAGTACTCGGCCTTGTGGTGGCCATAGGGATGTTCCTCGTCGGGCGGTGCGGCGGCGAGCAGCACCATGGCCAGCGCGAACAGCGCCCCTGCCAGGTTGACGAGCGACTCGAGCGCGTCCGACAACAGGCTGACCGAGCCGGTGAACCACCAGGCGGCGGTCTTCATGGCGATGGTCGCCAGCGCCACGGCGACGGACAGCTTCAGGTAGGTGGGCACTTGCACGGGTGCGATTCTCGGGGCGGTCAAAATGACGCCCCTCGCAAGCTGCCTTGAACCTTCCGACATGCCGACCCTCAGACCCCTGCTGCTGTTGCTGCTTGCCGCCCTGAGCGGGCCGGTGGCGGCCCAGGGCGAACGGGTGCTGCGGGTGTGCATGACCGACACCCCGCATGAACCCTGGCGCTACACGGTGGACGGCCGGGTGCCCAAGGGGCTGGATCACGAGTTGCTGAACCGCTTCGGTCAGCGCTCGGGCTGGCGCGTGGCGCTGCAGATGGTGTCCGGGCGGCGCTGCCTGATCGAGCTGCAGCAGGGGCGGGCCGACGCCACGGTGGGACTGAGCCACAACGCCGAGCGCGCCGCCTATGTGCGCTACCCGGTGCGGGGCGGCCGACCCGACCCCGCCCTGGCGCTGCGCATGGACGGCTACAGCCTCTACCACCGGCCGGGCTTCGCGCTGCAGTGGGACGGGCAGAGCCTGCGTCTGCCGCCGGGCAGCGTGGTGGAGGTGTTGTCCGGCCAGTCGGTGATCGGCGACCTGAAGAGCCGGGGCGTCGAATTCGTCGAACGCGGCCGCGAGGCCGAGCACAGCCTGCAGCGCCTCGTGGATGGGCAGGCGCAGATCGCCGCCTTGCCCACCTCGCGGGTCGAGGCCCTGCGCCAGCGCGTGCCGGCCTACGCCGCGCTGGTTCAGGTCGAGCCTGCGCTGTCGGTCAAGCCCTACTTCGCGGTCTTTGCAGAAGGCTTCGCCCAGGCGCACGAGGCCGAGCTGCCGGCCCTGTGGCGCGCCTTCGACGAGGCCTCGCGCTTCCCGGCCTACCAGCAGGCGGCGCGCCGCAGCGCCGCCACAACGCGCTGAGACAATCCGGCGCATCCCCGAAGGAGCCGCCGTGCAAGCCCCCGACATCGCCCACATCCAGCCGCGCGAGAAGGCCGAGATCCTCAGCCAGGCGCTGCCCTACATCCAGCGCTTCCACGGCAAGACCATCGTCGTGAAGTACGGCGGCAACGCCATGACCGACCCCGCGCTGCAGCAGGATTTCGCCGAGGACGTGGTGCTCTTGAAGCTCGTGGGTCTGAACCCGGTGGTGGTGCACGGCGGCGGCCCGCAGATCGAGAGCGCGCTCAAGCGCCTGGGCAAGCAGGGCCACTTCATCCAGGGCATGCGCGTCACCGACGCCGAGACCATGGGCATCGTCGAATGGGTGCTGGCCGGCGAGGTGCAGCAGGAGATCGTCGGCCTCATCAACAAGGCCGGCGGCAAGGCGGTGGGCCTGACGGGCAAGGACGGCGCCATGATCCGCGCCAGGAAGCTCAAGATGGTCGACAGCAAGGACCCGGCGGTCGAGCACGACATCGGCCAGGTCGGCGACATCGAGTCCATCGACCCCAGCGTGGTCAAGGCGCTGCAGGACGACGCCTTCATCCCGGTCATCTCGCCGCTCGGCTTCGGTCACGAGAACGAGAGCTACAACATCAACGCCGACGTGGTGGCCGGCAAGCTGGCCGAGGTGCTGAAGGCCGAGAAGCTGGTGATGCTGACCAACACGCCGGGCGTGCTCGACAAAGAGGGCAAGCTGCTGACCGACCTGACGGCGCGCCAGATCGACGCGATGTTCGAGGACGGCACGCTCAGCGGCGGCATGCTGCCCAAGATCGCCTCTGCGCTGGACGCCGCGCGTGCCGGCGTGCGCGCTGTGCACATCATCGACGGCCGCGTGCCGCATGCGCTTTTGCTTGAAGTGCTGTCCGACCAGGCCTACGGCACCATGATCCGAAGCGCATGAAGCCCCCAGTCTCCCTTCGGTCGCCACCCCCCGAGGGGGCGCCGACGCCCTTGGGGCGGCCCTGCGGGCGTCGGACATGAAGCCCCCAGTCTCCCTTCAGTCGCCACCCCCCGAGGGGGCGCCGACGCCCTTGGGGCGGCCCTGCGGGCGTCGTTGATGGACGCGCTACTTGCCCGCGTCGTCCAGCTGTTGGAAAAGCTCACCGAGCCGCCCACGCTGCATGCCCCCGACTGGACGCTGGCGCGTGCCTGGCGCCTGCGCACGCAGCCGCTGCGCCTGGAGGCGATCCGCCACCTCAGTGGCCTGCGCTTCGACGACCTGAAGGAGATCGAGCCGCAAAAGGCGCGCCTGCGTGCCAACCTCGAGGCCTTCGTGCAGGGCCGGCCGGCCAACCATGTGCTGCTGTCGGGGTCGCGCGGCACGGGCAAGAGCTCGCTGGTCAAGGCGGCGCTCAACGAGTGGCCCGAATTGCGCCTGATCGAGCTGGCCAAGACCGACCTGGGCGAGCTGAACCGGCTCTCCGAACTGGTGGCCGGCCGCCCCGAGCGCTTCCTGGTGTTCTGCGACGACCTGAGCTTTTCCAGCGACGAGATCGGCTACCAGGCGCTCAAGAGCGTGCTGGACGGCAGCGCCGCCACGCCGGCCGACAACCTGCTGATCGTCGCCACCAGCAACCGCCGCCACCTGATGCCCGAGCCGGCCAAGGACAACCTCGACACGCTCAAGATGCCGGGTGGCGAGATCCACCCCGGCGAGGCCATCGAGGAGAAGATTTCGCTCTCCGAGCGCTTCGGGCTGTGGATCAGCTTCTACCCCTTCGGTCAGGACGAGTACCTGGCGATTGCCCAAACCTGGCTGGCCGCGCAGGGGCTGACGATGGACGAGACGCTGCGCGCCGAGGCCCTGGTCTGGGCGCTGGAGCGCGGCAGCCGCAGCGGCCGCGTGGCGCAGCAGTTCGCTCGCCATTGCGCGGGGCAGGCATGACCAAGATCACCGACGTCGCCGTGGGCGTACTGCGCCGCGGCATGCAAGAGTTCCTGCTCACCAGCCGGCCGCCGGGCAAGGTCTACCCCGGCCACTGGGAGTTCCCAGGCGGCAAGTTCGAGCCCGGCGAGGACGCCGATGCCGCTCTGCGCCGTGAGCTGCACGAGGAACTCGGCATCACGGTGGGGGACACCACGCCCTGGCGCGTGGAAGAGATGCGCTATCCGCACGGCACGGTGCGCCTGCACTTCCTGGTGGTGCGCGAGTGGCAGGGCGAATTCCATTGCCGCGAGGGCCAGCGCATGGCCTGGCAGACCCTGCCCGCCAGCGTCTGGCCGGTGCTGCCCGGCACGCTGCCGGTGCTGCGCTGGCTGGCCCAGGAGCAGGGCTTCGAGGGCGCCACGCACCGGGAGCAGCCGCCGGCGCCGCCGGTGTGGCTGGACCGGGTGGCCTTCGACGAGCGCGGCCTGGTGCCGGCCATTGCCCAGGAGGTCGGCAGCAACGATGTGCTGATGATGGCCTGGATGAACCGCGAGGCCCTGCTGGAGACCTGGCGGCGTGGCCAGGCCGTGTACTGGAGCCGCAGCCGCCAGCGCCTCTGGCACAAGGGCGAGGAGAGCGGCCACACGCAGACCGTGCATGACATCCGGCTCGACTGCGACCAGGACGTCGTCCTGCTCAAGGTGACGCAGCATGGCCATGACGGCGTCGGCGTGGCCTGCCACACCGGCCGCCATTCCTGCTTCTACCTGCAGCTCGACGGCGAGGACTGGCAGGCCGTCGAACCCGTGTTGTGCGACCCCGAGAGGATCTACAAGTGAACGACGCCGTGCTGGCCCGCGTGGCCGACACCATCGCGCAGCGCCGCGCTGCCGCCGACCCCGCCAGCAGCTATGTGGCCAAGCTGGCCGCCAAGGGCCTGGACGCCATGTTGAAGAAGGTCGGCGAGGAAGCCACCGAGTTCGTCATGGCCGCCAAGGACGGCGACGCGGCGAAGCTGACCTGCGAAGCCGCCGACCTCTGGTTCCACAGCCTGCTGGCGCTGGCCGAGCTGGGCGTGCGCCCCGAGGCCGTGCTGGCCGAACTGGCGCGCCGCGAGGGGCTCTCCGGCCTTGCAGAATTCGCCGCTCGAAAGGAGC
>JAYRUQ010000024.1:0-46641 GCA_041919015.1 Inhella sp.
TTCATCCAGGCGCGCACCACATTGGCCACGGCCAGCGGATTGCCCTGCGTGAAGAGGCGCGCCCGCTCGAGCTTGGTGGCGTCGATCGGTGCCTCGAGTGCCGGCAGGCCGAGCAGGTCGGCGTTGCTGCCCAGTGCCGGCGTGTCGCCCACCACTTCGCTGAGCGTGGCGCCGGCCGGCACCTTTTCCTCCACCAGCACGGCGGGCGGGAAGGCGGCCTTGATGGCCGGGCGCACCAGGCCGAAGACGACGATCAGCGCGATCAGCACCAGGGCCAGCGGCACGGCGCCGCTGGCGAACAGATCGCGCGCCCAAGGCTGCTGCCACAGCGGCAGGCTGTACTCCTGCACCTCGGGCTTCACGAAGGCGCTGGTCACCACGCGCAGCGAGTCGCCACGCTGCTCGTTGAAGCCGATGGCTTCGCGCACCAGTTGCGTCACGCGCTCGATCTCGGCCTCGGGCAAGGGCGCGCTCGAGGTCTTGCCCTTGGCGTCGGTGCTTGAGCGGTGGTTGAGCACCACGGCGGCGTTCAGGCGGCGCACCTCGCCGCTGCCCAGGCGCGTCACGCGCACGGTCTTGTCGACCTCGTAGTTGCGCGTCTCGTCGCGCCGGCCGGCGCCGCCCGCATTGGCGCCGGTCCCCTGTACTTGAGGCGCACCCTGCAGCGGCGCCGCGGCGCCGTTCACGGGCGCCTGCGCCGGCACCGGGGGCTGGTTGCTCACGGCGCCCGGAATGCCGGTGGGCTGCCCGTTGCCGGCGCCGTTGCGGCTTTCGTTGACCATGTGGCTGCGCAGGGTCTGCTTGGCCTGCTCGCCCTGGTTGGGGGCAAACACCTCGCTGGTCTGCTCGGTCTGGCTGAAGTCCAGATCGGCGGTGACCGTGGCGCGCAAATTGCCAGGACCGACGATGGGCTCCAGCAAGGCCTCGATGCGCCGCGTCAGACTGACCTCGAGTTGGTTCTTGTACTGCTGCTGCTGGGCGTCCAGACCCAGGCTGAGGCCCTGACCCTCGGCGTCGGACAGCAGCTTGCCGGTCTGGTCGAGCACGCTGACGGCGGCGGGTTTGAGCTCGGGCACGCTGCTCGACACCAGGTGCACGATGCCGGCCACCTGGGCGCGATCCAGTGTGCGGCCGCCGCGCAGCTGCAGCATCACCGAGGCCGAGGGCTTCTGCTGCTCGCGAAAGAAGCCGTTTTGCTGCGGCAGCGCCAGGTGCACCCGGGCGTCGGACACATCGGCCAGCGCGGTGATGGTGCGCGTCAGCTCGCCCTCCAGCGCGCGCTGGAAATTGAGCCGTTCGTTGAACTGGGTCTGTCCGAGGCTGGGTTTGTCGAGCAGCTCGAAGCCGACCAGGCTGCCCTTGGGCAGGCCGGCCGCGGCCAGGCGCATGCGCACGTCATAGACCTGGGCGGCGGGAACCAGGATGGTGCCGCCCGCCTCGATGCGATGCGGCACCTGCTGCTGGGCCAGTTGCGCCGCGATGGCGCCGCCGTCCTTGTCGGACAGTCCGGTGAACAGCGGGCGGAAGTCGCCCTGCCGGCCCTGACCGGCCAGGTAGACGATCAAGGCCAGCAACAGCAGCAGGCCGACGCCCAGTCCGAGTTGTGAGCGCCGCGGCAGCGCCTGCAGCCGCGTGCCCAGCGAGGCAGGCTGCGTCACCGTCACCACCTGTGCGGGCGGCGCAGCGTTGCCAGGGGCGGCGAGGGCCGTTGTATTCATGGGCGCTGATTGTTCGCAGCCCATCCCTCAAGAAAGGCGCAAGAAGGCCGATAAAGGCCGCCCTCTTCCTGCGGCAGGGCGCGGGGGGCGTGGCTAAGCTGGGCGCACCATGAACCCAGTGGGTCCGCTCAAGCCCTTCGATTTCCAGGCCGCCGTGACGCGCGCCGGGCTGGCGGCGCCGGTGGCCAGACCGCCAGCCGGACCGGCCAGCTTCGGTGACGCGATGGCCGAGGCCCTGCGCTCCGTCAGCGATGCGCAACTCGAATCGCGCCGCCTGCAGCGCGAAGTGCAACTCGACAACCCGACCGTCAGCCTGGAGGAAACCATGGTGGCGATGCAGAAATCGCAGATCGGGTTCCAGGCCGTGCTGCAGGTGCGCAACCGCCTGGTCTCGGCCTACTCCGACATCATGAACATGCAGATCTGAGCCGATCAGGGCCTGGGCAACCGGCGCTCGGTTCGTGTCTCAGGCTCGGTTGGGGGGCGGCGGAATGCATGCCGCCAATAGTCGATCAGCTCGCTCATTTGACGGTGCTCCGCCGATCCGGTGCCCAGGGCAGCGATCGGCGTCGCATCGGTGCCGCGCCGCGATTTGTAGCTGGCGTTGACGAGGTCGAGCACTTCTTCGCTGCCGTCCAGATGGAAGAAGGCCAACTGGTCCGGGCTGTCCAGAGAGCCGACGTAGACGAAAGCGCGCTCCCCCTCGGGTTCCCAGGGGCCAGACAGCTGGGCGCCGAGCGCCTGGAGCAGCAGAGGCGGCAGATCGCGCTGCCCGACGACGCGATCCAGCGCAGGGACACGGCGGTTGGTCACCAGCAGGGCGTTGTGCTGCAGGCGATCGGCGCGTACACCGTGTCCGAGCACACCGTTCTCGAACAGGGCCTCGCCGTGGTCGCCACAGACCACCAACAGGGTCCGGTCCCATTGGCCCCTTGTCTTCAGGTGTTGCACCAGCCTTGCCACGCTGGCGTCGGTGTAGGCGACCGCGTTCAGGTAGGCCAGGCGGACCAGGTCCGGGTTGCCGGAGTGCAGCGCACGTCGATCGATCGGGTTCTTGATCACCGACAACGGCATGCCGGCATGGCCGTATGGGAAATGCGCCGCTTGCAGGTTGAGGTAGCCGAATACCGGGCGGCGCCAGTCCAGTACCGCACTGCGGCGAGCGAACTCGTCCACCACACGATCGTTGGAGAGCGCCATGCTGCCGGGTGCCGTGGACACGAAGAGCCGGTCGCTGGCCGCATCGCGGGCGTCGAAAAACAGGCCCTCAGGAGTGCGTGAATGAACCGCGGCTTCGACCTCGCCGAACATTTCGTTCTGACCCGAGAACACCGCAACTTGGTACCCGCTGCGTTGCAGGACCTCGAACAGGCTGCCGTCCAGGTGGCGACGGACCCCTTCATCGGCGCCAAAGAGCGCCTTCAGCGACGAGGTCGTGAACCCCGAATGGCTGAAGAAATGGCGCCCCCGCGAACCCGAATCTGCCAACTCACGCAGGGTCGGTGCGACGAAGCGGCCATCGACTTTTGCATCGAGGACGTCACCCCGCACGCTCTCGGCCACCACCACGATCAGGTGCATGGGCTGGGCCGGTAGCCGTGCGCCGAGCGGGGGCGGAGTGGTCATGGCCTCGCCCGAACTGCGCAGCGCGCCGAGCAGGTGACTGGTGCCTCCTGTGGGGGTGCCCCACAGGAGCATGGAGTGCACCAGCGCGTAGGCGTTGATCTTGCTGAAGTGCTTGCGTTCGACACGTTGCTCGCGCGCGATGACCGCCATGGCCACCAGCAGGATCAGCAGGCCGGTCGCCCCGACCAGGCAGGTCAAAGTGCGTGCCCTGGAGGGGGGGGCTGAGGCACTGGTCGGGCGGGCAGGCATGCGCAGCAAGCGCCTGACCGTCCATGCCAGGGCCACGAGGCCGGCCAGCAAGCCGGCGAAGGCGGCCGGGTACTGGTCAAACGCGTAGAGCACGGCTCCCCCAAGGCTGCCCCCTCCGAGATTGCGCAGCACGCCAAAGCTGACCATGTCCCCAAAGTAGGCGAGCACCTCGTAGCGCACGACCTGAAACGTTGCGCTGACAACCAGGTAAATGACCGCCACGGCCAGGGCCATGCGCGATGGCGTGACCGCCGCACGCGACGTGGCGGCCAGCGCCAGGCACAGAACGGTGGCGGCCAGACAGGCTTCCATGGTCAATACGATGACCACGAAGCGCGCTTGCGCCCAGATACCCTGGATCGGGTTGGCCTGCAGGAAGCCCCCCGAGAACACGGCGTATTTGCGCTCGAGCAAGGCCAGGCTCATCGCCACCACGAGGCCGACCGCCGCAATGAGGGGTGCCATGACACGGCGGCTTGGAAAGCGTCGATCGGGTCTTGACACGTTCATCAGCGACTGATCACCCGATGGCGCCGCTGCAATTGGTTGAGATGCAAAAGCAGTTGGCGTTCGGCCTGCGCGGGCAGACACACGAATGCGCAGCCCAGCACCCAGTCGCCCCGCGCATTGCGCCGCAGATGCTCGATGCGCAGGTTGACGCTGAGACGCAGGTCGCGCTCCAACTCCAGCTCCACGCCGTCCAGGCGCTGGTCGACCGGCGGTGGGGCTTCGCTCGAAGTCCAGATCAGGGCCACGCCCCCGGCGCTGAGGTCCTGCGTGTTCAGGCGCAAGGGCCGCGGCTGGCCTGCGACCGGCACCAGCGCGCGCGGGTGATGTTGCGACACCGGCGAGACGCGAAAGGCCTGCCGGCGCTGGTGACGACGCAGGCGCGAAGGCAGCGCGAGGCGCAGCACGGGCGGGCCGTCGCGATCGTGCAGTTCGCGTGCGCCGCTTGAAAGCTCGAAATCAATACGAACCTTGTCCAGCACGGCAAAGGCGTGAACGGGTCCGGCCAGCAGCCAGGGTGGAGCCTGGGCAACGAGCCCGGGCAGGCGCAGTTCCAGTGCGTTGGCAGCGCGATCGACGCGCTGAACGGCCAGCGACAGCTCCGGGCCGTCGGGGGCCTGCAGGTGCAGGCGCAGTTGCGACTCAACCGCTTCCTCAAACAGGGCGGCAATCTCGCTGGGGTGGTCGATTTCGAGGTCTTCGGCGGCTGCGTCGGTCATTCGGCGACCGACGGGTCGCAGGGCAGGTACCGGTCGGCTGGATCAGTGTAGGGTCGGATGACCGCCCCCCAGCCGCTGGCCCAATTCGTCGACCCAGGGTTCGGCCAACTGGCGGATCTCGGCGTCGTTGAGCAAGATGCGTTGCATCAGCTGAGCCTTCAGCGGCTTTTCGTCACCCGCCAGATCCTGGGAAGCGGCGGCGTGCTTGAGCTGGGCGATGAGCAGTGCGCAGGCCCCTTCGAGCTTGCACACCTCGTCCCAGTCGCCGCTGCGGGCCGCGTCCAGCATCTCGACGCTGGCCCTCTCGATGGCCTCGTAGTAGCTGATCAGTTGGGCGTTCATGGTCGATGTCCCGGTTCAGGCGGCTGCGGCTTGCGGGCTGAGCGGGGTGATCTGCCCCCAGGCTTCGCCAACCGGTTGGAGGATGCGGCGCACCTCGCGGATGGCTTCCACATCGTCGTGCAGATTGGCGTGCGCCAGTCGCAGTGTGCAAAAGCCGTACAGCCCATGCAGCTGCAGCGCCAGTTCGCCGCCTCCCTCGAGGTTCAGGCCGGCCTTCAAGCCTTCATCGAGGATGCGCACGGCGCGCATCAGGGCGTGATTCTTCAGATCCCGCTGCCCGGTGACCAGCGCGCCTTCGGCCTGAGCGAGGTTGCTGAACAGGCCATCGAACAGCATGGCGACGAGCCGGTGCGGGCTGGCGCTGTGCACCTCCGTCTCCAGCCCGACACGCGTGTAGACGTTGTTCGGGCGGTGATGACGCGGCGCGAAGGGGGAGGCTTGTCCGTACATGGGCGCTGGCGGCTCGATGGGCTGGGGATGCCAGGTTTTCGGCCGCTGCCGCCATCACTTGAGGCGCGGAAAGCGGTCCTTACCGAGCCCTATTCAACATCACGGCGGCGCAGCGGTCAAAGACGGTTGAGCTGCTGGGTCAGGTAGCTTGAGAGGCCGTTGAGCTTGCCCATGTTGGCGTCCAGCGCGGTGTACTGGGCGCGCAGGCGCTTTTCGACCAGTTCGACGCGCCGTTCGAGCGCCTCGCTGCGGTCGTCGTTGGCCTCGATGCGGCTGTTGATGCCGACCTTGCGCGACTCGATCCGACCGTCGGTGGACAGCAGCTGATCGGCCAGGGTGCGCAGGCGCACGCCAAAACCACTGTTGTTGTCGTCGCTGCCGTCGACCGCCGTGAAGAGCGCCTTCAGGTCGTCGGGACTGTTCAACGCGGCTTCGAGCTTGCTGTCGCTGATCTTGATTTGACCGTCGCTGCCAGGGTCCAGCCCGATGTCGGCCAGGCGGCTGAAGCTGCCACCGAGGGTGGTGCTGGAGCCGATGAGCTGGCGCAGCTGGAATTGGATGTTGTTGATGGTCGCGTCGCCCTTCATCGGCCCGCTGACACCGCCTTGCTCGTTGCGCGTCAGTTCGCGCAACTGCTTGATGGTGTCGTTGTAGGCCGCGACGAAATCGGTCACCAGCTTCTTGGTGGCCGTCTTGTCCTGGGCCACGGTCAGCGTGGTCGAGGCGCCCGGTGCCGTGGGGCGCAGCAGGTTCACGGTGACGCCTTGAATGGCGTCCTCGATGCGGTTGGTGGACGACTCGATCTCCACGCCGTCGATGCTGGCCAGCGCGTTCTGGGCGACCTGCTTGAGCGAGCCGACATTGACCTCGCTGCCGACCGTTTGATCGAAGGCAAAGGCCGACAGGCCGGTGGCGTCGGTGTTGTTGCCGTCGTCGTCGGCGACGGTGACGCGGAAGGCGTTGGCGGAGCCACCGTCCACCGAACGCATCACCAGGCGCGAGCCGTTCACGTCGGACACCACGTTGGCGACGATGCCGGCCTTCATGATGTTGATCTGGTCGCGGATCTTTTCGAGCTGGTCCTGACCGGCGACCACCGGGATGACCAGCGAGGTGCGGGTCGGGTCGGCATCGAAGGTCGACAAATCTGCGGCATAGCTGCCCAGCTCGATGGTGATGGTGCCGGTTCCGGTGCTGGCGCCCGAGGCCAGCGCGGGCGCTGCCAGGGATTGCGCCTGCGCCAGTCGCGTGACCTGCACGCTGTAGCTGCCGAGCGCCGCGCCGCTGGCGGCGCTGGCCGTGACGGTGCTGGCGTCGCTGCTGCTGACCGCGGCGGCACCGTAGCTGTCGCTGCGGCCCAGCTTGCTGGCGAGATCACGCAGGCTGGAGACGCTGGATTGCAGCTTGCCGATTGCCGAGAGCTGGGTCTTCAGCCCGTCCGTGCGGGTCTTGAGCTGATCGATCGGCTGGCGTTCCAGCGAGACCAGGCGCGAAATCAGGCTTTCGACATCGATGCCGCTCCCAATGCCTGCGGAAGTGATGGTGGCCATGATCGAACTCCTAGTGCCTCTCAGAACGACGCAGATGCGCCAAAGCGGACGGCCCGACCGGGGCGTCCGCTTTGGTCCTTTCGGCCGTCAGCGCGGAAACTTTAGGGCGGATTTCACCCACGTAGCAACTGCAGCACCTGCTGCGGCAGCTGGTTGGCCTGCGCCACCATGGCGGTGCCGGCCTGCTGCAGGATGTTGGCGCGGCTCAGGGCCGAGGTCTCCATCGCGTAGTCGGCGTCCATGATGCGGCTGCGCGCCGCCATCTGGTTCTCGTGCGAGATCTGCAGATTGCTGATCACCGCCTCGAAGCGGTTTTGCTGGGCGCCCAGCGTGGCGCGCTCGCCGTTGATGAAGTCGAAGGCGACGTCGATGTTGTTGATGACCACCGCCAGATCGTCGATCGTCGTGCCGCCGCCGATGACCGCGCGACCCGATCCGGCGTTGTCGGTGCCTGCCACGGCGATGATGCGGCCATCCAGCGACAGGTCGGTGGTGGTGAAGTCGATCACGTCGTTGGCGGTGGTGTTGGCGCCGACCTGGAAAATCTGGCTGCCCGCCGCCTGCGCCAGGATCGCCTTGCCGTTGAAGGTCGTGCCTTGCGTGATGCGCTGGATCTCCTTGGCCAGCTCGCCGAACTCCTTGTCCAGCGAATCCTTGTCGCCGTCGGAGTTGGTGGCATTGCGCGCCTGCACGGTGAGCTCACGCATGCGTTGCAGGTTGTCGGTGATCTTGGCCAGCGCCCCTTCCGCCACCTGGGCCAGCGAGATGCCGTCGTTGGCGTTGCGAATCGCCACCGAGAAGCCGCGAGCCTGGGCGTACATGCGCTCGGCGATCGCCATGCCGGCGGCATCGTCCTTGGCCGAGTTGACGCGCAAACCCGAGGACAGGCGCTGCGTGGCCACGGCCAGCGAGTTCTGCGACAGGTTCAGGTTGCGCTGCGCGTTCAGCGAAGCGATGTTGGTGTTGATGATCTGCGGCATCGACGCACTCCTTTGCGGCTGCGGTCACGCATGAGCGGACCGATGGCGCAAATTCTTGGAGTGCGGTCGAAACCGCGATCGATCAACTAGCGGGCACTTGACCCGCCATTTGTCAGCCGCGCAGCAGGGCCAGCACGCCCTGGGGTAGCGAGTTGGCCTGGGCAATCATGGCCGTGCCGGCCTGCTGCAGGATCTGCCCGCGACTCAGATTTGCGGTTTCCACCGCAAAGTCGGCGTCCATGATGCGGCTGCGCGCTGCGGTCTGGTTCTCGTGCGCCACCATCAGGTTGCTGATGATGGCCTCGAAGCGGTTTTGCACCGCACCGTAGGTGGCGCGTTCGCCGTTGACGGTGTCCAGCGCGGTGTCGATGTTGTCGATGACCGTGGCCAGCGCGGTGGCGTCGCCGGTCAGATTGCCGGTCGTCACGTTGGTGATGTCGGCGTTGACGCTGAAGTCCTGCGTCGTCACGGTGACGATGTCGCTGGCCGTGGTGTTGGCGCCGACCTGGAAGATCTGATCGCCGGCGTTGGCGCCGACCACAGCCTGGCCGTTGAACGTGGTGCCGGCCAGCACGCGCCCGATCTCCGACGAGAGCTGCTGGTATTCCTTGTCGAGCGACGCCCTGTCGTCGGCGGTGTTGGTGGCGTTGCGGGCCTGAACGGCGAGTTCGCGCATGCGCTGCAGCGCGTCACCCACCTTTGACAGCGCGCCTTCGGCGGTCTGCGCCAGCGAGATGCCGTCGTTGGCATTGCGGATGGCCACCAGCATGCCGCGCGCTTGGGCGTTCATGCGCTCGGCGATGGCCAGACCGGCTGCATCGTCCTTGGCGGAGTTGACGCGCAGTCCGGACGAAAGCCGCTGCGTGCTGACCAGCAGCGACGCCTGGCTCATCGCGGTGTTGCGCTGGGCGTTCAGCGTGGCGATGTTGGTGTTGATGATGGCGGGCATGTCGCGCTCCTTGACGTGGGGTCGAAACCAGACGGCGCCCGAGATGAGCGACCGATGGCTGGTTTTCGTCTGCCCTGGAGACGACTTGATGGCCGAAATCGAATTGGCCGGATTTCGCTGTCTTTTCCTGCGCTTCTCCCGTCCTGGCGGAGGGGGGGGGCGGGGAAAGGACCACCACCCGGCGCGAAACGGGTGGTGGTCAAGGAGGAGCTTGTGCTGGTGGACTCAGGTTGTCCGCTTCTTGGATCAGTTCGGCCTGCTCCGCAGCCGAGAGTCCTTGGCTGGCGGCTTCACCGGAGATCAGCGAAGCCGGCCAGGCGTCATCGAAGCAAGGACAGCACCTGCTGCGGCAGGGCATTGGCCTGCGCGATCATCGAGGTGCCGGCCTGTTGCAGGATCTGCGCCCGGCTCAGGTTGGCGGTCTCGATGGCAAAGTCCGCGTCGGTGATGCGGCTTCTGGCGGCAGCCTGGTTCTCGGCGGAGATCATCAGATTGCTGATCACGGCGTCGAAGCGGTTCTGCACCGCGCCGTAGGTGGCGCGCTCGCCGTTGACGGTGTCCAGCGCGGTGTCGATGTTGTCGATCACCGTGGCCAGCGCGGTGGCATCACCGGTCAGATTGCCGCCCGTCACCGCCGTGATGTCGGCGTTGCCGGTGAAGTCCTGCGTGGTCACCGTGATGATGTCGTTGGCGGTGGTGTTGGCACCGACCTGGAACACCTTGTCGCCGGCATTGGCGCCGACCACGGCTTCGCCGTTGAAGGTGGTGCCGCCCAGCACGCGGCCGATTTCCGAGGCCAGCTGCTGGTATTCCTTGTCCAGCGAAGCCTTGTCGTCGGCGGTGTTGGTGGCGTTGCGGGCCTGCACCGCCAGCTCGCGCATGCGTTGCAGCGAGTCCCCCACCTTGGACAGCGCGCCTTCGGCGGTCTGCGCCAGCGAGATGCCGTCATTGGCGTTGCGGATCGCGACGTTCATGCCACGAACCTGGGCATTCATGCGTTCCGAGATGGCCAGGCCGGCGGCGTCGTCCTTGGCGGAGTTCACCCGCAGGCCGCTGGAGAGGCGCTGCACGGCGGTGGTCAGGGCAGCCTGGCTGGTCGCCGAGTTGCGCTGCGCGTTCAGTGAGGTGATGTTGGTGTTGATGATGGCGGGCATGTCGGTTTCCTTTCAGCGTTGCGGAGGAGGCCCGGCCTGGAGGGCCGATGGTGCAGGGGACTCAGGGTCCCCGCCCGGCGCCGATCGACCCTCTGGCTTCCTTCGGAGCCCCGTGCGGGGTCCTCTACCTGCCGTTCGTGTCTCTCAGCCGGACTACCGGGGCGTTGCAGCACCCCGATGGATGGGTTGTCGGCTGGCGCGCAGCAAAACTTGAGCGCCAGATGTCAAGCTGGAGATGAGGGGCCCATCGGGCCCATTTCTGCGTGATCGCTGTCACGCCGGCAAGGAAGGGATGCGCTGTGCTTTGGCTGCTCCGTGTGGCTGAAAGGACAGGGGGTCTGCAAACCCGCCTGCACCTGTCTGGATATCGGCCGGTGTGCGCACGGGCAGGGGCGGAGAACGACCGGCTTTGCGCGTCTATTCCCCGCCATGCCCGGGCATGGCTGTTCCTAAAGTTCGCCCCGCAGTTGCCGATTCCCGCGCGCCTGCGTGCGCACCCTTCAAGTCAGCGGTCAGGAGATCCCCATGAGCAGCCCTCTTTCCGTCAGCGAGCAGACCCAGGACCTGGCGCGACGCATGGCCCGCAGCGGCGTCGTGCCGGCACTGGGTCAGACGCTCAACGAGGCGGTGGCCCTGCTGGCCGCCGCACGCAACGCGGCCTATGCGGAGGCGGCGCGAGGCCGCCTGGGATCCGGGGTGAGCATGTTGTTGCGCGCGCTCAACAGCCAACCCATGAGTCACGAGTTGCAAGCCGACATGGCGGCTTTGCTGCTCAGCGCCGGGGAGTACGCGCATGCCGTTCGCTACGCCCGCGATGCGCTGAGCTTGCGGCCGCAGCATGGGCCGAGTCTCTATGCGCTCGGATTTGCACTTTCGGGTCTGGGCGAGGCCGCCGAGGCCGCCACCGTTCTGCGTCGCGCCAGCCGCGGCAAGGCGCGGCAGAGCCTGGAGGCCGAGGCGCCCGAGCTGCTGCCCCTGATTCGCGCCGAATTGGCGCGCATCCAGCGGCTGACCCGGCAGCGCACAACGCGCTGAGGCGCTGCGGTACAGGGCCTTGTCAGACGATTTCTGACAACGCAAGGGTGTCGATTCCGATCTCTGTGCGCGGCGCCCGCCGATTCCGGCGCCAACCCCCGCTCCGAAGAATGCGATGCATGGCGGCCACACCCCGGCTGCGCAGGAGCGATGCATGACCCCCGAGCAGATTCAGGCCGAGATTCGCGAGACCAACCTCGCCTATTTGATGTTGGCCCAGCACCTGATCCGTGCCGACCGCGACCAGGCCCTCTACCGCTTGGGCATCAGCGAGGAGACGGCCCTGCTGCTGGCCACGCTCAGCCCGGCACAGGTGCAGAAGCTGTCGGCTTCCTGCACCCTGCTGTGTCGCTTCCGCATGGAAGACGACCTGGTGTGGAGCCTGTTGACCGGCAGCCACAAGCCCAGCGCCAGCGAGCCGATGGCACAGATGTCGCAACTCCACGCGCAGATCCTCATGGCGGGGCGCAACCCGTCGCTCACCTGAGGGGTCACCCACCATGCCGCGCGTCAAATCCATCGTCGAAGAGGCCCGCCAGATCGAGCGCGCCGTCACCCTGATCCAGCTGGGCGCCCGACTCCAGGTGCTGGAGTCGGAAACCGATCTGAGCTACGAGCGACTGCTGCGTCTCTACAAGGAAGTGGCAGGGCGCTCGCCGAGCAAGGGCCAGCTGCCCTTCTCGACCGACTGGTTCATGACCTGGCAGCCCAACATCCACGCCTCGCTGTTCATGAACATCCACGAGTACCTGAACAAGGCCGCGGTGCTCAGCGAGATCGACACGGTGATCAAGGCCTACCAGCTCTACCTCGAGCACACCGCCCCGCTCGGGCCCGAACCCCTGCTGTCGGTCACCCGCGCCTGGCGACTGGTCAAATTCGTCGACAACGGCATGCTCACCCTCACCCCCTGCAAGCAATGCGGCGGCCATTTCGTCACCCACCCGCACGAGCTGGCACGCCACTACGTGTGCGGGCTGTGCAATCCGCCCGCGCGCGCCGGCAAGGGTCGACCGACGCCGCCCCTGCATTGAGCCGCAGGGTCGGGCGGCTCTGGCCCGTCTCGGCACTGCTGAGCTGGCTGCTGGCCTGGTTCGTCGCGCTCGTCGGCGGTTGGCTGCCGGGCTGCCTGTTCGGCCTGCTGCTGGCCGCGCTGCACCGCCGGCCATGGCGGCGCATCACCGTGGCGCTGGGCCTGCCCCTGGCTCTCCTTGCCACTGGACTGCCGCTGCCGGCCTGGGCCTGGCTGCTGCCCCTGGTGCTGCTGCTGGCGCTCTACCCCTGGTGGCTGTGGCGCGACGCACCGCTTTTCCTCACCCCGGCCGATGCCTTTGATCGCTTGGCACAGCACATGCCGCTGAGCGACGCCGCGCGACTGCTGGATGCCGGCAGCGGCAGCGGCGCCGCCCTGCGAGCCTGGCATCGCGCCTATCCGACGCTCGAACTGCAGGGCATCGAGTCGAGCGCCATGCTGGTGTTCTGGTCGCGCTGGCGCTGCCCGTTCGCGCGCATCGAGCGCGGCGACCTGTGGACACGGGATTGGTCGGATTTCGACATCGTCTACCTGTTTCAGCGCCCCGAGTCGATGCGACCGGCGCTGGACAAGGCGCGCACCGAGTTGCAGCCGGGCAGCCGCCTCATCAGCCTGGACTTCGAACTGCCCGGGGTGGCGGCAAGCCTGACCCTGCCGGTCGGGCGGCACCGCCTGCTGGTCTATCGCGCCGAAGATCTGAATTGACCGTGGCTTGCCCCCCCATTCCCGCCAGGGGGATGGGGCGGAGCTTGCACAATCGCCCGGCCTGTCACTTCTCCCCTCACCATGTTCGTCATCGTCGGCTGGGTCCTGATGCTGGCTTGCATCTTCGGCGTCTACGTTGCGCACGGAGGCAACATGGGCGTCATCCTGCACGCGCTGCCGTTCGAGATGACGACCATCTTCGGCGCCGCCATCGGCGCCTTCCTGGCCAACAACCAGATGCCCGTCATCAAGGGCGCCATGTCCGGCCTCGGCATGTGCTTCAAGGGCAGCAAGTACACCAAGGATCGCTACATGGAGCTGCTGGCGCTCCTCTACGACATCCTGCAGAAGGCCCGCAAGGAAGGCCTGATGTCCATCGAGAAGGACGTCGAGGACCCGCACAACTCGCCGCTGTTCCAGAAGTACCCGAACGTCGGCCACGACCACCATGTCACCGAGTTCGTCACCGACTACCTGCGCATGATGGTCAGCGGCAACCTGAACGCGCACGAGATCGAGGCCCTGATGGACGCCGAGATCGACACCCACCATGCCGAGGCGCATGCGCCGGTGGCGGCCCTGCAGCGGCTGGCCGGCGGGCTGCCGGCTTTCGGCATCGTGGCGGCCGTGCTGGGGGTGGTGAACACCATGGGCTCGGTGGGCCAGCCGCCGGCGGTGCTGGGCGGCATGATCGGGTCGGCCCTGGTGGGCACCTTCCTGGGCATCTTCCTGGCCTACGGCTTTGCCGAGCCGCTGGCCGGCCTGCTCGAACAAAAGCTCGACGAGGGTCACAAGGAACTGGCCTGCATCAAGACCACCCTGCTGGCCAGCATGCAGGGCTACGCACCGCAGGTGGCCATCGAATTCGGTCGCAAGGTGCTGTACAGCAATGTGCGGCCGACCTTCATCGAACTCGAGGCGCACGTGAAGAAGAAGTGAGCGAGGAACGCTAGATGGCCGGCGACGCCAAGAAGCTCCAGCCCATCATCATCAAGAAGGTGAAGAAGGGCGGCCACGGCGCCCATGGCGGCGCCTGGAAGATCGCCTACGCCGACTTCGTCACGGCCATGATGGCCTTCTTCCTGCTGATGTGGCTGCTGGGCTCCACCACCGAGGGCGACCGCAAGGGCATTCAGGACTACTTCTCCTCGCCGCTGAAGGTGGCGATGTTCGGTGGATCGGGAGCCGGAGACGCCTCTTCGCTGGTCAAGGGGGGCGGCACCGACCTCACCCGCCAGGGCGGCCAGGTGAAGAAGGGCGATGTCGAGGCCAAGGAGCGGCAGTACGCGCTCAAGGAACTCAAGGAAGTGCAGCGCCAGGCCGAGAGGGCGCGCCTCGAGCAGGTCAAGCAGAAGGTCGAGGAGGTCATCGCCCTGAATCCGCGCCTGGCGCAACTGGGCGGGCAGATCAAGCTCGAACTGACGCGCGAGGGCCTGCGCATCCAGATCGCCGACGAAGGCAACCGGCCGATGTTCGACAGTGGCTCGGCCGTGGTGAAGCCCTATATGCGCGAACTGCTTCAGGAACTCGGCTCGGTGCTGGCCGAGGTGCCCAACCGCCTGACCATCGAGGGCCATACCGACGCGCAGCCCTTCGGCGGCGGCGACCGGGGTTACAGCAACTGGGAGCTCAGCGCCGATCGTGCCAACGCCTCGCGGCGCGAGATGGTGTCAGGGGGTTTGCCCGAGGCGCGCATGCTCAGGGTGCAGGGCCTGGCTTCGAGTAAGCTTCTGGACGCCCAGGCACCGGAGAGCGCGGTGAATCGCCGCATCAGCATCATCGTGATGAATCGGGACGCCGAGGACGCCGTTTTGAAGAACCTGCCGGAGGACGCCGCGCCCGCTGCCAGCGCGCCGGCCTCGGGCCCCGGATGACGAATGAAGGATTTGAAGGATCGCCATGAGCGCTGACATGAGGTTCCTGATCGTTGACGACTTCTCCACCATGCGGCGCATCGTGCGTGGGCTGCTCAAGGAGATCGGCTACAGCAACGCCGAGGAAGCCGAGGACGGGGTCGATGCCCTGAACCAGCTGCGCGCGTCGAAGTTCGATTTCGTCGTCAGCGACATCAATATGCCCAATATGACGGGCTTCGAACTGCTCAAGGCCATCAAGGAAGACGCCAGCCTCAAGCACCTGCCGGTGCTGATGGTGACCGCCGAGGCGCGCAAGGAAGACATCGTGCTGGCTGCCCAGAGCGGGGCTTCCGGCTACATCGTCAAGCCCTTCACCAAGGCCACCCTTGAAGAGAAGGTGCTGAAGATCATCCAGAAGATGCAGGCGGCCTGACATGAGCTCGCACCTGGACGAACTCGCCAAGCTGGCCAAGGATCAACCGCTGCAGGTGGATCCTGCGGTGTTCCAGCAAATCGGCACCATCACACGCCTGCTGCATGACACGATGAGCCAATTGGGCGTCATGCCCAAGCTACAGGTCGCCACGGAAGGTCTGCCCGACGCACGCAGCCGCTTGACCTACATCGCCGACAAGACGGCGGCAGCGGCCAACAAGGTGCTCAATTCGGTCGACCAGGCCAAGGCCGAGCACGAGTCGATTGCCCAGGCGACGCGCGACCTGGCCGCCAAGCTGACCGCCGACCCGGTGCGTGCGGTGGCCAGCGGCGCGGTGATGAACTTCGTCAGCGAGGTCGAGGGCAAGACCTCGCGCATCGACCAGCACCTCACCGACATCATGATGGCGCAGGACTTCCACGACCTGACCGGCCAGGTGGTGAAGAAGGTCGTGCAACTCACCAGCGATCTCGAGGACAGCCTCGTCAAGCTGCTGGTTCAGGTGGTGCCGCCCGAACAGCGCGACAAGGTCTCGACCGAGGTGCTGCACGGACCGGTGGTGGATGCCACCGGCCGTACCGATGTGGTGAGCAACCAGGGCGAGGTCGACGACCTGCTGGCCTCGCTGGGCTTCTGAGCACCCCCAGGTCCGGGCCAGCCCGGCCCGCCCCCGGCGGGGGTTAAGGTGCCGTGCAAAGCCCGTTCACCTTAAGAGCATTTTCGGGTGCCATCCGCAAGGGGCCGCGAGGCCCCTTGCGCGTTTCTGGACAATGGCGCCATGACGAAACCAGATCCTCAAGCATTGAAGCGCCAGGTGGCCCAGGCCGCGCTGGCATTCGTCGAGCCCGGCCAGGTGCTGGGGGTTGGCACCGGTTCGACGGTCGATTGCTTCATCGACGCCCTGGCCGCCAGCGGCCTCGACGTGGCGGCCTGCGTCAGCTCCAGCGAACGCAGCACGCAGCGCCTGCGCGCCGCCGGCCTGCGCGTGGTCGAGGCCGGCGAGGTGGAACGGCTGGCGGTCTACATCGACGGGGCCGACGAGATCGACCCGCGCGGCCACATGATCAAGGGCGGTGGCGCGGCGCTGACGCGCGAAAAGATCGTCGCCGACCTGGCCGAGCGCTTCGTCTGCATCGCCGACGCCAGCAAATGCGTCCCGGTGCTGGGCCGCTTCCCGCTGCCCGTCGAAGTGATTCCGATGGCCGTTCCGCAGCTGCAGCGGCGCTTTGCGCGCCTCGGGGCCGAGGCCAGGCTGCGCGAGGGCTGCCGCACCGACAACGGGCAGTTGATCCTCGACGTCCATGGCCTGTCCATCAGCGACCCGCTGGCGCTGGAGGTCGAGCTGAACCAATGGCCGGGCGTGGTCTGCGTGGGCATCTTTGCCCGTCACCGCGCGGCGCTGGCGCTCATCGCCGGTGCGCAGGGTGTGCAACGCTTCGACTACTGATCGCTGCGAGACGGTCGGTCCAGCCCCAGCCCCAGCGCCTTGCGGCGCAGCGCTTGCCAGGCCGCTGTGTCCTGCATTGCCGGCAAGCGCTCGAGCAGGCTCAGCATCGCCGCATTGCGCGGTGCGTCGGTTTCGAGCCGTCCCGCCAGCCGCACCACGGCGCCGCACAGCGCATCCATTTCCAACGGGCGGCCGAGCGCCAGGTCGTCGGCCATGCTGGAGCGTGCCTTGGGGTCGATGCGCAGCATGCGGGCCGCCACCAGCCGGAACAGGGGCGTCGGCAGGCGCAGCACCGCAGGAACCCAGTGCGGTGGCAGCGGCGAGAGCCGGGCCACCGGCTGGCGCGCCGCGTGCAGCAGGGCCAAGGCCTCTTCCATCAAGGCCGCCAATAGTCGTCGCCAGTCGCGTTGCAGCAGTTCGTCGCGCAGTGTCAGGCCGGACAGCGCGTTGACGGGGTTGTTCAGGTTCAGCAGCAGCTTGGCCCATTGCACGGCGGCCATGTCATCCTGCAGCCAAAGCGGCAGACCGGCGGCCTTGAAGTGCGCCAGCCAGGCTTGCATGCGCATGTCACGCTCGGCCACCAGGCGGCCGCTGCTGGCACGGTGCCAATGGCCGGGGGCCAGCTCGACGATGTTGAAGGGCACCATGCCGGCCAACCAGTGCAACTGCGGCGCGGCCTGCCTGGCGGCGGCGAGGTTTTCCACGCCGTTTTGGAAGCTCAGCACCGGGGTGCCGGGTGCCAGTACGGTCGACAGCTGTCGGGCGGCCTGCGCGGTGGCCCCGCTCTTGACGGTCAACAGCACCAGACCGGGCGGCGGCAGCGCCGGGTCGTCGGGCAGCAGGTGCCAACGGGGCGGCGTCACTTTCTGATCGACGCCCTCCAGATCGCTCAGGCGCAAGCCGTGCAGACGGATGTCGCGGGCCAGGCGTTCGCGTCCGATGGCGTGCACCTGCACGCCTGTGGCGGCCAGTCTGCCGCCCAGAAAGACGCCGACCGATCCGGCCCCCATCACCCACAGCACCGGCGTGCTCAAGGCGATGGCCTCCGGCGCCGCGGCAAGGGAGGCATCAGCGGGTTCAGGCGGAGGCAGCGCACGTCGAGGGGCATCGGGCACCATTCTGCGGCCGTTGCCGCGTCGCAGATGCGCTGCGACCGCGCCGCGAGCACGCACGCAGATGCGGCATTCAGCGAGGACAACGACGGCGGTACAGCCCCAGCGCCGCCAGGCCCAGCCCCATCAGCGCCAGCGAGGCGGGCTCGGGCACGGCCGACGCGAAGTTCACGCCGACCACGTAGTCGTCCCAGTCACCCTGGTTGGCGCCGGCACCGCCGCGGTCGTTGAAGCCCAGCACCATCGCGTACTGCTGGCCGGCTACCGTGACGTCCTGGCCCAGCAGCGCGATGGAGGTCTTGTTCTGCCATTTCACTTCGCCTGCGCCGCTGCTGTTGAAGGCCACGCCGCCCTGGTTGTCGACGAAGCGGAAGGTGACCGCACCCGGTTCCACCCAGGCCGTGAGGCTGGCGCCGATGGCCGCCGACTCGGTCAGCGCGCGGCCGTCGAAATGCAGTTCGTTGGCGTAGCCCGATTCCTGGCCGAGGTAGCTGAAACGGAGCCAGCCGGCCTGGGTGACGCGCAACTGGCCGAGCACCACCGGTGCGGCGCCCAGCGCGTTGAGCCCGGCGTCGGCAGGGGCCGGGTTGAAGCTCTCGGTGCGCGAGCCCAGCGCCAGCTGCGAGAAGCTCAAGTCGCTGTCGGCTTGGGCGCTGCCGCAAAGGGCAAGCGCCAGGACGGAGAGGGTGCTGCGCAACATGGTTCGTGGGCCTTGGTGGAGGTTCGCACCATTGTTCTCAGCCCATGCCCGCTGGGGCGGGCGCAGTTCACACCGACGCTGCGGCCGCGCGCCGAGCGAGCGTGCCGACCCGCGCCGCGTGACGCAGTGCACGCACCTGCTGTCGTGCCGGATCCACGGCCGCGTGCAGCGAGCGCCCCACCGGTAGCGGCCAGCCCAGCGCCAGTGCCACCAGCAGATCGGCCGCCAGCGGCGCCCAGGTGATGCCGCGCGACGCGAAGGCCCCGCACAGCGCCAGGCCGGGGCGCCGCGCCCAGTGCGCCGGCTGGGTGGGGCGGCGCGGCGGCGCCTGGTGCGGATCGATCAGCCCGCCCACCAGCGGGAGCTTGTCGGCCGCCAGCAGACGCCAACCGACCCGCCCGTCGTCGGGTGGCGGCAGGCGGCGACCCAGCAGGCGCTCGGCCAGCGCGTGGTTGCGTGCCTGGTCGGCGGCGCGCACGCCGGCCTCGTCGTCGTCGAAGGAGGCGGTGGAGCCCGCCGCCAGTCCGCCGCCGGGCAGCGCGAGCACATAGCCGCCGCTGGCGGTGGGTTGCGCCGGCCCCGGCAGCGGTCCCGACCACAGGCTGACCTGGCCACGCTGGGCCCGCAGGCTGGCGGCCAGTTCATGGTCCGGGTCCCCCAGAGTGCTCAGCAGGTTCGGCAGGGCGGCACCGGCGGCGAGCACCAGCAGGCCGGTCTCGGCGATCACGCCGCCGCCGGCGTCACGCAGCACCCAGCGACCGGCGTCGAGCGCTTGCAGCGTCGCCACCGGGGTGTCGCATTGCAGCGCCAGGCCGTCGAGCAATCGCGCCGTCCAGTCGCGCGGCGGCAGCGCACCGCCGCCCGGATAGAACCAACCCGCGGCCCGCGCCTCGACGAACTCGGCGTCGAGCCCGAGGCGGGCGGCCAGGGCGGCGCGTTCGGCGTGCGGCTCCTCGGCCAGGCGCAGCAGGCCGTCGGCCAGCCAGGGCGGGGGATGGCGGCGCAACCATTGCCGGCCGCGCAGCGCCGCGGCGCGGCTCCAGCGCGCGTGCGGGCCGTCGTCGGCGTGCACGGTGGCGTGGAACAGCCCGCCGTTGCCGGCCGTGGTGCGCTGCGGCGCGCCCAGCGCCTCGACCACCCGCACCTGCAGTCCGGCTTCGTGGAGGGCGCGCGCGCAGGTCGCACCGGCGAGCCCGGCACCCAGCACCACGGCCTCCTGGGTGTGCGGCGCCAGCGCGCGCAGTCCGGCCGGCTCGCTGGTGCGATGAGACGGCGCGAACTGCGCCACGGTCATTTCCGCCTTGTCGCCCCAGCCCGGCACGCGCCGGCAGCTGAATCCGGCAGCGCCCAGCGCCGCGTGCACTGCGGCAGCGGCGCTCCAGGTTGCCACGCTGGCCCCAGGTGCCGCCAGCCGCGTCAGCGGCGCCAGCGCCTCGCGGCTCCACATGGCCGGGTTCAGTCGCGGTGCGAAGCCGTCGAGATAAAACGCATCGACCTCGGCCTGAAACTCGCCCAGCGACTCCTGCACGTCACCGAACTGCAGCAGCAGCTGCAGGCCCTCGTCGAGATCGAGCCGATGCAGTCCGGGCACACGCGGTGGCCATTGCTGGCGCAGTCGCTCGGCCAGATCGGCCAGCGGCGAGTGCGCGTGGGCACGCGCCAGGTCCTCGCGCGTCACCGGGTGGGCGTCCAGGCTGAGGAAGAAGAGGCGCTTCGGTCGCTGCGGGTCGGCGCGCCAGGCGGCCCAGGTGGCCAGCAGGTTGTTGCCCAGACCGAAGCCGGTCTCCAGCACCACAAAGCGCTCGCGCCTGCGCCAGCGCTCCGGCAGGCCGTTGCCGCGCAGGAACACGGCCTCGGCCTGCTGCAGAGCGCCGGCGCGGGGGGCGAACAGGTCGCCGTAGCGCGTCGAGCGCGGGTGGTCGGGGTCGGTCCAGTCGATCGGGTCGGCATCCAGCATGGCGGCATTCTCGACCCCCGGTTCGAGGGGAGGTGCGAAGGACGCGGCGCGCACAATGCTGCGCCTTGCAAACCCAGAGCTTCAAGCCCATGCATACCCCCCGTCTGCTGGCCCTCAGCGCCACCCTGCTCCTCGGCGCTGCGCAGGCCGCCACGCCCTATGCCGCCACGCCCTTTGCCGTGCCGGATGCCAGCTCGTCCTTCCTCTACGACATCAACAACGTCGGCAGCATGGTCGGCTACGCCACCACCGCCAGTGGTTCGCAGTCCTTCGTGGTCAGCGGCGGCGGCGTCTTCAACTGGCTGAGCGGCCCGGCGGGCAGCCTGAACACCACGGCCTTGGGGCTTTCAGATACCGGCGTGGTGGTGGGCGCCTTCTCCGACACCCAGGTCGACGACGGCAGCGGCAATCTGGTGCTCGGCCCCAACAAGGGCTTCATCCTCGACGCCAGCGGCTACAGCACCGTTGCGCTGACCGGCTACGACGAGACCGTGGTGCGCGCCATCTCGCCCAACGGCCGCTATGTCACCGGCTACGCCAGCAACGCCACGACCTGGGACGGCTGGATGCTGGACCGCAGCACCGGCAACCTGACGGTCATCGCCAGCGGCCTGCTGGTGATCGCCCAAGGCGTTCGCGACGACGGCAGCGTGGTCGGCTCGCGCATCTGGCAGCCGGCGCCTGGCACGCCGACGCAGCGCGAAGCCTTCCGCTTCGAAGCCGGCGTCTACACCGCGTTCCAACTCGCCGGCCAGACCGACACCCGCGCCCGTGCACTCAGCGACGACGGCCTGCTGGCCGGATGGCTGCGCAATGGCAGCGACATCAGCGCCTTTTTCGGCTCGGCGGCCGACTACAGCACCGTGACCTGGTCCGGCCTGCAGACCTATGCCGAGGGCCTGAACAACGCCGGCGTGGGCGTCGGTGCCTACCTGGACGCCAACGACAACTGGCAGGCCCTGGTCTTCAACCCGGTGCCCGAGCCCGCCACCTACGGGCTGATGCTGGGCGGGCTGGGCCTGCTGGGCGCCACGCTGCGCCGCCGCTCTCAGGCCTGAGCGCCCGTGGCGCCGCTGCGCGGGCTGCGCATCCTGAGCGTCGGCTTGAACCTGCCGGCGCCGGTGGCGGCCCAGCGCGCGCGCCAACTGGGTGCGCGGGTGCGCAAGATCGAGCCACCGGGCGGCGACCCGGTGGCGCTGATGGCCGCCAGCCTGTACGGCGAGTTGCACGACGGTGTGGCCGTTCAGCGACTCGACCTGGGTAGCGAGGCCGGGCAGCGCCAGTTGCAGCGCGAACTGGCGCGCACCGACGTGCTGCTGAGTTCCTTCCGTCCCAAGGCGATGGCGCGTCTGGGCCTGGGCTGGCGCGCCTTGCAACGCCGCTACCCGCGCCTGTGGCAGGTGGCGGTGTTCGGCTGCCTGGCGGCGCCCGACGCCGCCGGCCACGACCTGACCTACCAGGCCGAACTCGGCCTGGTGCAGCAGAGCCTGCCGCCTACCCTGTGGGCCGACCTGTGCGGCGCGCAGGCGGCGCTGACCGCCCTGCATCAGGTGCAGATCGGTCGCCTGCGCGGTGAGCCCGGCCGCCTGCTGAAAATCGGCCTGCAGGAGGCGCTGGCCGAGGCGGCCGCGCCACGCCGCTGGGGCCTGACCCGGCCCGGCGATCTGCTGGGCGGCCGCCACGCCGGCTACCAGGTGTTTGCCTGCCGCGACGGCCGGGTGGCCGTGGCGGCGCTGGAGTCCAAGTTCGCCCACGCGCTGGCCGATTGCGCCGGCCTGAGCGAACCGGTCAACTGGTTGGGCCGCACGACGCAGCAGGCGCTGGCCGGCTGGTTTGCGCAACGCGGCAGCGCCGAGCTGCGCGATCTGGCGTTGCAGCGCGACCTGCCCCTGGTGGTTTGTCCCGAGGAATGAGGCGGTTTCGACGCGGCAGCATGCGCGCCGCATGAACGACGACGCGCCCCGCCCGCCCGAGCCGACACCGCAGGGCGTCGAATTGAACCGCTTGCCTTGGTCGGCGCCCTGGCGCTGGCTGGGCTTGGGCCTGCGCGACTTCCTGCGCGCGCCCTTCATCGGCCTGTTCTACGGCCTGGCCTTCATGGTGATGGGCTGGGCGCTGATGAAAGTCTATGAAGCTGCGCCGGCCTACTTGCTGGCGCTCGCGGCGGGCTTCCTGCTGGTGGGACCGGCGCTGTGCCTGGGCCTGTACCGCGTCAGCCAGAAGCTCGAACGCGGCGAGGCGCCCGATTTCGGCGACTCACTGCTGGCCTTCGAGGCGCGCATCGGCCCGCTGGCGCTGTTCGGCCTGGTGCTGCTGGTGCTGGAGATGCTGTGGGGCCGGGCGTCGCTGGTGGTGTTCGCGGTCAGCTTCGATGGCATGCCGGATTTCAAGGGCTCGCTGCTGGCCCTGCTCGACCCCGACAACCTGAACTTCATCGTCGCCTACCTGGCCGTGGGGGCGGTGTTCGCCGGTCTGATCTACGCGGTGAGCGTCATCACCATGCCGATGCTGCTCGACCGCCCGGTGGACGCCGTGACCGCTGCGCTGACCAGCCTGCGCCTGGTGCTGATGCAGCCCGGCGTGATGCTGCTGTGGGGCGCGCTGATCACCGTGCTGGTGGTGGCGGCCATGCTGCCGTGGTTTGCCGGCCTGGTGGTGGTGGGACCGGTGCTCGGGCATGCCAGCTGGCATGCCTACCGGGCGGCGGTCAGGCCCTGAGCAACTCGGCGTTGCCGATGCGGTGCGTGCCCGCGCCGCGCGTCGCCAGCGCGTCCAGCAATCCTTTGGCCACCAGCTGCGCCGGCACCGGGCGCCAACGCGAAGGCGTCAGCGGCGCGTAGACCGGCGCCAGGCGCTGGGCCAGCGCCTCTGCGGGCCGATTTGCCTGGGCCAGCGCGTTGCGATCGCCCAGCAGCAACGAGGGTTGGACGATCACCAGCTGATCGAAGCCGAGGGCCTCGACGGCCTGCTCCAACTCGCCCTTGACGCGCTTGTAGAGGACCCGCGAGCCGGCATCGGCACCCAGCGCCGAGACCAGCCCGAAGCGTTGGCAACCGGTCTTGCGCGCCGCCCGGGCCAGGGCCAGGGCGGCGTCGAAATCAACCGCGCGAAAGGCCACCGCGCTGCCGGCCGCCGCCAGCGTGGTGCCGAGCGCGCACAGCGCCAACTGGATGCGCGGCAGCTTGGCCGGCAGCGGCCAGGAGAGCGCCTCGGCACCGGGCAAGGCCAGCAAGTCGGCGCGCGTGCGGCGCAGTGGCAGCAAGAGCCGGCGTTCGGTGCTCGCAAGATGGCGCGCCAGGTGGCCGCCGACCAGGCCACTGGCGCCCGCCAGCAGCACGGTGTCGCTCATCGCTTCGGGCCGCCTTGCCCGCCGCCATGACCGCCCTGTCCACCGCCCTGTCCACCGCCATGACCCCCTTGGCGGCTGCCGGCGCTGCGCCGTGCCCCGCCGCCCCCGTGGCCGTGGCCGCTGCCGTGGCCGGTCGTCGCCGGGCGCGCGGCCGGCTTGGCGCCGCGGCCGTTCTGCGAAGGACGCCCGCCCGAGCCCTGCGGCGGCCGCGGTGCGCCGCGAGCGGGCCGCACGCCGATGGTCTGGCGACCGATCTGAATCGGCTCCGGCCGCTCGGTGCTCGGCACCTCGAAGCCCGGCACCGTCTCGCGCTGAAGCTGGCGCTTGACGAGCTTCTCGATGTCGCGCAGGAACAGTTCCTCGTCGGGGCAGACCAGCGACAAGGCCTCGCCCTCGCAGCCGGCGCGGCCGGTGCGGCCGATGCGGTGCACATAGTCCTCGGGCACATTGGGCAGCTCGAAGTTCACGACGTGGGGCAGCTCGTCGATGTCGATGCCGCGCGCCGCGATGTCGGTGGCCACCAGCACACGCAGGGAGCCGGCCTTGAACTCCGAGAGTGCCTTGGTGCGCGCGCTCTGGCTCTTGTTGCCGTGGATGGCCATGGCCGTGATGCCCTGCTTCTCGAGGTACTCGGCGAGGCGGTTGGCACCGAACTTCATGCGCGTGAAGACCAGCACCTGGCGCCAGTCGTGGCGGCGGATCAGCTCCGCCAGCAATTCCTTCTTGCGCTCGCGACCGGTCCAGTAGACGCGCTGCGCCACGGTGTCGGCGGTGGCGTTGCGGCGCGCCACCTCGATGTGCACCGGGCTCTTGAGCAGGCGGTCGGCCAGGGTCTTGATCTCGTCGCTGAAGGTGGCGCTGAAGAGCAAGGACTGCTTGCTCGCCGGCAGCAGCGCCAGCACCTTCTTGATGTCGTGGATGAAGCCCATGTCGAGCATGCGGTCGGCTTCGTCGAGCACCAGGATCTCGACCTTGGAAAGGTCCAGATGGCCCTGGCCCTGGATGTCGAGCAGGCGGCCCGGCGTGGCCACCAGGATGTCGACCCCGCGTCGCAGCCGGTCGATCTGGGGGTTCATGCCGACGCCGCCAAAGATCACCATGCTCTGCAGCGGCAGGTGCTTGCCGTAGGCGCGCACGTTTTCCTCGACCTGGGCGGCCAGTTCACGGGTCGGCGTCAACACCAGGGCGCGCACGACGCGGCGGCCCTGCGGGGCGCCGCGCTGCATCAGGCGCTGCAGCATGGGCAGCGTGAAGCCGGCGGTCTTGCCGGTGCCGGTCTGGGCGCCCGCAAGCAGGTCGCCGCCGGTCAGCACGGCCGGAATGGCCTGTGCCTGGATCGGGGTGGGGGTTTCGTAGCCCTGTTCGCGCACGGCGCGCAGCAGCGGCTCGGACAGACCGAGGTCAGTGAAGTTCATGCAATGGAGGACCGCAATGCGCGGTCAGGGCACCGTGCCGGTCTCTGCGAGAGACGGCGCCGTCTGGGGGCGGTGCAAGGGGGCGGGAACGCAGATTGCGGGTCGGCCAGCGCGACGGCGAGTGCGGCGACGGCGCGCAGTGTAAGGGTTGCCCCCAGGCGGTGCGCGATGGCCTGCGGGCATTCCGCACGGGGCCAGCGGCTAGAGTGACCCATGCGCGGGCACCGCGTGGGCGTGACGGGACATGGCGGGAAGCAGGGGCATGGCGTGGTCGGGGGGCGAGCGGGTGGGCCGAGAGGACCTGCTGCGCCGCCTGTGGAGCGCCGACGACCGCGAGACCAACGAGTTGCGCGCCCGCCACCTGCAGGCCGTGCTGTCCAGCACCCCGTGGACCCTGGGCGTGACCTTGGCCAATGTGGCGCTGTGCCTGGTCTACCTCGGGCGCCGCATCGACACGCCGCTGTTCGCCGGCTGGGCGGCGTTCATGACGGTGCTGGCGGGATACGGTTTGGTGAGCTGGTGGCGGCGGCGTGCCCGGCCGCGGCTGGCGGTGCCACCGCGCGCGGTGCGCAGCGCCACGCTGCATGCGGGTCTGCTGGCGCTGGCCTGGGGCCTGCTGCCGGCGATCTGGTTCCCTGAGTTGCCGGCCGCCGAACAGTTGCTGTTGGGCTACCTCGTCGTGGGCAATCTGGCGGCCGGCGCCATCGCACTGGCCTGGATCCCCAGCGCCGCCTGGGCCTACGCCGGATTGCAGACCCTGGCCAGTCTGGTGGCCTTGCAGCGATCCGAGCATGCGCTGGCGCAGCCCATCCAGGCGCTGCTGATCCTGTACGTCGTGGTGCTGTGCATCACGGCCAATTCGGTCGCGCGGGTGTTTTCCCAACGCCATCTGTCGGAGAAGGAGGCGGCGCGTCAGGGCGAAGTGGTCGGTCTGTTGTTGCGTGACTTCGAAGAAACCACCGCCGACGTGCTGTGGGAGATCGACCCGCGGGGTCGCTTCGTCCAGATCTCCGACCGTCTGGCGGCCTTGCTCGAACGCCCGACCGACAAGCTGGCGCAGCTTGGGCTGCTGCAGGCGCTGCAGAGCGTGCAGGCCGAGGGCTCCAACAGCGTCGACCGACTGCGCAAGGCGCTGGAGTTCGGCGAGGCCTTCCGCGATCAGGTGGTGCGGGTGCAGACCGCCGAGGGCATGCGTTGGTGGTCGGTGACGGCCAAGCCCTTGCACGATGGCGACGGTCGGCTGCGCGGATGGCGCGGCGTGTTGTCCGATGTCACCTCCGAGCGCCAGTCGCACCGCCATCTGAGCTTCCTCGCGCATTTCGATTCGCTCACCGGCCTGGCCAATCGCGTCAGCCTGCGCAACCGCCTGGCGCAGACGGTCGAACAGGCGCTGCAGCCCTCGGGGCGGCGCGGTGCCTTGCTGTGCCTGGACCTGGACAACTTCAAGGCCATCAACGACACCCTGGGTCACAGCGTCGGCGACGCGGTGCTGCAGGCCACCGCGCAACGCCTGCGCAAGCTGACGCGCAAGAGCGATCTGTGCGGGCGGCTCGGCGGCGACGAGTTCGCCGTGGTGCTCGACGACGTCCGCAATGACCAGGAGGTGCAGCAGTTTGCGCAGCGCCTGGTGGCCTCGCTGCGCATGCCCATCGATGCGTTGGGCATGTCGGTGACCTCCGGCGTCAGCATCGGCGTGGCCCATGTGCCGCAGCACGCCCGCAGCGTCGACGAGGCCTTGGTGGCCGCCGACCTCGCGCTTTACGCTGCCAAGACCGGCGGCCGGGGCCGCATCGGCCTGTTCACCGAGGAACTGGGCGCCAGCCAGCGGCGCCGCATGGACGTCGAGCGCGAGCTGCGCGAGGCCTTGGCGCGCAACCAGCTGCAGGTGCACTACCAGCCTCAGGTGGACATCGAGCGCTGGGAGATCACCGGCGCCGAGGCCCTGGTGCGCTGGAACCACCCGACGCTCGGCCAGGTCTCGCCGGTCGAGTTCATCGAGGTGGCCGAGAAGACCGGCTTGATCCACAACATCGGCGCCTGGGTGCTGGACCGCGCCTGCGCCGATGCGCGTCGCGTGCTGCCGGGGCTGCGCATCGCCGTCAACGTCTCGGCCGCCCAGTTGCAACGCGAGGGTTTCGTGGAGCAGCTCGGTGCGTTGCTGAAGAACCACCAGCTGCCGGCCACCCGTCTCGAAGTGGAGATCACCGAGTCCCTGCTGATGGAAAACGTGCGCCATGCCATCGAGAACCTGCACGCCATCAAGCAGCTCGGCGTGCACGTGGCTCTGGACGACTTCGGCACCGGCTACTCGTCGCTGGCCTATCTGCGTCAGTTCCCGTTCGACAAGCTGAAGATCGACCGCGCCTTCATCCAGGAGCTGATGCAGGCCAGCGATGCGCGCGCCATCGTGCGCACCATGCTGGAGCTGGCACGCGTGCTGGGCATGGACACCCTGGCCGAGGGCGTGGAAGAGCCTGCCCAGCTCGAGGTGCTGCGGCGCGTCGGCTGCTCGAGCATGCAGGGCTACCTGGTGGCGCGGCCGATGCCGGCGCGCGACCTGGCCGACCTGATCCGGCGCTGGCCGGAGCTGCCACGTCCTCTGGCCAGCGACGAGCTGCCTGCGTCGGTGCAGGGCAGCCTGTCCGGGGCACTCGGCCATCACTGAGCGGCGCTGAGCGGCACTGAGCGACAATCGTGCCCTCACGGCCCGGTGTCCTGCCGGGCCGCCGCTTTTTCAGCGTCTCTACCCGAGCAAGACCATGGCCCAGTACGTCTTTACGATGAATCGCGTCACCAAGACGGTGCCGCCCAAGCGACAGATCCTCAAGCAGGTCTCGCTGTCCTTTTTCCCTGGCGCCAAGATCGGCGTGCTGGGGCTCAACGGGTCCGGCAAGTCCACGGTGCTGAAGATCATGGCCGGCCTCGACAAGGAGTTCGAGGGCGAGGCCTATCCGATGCCGGGCATCAAGATCGGCTTCCTGCCGCAGGAGCCGCAGCTGAATGCCGAGCAGACCGTGCGCGAGGCCGTCGAGGAAGGCGTGGGCGGGGTGCTGGCCGCAAAGAAGCGGCTCGACGAGGTCTATGCCGCCTACGCCGACGAGGACGCCGACTTTGACGCCCTGGCCGCCGAACAGGCCGAGCTGGAAGCCATCATTTCCGCCAGTGGCGGCGAGAACACCGACCTGCAGCTGGAGCTGGCGGCCGATGCGCTGCGCCTGCCGCCCTGGGACGCCGTGATCGGCAACTTGTCCGGCGGCGAGAAGCGCCGCGTGGCGCTGTGCCGGCTGCTGCTGTCCAAGCCCGACATGCTGCTGCTGGACGAACCCACCAACCACTTGGACGCCGAGTCGGTGGAGTGGCTGGAGCATTTCCTGCAGCGCTTCCCCGGCACCGTGGTGGCCGTCACCCACGACCGCTACTTCCTCGACAACGCCGCCGAGTGGATCCTCGAGCTCGACCGCGGCATGGGCATTCCCTACAAGGGCAACTACACCGACTGGCTGGACCAGAAGGAAGCGCGCCTGGAGACCGAGCAGCGCCAGGACGAGGCGCGCACCAAGGCGATGAAGGAAGAGCTGAAGTGGGTGCGCTCCAACTCAAAGGGCCGTCAGGCCAAGAGCAAGGCCCGCCTGGCGCGCTTCGAGGAACTGAGCGACATCGACTACCAGCGCCGCAACGAGACCAACGAGATCTTCATTCCGGTCGCGGAGCGCCTGGGCAATGAGGTGATCGAGTTCGAGGGCGTGACCAAGAGCTTCGGTGACCGCGTGCTCATCGACAACCTGAGCTTCAAGGTGCCGCCGGGCGCCATCGTCGGCATCATCGGCCCCAACGGCGCGGGCAAGTCCACGCTGTTCCGCATGATCCAGGGCACCGAAACGCCGGACAAGGGAGTGGTGAAGATCGGCAAGACCGCCAAGCTGGCCTTCGTCGATCAGAGCCGCGCCAGCCTGGCGGCCGAGAAGACGGTCTGGGAAGACGTCTCGGGCGGCTTGGACAACATCATCGTCGGCAAGTTCGTTATGCCCAGCCGGGCGTACCTCGGCCGCTTCAACTTCAAGGGCAACGACCAGCAGAAGCTGGTCGGCCAGCTCTCCGGCGGCGAACGCGGCCGCCTGCACCTGGCCAAGACCCTGGCCGAGGGCGGCAACGTGCTGATGCTCGACGAGCCCTCCAACGACCTCGACGTGGAAACCCTGCGCGCCCTGGAAGAGGCGCTGCTGGAGTTCGGCGGCTCGGCCATGGTCATCAGCCACGACCGCTGGTTCCTGGACCGCATCTGCACCCACATCCTGGCCTGCGAGGGCGAGAGCCAGTGGACCTTCTTCGACGGCAACTACAGCGAGTACGAGGCCGACAAGGTCAAGCGCCTGGGCGAGGAGGGCGCGCGTCCGAAGCGCGTGCGCTTCAAGCCCATCGTCTGACGACAGCCTGAGGCCGACGCCCGTGCTGCGCTGGGGACTGATCGCGCCGGGCGGCATCGCGCGGCGCTTCGCCGATGCCTTTGCGGTGCTGCCCGGGCAGCGCCTGCAGCGCGTCGCAGCGCGCGATCCGGCCAAGGCGCAGGCCTTCGCGGCCCACTGGGGCGGCGCCGCTGCGCCCGACATCGAGGCCTTGTGCGCCGATCCCGAGGTGGACATCGTCTATGTGGCCAGCCCGCACAGCGCGCACGCCGAGCACGCACGCCTGGCCCTGGCGGCCGGCAAGCCGGTGCTGTGCGAGAAGTCGCTGACGCCCGATCGCGCCTCGGCCGAGGCGCTGTTCGCCTTCGCGCGCCAGCGCCGCCTGTTCCTGATGGAGGCGCTCTGGAGCCGCTTCCTGCCCGCCTGGCGGCGTGTGCAGGAGTTGCTCGCGCAAGACGCGATCGGCGAGCTGCAGCGCGTGCAGTCGAGCTTTTGCTTCGCGCCGCCCTACGACCCGCGCTCGCGGCTCTTCGACCCGGCGCTGGCCGGCGGGGCCCTGCTCGACATCGGCGTCTACAACCTCAACCTCAGTGCCTGGGTGATGCGGCTGGCCGGGCAGGGTGAACTGATGGACTGGCAGGTCGACAGCAGGCTCGCCCCCACCGGCGTCGAGCAGCATGTGGAGGGCTGTCTGCGCTTTGCCGGCGGAGCCCGCGCCGGCTTCGTCTGCCGGCTCGATGGCCTCAGCCCCAACGCCCTGTGCATCGAGGGCAGTCGGGGTTGGATCGAGTTGCCCGACGGCTTCTGGCACGCGCAGTCGCTGCGCTGGCAACGCCAGGGCGAGGCGGTGCGGACAGAGTCCCACCCGTTCGCCCGCAACGGCTTCGAGGCCCAGATGCAGGCCTGCGCCGAGGCCCTGGAGCGAGGATGGCTGGAGCACCCGCAGATGCCGGCCGCCGACACGCTGGCCACGCTGGGCCTGATCGACGCGCTGCGCGAGCGCCTCGGCGCGCAATGATTCTTTACCCGAGGGACCGCGCCGCGAAACCCGTGGCGCCGACAGTGGCAGCATTCCAACCCGCAGGAGAACTGCCATGAATGCCCTCAAGACCCTGACCCTCAGCCTTGCCCTGGTGCTCGGTGCCGCCGCACCGGCCGTCTTCGCCCAGCCCATGATGGACCATGGCGGCCACGGGGGCGCCGGCATGCACCGCGGCATGGGCGGTGGCCCCGGCATGGACGGCCAACGCCTGCTGCACATGCTGGACGACATCGGCGCCAGCGAGGCGCAGATCAGCCAGATCCAGGCCATCTTCAAGACCGCCCGCGAGGAGCTCAAGGCCCAGGCTCCGCAGGGCCAGAACCTGCACCTGCAGATGCTGCAACTGTGGGCCGCGCCGAACATCGACGCGGCCGCCATCGACGCGCTGCGCAAGCAGGCGCAGGTCCGGCACGAGCAGGTGGCCTCGCGCATGCAGGCAGCCTTTGTCGAGGCCGGGCGGGTGCTGACACCGGAGCAGCGCGCCAAGATGCTCGAACGCGCCAAGAAGCGCATGGAGCGCGCCCAGCGTCATCCGGGTGGTCGTGACCGCTGAGAACCCGCGCACCCTGGCCCAGTTGCTGCTGGTCGATGACGACCAGCGCCTGGCCGACATGCTGCAGGGCTACCTGGGGGCGGCCGGCTACCGCGTCCAGGTGGCGCCCAGCCTGGCCGTGGCGCGCCAGTTGCTGGGCGCCACGACCGGCATTCCGGACCTCGTGGTGCTCGATCTGATGCTGCCCGACGGCGATGGCCTGGATTTCTGCCGTCATCTGCGCAGCCTGCCGCACGCCGCCGCGCTGCCGGTGCTGATGCTGAGCGCTCGCGGCGAACCGATGGACCGCGTGCTCGGCCTGGAGCTGGGCGCCGACGACTACCTGGCCAAGCCCTTCGAGCCGCGCGAGCTGCTGGCACGCGTCAAGGCCTTGCTGCGGCGCGGTGGGGCGGCACCGGTGAGCGCCGAACAGCTGCGCTTCGGTCGCCTCGAGATCGACCTCGGGGCGCGCATGGCGCGCCTGGATGGGCAGGCCTGCGATCTGACCAGCCACCAGTTCGAGCTGCTGGTGGTGTTGGCGCGTCACGCCGGCCGCGTGATGACGCGCGACCAGATCATGGACGCGCTCAAGGGTCATCCGCTGGACGCCTTCGACCGCAGCATCGACGTGCACATCAGCCGCATCCGCGCCGTCATCGAGGACGACCCCAAGGCCCCCAAGCGCGTGCTGACGGTGCGCGGTGCCGGCTACGTGTTCGCGCGCAAGCAGGACGAGGCTGCGGCGTGATGGCCTCGTGAGATACCTCTGGCTGCGCATCTACCTGGCGCTGGTGGCGGTGCTGCTGGTGTTCGCGCTCGGTCTGGGCCTGCTGGTGCACCGGCAATGGAACGTCGAGCGCGAGCAGGCCCAGCAGGCTTTCGACGACCGCCTGTCCGCCATGGCGGAGTTGTTGGCGCCTTCGTTGCCGGCCCCCGACGCGCCGCCCGCCGAGATGCAGCGGGCCTTGCACCGCTGGGGTCAGCAGCTGCGCGCGCCGCTGGCGCTTGAGGCGGCCGACGGCACCCGCCTGGCCACCAGTCAGCGCTACGAACGCCGCGAGGCGGTGGGCGCCGCCGAGGCGCCCTTCGTGCATGCGCTCCCCGACGGCCGGCGCCTGCTGGTGCTGCGGCCCCTGCGCGCCGGCTGGCGCAGCGGCGATCCGCAGGACCCGCCGGGCGGCGGCCGGCGACCGCCGCTGCCGCCCTATCTGCTCGGCACCGGGGTGCCGGCGCTCATCGTGCTGGGCCTGATGCTGTTCGCGGCCGTCGCCTTTGCCGCCTGGCCGGTGGCGCGCAAGCTCACCGGGCGGCTGGAGGCGCTCAAGCGCGGTGTCGAACAGTTCGGCGCCGGCCAGCTCTCGCAGCGCGTGCCGGTGGAAGGCCGCGACGAGGTGGCGCAGCTGGCGGCCAGTTTCAACAACGCGGCGACCCGCATCGAGCAGCTGGTGAGCAGCCACCGCAGCCTGCTGGCCAATGCCAGCCACGAATTGCGCTCGCCGCTGGCGCGCCTGCGCATGGCGCTGGCGATCCGTGGCGAGGGGCTGGCCGCCCACCCGCTGGACGGCGAGGTCGAGCGCAACCTCAAGGAACTTGACGCCTTGATCGACGAGGTGCTGCTGGCCAGTCGGCTCGACGCCGGTGCCCAGCCGCTGACGCGCCAGCCGCTGGATCTGGTGGGGCTGTGCGCCGAGCTGGCCGCGCAGCAGGGCGTGGAGCTGGGCGACATGCCACGCGAGGCGCTGGTGCAGGCCGACGATCGGCTGCTGCGTCGTGCGCTGCGCAACCTGCTGGAGAACGCGCTGCGCTACGGCCGCGACGGTCAGCGTCTGGACCTGGAGGCCACACCGGCCGGCTGGGAGCTGCGCGTGCTGGATCACGGGCCCGGCATCCCGCTGGCGCTGCGTCAGCGCATCTTCGAGCCCTTCTTCCGCCTGCCCGGTCACGCCGAGATGGCCGGCGGGGTGGGACTGGGGCTGGCGCTGGTGGCGCAGATCGCCAGCGCGCACGGCGGCACGGTGCGCGTTGAGGAGCGACCGGGCGGCGGCTCGGTCTTCGTGCTCAGCCTGCCGCGTTGAGCCTGAGCTCGGTCCCCTGCGGCGGGCCTAGCGTTGCGACCCGTCGCAATGCCACGAATTCCCAACTCACCACACTAGCATGGGTGCATGAGCAGCCAGCCCGTCCACGACCCCGACAACCGACCCGAGCGCCTGGTGACCGGCGGCCAGACCGCCCCACAGCTGGGGCGCTGGTCGCGGGCTGTGCCCGACCCCAATCTGGAGGACGCGGCCATTCCCCATCTTTGGGACTGGCTGCCCGCTTTGCTGGAGCGCCGCGTGCGCGCACTGCGTCAGAAGCGCTGGCAGTTCGTCAGCTGCAGCACGCCGGGCTGGGTGCTGTCCTGCGCCATCGCCGATGCCGGTTTTGCCGGCAATGCCTTCGTCTATGCGGTCAACACGGGCAGCGGCGCCGTGCACCGCTTGCTGAGCATCAGTCCCGGCGCGGCCGGCGTGCAGGTCGGCGGCAGTTCCTGCGAGGACGAGCACGGCTTCGCACGGGGCGGCCAGCGCCTGCGCATCGCCAACCATGCGCAGGGCCGGCACTTCGCGCTGCAGGGCCAGGGGCGCTTCGACGCTGAGGGCGGCGACTTTGAGATCGACCTGCAGTTTGAGAGCGAACCCGGCGACCGCCACTTCGCGCTCAGCGTGCCCCTGCCGGGCGGGCGCTGGAACTACACGCACAAATTCGGCGGCTTTCGCGTACGCGGGGTGGCCCGCATCGGGGCGGCAACGCTGCGCTTCGATCCCGCGCACTGCCTCGGTTGCTCCGACTACACGCGGCTGGCGGCCCTGCGTCACACGGTGTGGCGCTGGGTCTCGCTGGCCACCGTCCTGCCCGACGGGCGGCGCTTCGCGCTCAATCTGGTGCAGCCTGCACCCTGCGTGCCGGGAGGCCCGAGCGAGAACATGCTGTGGATCGACGGCCAGCCCGAGCAGATCCACAACGCCAGCCTGCAGGTCGACGCCATGGGCTGGCGCGTGCAGGCCGATGGCCTGCAACTGGTGATGCGCCCGATCGCGCTGTACCGCCAGACGCTCAAGGTGCCGCTGCTGCGCCACCGGCTCGACCACCATGTCGGCGCCTGGAGCGGCTTCGTGGAGACGAGCCGCGGGCGCGTCGAGCTGCAGGATGTTTTCGGCCTGGGCGAGGACAACGATTCCTGGTGGTGAACAGGCCCCGCGTTCACTCGGGCTGGCGGTGCACCCAGGCCACCAACGCGCACAGCAGCAACGCCGCCACGGCCAGGCCGAAGGTCGCCGCTCGCCAGAAGCCCAGCGCGCCCTGCCCGGCGTGGAAGGCCAGCCAGTAGCCGCCGCCGATGCCCACGCCCCACAAGGCCAGCACGTAGACGACCATCGGCAGCGTGGCCACATGGTGGGCGCGCAGCACGTAGGCGGCGACGGTCTGCAGCGCGTCGCCGAGGTGGAAGAACCACACCCAGACCAGCAGCGGCAAGGCCGCGGCGGCCACCGCGCCGTGCGGGGTGAAGAGGCCGACGATGGGCTCACGCAGCAGGGCCACCGCAGCACCCAGCAGCGCCGCCACAAGCGCCGCCAGCCCGAGCGCGTGCCAGCCGACGACGCGCGCCACCGCCGGTTCTCGTGCTCCCAGATGCTGGGCCACCAGCGTGCCGCCGGCCGAGCCCAGACCGAGCGCGGCCATGAACATCGCCGACACCAGGTTCACCGCGATCTGGTGGCCGGCCACCGGCGTCTCACCGAGCCGAGCGATGAACAGCGCCATGAAGGTGAAACCGGTCACCTCGACGAGGATGCCGGCGCCCATCGGCAGACCGAGGCGCAGCAAGGCCTTGAGGCGCGCGCGGTCGGGCCGCGTCTGCCACAGATGGCCGATGGCGAAAGGCCGGTAGAAGCCGTCGTGGCGCAGCAGCCACTGCGCGCCCAGCATCTGCACCAGCATGACGCCCGCCGTGGCCCAGGCGCAGGCGGTCAGGCCACCACCCAGGCCGACCACCAGGATCAGGTTCAGCAGCACCTTGAGGGGCAGGCCGGCGAGTTGCCAGAGCATCACCGCCTTGGGGCGGCTGACCGAGGTGGCAAAGCCGCGGAAGGCCACGAAGAGCAGGGCCGGTGGCAGGGCCAGCGCCAGCGGCTGCAGGTAGGCGCGCACCTTGGCTTCCACCGCCGGGCTGACCTGGGCCAGCGCCAGGAAGGGCTCGGGCACCAGCAGCAACAGGCTGCCCGGCAGGGCCAGCATCAAGGCCAGCCACTGCGCCTGCACGAAGCAGGCGCCCGAGGCGGACAGGGCACCGGCACCGAACTCGCGCCCGGCCAGCGGGCCGACGGCCAGGATCACGCCCATCAGGCCGACGAAGAGCGTGATGTAGGCCGCCTGCCCGACGGCCAGTGCGGCCAGGTCCGCGGCGCCGGAGCGACCCATCATCACGGTGTCGACCACGCTGATGGCCATCACGGCCAGCTGACCGACGAACACCGGCCAGGCCAGCGGCAGCAGCCGGCGCAGGCTGTGGCCGAAGGAGGGCAGGGCGTGCGTCACCGGGAGAGGCCGCCTTCGCCCAGGCTGAGTTGCCGCAGCTCGCCCTCGTGGGCGCGCTCGGCGTAGCGGTTGAAGCGCCAGGCCGTGGCCTCGAGCTGGATGCGGCGCCACACCGCACGCTTGGCCCAGGGACTCATGGCGGGCCAGTCGCGCACCTCGGCAAAGCTGCGCCCGCATCCCTTGCACAGGGCATCGCCCTGGGCCGTCGAGCAGATGGCGATGCAGGGCGAGTCGGGCGTGGTGGCGTACCAGGTGTGCAGCGCGTCGGCCTGCAGCGGGGTCAACAGTGCGGGCTCCCACTCACTCTGGTGCCGGTAGACCATCAGCGCGTAGACCTCGGCCAGCGCGCGCACCTCGGCGCAGGCACTGAGGCCATCGGGCGAGGGGCTGCGGGCGCGCCAGAAGTTGATGGCCGCCTCCAGATCGGTGAGGTGCAGCTGCGCCGCCTCAGCCCTCATGCATGCAGGCCCAGGCCCTGGCGCAGATCCTTGAGCGTGCGGCGTGCCAGGCTGCGCGCCCGCTCGGTGCCCATCTCCACCATCCAGTGCACCTGCTTGGGCTGCTCCTGGTAGGCGGCGGCGCGCTCGCGCCAGCGCGCCTGCTGCGGCAGCAGCACGTCGGCCAGCTGACCCTTGCAATCCAGGCAGCCGATGCGCGCGCTGCGGCAGCCTGCGGCCAGCGCCTCGCGCTGGTCGGGCGGCGTGCTGACTTCGTGCAAGGCCCAGACCGGGCAGCGCGCCGGCTCGCCGGGGTCGTGGCGGCGCACGCGCTGCGGGTCGGTGGGCATCTGCGCCAGCTTGTCGCGGGTGCGCTCGGGCGCCTCGCGCATGGCGATGGTGTTGCCGCGGCTCTTGCTCATCTTGTGGCCGTCCAGCCCGGGCAGGCGCGGGCTGGCCGAGAGCAGGGCCTGCGGTTCGGGGAACAGCGCGCTGCCGACGGCCTGGTTCATGCGCCGCGCCACCTCGCGTGCCAGCTCCAGATGGGCCGACTGGTCCTGTCCCACGGGGACCCACTCGCCGCGGTAGGCGAGGATGTCGGCGGCCTGCAGCAGCGGGTAGCCGAGCAGACCGTAACTCGGGTGGCTGGCCTGCTTCTCGCGAAAGCCCGGCACGCGCTGCAGCCAGGCCAGCGGCGTGTGCAAGGCCAGCAGCGTGAACAGCTCGGCGTGCTCGGGCATGCGGCTCTGGATGAAGAGCGTGGCGCGGGCCGGGTCGATGCCAGCGGCCAGCCAGTCGAGCACCATCTCGTAGACCGCCTCCTCGCGGGGCACGCGGGCGCCCGCGCCGGTCATGGCGTGCCAATCGGCGACGAAGAACAGGCAGTCGTGTGTGGGCTGCAGCTGCAGCCAACTGCCCAGCACGCCGTGGAAATGGCCCAGGTGCAGCGCGCCGGTCGGTCGCATGCCACTGACCACGCGGGCTGCGGCGGGCAGGGAAGGGGTGGGGGGGTTGTGGTTCTTCAAGGGGGCGGAATTCTCGCCCTTCCTACACTGCGCCCATGTCCGTCATGAAGAACATCGTCGTCCTGATCTCCGGCAGGGGATCCAATATGCAGGCCATCGTGCAGGCCTGCGCCCGCGAGGCCTGGCCGGCGCGCGTGGCGGCCGTCATCAGCAACCGGCCCGACGCCGCCGGCCTCGCCTGGGCGCGCGAGCAGGGCGTGGCGGCGCTCGCGCTCGACCACAAGGCCTTCGAGAGTCGCGAGGCCTTTGACGCCGCCCTGGTCGAATTGATCGACGCGCAGGGCGCCGACCTGGTGGTGCTGGCGGGGTTCCTGCGCATCCTCACGCCGGCCTTCACCGCGCATTACGCCGGCCGCCTGCTCAACATCCATCCCTCGCTGCTGCCGGCTTTTCCGGGCCTGCACACGCACGAGCGGGCACTGGCGGCCGGTTGTCGGCTGGCGGGGGCCAGCGTGCATTTCGTGACGGCCGAGCTCGACCATGGTCCCATCGTGGCGCAGGCCATGGTGCCGGTGCTGGACGGCGACACGCCCGAGCGGCTGGCCGCGCGCGTGCTGGCGCTCGAACACCCGATGTACGCGCAAGCGGTGCGCTGGTTCGTCGAGGACAAGCTGGTGGTGGATGGCAATCGCGTGCGCCAGCTCGATGGCGCCGCGCAACTCTGGACCTGACATGCATCCCAAGGCTCTGATCGACGAAGCCGGCACCTTGCTGCGCAATGTGCTGCGTTTCGAGCAACCGGCGGATGCGCTGGTGTCCGCGCACTTCCGCAACAACCGCAGCCTCGGCTCGAAGGAGCGCGGTGCGCTGGCCGAAACCACCTACGCCTTGCTGCGCCGGCGGCTCTGTTTCCAGCACCTGGCGCAAAGCGGGCGCGGGCCGATGGAGCGCCGCCTGGTGCTGCTGGCCTGGGCCGGCGACCCGCGAACCCGCGATGCCGCCTGCACGCCCGAGGAGGCGAGCTGGCTGGCCGGCGCGGCCGCCATCGACCCGGCCACGCTGGCGCCCAAGCTGCGCCACAACCTGCCCGACTGGGTGGCGCAGCCGCTGGCCGAGCAGCTCGGCGCCGAGTTCGACGCGCTGGCCGACAGCCTGCTGCAGGCGGCGCCGCTGGATCTGCGCGTCAACACCCTGAAGGCCAAACGCGATGCCGTGCTGGCGCAGTTGCAGGCCGACGGCGTGCGCTGCGCGGCCACCCCGCACTCGCCCTGGGGCATCCGCCTCGAAGGCAAGCCGGCGCTCAACAACTGGCCGCTCTTCAAGGACGGCTCGATCGAGGTGCAGGACGAGGGCAGTCAGTTGCTTGCCGCGCTGCTCGACGCCAAGCGCGGCGAGATGGTGGCCGACTTCTGCGCCGGCGCCGGCGGCAAGACGCTGGCGCTGGGGGCGTCGATGCGCAACACGGGGCGGCTCTACGCCTTCGACGTCGCCGGGCACCGGCTGGAGTCGCTGCGGCCGCGCCTGGCGCGCTCGGGGCTGTCCAACGTCTATCCGGTGCAGATCGCCCACGAGCGCGACGAGCGCATCAAGCGCCTGTCGGGCAAGCTCGATCGCGTGCTGGTCGACGCGCCCTGCTCGGGACTGGGCACCCTGCGGCGCAACCCGGACCTGAAATGGCGACAGTCGCCCGATGCGGTGGCGGCGCTGACGCAGCAGCAGCTCAGCATCCTCAACGGCGCGGCGCGCCTGCTCAAGCCCGGCGGACGCCTGGTCTACGCCACCTGCAGCGTGCTGCGCCAGGAGAACGAGGGCGTGGCGGCCGCGTTCGAGGCGGCACAGGCCGGCCTGAAGGCCCCGTGGCAGCGCCTGGATGCGGCCACGCTGCTGGACGCCGGGCTGTGCAGCGAGGGCAATCTGCGCCTTTGGCCGCACCGCCATGGCTGTGACGGCTTCTTCGCCGCGGTCTGGCAAAAGGCCTGAGGCGTCGCGCCGCGCCGCGTGCGCCCGAGCACAGGTAAGCGTCCGTAAACTCGGCCCCTCTCCCGCCACTTCATCGACGCCGCTTCGGCACGCCCATGGAACTCTGGAATACCTTTTTCGGCGCCTTCGCGTCCTGGGCCGGGCAGGGCCTGCTGGATGCCGGCGGTTGGACCCTGTTGACCGTGGTGCTGCTTGCGACGCACCTGACCATCCTGTCGGTCACCCTGTTCCTGCACCGCGCCCAGGCGCACCGGGCCCTGGATCTGCACCCGGCCGTGTCGCACCTGATGCGTTTCTGGCTCTGGCTGACCACCGGCATCGTCACCCGCGAGTGGGTGGCCATCCACCGCAAGCACCACGCCAAGTGCGAGACCGCCGAGGATCCGCACAGCCCCGTCAGCAAGGGCTTGAGCACCGTGCTGCTGAGGGGCTCCGAGCTGTACCGGGCCGAGGCCAAGAACCCCGAGACGCTCGCCAAGTACTCCCATGGCGTGCCCGATGATTGGATCGAGCGGCATGTCTACACCCGGCACAGCTTTCTCGGGGTCGCGCTGCTGCTGGTGCTGCTGCTCACGCTGTTCGGCGCCTGGGGCGCGTCGATGTGGGCGCTGATCATGGCGTGGATCCCCATCCATGCCGCCGGCATCATCAACGGCCTGGGCCACTGGTGGGGCTATCGGAATTTCGAGTCGCCCGATACCTCGACCAACCTGACGCCGCTGGCGCTGTGGATCGGCGGCGAGGAACTGCACAACAACCACCACACCTTCCCGACCTCGGCCAAGTTCTCGGTCCGGCGCTTCGAGGTCGACATCGGTTGGGGCTACATCCGGCTGCTGCAGGCCTTCGGGCTGGCCAGGCCGCGCAAGCTTCCGCCCAAGGTCGTCGAGGGCGAGATTCAGCCGGCGGACCGGCGCACCCTGGAGGCCTTGATCGCCAACCGCTACGAGGTGATGGCGCACTTCGGACGCGAACTGCGGGCCGCCTGCCGCGCCGAACTGCAGCAGTTGAAGGCCAAGGGCGCGCGCCACAGCGAGCAGTGGCAGCAGTTCAAACTGGCCAAGCGCTGGCTGCCGCGCGACAGCCGGCGCATCCCGCAGGGCCTCGACCTGCAGTTGGCGGCGGCGCGCGCGGCCAGCCCGGTGCTGGAACAGATGGTGCAAATGCGCGAGGAGTTGCGTGCGCTGTGGACGCGCACCAATGTCTCGGCCGAGCAATTGGTGGCTGAACTTCAGGTCTGGTGCCAGCGCGCCGAGGCGTCCGGCATCGCGGAGTTGCGCGCCGTGTCGGTGCGGCTGCGGGCCAGCCGATTGGCCGCCAACGCCTTGTGAACTTGGGTAAGCCTGGGTAAAGAGGCGCGACGGCAGGGCCTCAGTTTTTTAAACTGAGGGCTCGCCGGGCTTGTGGCCCGACGAGTTTGTTGGTCGGAGACAGGAGGATGCCCATGCGCAAGTTGTTCGCGAGCACGCTGCTGATCCTGGCGGCTGGCTTGGCCCAGGCCGAGGAGCAGCGCGTCCAGGTCCAGTACGTCAACACCGAGAAGTTTGCTGATTTCGGCCGGTCCCAGTGGGATCGCGAACGCAATCAGCAGGACTTCAAGGCCTTGTTCGAGGAGGTGGCGGCCAAACTGCCGGCGGGCCGGCAACTCAGCATCAAGGTGCTGGACGTGAACCTGGCCGGTGAGTTGGAGTGGGTTCGACGCGCCACCAGCGAGATCCGCGTGCTGCGCGACGTGACCTGGCCGATGGTCGAGTTCGAGTACACGCTGAGTGAGAACGGCCGGGTGCTCAAGTCCGACACGGTGCGCCTGTCCGACATGGGCTATTTGCAGGGCGGCTTCTTCACCGCCGCTCAGCAGTCGACCCACCTGCGCTACGAGCGACGCATGCTGGACCGCTGGTACCGGCACACCATCGAGGGCCGCAAGCGCTGAGCCCGCGCGCCGCCCAGAAAGCACAAAGCCCGCCGATGGCGGGCTTTGTCGTTTGGAATCGCGGCCGAATTACTTCAGCTTGATTTCCTTGTACAGCACGTGCTTGCGCGCCTTCGGATCGAACTTCATGAATTCGAGCTTCTGCGGCGTGGTCTTCTTGTTCTTGGCCGTGGTGTAGAAGTGGCCAGTGCCCGCGGTGGACTCCAGCTTGATCTTTTCGCGTCCGCCTTTAGCAGCCATGGTGTCGCTCCTTTACTGAATCAGGCTTGACCGCGCGCGCGCAGGTCGGCCAGCACGGCGTCGATGCCCTTCTTGTCGATCAGGCGCAGACCGGCATTGGAAATGCGCAGACGCACCCAGCGGTTTTCGCTCTCGACGAAGAAACGACGGTATTGCAGGTTCGGCAGGAACCGGCGCTTGGTTCTGTTGTTGGCGTGGGAAACGTTGTTCCCGACCATGGGCTTCTTGCCCGTGACTTCGCAGACGCGTGCCATGAGGACACTCCTCTTATCCGGCGACCGCAGACTGTCCGATGGACGACGTCGCGGCGGCCTCACCTCGCCAAGTGGTCTTTGAATAGACCCACGGGTGGCGGTATCCCGTTCCCGCCGGGGTGCCAGCGGAAAAGCCCGCGACTATAACCGAGTGCGCGGGCCCGGCTTAGGCGGACTGCTCCAGAAAGCGTTGCGCGTCGAGCGCGGCCATGCAGCCGGTGCCGGCGCTGGTGATGGCCTGGCGGTAGACATGGTCCTGCACGTCGCCGGCCGCGAACACGCCGGCTACGCTGGTCATGGTGGCGAAGCCGTCGTTGCCGGCGCGGGTGCGGAGGTAGCCGTCCTTCATCTCCAGTTGGCCGTCGAAGATGCCGGTGTTGGGCGAATGGCCGATGGCGATGAAGCAGCCGTGCAGCTTGATGTCCTTGCTGCTGCCGTCCTGCGTGGATTTCAGCCGCACGCCCGTCACACCGCTGGCGTCGCCCAGCACCTCGTCGAGGGTCTGGAAGGTGTGCAACACGATCTTGCCTGCGGCGACCTTGTCCATCAGCTTGTCCACCATGATGGGTTCGGCGCGGAACTTGTCGCGGCGGTGGATCAGGTGCACCACGTTGGCTATGTTGGCGAGGTAGAGCGCTTCTTCCACCGCCGTGTTGCCGCCGCCCACCACGCAGACGTCCTGGCCGCGGTAAAAGAAGCCGTCGCAGGTGGCACAGGCGCTGACGCCCCGACCCGCAAAGGTCTCCTCCGAGGGCAGGCCCAGATACTTGGCCGAGGCACCGGTGGCGATGATCAGCGCGTCGCAGCTGTAGCTGTCGCTGTCCCCCTTGAGTTGGAAGGGGCGCTGGCTCAGGTCGACCGCATGGATCTGATCGAACACCAGTTGGGTGTTGAAGCGCTCGGCGTGCTGCTGGAAGCGCTGCATCAGTTCGGGGCCCTGCACGCCCATCACGTCGGCCGGCCAGTTGTCGACCTCGGTGGTCGTCATCAACTGGCCGCCCTGCGCCATGCCGGTGATCAGCACCGGCTGCAGGTTGGCACGCGCGGCGTAGATGGCGGCGGTGTAACCGGCGGGGCCGGAACCCAGGATGATCAGGCGGTGGTGTTGGCTCATGGCGGGGCAGGTGGAGGCGGTTGACGAGCCCTTCAAGAGGGCTCCGAGGGTTGCACCGGGGGCGAGGCACCCGTTGCACTGCGAAAGAATGCACAAATTCTAGGAGGCCGCCCTTGCGCTGCCCTTGCACAACCACCCCAGCCGGAGCAAGCCCATGGCCATGTTGTCCAACTTCGATCTGATCCGCCGCGTGCGCCTGTTCTCCATGCTGACGCCGGAGCAGGCGCAGACGGTGGCCAACAGCGTCAGCAAGCGGCGCTTCAAGCGCGGCGAGATGCTGGTGGAGCAGGGGGGGCAGCCCAACGCGCTGTTCATCCTGCTCAACGGCCGGGCGCGCGTGCTCACCGCCGACCATCGCGGCCGCGAGGTCATCATGGCGGTGCTGGGCGCCGGCGACTATGTCGGCGAGATGAGCCTGATCGACGGTGAACCGGCCTCGGCCACCGTGCGCTGCGAGGCGCCCACCGACGTGCTGGTGCTGGGCCGCATGGAATTTGCGCGCTGCCTGCCCGAACCCAACTCGATGGCCTACGGCATCCTGCGCGGCCTGGTGGCCCGCTTGCGCAACGCCGACCGGCAGATCGAGTCGCTGGCCCTGCTCGACGTCTACGGCCGCGTGGCGCGCACCCTGATGGACATGGCCGAGGACGACAACGGCCTGAAGATCGTGCGCGGCCGGGTGTCGCGCCAGGACATGGCCAAGGTCGTGGGCGCCTCGCGCGAGATGGTCAGCCGCGTGATGAAGGATCTGGAGGAGCGTGGCCAGATCGAGACCCTGGAGGACGGTTCGGTGGTGCTCAAACGCATCGTGACCCGTGAGGACGAAGAGGGCGACGCCGAGGACTGAGCCGGCTGCCGCGAGAATCGCGGCCATGAAGGATGCCTCCCCGCCCCGGCAAGCCACGCCGCTGGGCCTGTCTGCCCTGCTGCTGGGTGCTGCCCTGCTGGCCCTGGTGGCCACCGCGCTGCTCAGCCACGATGGCCGCGACGCCGCGTTTTCCATCGCCACCGAGCGCACGCTGCCCTTGAACCGCCTGGGCGTGTTCGGCGCCTGGCTGTCCGACCTGCTGTATTTCGGTTTTGGCTTCTCGGCCTGGTGGCTGTGGCTGGTGGGCCTGCGCCGCTGGTTGGGCGCCCTGGCGGGTCTGTGGCGCGAGCAGGACCGCCCGGCCCCGCCCGGCTGGCAGTTGCCGGCGGGGCTGCTGCTGCTGCTGCTGGCTTCCTGCGCGTTGGAGTGGACGCGCCTGTACGCGCTGGAGTCCCGGTTGCCCGGCCACGCCGGTGGCGTGCTCGGCTACAGCCTGGGCCCGATCGCCATGCAGTTGCTGGGCTTCGCCGGCTCGGGCCTGCTGGCCATCCTGCTGCTCCTGCTCGGCCTGGCCTGGGCGATGGGTTTTTCCTGGCTGCAGGTGTCCGAACGCCTGGGGGGCTGGCTCGAGACGCGCTGGTCGGCGCGCCAGCAACGCCGCGAGGCGCGCGAGGACGAGCGTCTGGGGCAGCAGGCGCAGGAGGAGCGCGAGGTCGAGGTGCAGGAGGCCAAGGTGGAGCGCGAGGTCGAGGCCGAACAGCACGAGCCGCTTTACGTCGAGCCGCCGGTGCTCAATGTGCCGGTCGACTTGCCCTCCAGCACCCGCGTGGCCGCCGAGCGCCAGCAGCCGCTGTTCCAGGAACTGGCCGACACCAAGTTGCCGCAGATCGACCTGCTCGACCCGCCGGCCACGCGCATCGAGACCGTGACCTCCGAGTCGCTGGAAATGACCAGCCGGTTGATCGAGAAGAAACTCAAGGACTTCGGCGTCGAGGTGCGCGTGGTGGCGGCCTACCCCGGGCCGGTGATCACGCGCTACGAGATCGAGCCCGCCACCGGCGTGAAGGGCTCGCAGATCGTCAACCTGGCCAAGGACCTGGCGCGTTCGCTGTCCCTGGTGAGCATCCGTGTCGTCGAGACCATCCCGGGCAAGAACTGCATGGCCCTCGAATTGCCCAACGCCCGGCGCCAGACCATCAAGCTCACCGAGGTGCTGGGTTCGCAGGTCTACGCCGACGCCCAGAGCCTGCTGACCATGGCGCTGGGCAAGGACATCGTCGGCAGCCCGGTGGTGGCGGACCTGGCCAAGATGCCGCACTGCCTGGTGGCCGGTACCACCGGTTCGGGCAAGTCGGTGGGCATCAACGCCATGATCCTCAGCCTGCTCTACAAGGCCGAGGCGCGCGACGTACGGCTCATCATGATCGACCCCAAGATGCTCGAGATGAGCGTCTACGAAGGCATCCCGCACCTGCTGTGCCCGGTGGTGACGGACATGAAGCAGGCCGCCAACGCGCTGAACTGGTGCGTCGGCGAGATGGAGCGCCGCTACAAGCTGATGAGCAAGCTGGGCGTGCGCAACCTGGCCGGCTACAACAAGAAGCTCGCCGACGCCAAGGCCCGCGAGCAATCCATTCCCAACCCCTTCAGCCTGACACCGGAAGCCCCCGAGCCGCTCGACCGCCTGCCGCACATCGTGGTGGTGATCGACGAACTGGCCGACCTGATGATGGTGGTCGGCAAGAAGATCGAGGAGTTGATCGCGCGTCTGGCGCAGAAGGCGCGCGCCGCCGGCATCCACCTGATCCTGGCCACCCAGCGGCCCAGCGTGGACGTCATCACCGGCCTCATCAAGGCCAACATCCCGACCCGGCTCTCGTTCCAGGTCAGCAGCAAGATCGACAGCCGCACCATCCTCGACCAGATGGGGGCCGAGGCCCTGCTGGGCATGGGCGACATGCTCTACATGCCCAGCGGCACCGGCCTGCCCTTGCGCGTGCACGGCGCCTATGTGTCCGACGACGAGGTGCACCGCGTCGTCCAGTACCTGAAGGAGCAGGGCGGCGAGCCCAACTACATCGAGGGCATCCTGGAAGGCGGCACGCTGGACGGCGAGGCCGGCGGCCCGGATGGCGATCGACCACCCTGGGCGAGCGACGCCAAGAGCGACGGCGAGAGCGATCCCATGTACGACCAGGCCGTCGCCGTGGTGCTGGAGAACAAGCGCGCCTCCATCTCGCTGGTGCAGCGCCATCTGCGCATCGGCTACAACCGCGCCGCGCGCCTGCTCGAGCAGATGGAGAAGAGCGGTCTGGTCGGCGCCCTGGCCAGCAACGGCAGCCGCGAGTTGCTGGTGCCGCGCCGGAGTGATGAGGCATGAAGGCAGGACGCCGCCTGATCCTCGCGCTGGCGCTGACCGCGCTGGCGCCACTCGCGTCGGCCGACGCCCTGGCCCAGCTCAGCGCCTTCCAGCGCGAAGTCAAGTCCGGTCGCGTCGGCTTCACGCAGACCGTCACCTCGCCGAGCGGCAAGAAGAGGGTCAGCAAGGGGCGCTTCGAGTTCCAGCGACCCAACCGCTTCCGCTTCGATTACGAGCCGCCCGAGGCGCAGACCCTGATCGCCGACGGCCAGAAGGTCTGGCTGATCGACCCCGACCTCAACCAGGCCAGCAGCCGGCCGCTGTCGGCGGTGCTGGGCAGCACGCCCGTGGCGCTGCTGGCCGGGTCCACGCTGGGGGATGCCTTCAAGCTCAGCAGCGAGGCCGGTGAGGGCGCGGACGCCGCACTGGCCTGGGTGCTGGCCATCCCGCGGCAACCGGATCAGGGCATCCAGCGCCTGCGCATCGGCCTGCGCGGCACGCAGCTTGCGGCGATGGAGATCGTCGACGGCCTGGGCCAGCGCTCGCGCCTGGACTTCGACGCCTTCGAGGCCAATGTGCCGATCGCGCCCGAGCGTCTGAAGTTCGTCCCGGCCAAGGGCATGGATGTCGTCGACGGCTGATTTGTTCGGCGCCGCCGCGCCCTCGCAGCAACCGCTGGCCGAGCGCCTGCGCCCGCGAACCCTGGCCGA
>JAYRUQ010000025.1:0-44980 GCA_041919015.1 Inhella sp.
TCGCTCTTTTTCGCTCATTCATCAAGCAAGCGCTTGATTGATGCCAGAATCGCGCCCCATGTCGCCGCGCAAAGCCCTTCCTCCCGAGCAGTCCGAGCCGCGGCTGCGCCTGCTGGCGGTCGCCACCCGCCTGTTCTCCGAGCGCGGTTTCGACGCGGTGAGCACGCGCGAGATCTGCACCGGCGCCGCTCTCAACCCCGGCGCCATCCACTACCACTTCGGCGACAAAGACGGCCTCTACCGCGAGGTGCTGCGGGCGCCGGTGGAGGCGCTCAATGCCGAGCTGCGCGGCTTCGACGATCCGGCGCTGAACCTGCACGAGGCGATCCGGCACTTCATCGCCCCCTTCCTGGTGGCCGACGCTGCCTGCGGCACCCAGCTCTTCATGCGCGAGATGCAGCAGCCCAGCGAGCATTTCATGGCGGTGGTGGCGCGCGACGTGGCGCCCCATTTCGAGACCTTCAAGGCCGTGCTGGCCCGCCATGCCGGCGTGGCCGCCGACGACCCCGCCATCGCGCAGCTGGCCATGGGTCTGCAGGCCATGGCGCACGACTACGCGCTGTCGCGCCCGCTGATCGACGCGCTCTACCCGGACCTGTTGGCCGACGACCCGCAGCTGCTGCACACCTGCCAGCGCCTGGCCGACTGGGGCTGCGCCTTGGTCGCCTTTGAGCGGGAGCGTCGCCGCTCCTGAATCCCATGACGAGAACGAACGCGAAGCGGCTCGCCGCGGTATCGACCCGCCTGCCGGCCATCCTGCTGGCCGTCCTGCTGGCGGCCTGCACCAGCGCCCCGCCGACCCAGACTCCACCCCCCGCGCTGCCGTCGGACTGGCGCGGCGCACCGGCCACGCTGCCGCACGCTGGTCGCGTGGCCGAACTGTCGCGCTGGTGGCAGGCCTTCGACGACCCGCAGCTCCTGATGCTGATCGAGCGGGCGCAGGCCCGCTCGCCCAGCCTGGCGGCGGTCGCGGCACGGCGCCGCGCCGCTCAGGCGCAGGCCGATCAGGCGCGCGCCCTGCTGTGGCCGCAGCTGCAGGCGCAGGCGCAGGCGGCACGCGCCCGTTCGGCCGAGAGCGGCTTTCAGAGCAGCACGCAGGGCCGCGGCGCGCTGGCGGCCAGTTGGGAGGTCGACCTGTTCGGCGCCCAGCGTGCCCAGGCCGAGGCGGGTCAGGCGCTGGCCGAGGCGGCCGCCGCGCAATGGCACGAGGCGCGCGTCAGCCTGGCCGCCGACGTGGCCAGCACCTACCTGCAGCTGCGTCATGCGCAGGCCCAGGAGGAGCTCGGCGCGCTCGACCAGCGCCTGGCCGAACAGAGCGCCGCCTGGGGTCGCGAGCAGCAGCGCGCCGGACTGCTCAACGCCAGCCAGGCCGCCTTGCTCAACACCGAGCGGGCGGCGGCCAGCGCCGCCCACAGCCTGCGCCGCGCCGAGACCGAAATCGCCCTGCAGACCCTGGCCCTGCTGTGCGCCGAACCGGCCGCGCCGCTCGCCGAACTGCTCGCCGCGCCGGCTTTGCCGACCGGCTTCGCGTTTCCGCAGCGCCGCCTGCCCGCCGCGCCGGCCCTGCGACTCGACAGCCTGCCGGCCCGGCTGCTGGCGCAGCGCCCCGACCTGCATGCCGCGCACCAGCAGTGGCTGGCCGCCGTGCACGCCGCGCGCGCCGCCGACGCGCAGGCCTACCCGCAGCTCAGTCTCAGTGGCCTGATCGGTCGCGCCGAGCTGCGGCTGGGCGGGTCCGGCAGCAGCGGCGCAATTGGGTCGGGCGCCGCCCTGCTCAGCCTGCCCTTGTTCGACGGCGGCCTGCGCGAGCGCCAGCGCGAGGCGGCCTCGGCCGAGGCCGACGCCGCCGCGGCCCTGCTGCAACAGCGCTGGCTGCGCGCGGTGGCCGAGGTGGAGCAGGCGCTGCAGCGTGTGCGCGCCGGCGCCGAACGGCAGACCGAGGTGGATGCCTCCAAGCGCGAGTGGGAGGCCATCGCAAGGCGCAGCCTGGCGCAGAGCCAGGCCGGTCTGCAAAGCGGCCCGCAGCGCAACGACACCCTGCGCACCGCACTGGCCGCCTACGCCGGCGTGCTGGCGGTGCGCCACGAACACAGCCTGAGCTGGATCGACCTCTACCGCGCGCTGGGCGGCGGCTGGTCGCTTGAGCAAGCCGGAGATTCCTGAGCATGACACCCCGAACCCAAGTCATTTCCCTGGGCGTGGCGCTTGCCGCGCTCACCGCGCTCGCGCTCGCTGTGGCGCTGAACCGGGACGCCACGGCGCAGACCGCGACCGCCGCCGAAGCCCGCAGCGCCGCCAGGCCCGCACTGACGGTGCGCGCGGTCGCCGTGCGCTCGCAAACCTGGCCGCAGACCCTCAGCGCCACGGGCAGCGTGGCGCCCTGGCAGGAGGTGGTGGTGGGCGCCGAGATCGGCGGCCAACGCCTGCACGAACTGCTCGTCGAGTCGGGCGACCGGGTGAAGAAGGGGCAGCTGCTGGCGCGGCTCAGCCCTGGCACCTTGGAAGCCGAACTGGCGGCGGCGCGCGCCACCCTGCTGGAGGCCGAGGCCGCCGCGCGCGAGGCGCTGGCCAACGCCGCCCGTGTGCGCAGCCTGCAGGGCAGCGAGGCACTGTCGGCACAGGCCGTGGACCAGGCGCTGGCCGCCGAGGCCAGCGCGCAGGCCCGTCTGGCCGGCGCGCGTGCGCAGGTGCAGGCCGGCGAGCTGCGCCTGTCCTACACGCGCATCCATGCGCCGCACGAGGGCCTGATCGCCAGTCGCAGCGCCGTCGAGGGTCAGCTGGTGCAGCCGGGCCAGGAGCTGTTCCGCCTGCAGCGTGCCGGCCGGCTGGAGTGGCGGGCCGAGGTGCCGGGCGCCGAGCTGGCGCGGCTCAGGCCGGGGCTCAAGGTGCGGCTGCAGCCGGCCGGCGCACCGGCGGTCGAGGGGCGCCTGCGCCTGATCGCACCGCAGGTGGATGCCGCCACCCGCAACGCCTGGGTGCATGTTGACCTGCCCGCGGCGCCGGGCCTGCGTGCCGGCCTGTTCGGGCGCGGTGAATTCGTGCTCGGCGAGGGGCAGGCGCTGACCCTGCCGCAGACGGCGGTGCTGCTGCGCGATGGCTTCGCCTACGTCTTCCAGATCGAGGGCGAGAAGGTGCGCCAGCGCAAGGTGCAGCTGGGACGTCGACACCAGGAGTGGGTGGAGGTGCGCGAGGGCCTGGACGCCCAGGCCGAGGTGGTGGCCAGCGGCCTGGGCTTCCTGGCCGACGGCGACAGCGTGCGCATCAGCAAGGGCGTCGGCGCTGCCGGCCCGACCCAGCCGTAAGGGAACGCCGTGTTCAACGTCTCACGCTGGTCGATCGCCAACCCGGTCCCCTCGATCCTGCTCTTCATCATGCTCACGGCCGCCGGGCTGCTGGGCTTCCGGGCGATGAAGATCCAGCAGTTCCCCGACATCGACCTGCCCATGGTCAGCGTCACGGCCAGCCTGCCCGGTGCCGCGCCGGCGCAGATGGAAACCGAGGTGGCGCGGCGCATCGAGAACGCGCTGGCCTCGGCGCAGGGTCTCAAGCACCTCTACACCAAGGTGCAGGACGGCGTGGCCACGGTGACCGCCGAGTTCCGCCTGGAGAAACCCACGCAGGAGGCGGTGGACGACGTGCGCGACGCGGTCTCGCGCATCCGCTCCGAGCTGCCCGCCGACCTGCGCGACCCGGTGGTCGCCAAGCTCAACTTAGCCGGCACGGCGGTGCTCAGCTACACGGTGGCCTCGCGCTCGCTCGACGAGGAGGCGCTCTCCTGGTACGTCGACAACACGGTGGCCAAGCGCCTGCTGGCGGTGCGCGGCGTGGGCGCCATCACGCGCGTCGGCGGCGCCAACCGCGAGGTGCAGGTGGCCCTGGACCCGACCCGCATGCTGGCGCTGGGCGTCACGGCGGCCGAGCTGTCGCGCCAGTTGAAGAACGTGCAGCAGGAGGCGGCCGGCGGCCGCGCCCAGCTCGGTGGCGCCGAGCAGTCGGTGCGCACCATCGCCACCGTGCAGTCGGCCGCCGAGCTGGCGGCGCTCGACATCCCGCTGGCCGACGGCCGCCATCTGCGCCTCGACCAGGTCGCGACGGTCAGCGACACGGTGGGCGAGCGGCGCAGCGGCGCCTTCCTGAACGGCAAGCCGGTGGTGGCCTTCGAGGTGGTGCGGGCGCTCGGCGCCGGCGAGGTCGACGTGCTCGAAGGCGTGCAGGCGGCGCTGGCCGAGCTGAAGGCGCGCCAGGGCGACATCGAGATCACCGAGGCCTTCAACTTCGTCTACGCCACGCAGGAGAACTTCGACGGTTCGATGACCCTGCTGATCGAGGGCGCCGTGCTGGCCGTGCTGGTGGTCTGGTGGTTTCTGCGCGACTGGCGCGCCACCCTGGTCAGCGCGGTGGCGCTGCCGCTGTCGGCCATCCCGACCTTCGCCGTGATGCACTGGATGGGCTTCACGCTCAACGTCGTCACCCTGCTCTCGCTGTCGCTGGTGGTCGGCATCCTGGTCGACGACGCCATCGTCGAGATCGAGAACATCATGCGCCACCTGGCCGCCGGCAAGTCGCCGCTCGAGGCGGCCCGCGAGGCGGCCGACGAGATCGGTCTGGCGGTCATCGCCACCACCTTCACCCTCATCGCGGTGTTCCTGCCCACCGCCTTCATGAGCGGCATCCCGGGCAAGTTCTTCGTGCAGTTCGGCTGGACGGCGGCCATCGCGGTGTTCTTCAGCCTGGTGGTGGCGCGCCTGCTCACGCCCATGATGGCCGCCTACCTGCTGAAGAAGCCGGCGCGCCAGCACGGCGACCCGGGCTGGATGCCGGCCTATCTGCGTCTGGCGCGCTGGGCCTTCACGCACAAGGGCAAGACCCTGGCGGCGGCCACCGCCTTCGGCGTGGCGGCCTGCGCGCCGCTCTTCGTGGGCAGCATCCAGGGCGCGTTCATTCCGCCCGACGACTTCTCGCAGACCCAGATCCAGGTCGAGCTGGAGCCCGGCAGCTCCTACGCGCAGACGGTGGCGGTGGCCGATGCGGTGATGCGCAAGGTGGCCGATCACCCGCATGTGCAGCTGGTCTACACCACGGTGGGCGGCGGCACGGCCGGCACCGACCCCTTCGCGCAGGCCGGCGCGCCGGAGTCGCGCAAGGCCACGCTGACGCTCAACCTCACGCCGCGCCAGCAACGCAGCGGCGTGAAGAAGCAGGCCATCGAGCGCGAGCTGCGCGAGCGCATTGCCGACGTGCCGGGCGCGCGCCTGCGCGTCGGCCTGGCGGGCGCCAACGACAAGTACGTGCTGGTGCTGGCCGGCGAGGACGGCGAACTGCTGGCGCAGCACGCCGCCAAGGTCGAACGCGAGCTGCGCGGCCTGAGCGGCATCGGCGGCGTGACCAGCAGCTCGAGCCTGCAGCGCCCCGAGCTGGTGGTGCGGCCCGACAGCCAGCGCGCCGCCGACCTCGGGGTCAGCACCGCGGCGATCGCCGACACCCTGCGCATCGCCACCGCCGGCGACTACGACCAGCTGCTGCCCAAGCTCAACCTCAGCCAGCGGCAGGTGGCGGTGGTGGTGCGCCTGCCCGACGCGGCGCGTCAGGACCTTGAGCTGCTGCGCCAGCTGCAGGTGCCCGGCCGGCACGCACCGGTGGCCCTGCAGCAGGTCGCCGAGATCGAACTGGGCAGCGGCCCGGCGCAGATCGACCGCTACGACCGCCTTCGCAACGTCAACTTCGAGATCGAGCTCAACGGCCAGGCGCTGGGCGAGGTGCAGCAGCGCGCCGCCGAGCTGCCCAGCCTGCGCCAGCTGCCGCCCGGCATCCTGAAGACCGAGGTGGGCGACGCCGAGGCCTTCGCCGAGCTCGGCCAGAGTTTCGTGCTGGCCATGGGCACCGGCGTGGCCTGCATCTACATCGTGCTGGTGCTGCTGTTCCACGCCTGGGTGCAGCCGGTCACCATCCTCGGCGCGCTGCTGCTGTCGCTGCCCGGGGCCTTCCTGGCGCTGTTCGTCACCGGAACCGACCTCAGCATGCCGGCCATGATCGGCATGGTCATGCTGATGGGCATCGCCACCAAGAACTCCATCCTGCTGGTGGAGTACGCGCTGATGGCGCAGCGCGAGCGCGGGCTGGCGCGCGTCGAGGCCCTGCTCGACGCTTGCCACAAGCGCGCCCGCCCGATCGTCATGACGACGCTGGCGATGGGAGCCGGCATGATGCCGATCGCGCTCGGTTTCGGCACCGACCCGAGCTTCCGCGCGCCGATGGCCATCGTGGTGATCGGCGGCCTGATCACCTCCACCTTCCTGAGCCTGCTCGTGATTCCCGTGCTGTACGAGGTCGTCGACGATCTGATCCAGAAATGCACGCCCTGGCGCCGCAAGGCCGCGCAGCGGGTGGCGGCATGACGGTGCGCCGCCGTCTGCTGCTGCAGGCCGGCCTGGCCGGACTGGGCGCCCTGGCGCTGGCCCGTCAGGGCCTGGCCCAGCCGGCGCCGTGGCGCGCCGAGGAGTTCGACTGGCACGATGACCGCCGCGATCGCAGCGTGCCGGTGCGGCTCTACACCCCCAGCGCCGAGGCGCCGTCGGCGCTGCCGCTGCTGGTGTTCAGCCATGGCATCGGCGGTTCGCGGCGCGGCTACTCCTACATCGGCCAGCATCTGGCCGGGCGCGGCATCGCCAGCCTGCACGTGCAGCATGTGGGCAGCGACCGCGCGCTGTGGTTCGGCAACGTGCTGGGCCTGCCCGGCCGGCTGCGGCAGGCGGCCGACCCGAGCGAGGCGCTGGCGCGCGTGCACGACGTGCGCTTCGCGCTCGACCGCCTGCTGGCCGAGCCGGGGCGGCGTTTCGACGCGCAGCGCCTGGCGGTGGCCGGGCACAGCTACGGCGCCAACACCAGCCTGCTGCTGGCCGGGGCGGCGTTGCCGGGTTACGAGGGTTTGCATGAACCGCGCTTCAAGGCGGCGGTGTTCATCTCGGCGCCGCCGCTGCACGGCGTGGCGCGGCCCGAGGCGGCGCTGGCCGCGGTGCGACTGCCCAGCCTGCATGTCAGCTGTACCGAGGACGTGATCCGCGTGCCCGGCTACTACAGCGAGGCCAGCGAGCGTGTGCGCCTGTTCGAACAGACCGGCAGCGCGCCCAAGCTGCTGGCGCTGTTCGAGGGCGGTTCGCACTCGGTGTTCACCGACCGCCCGGGCACCGGCGGGGTGGTGGCCAACCCGCGCATCAAGGCCGCCACGCAGGCCCTGGTGGGCGACTTCGTGCAGGCGGTCTTCGACGCTGCCGCGCCGGCCGAGCGCCTGGCGCCGTGGCGCGCCGCGCATGCCGAGCTGCTGGCCGACTTCCGGTCCGCCTGATGCGCCAGCGCCTGCTCCACGGCCTGCTGCTGGCCTCTGTGATGATGCTTGCCGGCCCGGCACGCGCCGAGCCGGCCTGGGTGATCCTGGTGCGGCACGCCGAAAAAGCCGCCGAGCCGAAGGCCGATCCCGGCCTCAGTGAAGCCGGCCAGCAGCGTGCGCGGCAACTGGCCGAGACGCTGCGCCAAGCCGGTGTGCGCCACATCCTGAGCTCCAAGTGGCGCCGCACCCGCGAGACCGCCGCGCCGCTGGCCGAGCAACTCGGCCTGACGCCCGAAGTCGTCGAGGCACCGGCCGGTCGGCCCTATGCGCAGGCGCTGCGCGAGCGGCTCGCCGGGCTCGAGGGCGGGGTGCTGGTGGTCGGCCACAGCAACACCCTGGCGCCCCTGCTGGCAGCGCTGGGCGGCCCGACCTTGCCGGACTGGTGCGAGACCAGCTTCGCGCCGCTGCTGGTCTTCAAGCCCGGTGCCTCACCGGAGCTGCTGCGCCTGCGCTACGGCGAGCCCGACCCGGCGCCGGCGACCGGCTGTCTTTAGGCTTGCAAACCGCACCGCCTGCCGATGCAGGCGTGCGGTGCGCCACGGCGCTGTTGGTTTTTCAGCGCCGTGGCTCTTCTCGACGTCGCAGGCTCAGGCCCTGCGGCGGCGCGTGGCGCCCAGGCCGGCCAGCGCCAGGCCAACGAGTGCCAGCGAGGTGGGTTCCGGCACGGAGTTGCGCAGGCTCAGGTCGCCGGTGAAGGTCAGGCGGTAGTTGTAGTTCTCGGTGCGTGCCGAACCGGCCAGGCTGTTGCCCCACTGGACGCCGTCGATCACATCGTCAGCGCCGAAGTTGCAGCAATTGCCGATGGCCAGGAAGTAATTGCCGGCGGCGAGGTTCAGGCTCAGGTAGGAGTCAAAGGGGTGGACGGAGCCGTCACTCCCGCCGCCCGCGTCGTCGTTCTCATCCAGCAGATCGTCCAGCCCCAGCGCCCCGTCGTCGCGGAACAGCCAGATCATGGAGTCACGCAGGTCGTTGACCAGCACGTCGCGGGCCAGCACGTCGATGGTGGTCAGGCCGCCGGCGCTGCTGAAGCCGTGGAAATCCACCGTTTGGCCGAGTACGCCGCCGAACGCGTCGAAATGGCGCGTCAGCGCGGAGTTGACGACCAGGGTGGCCGAATGGGCCACCGGGGCGGATAGGGCGCAGGCCAGGGCCGCCAGGCCGAGCAGGGTCTTCTTCATTGCTTTGTTTCCTGTGGGTTCAAAGGGCGTTGCGCCCAGGCTCCCTCCCGGACCCCGCTGCGCGACACGCTTTGTAACGGCAGCCTGGACGGCCGGCGGGCCGCGCCTTGGAGCGGCATGTCGAACTGCGCATCGCTCCCCTGCAAACCGGGGGGAAACCTGTCCCCAGGACGCGACGAGGCCGCTGATCCATCACCGGGTGGAGGCCTTTCGGCGCGGCGATCAAAGCAAACGCCAACCGCGCCACAGCGCCAGCGCGGCGGTCAACAGCAGCAGCAGGCCGACGCCGCGCGCCATCCATGGCGAGGCCGCGAAGCGCTGGCGGCCGCCTGCCGCAGCCACCAGCACCAGGCCGTAGATCGCCACCTGCGCCCCGGCCGTGATGCCCGCCAGGGCCAGCACGCGCAGCGGCTCGTGCGTCAGGTAGGCCGGCAGCACGGTGAAGCTGAACACATAGGCCTTGGGGTTGAGCAGGCAGGTCAGGAGCCCGCGCATCGCGGTGGCGAGCCCGCCGCGCGGCGCCTGGCCTTGGGCCACGGCCTGCAGGGCCGGCCCGTGGCGCAGCAGCGGCCAGCCGAGTCCCGCCACGTACAGCGCGCCGGCCAGCAGCAGGGCGTTGAAGAGCAGCGGCGCGGCCTGCAGCAGCAGCCCGAGGCCCAAGAGCCCGGCGGCCATGTGCAGGCAGCCGCCCGCCACGATGCCGGCCAGCGCCGCACCGCCGCGCCGCAGGCCGCCGGCCAGGCCGTTGGCGGCCACGAAGGCCATGTCCATGCCGGGCAGGGCGATCACGCCGCCGACCAGCAGCGCGTAGAGCCAGAGCGGGTTGGTTTCCATGGCCGGCATGCTGCAATGCCAACCCTGACAAGGAGTGTCATGGATGAAAAACGGCCGCCTGCTTCGCCTGCTGCTCCTGCTGCAGACCCGCGGCCGCCTGACGGCACCGCAACTGGCCGCGGAACTGGAGGTGAGCGTGCGCACCGTGCTGCGCGACGTCGACCAGCTGTCCGCCGCCGGGGTGCCCGTCTGGGGGCAGCCGGGCCGGCACGGCGGCGGCTTCCAGCTGCAGGCCGGCTGGAGCACCCAGCTCACCGGCTTGACGCAGGACGAGGCCCAGGCGCTCTGGCTGGCCGGGCTGCCGCAGGCCGCCGCCGAGCTCGGCCTGGGCGCTGCCGCGGCCAGCGCGCGGCTCAAGCTGCTGGCCGGCGTACCGCGCGACGTGCAGGACAGCAGCCAACGCGTCGCGCAGCGCCTGCACCTCGACCCGCTGGACTGGTACCGCGCCCCCGACCAACCGCGCTTCCTGCGCGAGCTGGCGCAGGCGGTCTGGCAGGGCCGCCGGGTGGCGGTGCGCTACGCGAGCTGGACCGGTGAACGTCAACGCCTGCTCGACCCCCTGGGCCTGGTGCTGAAGGCCGGCGCCTGGTACCTGGTGGCGCTGGCGGCGGGTGCCAAGGCGCCGCGCACCTACCGCCTGGCCAGCGTGCAGACGCTGGCGCTGCGCGAGGAAGCCTGCCAGCGCCCGCCCGACTTCGACTTGCCGCGCTTCTGGCGCGACAGCAGTGCGCGCTTCGAGGCCGGGCTGCGCCGCTTCAGCGTGCGGCTGCGTGCGACCGAGCTCGGCCGCAGCCGCCTGCTCAATGCCCGCCTGCCGCACGCGCAGCAGGCGGACGGCAGCCTGCTGCTCGGCTTCGAGGACGAGGACATGGCCGCGCGCCAGTTGCTGCAACTGGGCGCCGAGGTGGAGGTGCTGGAGCCCGGCGCGCTGCGCGAGCGGCTGGCCGCACTGGCCGAGGCGGTGCTGCGGCGCTACCGCTCGGGGTAAACGCTGAACGCGTGTCGCAACGGCGCTGCGGCGGCGTCTGAGCCCGAAGACCCACGCCAAGGATTCCGCCATGCTGATGCCAACCCCGCCGCGCCTGCGCGCACCGATCGCTGCCCTGTGCCTGCTGGCCGCGGGCCTCGCCCAGGCCGAGCCCGGCGCCTACCTCAAGCTGTCCGGCATCGAGGGCGTGCACCGCAGCGACCCCTACCGCGGCTGGAGCGAGGTGCAGGGGCTGAACTTCAAGATCTCGCGCGAGGTGGTGCCGCGCGGCGGCGCGTTCGACCTCGGCAAGCCGGAGATCTCCGCCGTGGGCTGGACCCAGGCCGTGGACACCACGATGCCGCCGCTGCTGGAGCAGATGGTGCGAGGCCGGCCGCTCGAGGAGACCCGCTTCCAGCTGGTGGCCGACGGCCCCGGCGGCCTGGCCACGGTGGCGCAGCTGCGCCTGAGCGGCGCCTACGTCACCGGCCTGAGCCTGAACGGCGGCGAGTTCAGCGGCGCGCTGTCGGTCGACGGCTTCGGCTTCGGCTACAAGGCCTTTGATGACGACAAGGGTTCGTTGCGCGCCCAGCAGGACACCGGCTACGACTTCAGCGAGGCGGCGTACGACGCCAAGCTGTCCACGCCATTCGGTGGCTACGCCTACCGCGGCAAGCCCTTCGGACCGGGCGGCACGGCGGCCGACAACAGCATCTTCGTGCGCCACGACCAGGCGGGCGAGGGCGGTGCCAGCCGCGTCAAGGGCTACGAGAACTGGAGCGAAGTCTCGGGCATGAGCTGGTCGGCCAGCGCCAGCTTCGGGCTGGGTGGCGGAGGCGGCGGCAGCGTCGTGGGCCGGGCCGAGGCCGGTGAGCTGGTCTGGATGCAGCAGCTCGACAACGCCGCCTTCCAGGGCCTGGACGATCTGCTCGACACCCAGCAGAACGACGAACTGGTGATGGAGTTCGTGCGCCACACCGAGGCCGGACCGGTCACCTTCATGCAGCTGGTGTTCCGCGACTTCCAGTTCAACGAGTGGGGCCTGCAGGGCGGGTCGGTCCAACAAGGCCTGAGCTTCGGCAGCGTGGTGCAGACCGTCTGGGCCATCGGCCTGGACGGCAAGCGCGGCGCGCCCACCAGCATCGGCTGGGATGTGCTGGAGAACAAGCTGCTCGCCGGTGCCCGACCCGTCGGTCCCGCGGACGGCTTCGGCAGCGGCGGCTTGAACGGCAGCGTGTCGGCCGTGCCGGAGCCGCAGGGTGCGCTGATGCTGGCGGCCGGTCTGGCGGTGCTGATGCGCCTGCGGCAGCGGCGCGCCTGAGGGCGTCAGGCCCCCGGCGCGCCACTGCCGCCCACGGCCTCAGCGCAAGCCGGCGCAGTTGGCGTAGAAGGTGGTCGTGGCCGGCCAGTCGCTGAAGATGCCCAGGATGCCGACCTGCTTGGCCAGCACGTCCAGCACCTCGTACATATCGCCCTCGCGCTGGATGGCCTGGTCGAAGGTCTGGTAGTAGAAGCCGTTGCCGCCGTCGGCCAGCAGGCCGCTGCGCTCCAGGGTCCAGGTGATGATGCCCAGGCCGGCGGCCTTGGCGTTGAGCGCGTAGCTCGAGGGCGCGATGCGGCCGTTGCCGTCCACCGTCAGCAGCGCGAACAGCGGCGGCGCGACGATGCGGATGCCCTGCGCGCGGTAGGTCTGCAACTCGCCGAAGCCGGGCAGATCGGCCACCGTGTTGGCGTCGTCCAGGTAGACCGCCTGCTGGCCGAACTCGGGCTCCAGGGCCACCCAGGTCAGCACGTCGTCCTTGCTGAAGGACTGCGGCCAGACGCGGCTGGCCGGCACGCCGGCGGCCTTGTACTCGCCGATCATCTTCAGCGCGTAGTCCTGCTGCGACATGCCGTCGAAGGGCATGGGCACGCTGGGCGACTTGAGTTCCGGCGTCATCTTCACGCCGAGCTGCTTGAACAGCGCGATCGACTCGGCGTGCGTCAGCAGGGTGCCGCTGGTCGGGCCGCTGTAGAGATCGGTGCGCCAGTTGGCGGTGCCGCCCAGGTACTCCTGCACGGTGCGGGCGCGCGGGTTCGAGGCGTCCATCTTGCCGCGCAGGGTCTTGAACTCGGCCAGCGTGATGTCGCTGGTGCGGCACTCGGCAGCGGCCGGCGTCACCAGGTTGCCGGCGGCGTCGAAGCTGGCCGGCGTGAAGGCCTTGGTGCACTTGGCGGCCAGCGGCGTCGCCAGGATGTTGGTGGTGGTGTGCAGGTCGTTCTGCGCGTGGCGGCAGACCAGCGCCTTGTCCTTGGTGAAGGTGACGTCGCACTCGACGATGCCGGCGCCCATGCGCGCCGCGGCGATGTAGCTCTCGCGCGTGTGCTCGGGGAACTGCAGCGGTGCGCCGCGGTGGCCGATGGAGAAGTCGCGCGCGCTGAAGCTGCCGCGCTTGCTGCACTGCTGCAGCTGGGTCTTGAGCGCGCCGTCGCGCATCTCGTCGACCAGGAAGGCCGGACGCGGACCGAGGTCGGCACGCGGCTTGCTCAGCGCGTCCGCGGGCGTGGACGTGGCCGGCGCGGCGGCGCAGGCGGTGGACAGGGCGAGGGCCGCAAGGCCGAGGGTGGAACGGATCATGAGGAGCTTCCTGAAGCGGGTTGCACAGGCCCTCAAAGGGGCCGGCGCAGGCTAGGAAGCGCGGATGGCCGCAGCGTGACGCTGAGGCCGCCAAGTTAGGGGCCTGGTCGACACAGGCGCGTCACGGACGCGCGGATGCCTCGCCGCCGAGATGTCGGGCCAGGAAGGCCTCCAGCTTCCTCGCGAAGTCGATCTGGTGTTCGGGCTTGCGCCAGCCATGGGCCTCGCCCTCGAAGACGATCCACTCTGGTTCCTGCCCGGCCTTCTGCATCGCCTCGCGCAGGCGCTTGCCATGCTGGATGGGCACGCGGCGGTCTTCGCTGCCCCAGACGAGTTGCAGGGGTTTCCTGATCTCGGCCGCGCGCGCCAGCGGCGAGTTGGCGAGCAGCATGTCGCGGTCCTTGTCCGCGTCGCCCACCATCTGCGGCAGGCCGTAGCGGCGTCCGCTGGCGCTGATGTCGTCGCGCACCCACCAGGAGCCTTCCAGGAACAGGAAGGGGTCGGCGACCGCCACCCAGGCCGAACCGCAGCGGTACAGATCGGGATGACGGATCAGACCCATCAGCGTGCTGTAGCCGCCGTAGCTGCCGCCGACGATGCAGGCGGCGTCGTTCGCCAGGCCCTGCCGACGCGCCCAGAGCAGGGCGTCGGCGACATCGTCCTGCATGGCCTGGCCCCATTGCCTGAAACCGGCACGCAAATGCGCCTGTCCATAGCCGTCGCTGCCGCGGAACTCGGGCTCGATGACGGTGTAGCCGCGCGTGGCCAGGAACTGCGGCATGCCCTGCCAGTCCCAGCGGCGCCCGCGCACCCACGGCCCACCGTGCACCAGCACGACCGCGGGCAGGGCCCGGTCGGCCGTGGCCGGGCGCGTGATCCACACCGGTAGGTCTTGGCCATCGCGCGCCTTGATGCGGTGCAGATCGGTTGCCGCCATCTGTTTGGGCTGGATGTCGGCTCGCACCATGCCCACCGCCTGCCAACGGCCCTTGCCTTCGTTGTCGGCCTGGCGCCAGAGGAAGAGCCGGCCCGGGTCGCGATCGCTGAAGGAACGCACCAGCATCACCTCGTCGACGCTTCCGCAGCGCCGGCATTGGACGCGATTGATCTGGCCGGGCAGCGCGGCATCGGCGCGCTGCTGCGCGGCCTTGTGCGCAGCGTCGAACCAGATCGTCTGCTCGCCATCGCTGACCACGCGCACACCGAGCAGTTGCCTGCCCTCGCGGTCACCCAGCAGGCTGCCTTCGAAATCGAAGCCGGGGGCGCTGATCAGGGTGTCACCCGGAGCGCTCTTGGCGAAATCGAAGGGTGCAAGCACCGATTCGCCGGCCTTGCCGCCAGGGTGCTCGACGTAAAGGGTGTCGCCCTGGCCGACCCAGCGTGGCTGCAGGCCCATGCGGTACAGCGGCCCCTCGCCCAGCTGCTGCCAGCGGCCCGGTTGGCCGTCGCGCGGCGCGAGCAACCAGTGCAGAGACTCGCGGCCCTTGTCCTGGCAGTAAGCAGCCCGTGGCTCGCCCTGGGCGCTGAACCACCAACGCTGCACGCCACAGGGCGCCCGTTCGTGATCCAGCGTGCGCGTCCGCCCGGTGCGTGTGTTCAACCACATCGGCGCGATGTGGCGCAGCTCCTCGCGGTCGAAGCTCATTTCGCCGACGATGACCTCGTCGGCGCGTGCGCCGGCGCGATCCTCGGACGGCGTGGGCACATGCAACAGCACATGGTTCCAGGGCAGGCTCTTGACGCGGTCGGGACCGATGACGAAGGGCCGGCCGCGGATCTCCACCAGGTATCTCAGCTCCTTGCCGTCGTAACGCACCGCATAGAGCCCCGGCGCATACCGGTAGGCCTCGCCCAGACCGGCCAGCAGATCGGTGACGCTGAAGACCAGTCGCTCGTCGTCCACCCATTGCACGCGGGGTACGTCGCCGTCGTTGAAGAGCACCGCGCGCGTGGCGCTGAACTCGCTGCCTTGCAGGTCCACCACGAACACGCCCACGCGGCCATTGGCCGCGGGAACGCTCAGGGCCATGCGCTTGCCGCTGGGCGAAAGGCTCGCCTCATGCAAGGCGGCGGGCTTGAAAAAAGCTTCGACGGGCGGTGCCGCCTGGGCGACGCCAAGCCCGAGCACGGCGGCCATGGCAGCTGTTCTCAGCATGTCTTTGCCTGCCGGCCGCTCAGTGCCGGAAATGCCGCACGCCGCTGAACACCATGGCGATGGAGCGCTCGTTGGCGGCGGCGATCACCTCCTCGTCGCGCATCGAGCCGCCGGGCTGGATCACGCAGGCGGCGCCGGCGTCGGCCAGCACGTCCAGGCCGTCGCGGAAGGGGAAGAAGGCGTCGCTGGCCACGCAGCTGCCGACCAGCGACAGGCCGGCGTGCTGCGCCTTGATGGAGGCGATGCGCGCCGAGTCGAGTCGGCTCATCTGCCCGGCGCCCACGCCCAGGGTCATGCCGCCGCCGCAGAACACGATGGCGTTGCTCTTCACGTACTGCGCCACGGTCCAGGCGAACAGCAGGTCGTCGAGTTGCTGATCGGTCGGCGCCTTGGCGGTCACCACCTTGAGCTCGGACTTCTTCAGGAAATGGTTGTCGGCGCTCTGCAGCAGCAGGCCCGAGCCGATGCGCTTGCTGTCGCCGGCATTGCGACCCTGGTCCCAGGGGCGCGGACCGCCGGGAGGAAGGGCAATCTGCAGCAGGCGCACATTGACCTTGCTCTTGAACACCTCGAGCGCCTCGGCCGTGAAGGCCGGTGCCATCAGCACCTCGACGAACTGCTTGGCGACCTGCTGCGCCGCCGCGCCGTCGAGCGCGCGGTTGAAGGCAATGATGCCGCCGAAGGCGCTGGTCGGGTCGGTCTGGAAGGCCTTGGCGTAGGCCTCGGCGGGGTTGGCGCCGAGCGCCACGCCGCAGGGGTTGGCGTGCTTGACGATCACGCAGGCGGGCGCCTCAAAACTCTTCACGCACTCCCAGGCCGCGTCGGCGTCGGCCAGGTTGTTGTAGCTGAGCTCCTTGCCCTGCAACTGCGTGGCGGTGACCAGCGAGCCCGGCGCCGGGTGCAGGTCGCGGTAGAGCGCGGCGCTCTGGTGGCTGTTTTCGCCGTAGCGCAGGTCCTGCACCTTGACGAAGCTGCTGTTCATCTGCGCCGGGTATTCGGCCAGCGAGCCGTCGCCCTGGACGCTGGAGAGGTAGTTGGAGATGGCGGCGTCGTACTGGGCGATGCGGTTGAAGGCCGCCACGCTGAGCTGGAAGCGCGTGGTGGCACCGATTTCACCGGCCTTCAGCGCTTCGAGCACCGGGCCGTACTGAGAGGCGTCGGTCAGCACCGCCACGTCCTGCCAGTTCTTGGCGGCGCTGCGCACCATGGCCGGGCCGCCGATGTCGATGTTCTCGATGGCGTCCTCCAGCGTGCAGCCTTCTTTGGCCACCGTGGCCTCGAAGGGGTAGAGGTTGACGCAGAGGATGTCGATGCGCTCGATGCCGTGCTGCTGCAGGGCCGCCACGTGCGAGGGCACGCTGGATCGCGCCAGCAGGCCGCCGTGGATCTTCGGGTGCAGGGTCTTGACGCGCCCGTCCATCATCTCGGGAAAGCCGGTGTGCTCGGCCACCTCGGTGACCGGCAGGCCGGCCTCCAGCAGCAGCTTGGCGGTGCCACCGGTGGACAGCAGCTTGCATCCGAGGCCGTGCAAGCCCTGGGCGAGTTCGAGGATGCCGGTCTTGTCGGAGACCGAGAGCAGGGCGGTGAGGGCCATGGGGTGGGTGCCTTGGTTCAAAGGAGCTTGTGGTCGCCGAGCTTGCGGCGCAGCGTGTTGCGGTTGATGCCCAGCCACTCGGCCGCGCGGCTCTGGTTGCCGGCGCAATGCGCCATCACCACCTCCAGCAGCGGCTTCTCGACCAGCTTGACGACCATCTCGTGCATCGAGTGCGGGGTCTCGCCGCCGAGGTCGCGCAGATAGGCCTCGACGCTGTCGCGCACGCATTCGTCCAGGGGCTTGATGTCAGGGGTCGTCGTCATGCGGCCAGGGGCAGGGGATCTTCTTGTTCGGGGTAGGCGAGCGGCAGGCGCTCGTGCGTGCCGGCCAGGCGCTCGAACCAGGCCGACAGGCGCTCGACCTGCTCGGCCGAGGTGTCCAGGGCGTTCATCTCGGCGCGGAAGGCCTCGCCGCCGGGCAGGCCCTTGAGCGCCCAGCCGATGTGCTTGCGCGCGCTGCGCGTGCCGGCCAGCTCGCCGTAGAGCCGGTAGTGGTCGGCCAGGTGCTCGACGAAGACATCGCGCGCCTCCAGGGTGTGCGGCGGCGGGCGGTGCTGGCCGTGCGCCAGGTAGTGGGCGATGTCGCCGAAGATCCAGGGCCGCCCCTGCGCGGCGCGGCCGATCATCAGCGCGTCGACGCCCGTGGCGGCCAGCACGCGGCGCGCCGCCTCGGGCGAATCGATGTCGCCGTTGGCCACCACCGGGATCTGCAGCGCGCGCTTGACCGCCGCCACGGTGGCGTGCTCGGCCTGGCCACCATAGCCCTGCTCGCGCGTGCGGCCGTGCACGGTGACCATGGCCACGCCGCGCGCCTCGGCGCCCAGCGCCAGGGCCAGCGCGTTCTTGTGCGCCTGGCACCAGCCGGTGCGCATCTTCAGCGTGACGGGCACGTTCAAGGGTGCGCAGGCCTGCACCACCGCCGCGACGATGTCCAGCGCCAGCGCCTCGTGCTGCATCAGCGCCGAGCCGGCGAAGGCGTTGCAGACCTTCTTGGCCGGGCAGCCCATGTTGATGTCGATGATCTGCGCGCCGCGCTCGATGTTGTAGCGCGCCGCCTCGGCCATGGCCTGCGGGTCCACGCCGGCGATCTGCACGGAGATCGGCGCCGGCTCGCCCTCGTGGTCGGCACGCCGGCTGGTCTTGAGCGAGGCGTACAGATGCGGCTGGCTGGTCACCATCTCGCTGACCGCGTAGCCGGCGCCCAGGCGCCGGCACAGCATCCGAAACGGCCGGTCCGTCACCCCCGCCATCGGGGCGACGAACAGCCGGTTGGGCAGCCGGTGCGGGCCGATGTGCATGCGGGAGGACCTGCTTAAAAAAGGGGCAGCAGTGTAATTGGAGGTGTCCGGCCGCCCGCGCTTCGAGGCAGCTCAGGGCATCGGCACGAGCATCTTGCGTGCAAGGTCCTCCCCCACGTGCCGGCTCAGGATGCGCTGGAGGCTGCCGTCGCGGTGCATCGCGTCGATCGCCGCGCGCAGGCGACCACGCACCTCGGGCGGCAGGCGGCTGCGCGACAGCACCAGCCCATGCACCAGCGCCTCCTTGGGCGACCAGTCCAGCAGGTCGACCGGGGCCGCGCCGTCCGCCGCGCCGGCCTTGGGCATCCAGCTCGTCGGCAGCGTCAGGAAGGCATCGATGCGGCGCGCCTGAAAGAGGCGCACCAGGGTGTCGAAGTCGCCGGTCGTGACGACCCGACCACCGGCGCGCAGGCGGTCCAGCCAGGCGTCGTAGACGGCGCCGTGCTTAAAGCTCTTGACCACGCCGACGCTCAGGGAGGCCTGGGCCAGAAAACCCTCGGGCGAGCGGGCCTGCGGGGGCAGATCGCGGCGCACCACCAGCAGGTTGCGGGTCACGAAGTAGGGTACGAACTCGGCGAACTGCTCGCGCTCGGGTGTCGGAATGCCCGAGACGGTGATGTCGAGCCGGCCCTCCGCCATCTGGTGCCAGATGCGCACCCGGGACTCCAGCGTGGTCTCGAAGCGGCAGCCGCTGCGTGTTGCCAGCGCCTCGATCAGGTCCACGTCGATGCCCCTGGCCACCCCGGAGGCATCGCGGAAGTGCAGCAGCCCGAGGTCGTAGAACGCCACCCGGTAGGGGCCGCAGGCGGGCTGTGCAAGCGCCAGACCGAACAGGCCGTACAGCAGCCAGGGGACAAGACTTCGGACGGACATCGCTGGGGTCGATGGGGGGTGGGCTCCCTGCGAGACCGGTGCGGCACGGTCTTCTCTTCGGGGTGCATGCTACGTTGATGCCGTTCCCGGCGCCCCGGCGCCGATCCCCCGCCCGTCGAGGGCCATCGGGGCCGGGCTCAGAATGCCGCGGTGCAAACCCTGCTGATCGAAGCCGTCGAGGGCCTGCTGGCCTGGATGGCCCTGCCGCTGGTCGGCCTGCCGGCGGTGTTCCTCGTGGCCCTCGTCAGCGCCACCCTGCTGCCGATGGGCTCGGAGCCGGCGGTGTTCGCGCTCGTCAAGGCCAACGCGGCGATGTTCTGGCCGGCCATCCTGGTCGCCACGGCCGGCAACACCCTGGGCGGCGGCGTCTCCTGGGCCATGGGGTACGGCGCCGAGCGCGGCTACGAGCGCTGGCGCCACCACGCGCCGCGCCACCCGCGCCTGCTGCAATGGCTGCAGCGCCTCGGCCCCAAGGGCTGCCTGCTGTCCTGGCTGCCCCTGGTGGGCGACCCGCTGTGCGCGCTGGCCGGCTGGCTGCGCCTGCCCCTGCTGCCCTGCCTGGCCTATATGGCGGTCGGCAAGTTCCTGCGCTACCTGATCATGACTTCCCTGCTGCTGTGGGTCTTCCCCGGAGAATTCGTGCCATGACGCAATTGCCCGCCTACCAAGAACTCGCCCGCCGCCACCTGCGCATGCATCGCCTCGGGCATCTGCAATCCATCGCCCACTGGGACCGCTCGGCCAATATGCCGCCCAAGGGCAACGAGGCACGCGCCGAGGCGCTGGCCGAGATGGGCGGATTGCTGCACGAACTGGCCACCGCGGCCGACCTGCCGCAGCTGCTGGGGCGCGCCGAGGGCGAGGCGCTGGGCGAGTTCGAACGCGCCTCGCTGCGCGAGATGCAGCGCGCCTGGCGCGCCAGCAACGCGCTGCCCACCGCGCTGGTGGAGCGGCTCAGCCTCGCCACCTCACGCTGCGAACACGCCTGGCGCAGCCAGCGCCCGGCCAACGACTGGGCCGGCCACGCGCCGCTGCTCAAGGAGGTGCTGGAGCTGGTGCGCGAACAGGCCGCACGGCTCAGCCAGGCCACCGGCTTGAGCCCCTACGACGCGCTGCTCGACCCGTACGAACCGGGCATGCGCGCCAGCGAGGTGGAGCGCGTGTTCGCCGACCTCAAGACCTGGCTGCCGGGCCTGATCCGCGACGTGCAGGCGCGCCAGGCCGGCGAGACCGTCATCGCGCCGCAGGGGCCCTTCGCGGTCGACAAGCAGCGCGCCCTGGGCCGCGCCGCCATGGAGTTGCTGGGCTTCGACTTCGAGGCCGGCCGGCTCGACGAGAGCGCGCACCCGTTCTGCGGCGGGGTGCCCGAGGACGTGCGCATGACCACGCGCTACAGCGAGGCGGACGCGCTGCCGGCGCTGATGGGCGTGGTGCACGAGACCGGCCACGGTCGCTACGAGCAGAACCTGCCGCGCGAGTGCCTGGGCCTGCCGGTGGCGCAGGCGCGCTCGATGGGCCTGCACGAGAGCCAGTCCCTGAGCTTCGAGATGCAGCTGGGCAGCCACCCCGGCTTCGCGCGCCAGCTCGCGCCGCTCTTGAACCGGCACCTGGGTGAGCAGCCGGCCTTCGCGCCGGACAACCTGGTGAAGCTGCTGACGCGCGTCAAGCCCGGCCACATCCGCGTCGAGGCCGATGAGGTGACCTACCCGGCGCACGTCATGCTGCGCTTCGAGATCGAACGCCAGCTGATCGACGGCTCGATGCAGGTCGAGGACATCCCGGCGGCCTGGAACGCGCAGATGCAGCAGCTCTTGGGCCTGTCCACCGAGGGCAATTTCAAGGACGGCTGCATGCAGGACGTGCACTGGCCCGACGGTCTGTTCGGCTACTTCCCCTGCTACACCCTGGGCGCGATGTACGCCGCGCAGTTCTTCGCCGCCATGCGCCGCGAGATGCCGGACCTGGACGCGCGCATCGGTCGCGGCGAGCTGTCGGTGGTGTTCGACTGGCTGCAGGCCAAGGTGTGGAGCCAGGGCTCGCGCTGGGAGACCCCCGAGCTGGTGCGCCGCGCCAGCGGCGAGACGCTCAACCCGGCGCACTTTCAGGCGCATCTGCGCGCGCGCTACCTGGGCTGAGCGCCGCCGGCGATGAAGGCGCGGTACCAGTGGGCGCTGTCCTTGGGGCGGCGCTGCTGGCTGCCGTAGTCCACATGCACCAGGCCGAAGCGCTTGGCGTAGCCGCTGTCCCACTCGAAGTTGTCGAGCAGGCTCCAGTAGAAATAGCCGCGCACGTCGACGCCGAGCTGGGCGGCGCGCGCCAGGGCCTGCAGGTGCTCGTACAGGTAGCGGATGCGCGGCGCGTCGGCCACGCGTTCGCCCTGCAGCTGGTCGGCGTTGGCCATGCCGTTCTCGGTGATGAAGATCGGCGGCGGGGCGTATTCCCGCTGCAGTCGCACCAGGTGCTGGGTCAGGGCCTCGGGCACGATCTCCCAGCCCATGTCGGTGAAGCCCAGGCGGCCCGGTGCATGCAGGGCCGGGCTGGCCGTGCTGACGAAGCGCCGTGTGTAGAAGTTGACGCCCAGGAAGTCCAGCGGCTGGCGGATGCAGGCCAGATCGCCCGCGGCCACGCTCGGGGCATCCGCCCCCAGATGCTCCAGCACGTCCGCCGGGTACTGGCCCAGGAAGACGGGGTCCATGTACCAGCGCACGTCCAGGCCGTCCTCCAGCCGCGCGGCGAGGCGGTCGGCCTCGGTGGCGTCGGCCGGGAAGGCCGGGGTGTGGTTGAGCACCACGCCCAGGCGCGTGCGGCAGACGCCGCGCAGGGCCTGGATGGCCTGGCCGTGCATCAGCAGCAGGTGGTGGGAGACCTGCATGGCCTCGGCGCGGTTGCGGTGCCCGGGCGCGAACTGGCCGGTCTCGTAGCCCAGCTTGGCCGAGCACAGCGGTTCGTTGAGCGTGGCGATCGAGGCCAGCCGGTCACCCAGGCGGCGCCCGACCTGCTCGGCGTAGCGCGCGAAGTGGCTGGCCACCTCGCGGTTCAGCAGCCCGCCTTGCTGGGCATGCAGGGCCTGCGGCAGATCCCAGTGGAACAGCGTCAGATGAGGCTGGATGCCGGCCTCCAGCAGCGCGTCCACCAGGCGCTCGTAGAACGCGAAGCCGGCCTCGTTCCAGGCCCCGCGCCCCTCGGGCTGCACGCGCGACCAGCTCATCGAGAAGCGGTAGGCCTGCAGGCCCAGCGAGCGCATCAGCGCGACGTCCTCGCGCCAGCGGTGGTAGTGGTCGCAGGCCACGTCGATGTGGCTGCCGTCCTTGATGGCGCCCGGGCGCCGGCAGAAGGCGTCCCAGATGGAGGCGCCCCGGCCGTCCTCGAAGGCGCCGCCCTCGATCTGGGCCGCGCTGGTGGCCGCGCCCCACAGGAAGTCCGGTCGCAGGTGGCGCTTGAGGTCGGCGGCCGCCTCGGGCGGGGGCAGGTTCTGGAGCTCGTCGGCAGAAAGGTTCATGACTTCACGGCCCCGGCGGTCAGACCGGACACGAGGCGCTTGGCGGAGAAAAGGTAGACCGCGATCAGCGGCAGCAGGGCCAGGGCGGAGCCCAGCATCAGTGCGCCCCACTCGGTGTTGTTGGGGCTCTGCATCGAGCGCAGGGCCAGCGGCACGGTGTAGTTCTCGACGGAGCGCATCACGATCAGCGGCCCCATGAAGTTGTTCCAGCTGGCGATGAAGGTGATCAGCGCCAGCGTGCCCAGCGCCGGCCGCAGCAGCGGCAGCACCACGCTCCAGTAGATGCGGAACTCGCCGGCGCCGTCGATGCGCGCGGCCTCCAGCAGGTCCTTGGGCACCGACTGGCTGACCGCCTGGCGCATCAGGAAGATGCCCAGCGCGCCCGCTGCGGCCGGCACGATGAGCGCGCGCGGTTGGTCCAGCCAGCCCAGCCATTGCATGACCATGAAGCTCGGGATCATGTTCAGGAAGCTGGGCACCATCATGGAGCCCAGCACCAGGGCAAACAGCGCGTCGCGGCCCTTGAAGCGGAACATCGCGAAGGCGTAGCCGGCCATCGAGCAGAACAGCAGGTTCAGCGCCGTGGTGGCCAGCGCCACGTAGAGCGAGAGCGCCAGGTTGCGCCAGAACGGCAGTCGCTCCAGCAGCAGCTGCAGGTTCTCGCCGGCATGCCCGCCGAACCACAGCGGCGGCGGAATGTTGAAGATGCTGCTGCGCTGGTGGCTGGCGAACACGAAGGTGAACCAGAACGGAGCCAGCACCAGGGCGGCGCCGGCCACCAGGGGCAGCCAGCCCAGGCGCAGCGGGGTGGCCTCACGCATGTTCACCGCCACGGGCAAAGAGCTTGGCGTTGGCCCAGGTGAGCAGCGCGATCAGCGCGAACAGCGCCCAGGCCAGCGCCGAGGCGGTTCCGAAGTCGCCGTCGGAGAAGGCGGTCTGGTACAGGAAGATGGCCGCCGTCATCACCGAGCGCGCCACGCCCTTCTCGCTGTCCACCAGGATGAAGGGCTCCTCGAACAGCTGCAGCGACCCGATCAGGCTCAGGGTCACGGCAAAGAAGATCATCGGCCGCAGCAGCGGCAGGGCGAGGCTGAAGAACTGCCGCCAGGGACCGGCGCCGTCCAGCGTGGCGGCCTCGAAGAGGTCGTTGTCCAGGGTCTGCATGGCGGTCAGATAGAGCACCAGGTTCCAGCCCAGGTAGCGCCAGAACACCACGAAGGCCACCGCCGGCTTGGTGTAGGCGGCATCGCCCAGCCAGTCCGGCTGCAGCGGCAGCCAGGCGCCCACCAGGGGCAGGCGCGTCAGCTCCGCCAGCACGGCGTTGATGAGGCCGTAGTCCTTCGAATACAGGGTGGCGAAGATCAGCGCGATGGCCACGCTGCTCGTGATGTAGGGCACGAAGTAGGCCCCCAGCAGCAGGTCGCGGCCGCGCCGCACGCGGCGGTGGATCAGGTAGGCCAGCGGCAGCGCCACCAGGTGCTGCGGCACGCCGCCGGCCAGCGCCAGCCAGCCGGTGTTGAGCAGGGCGTCGAGGAACCACGGGTCGGTCAGGCCCCAGCCGTAGTTCGCCAGGCCCACCCAGCGCATCGCCGCCAGGCCCTCGCTGGGCTCCCATTGGTGGAAGGAAAGCCACAGCGAGAACAGCATCGGGAACAGCCCGAACACCAGGAACAGCAGGAAGAAGGGCGCCACGAAGGCATAGGGCACCCAGGCCTTGTCGAACCTCATCGGCGCGCCCTCCGCAGGATCAGCGCCTCGGCCTCGGACAGCACCGTGCGGATGGCGCGGCCCTGGGTGACGACCTGCTCGAAGGCGTCGCGCACGATGGTGGTGGCCAGCGAGTCGAACTTGTGCACGGGGGTGGCGGGCACGCGCGAGGCCACCTCCCGCCAGAGCTGACGCGCGCGCTGCCCGCCCAGATAGGGCAGCGCCTCGTCCATGACCGGCTGGGTGTGCGTGCTGCGCAGGGCCGGGAAGGCGTCCAGCAGCTGCAGCGACTGCAGCTGCGTGGCCGGCTTGAACACCATGTGCTGGATGAAGCGCCAGGCCGCTTGCTTGTGCGCGGCGCCCTTCGGGATGGCATAGAAGCTGCCGCCCCAACTGGCCGCACCGCCGCCGGGCAGGGCGGCGGCGCGCCAGCGCCCGGCCTGCTCGGGCGCCAGCCAGTTCTTCAGGTGCCCGGCCAACCAGCAGCCCATCATCTGCGTGGCCACGCGGCCCTGGCGGAAGGCGGCGGTCCACTCGTTGGTCCAGGCCGGGGCGCGCAGGTCCAGCCCGAGTTGGCGGGCGCGCAGTCCGAACTCGAAGGCCTGCTCGAAGCGGGCGCTTCTCACCAGCGGACGGCCGTCGGCGTCGAAGTACAGGCCCTCGCCCTCGCGCAGGCCGGCGCGCAGCAGGATGTCGCGCAGGTCGGCGGCGTCGGTGAGCAGCGCCTGGCCTCCTTGACGGCGCAGGCGCTGCCCGGCCTGCAGGTAGTGCTCCCAGCTGTGCGTCAGGTCGGCCTCGGCCAGGCCGGCCGCGGCCAGCAGGTCCTGGCGGTAAAGCAAGGTGCCGGGGCCGATGTCGGTGGGCAGGGCCACCAGCGCGCCGGCGGCGTTGCGGGCCTGGGCCACCGAGAAGCGCGGCAGCGCATCCAGCCGGGGCTCCACCTGGTAGGGCGGCTGGCGCAGGTCCACCAATCCGCCGCCGGCCGCGAACTTGCCGATGAAGCGCAGGTCCAGGGCCATGACGTCGGGCAGGCCGCTGCCGGTGGCCAGGGCCGCGTTCATGGCGTTGTGGTGATCGGCGTAGTTGCGCGAAACCAGCTGCAGCGGGTGCTCAGGTTCCAGCGCGTTCCAGTCCGCCAGCACCGCCCGGCTGGCGCGGTCCAGGTCGGGGAAGCTGGCCACCGTCAGGCCGGGGGTGGCCGGGGGCTGGCCGCAGGCGCTGAGGCCCAGCGCGGGGAGGGTGAGGATGGAACGGCGCAGCACGGGAATAAAAAAGGAGCTTGGGAAAGGAGTGCGAAGCGAAGGCAGTGTGAGGTCCGCGCCCCAACGCGCCGCAACGGCGCGGTGGGCAGGGGCGCGATTCGTTGTCCCGCTGGGTGGCCGGTGCACCCCGAATGGCACCGGCCGACCCCAAGCTCCTGCTAAGCGGTCAGAAGCGGATTCCGCCCTTCACGCCGTAGGTGCGCGGCGGGTGGTAGAAGCTGGTGTAGACCGTGTTGGCCGAGAAGCTGGCGTCGGTCTTGACGACGGTGTCACCGGCGTTGACCACGAAGGTTTCGGCGAAGTACTTGCCCTTGGCTTCCTCGTAGCGCAGGCTGAGGTCGACGGTGCTGTAGGCCTTCTGGTAGCGCCCGTCCGGCTGGGCGCGCGCGGCGGCCGAGGCGGCGGCCGGGATGTCGCCGAAGGGACCGAGCTTGGTGCGCGACTGGTGGTGCACCTGCAGGCGCGGCGTGAGCTTGCCGGCGCCGATGCGCAGGTCGTGTTCCAGCGAGAAGGTGGTGGAGACCTTGGGTGCATGCGGCAGTTCCTGCCCCGCCAGGTTCACCACGCTGGCGGCCAGCCCGCAGTCCAGCAGCGAGGAGTCGCAGGTGAGGAAGTCGGCATAGCGGGCGCGCAGCCAGCTCGCATAGCCGCTGAAGCGCGTGGCCGGCGTGATGCGCCAGGTCCACTCGGCCTCGACGCCGCGGATGGTGGAGCGCGCCGCGTTGCTGGTGACCAGCTGCTGCTGGCGCGCCAGGCCTTCGCCGGTGTACTCGATGCTGGACACCTGCATGTCCTTGTACTTCATCGCGAACACCGCCAGGTTCAGGGCCAGGCTGCGGTTCAGCATCTCGGTCTTCAGGCCCAGCTCGGTGTTGGTGATGAACTCCGGCTTGTGACGGCGGCCGCCGTCCGACAGGCCGCCGGACTTGAAGCCGGTGGAGACGCTGCCGTAGGCCATGAAGTCGGCCGAGGGCTTGTACTCGGCGCGCAGCAGCCAGGTGTTGGCGTCGTCGTCGATCTTGCCGTCGTTGCGGCCGCCGCCCGGCCAGGTCACGCCGGCCACCTGCCCGCCGCCGAGGTCGGTGCCGCAGCTGGCTTCGGTGACGGGTCCGCCCGGGCCGATCAGCCGACCGCCGCTGCCCAGCGTGGCGCCGAAGTTCGGGCAGACCCAGTTGCGCCCGCCGATGTCCTGCTTCTCCTCGCGGGTGTGGCGCGCACCGGCGGTGACGCTCCAGTCGCCGAGGTTCAGGCTGCCCTGGCCGAAGAAGGCCTGCGAGCTGAGCGTGCGCTTGGGCTGGATGAAGGACATGGCCCAGGCGGTGTCGCCCGGCAGCGTGGGCACGACCACGATCGGGCCGCTGCCGGCCGGCACCGGGATCTGCGAGATGTCGATGTCGAAGCGGATGCGGTTGTCCTCTTCCACCGTGAACAGCCCGGCGATCCACTGGAAGGCGCCCTTGCCGGTGCTCTTGAGGTTCAGCTCATGCGTGTCGGACTTGAAGCGTGACCACTCGGTGCGGTGTTCCTGCTTGAAGCCGGGCACCATGCCGGCATCGTTGTCGCTGGCGTTCTTGCGGCGCAGCGAACCGGTGGAGCCGATGTAGCTCAGTTCCAGGTCGGAGCCGAGCTGCCAGTCAAAGCGCGTGCGCAACTGCGTCGAGGTCTGGTCCAGCACCCCCGGGGTATCGACCAGCGCCGAGTAGCGCGGCTGGCCCGGCAGCGGGGTCTGGCGCAGCGAGATATTGCCCGCGCCGTTGTCCTGGAAATGCTCGAAGGTGGTGATGTTGCTCAAGGCCTCCGAGAAATCCACCCGCGCGGCGATGCGCGCCGCGGCCTGGTCCACCGCACCGTATTTGCGTGCGCCCGGCTGCACATAGGAGCGGGGCTGGAAGTCCACCCAGCCATCCTGCTTGTCGGTGGCAGCCGACAGGCGCAGGGCCACCGCATCACCCAGCGGCAGGTTGACGGCCGCCTGCGTGGCCACGCGGTTGCGGTCGCCGTAAGTCAGTTGGGCATAGCCCGCGCTGCGGCCGAGTTCAGGCTTGGCGGTGATGACGTTGATGGAGCCGGCCGTGGCGTTGCGCCCGAACAGCGTGCCCTGGGGGCCGCGGGCCACTTCCACGCTGGCCAGGTCGTACATCAGCACCGAGGCGCCTTGCGGCCGGGGGGAGTACACGCCGTCGACGTGGAAGGCCACGGCCGGGTCGCCCAGCTCGGTGTGGTTGGTGGAGCCGATGCCGCGCAGGAACACATGGGTGCCGCCGGAGTCTCCGTGCTGCTCGATCACCAGGTTCGGGATCAGCGCCTGCAGCGTGGTGATGTCCTTGACGTTGGCGCGCTCCAGGTCGCGCGCGCCGATGGCGGTGACCGCCAGCGGCGTGTCCTGCACCGTGGTCAGGCGCTTGGTGGCCGTGACCACCACCTTGTCGAGCGCCGAGTCACCGGCCTGGCCCCAGGCCACGGGGGCCAGGCTCAGTCCGACGGCGAGGGCGGCGCAGCGGGCAGAAAGCGCCAGCGGGTACGGGGGGCGTTGGGCCATCTCTTCAGTCTCCTTGTGGGTCCGTGGGTCGGCGCCGGCGGCGCGGCAGTCTCGGGGTGGAACGGGTTCGAAGTGCGAGAAAAGACAACGTTGTCTTTTCCGGGCAGGCGCATTTTGACAACGTTGTCATTTCGCCTTCAAGCCGGTGGAAACCCGCGCCTCAGGGAGGGGGTGCGCTGGAGGCACGCAGCATCAGTTCATGCGGCAGCACCAGCGTGCGGGGCGCCAGGGGCTCGCTCCCCAGCAGGGCCTGAACCGCCGCCACGGCCATCGCTTCCAGCGGCTGGCGCACGGTGCTGAGCGTGGGCCAGACGCGGGTGGCACTGGGGGTGTCGTCGAAGCCCACCAGCGAGAGATCCTGCGGCACGCGCAGCCCGCGCGCCTCGACGCCGGCGAGCAGTCCCAGGGCCATGTCGTCGTTGGCGGCGAACACCGCGGTGGGCCGACGACGCAGCGCCGCGAGCCGCTCGGCGGCGCGCAGCCCGCTCTCGAAAGTGAAATCGCCGTCGGCCTGCCAGGCCGAGCGCAGACCCGCCGCCGCCAGCGCGGACTCGTAACCCTGCAGACGCCAGGCACTGGCAATCTGGTCGGTGGGGCCGCGCAAGAAGCCGATGCGCCGGTGCCCGAGTGCGAGCAGGTGCTGCACCACCTCCTGGGCCGCCTGCATCTCGTGGATGCGCACCACCGGCCCCTCGTCCACGCAGGGCGAGAGCCGCACCACCGGCGTGGCCTGGGCCTGCAGGGCCCGCAACACCCGAGGGTCGTCGCACAGCGAGGGGGTGAGGATGACGCCGTCTGGGCGCAGCGCGCACAGCGTGCGCTCCACCTGCCGGTCCAGGTCAGGGGCGCTGTCCTCCAGGGACTCGACGACGAGGTGGTAGCCCGCCTCGCGGCAGGCCCTTGCGGCACCCCGTTGCAGGTTGGCGGCGTAGGCGGACTGGCGCTCGTAGTAGAACAAGCCGATGAGGAAGGAGCGACCGCTTTTGAGCGAACGCGCGCTGAGCTTGGGGCGGTAGTTCAGGCGCTGAATGACTTCGGCGACGCGGGCCCGCGTCTCCTCGTGCACGCCGGCCTCGGCATTGACCACGCGCGACACGGTCTTGATCGACACGCCGGCCTCGCGAGCGACGTTGACGATGGTGGCGCTGTCCCTCGGGGGCGGAGATGTCATGGAGCCGGATTGTGCGCAGCCCCGCTCGCGGCCTCACATCAAGGCGGACGCAGCAGCGCTTCGCCGCGTGCCAATGCGCGCAGGCAGTCCAGGCACAGGCAGCGCTCGCCGTAGCGCTGGGCCAGTGCCTCGCGCAGGAGGGCATCGAGCGGCAGCGAGAAGCAGTCGCAATGCCCTTGCTGCGCGCCGCAGTGAAAGCCGCCGCCGCAGCGCGGGCAACGCGCCTCAGGCGTAGAGCCGGTCGTGGCGTTCACGCAGAACCTTCTTTTGCACCTTGCCCATGGCGTTGCGCGGCAACTCGTGGGCGAACAGGATGCGCTTCGGGCATTTGAAGGCGGCCAGGCGCTGGCGCAGCGCGGCAATCAAGGCTGCCTCATCGGGCGCCGTGCCGGGCTGTGCGATGACCAGCGCGGTCACGGCCTCGCCGAAGTCGGCGTGCGGCAGGCCGATCACGGCACTCTCCAGCACGCCCGGCAGCTCGTTGAGGTGCAGCTCCACCTCGGCCGGGTAGACGTTGAAGCCGCCGCTGATGATGAGGTCCTTGGCGCGCCCGACCAGGTGCAGATAGCCGTCGGGGTCGAGCCGCCCCATGTCGCCAGTGCGGAAGAAACCGTCGGGGCTGAATTCGGTGGCGTTGAGTTCGGGGCGCTTCCAGTAGCCGCCGAACACGTTCGGGCCGCGCACCTCCACGCCACCCACGCCGCCGGCGTCGGGCGCGCTGATGCGCAGCTGCACGCCGGGCAGCGCCGGACCGACGCTGGCGCGGATGCGCGGGCCGTGCAGCGGGTTGCTCGCCAGCATGCCGGTCTCGCTCATGCCGTAACGCTCCAGGATCGTCAGCCCCGTTTGCTGCGCAAACGCGTCGAAGGTCTCGGCCTGCAGCGGCGCCGAGCCGCTGATGAAAAGCCGCATGCCGGCGCAGGCCGGCTGCGTCAGGCCCGGCTGCGCCAGCAGGCGCGTGTAGAGCGTGGGCACGCCCATGAAGACCGTGGCCTCGGGCAGCAGCTCGACGCAGCGCCGCGCGTCGAAGCGGTTCAGCCACAGCATGCGGCTGCCGCCGAGCAATGCGCAGTGGCTGGCCACGAAGAGGCCGTGCACGTGGAAGACCGGCAGCGCGTGGATCAGCACGTCTGGCTGGGCCGCCTCGGCGCGCTGCCAGCCCCAGGCCTCGACCAGCGTGAGGGCGTTGCTCAGCAGATTGCGCTGGCTCAGCAGCGCGCCCTTGCTGACGCCGGTGGTGCCGCTGGTGTAGAGGATGGCGGCCGGCGCGTCGTCGCCCAGCTGCACGGGCATCTGCTGGTGCGGGAACTGCGCGGCGCGCTCCAGCAGGCTGCCGTCCTGCCGCGTGCCGAGCGTGAACACCCACTCGACGCCCAGACCGAAGGCCAGCTGGCTGTCGCGCCCGAAGCGCTCCGGCTGGCCGATGAAGACGCGCGGCTCGGCGTCGCGGATGAAATGCGCCAGCTCGCCGGCCTGGTAGGCGGCGTTGAGCGGCACCAGCACGAGGCCGCCGCGCAGGCAGGCCAGCCAGACCATCAGCGCCTCGACCGACTTCTCGACCTGCAGCATGACGCGCTCGCCCGGCACCAGGCCGAGGTCGGCGAACAGGCCGGCCAGCATGGCGCTGCCCTCGTCGAGGTCGCGCCAGCGGTAGTGCAGCGGGGCGTCGGCGGCGTCGCAGACGCTGATGGCCGTGGCGTCCAGGTCGGCCGGGAAGCCGGCGCGCAGGGCCTGGAACAGGCTCATCCGCCGGCCTTCTTCTTGCCGCGCTCGATGATCACCGTGGTGCGGGTCTGCATCGGCTCGTAGTTGGACGGGGCGGCCGGCTTGGGCGGGCTCGTGTCCTTCTTCGGCTTCTTGGCTTCTTTGGTGCTGCGCTGTTCCTTGCCCATGTGGATCCCCAGTGAGTGAAAGGGCGAAGGTTAAACCGCACAATGCCCGCCCCCCGTCCCGATCGGCCCTCCCGATGTCCGACCCGATCCGCATCCGCGGCGCCCGCCAGCACAACCTGAAGAATCTGGACCTGGACATCCGCACCGGCGAGCTGACGGTGGTGACGGGGCCGAGCGGCAGCGGCAAGAGTTCGCTGGTGTTCGACACCCTCTATGCCGAGGGGCAGCGGCGCTACGTCGAGACCTTCAGCGCCTACGCGCGCCAGTTCCTCGACCGCATGGACCGCCCGGCGGTGGACGCGGTGGAGGGCGTGCCGCCGGCCATCGCCATCGACCAGACCAACCCGGTGCGCAACAGCCGCAGCACGGTCGGCACGATGACCGAGCTGAACGACCACCTGAAGCTGCTGTACGCGCGCGCCGCCCAGCTGTTCGACGCCGACACCGCCTTGCCGGTGCGCGCCGACACGCCGGCCAGCATCGCCGCCGACTTGAGGGCCAGGGCCGCCGAGGCGCAGGACCCGCGCATCGCGCTGAGCTTCGAGGTGACGCTGCCGGCCGGGGTCAGCGAGGCTGAGATCGAGCAATGGCTGTCCAGCAGCGGCTTCACCAAATTCATGAACCGCCGCGAGGTGGAGGGGCAGACGCGCATCGACGTCATCGCCGACCGTTTCCGCGCCGGGGGTGTCGAGCCGGCACGGCTGATGGAGGCCATCGAGACCTGCCTGACGCGCGGCCAAGGCCTGATGGCGGCGCAGAACCTGGAAGCCAGCCAGATTTGGCGCTGGAGCAGCAGCCTGCACTGCCCCGAGAGCGGCCGGCGCTACGCCAACCCCACGCCGGCGCTGTTCAGCTTCAACTCGGCGGTCGGCGCCTGCGAGCACTGCCGCGGCTTCGGTCGGGTGATCGGCGTGGATTGGCACCTCGTGATCCCCGACGAGAAAAAGACCCTGCGCGGCGGCGCCATCAAGCCCTTCCAGACACCGGCCTGGGCCGAGTGCCAGGAGGACCTGATGCGCCTGGCCGGCGAGCAGGGCATCCCGCGCGACACCGCCTGGGTGCAGCTCACGCCCGAGCAGCAGCATTGGGTGCTGGAGGGCGAGGCCGGCTACCGCGACGGGCAGTGGGGCAAGAAGTGGTACGGCGTGCGGCGCTTCTTCGCCTACCTGGAGAGCAAGGCCTACAAGATGCACATCCGGGTGCTGCTGTCCAAGTACCGCAGCTACACCGAATGCCCGCATTGCGGCGGCGCGCGCCTGCAGCTCGAGGCGCTGCTGTGGCGCCTGGGCAGCGGCGTGGAGCCCGGCCGCAAGTTCATGCCGCGCGGCGTGCGCTGGAGCGCGGCGCAGCTCGAGGCCTTGCCCGGGCTTGCGCTGCCCGACCTGATGCAGCGCCCGATCGCCGAGGTGCGCGCCTTCTTCGACGCCTACCAGCCGCCCAGCAGCCTGCTCGACGAGGCGCTCACCCATCTGCTCGACGAGATCCGCACCCGGCTGCGATTCCTGAGCGATGTCGGCCTGCACTACCTGACGCTGGACCGCCAGAGCCGCACGCTGAGCGGCGGCGAGGTGCAGCGCATCAACCTCACCACGGCGCTGGGCACCAGCCTGGTCAACACCCTGTTCGTGCTGGACGAGCCCTCCATCGGCCTGCACCCGCGCGACATGCACCGCATCACCCAGGCCATGCACCGCCTGCGCGACGCCGGCAACACCCTGGTGGTGGTGGAGCACGACCCGGCCGTGATGTTCGCCGCCGACCGCGTGCTCGACATGGGGCCGGGGCCGGGTTCGCTCGGCGGCTTCGTGGTGTTCGACGGCACGCCGCAGGCGCTGCGCGAGGCGCAGACCCTGACCGGTCACTACCTGGGCGGCCGGCGCCACGTCGGTATGGGCCTGAAGCGCGCGGTGGACGGCGGCAGCAAACGCCTGATCCTCGAAGGCGCGCGCGAGCACAACCTCGATGGCCTGTCGGTGGAGATTCCGCTCGAGCGCTTCGTCGTCGTCACCGGCGTGTCGGGCTCGGGCAAGAGCACCCTGGTGCAGGACGTGCTGGTGCCCGCGCTCAAGCGCCACTTCGGCGAGAGCACCGACGCCCCCGGCCGCCACGACCGCCTGCTGGGCGCCGACTGGCTGGCCGGCGTGGTCTTCGTCGACCAGTCGCCGATCGGCAAGACGGCGCGCAGCAACCCGGTCTCGGTGGTCGGCGGCTTCGACGTGATCCGCCAGCGCTTTGCCGCGCTGCCGCTGGCCCGCGAGCGCGGCTACACGCCCGGGCACTTCAGCTTCAACGCCGGCGACGGTCGCTGCCCGAGCTGCTCGGGCACCGGCTTCGAGCATGTGGAGATGCAGTTCCTCAGCGATGTCTACCTGCGCTGCCCGGACTGCAACGGCACGCGCTACCGCGCCGAGCTGCTCGACATCCAGTTGGAAGGGGGGCTGCACATCGCCGGTTTCCTGGAGCTGACGGTGCTTGAAGCCGTGCAGCGCTTTGCCAATGACCGCGAGCTGCTGGCCAAGCTGCAGCCGCTGGCCGACGTGGGCCTGGACTACCTGCGCCTGGGCCAGCCGGTGCCCACCTTGAGCGGCGGCGAGGCGCAGCGCCTCAAGCTGGCCGCGCACCTGGCCGAAAGCCAGCAGCGCCGGCTGGCGCGCAAGGGCCTGCTCTTCGTGTTCGACGAGCCGACCACCGGACTGCACTTCGACGACATCGCCAAGCTGATGCGCTCGCTGCGCAAGCTGATGAGCGCCGGCCACTCGCTGCTGCTGATCGAGCACAACCTCGACGTCATCCGCGCCGCCGACTGGCTGATCGACCTCGGCCCCGAGGGCGGCGCCGAGGGCGGCCTGCTGGTCTGCCAGGGCACGCCCGAGCAGGTGCGCGAGCACCCCAGCAGCCACACCGCGCAGGCGCTGCGCGACTACCAGCTCGCCATGGACGCCCCGCAGAAGGCGGCCGAGGGCGTTCCGCTGCAGACCCTGCTGCTGAACCGCCGCAAGGAACTCGCCCCCGCCAGCGCGGCGATCCAGATCGTCAACGCCCGCGAGCACAACCTCAAGGGCGTGCATGTGGACGTGCCGCGCGGCAAGTTCAACGTCATCACCGGCGTGTCGGGCTCGGGCAAGAGCACCCTGGCCTTCGACATCCTGTTCAACGAGGGCCAGCGCCGCTACCTGGAGAGCCTGAACGCCTACGCGCGCTCGATCGTGCAGCCGGCCGGGCGGCCCGAGGTCGATGCGGTCTGGGGCATCCCGCCCACCGTGGCCATCGAGCAGCGCCTGTCCCGCGGCGGGCGCAAGAGCACGGTGGCCACCACCACCGAGGTCTGGCACTTCCTGCGCCTGCTGTGGGTCAAGCTCGGTGTGCAGCACTGCATGCACGACGGCGCGCCGGTGGCGCCGCAGTCGGCCGAGCAGATCGCCGCGCAGATCCTGCGCGACTACCGCGGCCGCCGCGTCGGCCTGCTGGCACCCCTGGTGCTGGGCCGCAAGGGCCTGTACACGGACCTGGCCAAGACCTATGCGGCCAAGGGCGTCACGCATCTGCGCGTCGACGGTGAGTTCCTGCCCACCAAGCCCTGGCCGCGCATCGACCGCTTCAAGGAGCACAACGTCGAGCTGCCGATCGGCGAGCTCGACGTGCAGCCCGAGCACGAGGCCGCGCTGCGCACGCTGCTGGGCAAGGCCATCGACCTGGGCAAGGGCGTGGTGCACCTGCTGCCCATGAACGAGGCCCCCAAGACCCTCGCTGCGCGAGGTCCGGCCCCCCAAGGGGGCGCGGCTGGCTCGGGAGCGGCCCTTCGCCAGCCGGACGGAACCGAGCCGGTGCGCGTGTTCTCGGTCAAGCGCGCCTGCCCGGTCTGCGCCACCAGCTACCCGGAGCTCGACCCGCGCCTGTTCTCCTACAACAGCAAGCATGGCTGGTGCCCCAGTTGCGTGGGCACCGGGCTGAAGCTGGATCGCGCACAGCGCAAGCTGCTCGACGAGACCCAGGTCGACCGCACGGGGGGGCGCGAGCAGCAGCTCAGCCACGAGCCCGAGCTGGAGGTGGGCGACCTGCCCTGCCCGGACTGCGGCGGCGCGCGCCTGAACCCGGCCGCGCGGGCGGTGCGCTTCGCTTCCGAGCCCATCACCGCCATCGCCCGGCTCAGCGTCGACGCGGCGCTGCGCTGGGTCGACGCGCTGGCGCTGCAAGGCCGCGCACACGACATCGGCCGCGACGTGCTCAGCGAGATCCGCGCCCGCCTGGCCTTCCTGCAGCAGGTCGGCCTGGGCTACCTGACGCTGGAGCGCGCCGCGCCCACCTTGTCGGGCGGCGAGGCGCAGCGCATCCGCCTGGCCGCGCAGCTCGGCTCGCACCTGCAGGGCGTCTGCTACGTGCTGGACGAGCCGACCATCGGCCTGCACGCGCGCGACAACCGCATCCTGCTCGACGCGCTGCAGCTGCTGAGCGCACGCGGCAACACCCTGGTGGTGGTCGAGCACGACGAGGACACCATCCGCCGCGCCGAGCACCTGATCGACATCGGCCCCGGCGCCGGACGGCGCGGCGGCGAGGTGGTGGCTGAAGGCGCGGTGGCCGACCTGATGGCCGCCGCGCACTCCGCCACCGGGGCCTGCCTGGCGCGGCCCATGCACCACCCCTCGCGCCCGCGGCGCGCGGTGGCCGGGGCCGAGGGCGTGGATTGGATCGCGGTCGAGGGCGCCCACCTGCACAACCTGCAGCGGCTGGCCGCGCGCCTGCCGCTGGCGCGCCTGGTGGCCGTCACCGGCGTGTCGGGCTCGGGCAAGAGCACGCTGGCGCGCGAGGTGCTGCTCGACAACCTGGCGGTGGCCGTGCCGACCCGAAAAGCCCCCCGACGCTGGACCGGCTGCGAGGCCATCACCGGGTTCGATGCCATCGAGCGCGTGCTCGAAGTCGACCAGACGCCGATCGGCAAGACGCCGCGCAGCTGTCCGGCCACCTACATCGGCTTCTGGGACGCCATCCGCAAGCTGTTCGCCGAGACCCTGGAGGCCAAGGCACGCGGTTTCCAGGCCGGCCGCTTCAGCTTCAACACCGGCCCCGGCCGCTGCCCGGTCTGCGAGGGGCAGGGCATGCGCACGGTGGAGATGAGCTTCCTGCCCGACGTGAAGATCGGCTGCGACGCCTGCGGCGGCCTGCGCTTCAACCCCGAGACCCTGGCGGCACGCTGGCGCGGGCGCTCCATCGGCGAGGTGCTGGCCATGCCGGTCGACGAGGCGGTCGAATTCTTCGCCGCCATGCCGGCCATCGCCCACCCGCTCAAGCTGCTGCAGGACGTCGGCCTGGGCTATCTGCAGCTCGGTCAGCCCTCGCCCACGCTGAGCGGCGGCGAGGCGCAACGGCTCAAGCTGGTCAGCGAGCTGGTCAAGGTGCGGGACGACGTGCGCAAGCAGCGCCAGCCGCGCACGCTCTACGTGCTCGACGAACCCACCGTGGGCCTGCACATGGCCGATGTGGCGCGCCTGATCGCCGTGCTGCACCGGCTGGTGGATGCCGGGCATTCGGTCTGGGTCATCGAGCACGATCTCGACCTGATCGCCGAGGCCGATTGGGTCATCGACCTCGGCCCCGAGGGCGGCAGCGGCGGCGGCCGCCTGGTGGCCGAGGGCACGCCCGAGGACCTGGTGCAGGCCGGCACGCACACCGGGCAGGCGCTGGCACGGGTGCTGGCGCGCCGCTGAGCGGCGGCTCAGGGCGACCGCGCTGGCTGCAACACCGGGTGCGGGTGCGCCGAGTGGGCCAGTTCGCGCAGCCGGTCGGGCCGCAGCAGGTGCACGCGGTCGGGTCGCGGCAGCGCGATGGCGCCGGCGCGGCGCAGCTGGGTGAAGCTGCGGCTCACCGACTCCTTGTTGAGTCCGAGGTGCGCGGCGATGTCGGCGCGCTTCATGGCGAGCTGCAGCTCGTTCTGCCCGGGGCGCTCTGACAGCAGCTCGAGCAGAAAGCCGGCCAGCCGGGCCGTGGCGGCGTGCCGGCCCAGGCGCAGGGCCTGGTCGCAGGCGCCGTCGAGCGCCTGCAGGCTCAGGCCCAGCAGCGGCGGGGCGAGCTCGGGGTGGCGTGCGGCCAGCGCCGTGGCGTTGCCGGGCCAGCGGCACAGCCGACTCGGCTGCACGGTTTCGGCGCCCTGGGCATGGCGCGCTCGCGCGGTCAAGCCGATCAGCGCGCCGGGCTGTCGGAAGGCCAGCACCTGCTCGCGCCCCTCGGCATCGCGGGTGGTGAGGCGGATCAGCCCCGAGCGCAGCAGGTAGAGCGCATCGACCGCATCGTCCTGGCGGTACAGGCTGTGGCCGGCCGGCAGGTTCAGCTCGCGGCCGCCGGATTTCAGCTGCGCCAGCCGGTCGGCCCCCAGCGCCGCGCAGATCGAGGCGCTGCGCATCGGGCAGGGCGCGCAGGGGTGCTGCGGGTCCAGTGCCGGTGCGGGCGTTCGGGGCGCGGCGTTCGGGTCGCACATGCGCGCCAGCATGCGCCGCCGGGGCAGGGGGCTGTTGACGCGCGTCAAACACCCGGCGCGCGGGTGCGTCAATGCGCGCGATCAATTCGGCGCTGCGGGGCGCGGCGCAGACTGCACGGCCGGCCTGCCCGTCAGGCGTCAGTGTCTGGGCACCGACGCGGCAGGCTGCGGAGGTCCGCCATGTCTGCCCGTCAAACACCGCGCATCCATCGTCGCCTGCTCGCCGCCCTCGTGCTGCTGCTGGGCTGCCTGCTGGCCCTGCCGTCCGCCGCCTTCAACGAGGTGTCGAAGTCGAACGCCTGGCTGCTGGGCAAGAACCTGAATTACTTCTCGGTCGGCAACGGCTTCTCGAAGTCGATCGGACCGGGTTTCGACTCGGACAGCTGGGGCGACATCGGCTGCGGTTTCGGCTGCTGGGGCGCCGAGGTGTCGGTGTCCGGTGGCTTGCTGGCCAATGTCTGGGCCGGCTACGGACTGGGCAACACGCTGAAGACCGGTGCCATGGCGGCGCTGACCAGCCGCGCCGTGCTCTGGCCCGGGACCGAGCTCGACCTTGGCGCCCCCTTCATTCTGTTCAGCGAACCGACCCGTGGCGATCTCATCACGAACTTCGGCAAGGGCCGCGTGCAACTCGGCGCCGGGGCTTCCTTGCAAGCCGGCGCGTCGATCAGCGCCGAGCTGTGCATCGGCGGCTGCGTCGGCGCGTCGGTCGGCCTGCCCACCCTCGACAGGTCCTGGGAGGTTCTCAAGTACGACACGGCCGCCTCGGACCTGAGCTTCATGGGCAAGAGCTACGCCTTCCCACCGAGCGGACAGAAGGTACCGAGCGACGACGGCCTGTTCTCCTTCGTGTTCGAGAAGGCCAATATGGCCGGCGGGGCGATCGGCGACCACGCGAACTTCAACACCGATCAGAAGCTGGGCGGCATCTACGGCAATGTGGCCTCGGCCCTGGCACAGGCCTATGGCGTGCCCAAGGAGGCCATCTCGGGCAGCGTGCTGGGCATCAACTACGAGACCATCCACGCCGGCGTGGGGATCGCGCTCAACCTTGAGCACCAGGTGCGGCAGGACGTGCAGAACTTCTATACGCACTACCAGTTCACGGCCAGCATGGAGGTCTACGACTTCAACCAGGGCACCTGGCTGCCGCTGGCGGGGGGTATCGACCTGCAACCCGGCAGCTTTGCCGTGCTGCGCGCGCCCCAGGCCTGGTCGCTGGGCATCCTGCCCGAGTTGCACCTGGGCGTGCAGACGCAGGCCCAGGCCCACCTCGAAGCCAGCCTGGCCGCCAGCCTGGGCCTGCTGCGACTGAACGGGCGCGGCATCCACGAGGCCCTGTACGAGGAAGCCTTCGAGCTCCTGCCGCTGGGCACGCTGGCCTCGGCCCAACAGAGCGCCAGTTTCGAGTTGGTGTCGATGGCCCAGCCCTTCGGCCTGAGCTTCTTCGAGGGCGAGTTGGAGTGGCAGCCAGGCGCCTTCGACGGCTATGTGCTGGTGATGGCGCCCGCGCCACAGGCGGAAGGCTTGGCCGATCTGGCCGGCGAGCCGGTGTTGGACGCCGCCATCCACCGGGTCTTCAACTACGGCCTGCCGGGCTGCGACGAGAGCAACACCCGCGCCTGCCAGTTCGACCCCGACTTCGCGCCCCTCCCGGTCCACTACCGAGTCCGCTACGACGATCTCGGCAACCCGGTGATGGAGTTCGCCGACGACTTCGAACTGGTCGACCTGCTGCAGGCCACCGAGGCCGGCGCCGAGGGCGAGCAGCCCGGCGCCGATTCAGCGCTGCGACTGCTGCGGACCCTGCTGCCCGAGGGCGAGCGCTGGGCGCTGGACCCGATTCCAGTCGGCGAGCCGCCCGTGACGGCGCCGCCCGTGCCCGAGCCCTCGAGTGGGCTGCTGCTGTTGCTCGGGCTGGGCGGCTTGCTGGGCGCCGCCCGGCGCCGCAGGCCGCTGCCATAGCGCCGCACGCCCAAGCGCCACCGCTGCGGTCTGCCGCCCCCATCGATTGAACAGGAGCCATCGCCATGCACCGCCTGCCGCCCCCCGCTTTCCCGCGGACCCTGCTGCCGGCGGCCATGCTGGCGGCCCTTCTTGCAGCCTGCCAGCCGCAAGGTGCCGCACCGGACGCCAGCGTCTCCCCCAGCGCAAAGCCTGAAGCGACGACCGGCGCCGGCGGCGGCCTGCGCCCCTGCGAGCTGGCGCCGCAGCCCTTGGTGCAGGCCGTGCTGCCCGAGGCCGACGCCGGCTCGACCCAGCAGGCGGGCGGCTCGCTGATCCAGGGCATCGACAGCTACCAGTGCAGTTTCGTCAACCGCTCCGGCGACCTGCTGACGGTGATCGTGCATGTCGCGCAGGGCGCCGAACTGTTCAAGGAGCTGGCCATCGGCTCCGCCGTGCGCGACAGCTACCGCCGCGTCGACATCGGTGACGAGGGCTGGGTGCTGTCGGGTGCCGACGAGGTGAAGGTCAAGGCGGTGCGCAAGCTGCATCGCATCGAACTCAACCTGCTCACCGCCGGGGCGGCCGCCCGCGAGAAGCCTCTCATCGACTTGACGCGCGCGATCGCGCAGCGCTTGTAGCGCCGGATCGTTTGACTCCAAGCTCAGCGCGGATGGCCGTCGGAACGCGAAGTCGTTCGACTTGTGTTCACAATCGCTCACGGAGAGGGCGGAGCGATGGCGACGAATCCACTGTTCAGACGTTCGGACTGGCTGGAACTGGATGGGCACGAAGCTGCGGCTGCGGTTCCCGCGCTGCCGCCCTGGCGCATCCTGGTGGTGGATGACGATCCGTCGGTCCAGGAGGTCTCGGAGCTGGCCATCGGCCGGCTGTCGTTCGAAGGCCGCGGCATGCAGCTGACCGCGGCGACCAGCGCCCAGCAGGCCCGCGAGATCCTGGCTGGCGATCGCGACTTTGCGCTGGCCCTGATCGATGTGGTGATGGAAACCGACCAGGCCGGGCTGGAGCTGGTTCAGCACATCCGCGACACGCTGGGTCTGAGCGCCCTGCGCATCATCCTGCGCACCGGCCAGCCGGGTCAGGCGCCCGAGCAGGTGGTGATCGAGAAGTACGAGATCAACGACTACAAGGCCAAGACCGAACTCACGGCGGGCCGCTTGCGCACGGCGGTCTTTGCCGCGCTGCGCGGCTATCGCGACCTGCGCACCATCGAGGCCCAGCGCCTGGGCCTGATGAATGTGCTCGACAACACCACCCAGGTGCTGCGCTCCGGCTCCATGCACGGTTTTGCCAATGCGGTGCTGCAGCAGTTGGTGAGCCTGATCGACGGCGGCTCCAGCGCCCTGTACTGCATCACGCAACCCACGGGCGATGGCGAATGCGAACTGCAGCACACCCTGGCCGCGGCCGGCGACCTGAGTGGCCTCACCCAGGCCCAGACCCTGGCGGATCTGCCGCCCGATGTGCAGGCGGTGGTGGCGCAGGGGCTGCAGGCCAAGCGCTCGCTGGATGTGCCCGGGGGCTACCTCTTCTACCAGCGCTCGGAGGCCGGCTACGAGAGCGTCCTGTACTTCCGCCTGCACCGCCCGCTCAGCGAGGTGGAGCGCAGCCTGCTGCGCCTGTTCTGCGCCAACGTTGCGCTGACCTACCAGAACCTGCTCGTCATCGAGGACACGGTGGAGTCGCAGCACGAGATGGCCTACATGCTGGGCGAGGCGGTGGAACAACGCAGCAAGGAGACCGGCCAGCATGTGCGACGCGTCGCGCTGTACGCCGAGTGCCTCGGCCGGCTCTATGGCTTGAGCGACCGCGAGTGCCAGCTCATCCGCCACGCCGCGCCCCTGCACGATGTGGGCAAGGTGTCCACGCCCGACCACATCCTGCACAAGCCCGGCAAGCTCGACGAGGGTGAATGGCGGGTGATGCAGGACCACGCCGCGGCCGGCGAGCGCCTGTTGGGCCAGTCACGCCGCATGGTGCTGCGCAAGGCGGCCGAGATTGCCGGCAGCCACCACGAGAAGTGGGACGGCAGCGGATACCCCAAGGGACTGGCGGGAGAGGCCATTCCGATGGCCGGACGGCTCATCGCGCTGGCCGATGTGTTCGATGCGCTGGCCTCCGAGCGCAGCTACAAGCCGGCGTGGTCGCCCGAGGCAATCCGCAAGCACCTCGGCGAGCAGGCGGGCAAGCAGTTCGACCCGCGGCTGGTGGCCTTGTTCCTGGCCCATGAACCCGAGTTCTACGCCATCCGCGCCACCTTGCCCGACCCGGCCCATGCGGGCTGAGTTGCAGGACATCATGCGGCGGGTCTCGATGAGCCCGCTGATCGACGGCGGAGAGGAGGAGGCGGCGATCCGGCAGGTGCTGGCCAGCGCCTGCGAGGGCCTGGGCGTGCAGCGTGCCGGCGTCTGGTACCTGGACGCCGACCGCATGGCCATCCGCTGCCGCCTGCTGATCGACCAAACCAACGGCAGCGAGTCGGGCGACATGGTGCTGGCGCAAAGCGATTTCCCGGCCTATTTCGCGGCGCTGGCTCGTGAGCGCGCCATCACGGCGCACGATGCCCATGCCGACCCCAGCACCAGCGAGTTCAGCGCCGGCTACCTGGGGCCTCTGGGCATCGGTGCCCTGCTGGACGTGCCGATCCGCCACCATGGCCAGATGATCGGAGTCATCTGTTGCGAGCATTGCGGCGGGCCGCGAACCTGGAGCGCCGACGAGGTCAGTTTCGCCGGCGGTCTGGGCGATCTGGTTGGCCGGGCCATCAATGCCCGGGCACAACGCGAACTCCAGGACGAGCTCAGCGCGTTGAACCGCGATCTGGAGGATCGCGTGGCGCGTCGCACGGCGGAGCTCAACAGCATGCAGTCCCAATTGCTGTCGGCCGAGAAGATGGCGGCACTGGGGGGCCTGGTGGCCGGTGTGGCGCACGAGATCAACACGCCGCTGGGAGTGGCGGTGACGGCGGTCAGTCTGCTGGGCGAGAGCCGCACCGCCCTGATGCAGCGCTTCCAGGCCGGGACCCTCGACGAGGGCGCCTTTCTGGAGGCCATGCAGGAACAGGAACGGGCCTTGCAATTGCTCGAATGGAATCTGAGCCGGGCGGCGACCCTGGTGTCGAGCTTCAAGCAGACCGCGGTCGATCAGAGCTCGGATGTGCGTCAGCACTTTCAGCTTCGGCCGCTGCTGGAGCGGACCTTGTTGAGCCTGCATCCCGTCACCCGCTCGGTGTGCGATCCGGTGGCCTTGCACTGCCCCGAGGCGCTGTGGATGGACGGCTACGCGGGCGCCCTGATCCAGGTGCTGACCAATCTGGTCACGAATGCCGTGCGCCATGCGTTTGCGCAGGCGCGGGCGGATGCCTTCATCGGCGTGCGGGTCAGCGAGTTGGCGGCCGACCGCGTGCGAATCGAGGTCAGCGACAACGGCGTGGGCATCGAGCCGGCCCTGCAGCCGCGGGTCTTCGAGCCTTTCTTCACGACACGACGGGGCCAGGGTGGCAGCGGCCTGGGGCTGTCGATCGCCTACAACCTGGTGGCGCAACGATGGGGCGGTGCGCTGTCGCTGGAAAGCCTGCCCGGGAAGGGCACCTGTTTCCGCGCCGATCTGCCGCTGCGGGCACCGGGCTAGGGAGGGTCTGCATAACCCCGTGCGGCCCGCGTTTGCGAGAGAAGCGGCCGGCTCGTAGGCGGCGCGCGAAGGTCGGACTCGCCGTCCGACAGCTGCAGCAGAGTCAACGACCGAGCAGGCCGCTTATCTCGCAAACCCATGCGGGCCAACGACTTTTCGGGTGATGGCCGGCGTTGCGAACCTTGCCCAGGCCGCCAGCCTGGGCTGCGGCTCACGCCTTGGCCAGTCAGCCCGAAAAGTCGTGGCGCGGGCGCAGGGGGTTATGCAGACCCTCCCTAGGAGCGTGGGCGGCAGAACATTCGTCGGCTGCAACGCGCGAGAAACCGGCACCACCCGGCATCACCTCCTGCGCCCAGGGGCCCACCCCGGGCTTGTCGGTGCCACCAGGCCTACTCGGTTTTCGCACGTTTCGCTTCGACGCCTTCTGCCGCCCACACTAGCGCTGCATCACGTACTGCCCGGGCGCGGCACCCAGCTCGCTGGCGGGCAGGGGCTTGGCGCGTCGTGGCGGCGAGGAATGCCCGGCCAGCCAGGCCTGCCAGGCGGGCCACCAGCTGCCTTCGCGCAACTCGGCCTGTGCCGACCAGTTCTCGGGGGGCAGCCAGGCGGCGTGCGGTGCGCGCCGGGCGATGCGGTAGTGGCGGTGTGCGTGCCCGGGCTCGCTGACGATGCCGGCGTTGTGCCCGCCGGCGGCCAGCACGAAGGTGGTGTCGGCCTCGCACAGGCGGTGCAGCTGGTAGACCGAACGCCAGGGTGAGACATGGTCGCGCTCGGTGCCGACCAGGAACAGCGGCAGCTGCAGATGGGACAGCGAGATGGGCCGGCCCTGCACGCGGAAGCGGCCGATGGCCAGCGCGTTGCGCAGGTAGAGCGCGGTCAGGTACTCGTGGTGCATGCGTGCCGGCAGCCGCGTGGTGTCGGCGTTCCAGGCCATCAGGTCGCTGCGCTGTTCGCGCTCACCCATCAGGTACTCGCGCATCCGGCGTGTCCACACCAGGTCGCGTGAGTGCAGGAACTGGAAGGAGCCGGCCATCTGCTCGCCGCTCAGATAGCCCTGCTCGCGGGTGATGGCGTCGAGGAAGCCGAGCTGGCTCTCGTCGATGAAGAGGCCGAGTTCACCCGGCTCGGAGAAATCGGTCTGCGCCGCCAGCAGGCTCAGCGAGGCCAGCGCCGGCAGGCCCGCGTTGGGCAGCTGGCCACCGGCCAACGCGGCCGCGGCGATGGCGGCCAGCGTGCCGCCCAGGCAGTAGCCCATCAGGTGCAGGCGCGCCTTGTCGTGCCGCGCGATGGCGCGCAGGGCGTCGAGCACGCCGCTCTGCAGGTAGTCGTCGAGGCTGAGATCGGCGTCCTCGGCGCCCGGGTTGCGCCACGACAGCATGTAGACGCGGTGGCCCTGACCCACCAGCCAACGCACCAGCGAGTTGTGCGGCGAGAGGTCGAGGATGTAGTACTTCATGATCCACGACGGGATGATGAAGACCGGCTCGGGGTGCACCTGGGCGGTCTGCGGCTCGTAGCAGAGCAGCTCCACGAGCCGGTTGCGCATCAGCACGCGGCCCGGCGTGGCGGCGACGTCGCGGCCGAGCTGGAAATCCTGCGTCGGGGTGGGCTGGCCGGCCAGGTCCTGAGCGGCCTGGCGAAGACCCTGCAGCAGGTGCGTGCCGCCCGACTCGATGGCGTCCTTCAGCACCACCGGGTTGGTCGCCAGGCCGTTGGCGGGCGTGAGCAGCCCGAGCCATTGGCGGGCGAAGAACTGCGTCATCTGCGCATGGTGCTCGCTCATGCCGGGCACGCTGGCGGCCTCGCGCCAGAACTGCTCCTGGGCACGAAAGCCCTGGCGCAGCACGTTGAACGGGAACCGCGCCCAGTCGGCATGGCGAAAGCGTGGATCCTCGTCGGTGGCGCCGTCCGGCAGCTCACAGCTGCCCTGGCCCAGCGCGCAGC
>JAYRUQ010000026.1:0-40886 GCA_041919015.1 Inhella sp.
CAGGCTTGGGCGGTACCCGCCGCGCACCCCCTCACTACACTGATTCGAGAAGGCCCCATCGCAGGGCGTCAAGGAAGCTGCAGTGAGGCAAACCGTCGTCCGTGCCCGATCGGCACGTCGAACGAGCCGGGAGAACCGTCATGCATGCCGCAGCGCGTGCGCATGACTCCCACGCTGGTTCTGAACGTCGTCGGCATGACACCGGCGCTGCTGCCGCATGCGCCGGCGCTGTCGCGCCTGGCGCAGCAGGGCGCGGTGCGGGCCCTGAGCACCGTGCTGCCGGCCGTCACCACCACGGTGCAAAGCAGCATGCTGACCGGACTGCCGCCGTCCGGGCACGGGGCGGTGGCCAACGGCTGGTATTTCCGCGATCTGGCCGAGGTGTGGCTGTGGCGCCAGTCCAATGCGCTGGTGGCCGGGGAGAAGGTCTGGGACGCGGCACGCCGCATCGATCCGGCTTTCACCTGCGCGCATCTGTTCTGGTGGTACGCGATGTACGCGGCCGTCGACTGGTCGGTCACACCGCGGCCGCAGTACCTGGCCGACGGCCGCAAGCTGCCCGACATCCATACGAACCCCGCCTCCTTGCGCGACGAGTTGCAGGACCGCCTGGGACCCTTCCCCTTGTTCCAGTTCTGGGGGCCGGGGGCGGGCATCCGCTCCAGCCAATGGATCGGCGACTGTGCGCTGCACCTGATGCAGACGCGCAACCCGACGCTGAATCTGGTCTATCTGCCGCACCTCGACTACGACCTGCAGCGCTACGGGCCCGACGACCCGCGCATCCCCGCCCAGGTGGCTGCGGTGGATGCGGTGTGCGCAGCGCTGATCGAGGCGCAGCAGAAGAAGGGCGGGGCGGTGGTGGTGCTGTCGGAATACGGCATCACGGCGGTGGACCGACCGGTCCACATCAACCGCGCGCTGCGGCAGGCCGGTTGGTTGCAGGTGCGGCGCGAACTGGGCGGCGAAACGCTCGATGCCGGTGCCTCGGCCGCCTTTGCGGTGGCCGATCACCAGCTCGCGCATGTGTATGTGCAGCGGTCCGAACTGCTGCCCGAGGTGGCGGCCTGCCTGCGGGCGCTGCCCGGCGTGGAGCAGGTGCTGGCGGGCGAGAGCCGGCGGGCGGCCGGTCTGGACCACGGGCGCAGCGGCGAGTTGGTGGTGGTGAGCGACTCACGCAGCTGGTTCACCTACTACCCCTTCCTGGACGATGCGCAGGCCCCGGACTTTGCGCGCTGCGTCGACATCCACCGCAAGCCGGGCTACGACCCCTGCGAGCTGATGTTCGACCCGGCCTTGAGCGTTCCCAAGCTGCGTGCGGCCGGCAAGCTGGCGCGCAAGCTGATGGGTTTTCGCACCACCATGGACCTGATCGGGCTCGACGCCGGGGCGGTCAAGGGATCGCACGGTCGGCCCACCGATCGGCCCGAGGACGGTCCGCTGCTGATCAGCTCGCGCTCCGACCTGCTGCCCGACGGCCCGCTGCCGGTCATGGCGGTCAAGGAACTGTTGCTGGCCCACGTGTTTGCCCATGGCTGAAATGAACCCAAGCGATTTGCTGCAGAGCTGGCTTCGGCGCCAGCTGGATGCAGCTGCCAGCAGCTGGCTGGATCAGGCACTGGCTTGCGCCGCCGACGAGCGTGCACTGCTCAAGCACATCGGCCTGGTGTCGCGGCGCCTGGGCAAGTCGGCGCTGGCGCTCGACGCCGCCGACCTGGCGGCGGCCGAGCAGGCGCGTCCGGGCTGGAACCCGCAAGCCTGGAGCGTGGACCAGGCGGCGCGCGTGCTGCTGCTGCTGGCCAGCGGCGCCGAGGGTTTCAACCGGCGTCTCGACTTGCTGTGCGCCACGGCCGACCTCGACGAGCTGGTGGCCTTTTACCGCGGCCTGCCGCTGTACCCGGACGCCGCCAGCCACCGCGCGCGGGCGGCCGAGGGCGTGCGCTCCAATATGCGTGCGGTCTTCGAGGCCGTGGCGCATGCCAACCCCTACGCCAGCGAGCACCTCGACGAGGGCTCGTGGAACCAGATGGTGCTCAAGGCCCTGTTCGTGGGCAGCCTGCTGGCGCCCATCGTCGGCCTGGACGAGCGCGCCAATCCACGCCTGGCGCGCATGCTCACCGACTACGCACGCGAGCGCTGGGCCGCCCAGCGCGCCATCAGCCCCGAGCTGTGGCGCTGCGTCGGTCCGTTTGCCAGCGGGCCGATGCTCGAGGACCTGCGCCGCGTGCTGCGCGAGGGCACGCAGGGCGAACGCGAGGCCGCGCGCGCGGCCCTGGCGCGCTGCCCCGATCCGGCCGCTGCCGCCCTGCTTCAAGACGTTTAGGAGAGAAGACCATGCGCTTCATCGATCCCCACATCCACATGTCGTCACGCACCACCGACGATTACGAACGCATGCGCGAAGCCGGCCTCGTGGCCGTCATCGAGCCGGCCTTCTGGCTCGGTCAGCCGCGCACCCATGTCGGCAGCTTCATCGACTACTACGCCAGCCTGATCGGCTGGGAGCGCTTCCGCGCCGCGCAGTTCGGCATTCGCCACTACTGCACCATGGGGCTGAACAGCAAGGAAGCCAACAACGAGGCGCTGGCCGAGGCCGTGATGGAGATCCTGCCGCGCTACCTGGCCAAGGAAGGCGTGGTGGCGGTCGGCGAGATCGGCTACGACGACCAGACCGAGCTGGAAGACCGCTATTACCGCGCCCAGTTGCTGCTGGCCAAGGAGTACGGCATGGTGGTCATGGTCCACACGCCGCACCGCGACAAGAAGCAGGGCACGATCCGCAGCATGGAGGTGGCGATCGAGATGGGCCTGTCGCCCTCCATGGTGGTCATCGACCACAACAACGAGGAAACCGTGCGCGCGGTGCTCGACCGCGGTTTCTGGGCCGGCTTCACGCTCTACCCGCAGACCAAGATGGGCCACGAGCGCATGGTCGACATCGTGCGCCAGTACGGCAGCGAGCGCATCTTCGTCAACAGCAGCGCCGACTGGGGGGTCTCGGATCCGCTGGCGGTGCCCAAGACCGCGCGCCTGATGCTGGAGCGTGGCATTGCCCCCGAGCATGTGCACGCCACCTGCTATGCCAACGCGCTGGCGGTCTACGGGCAGGGTGGGCAGTTCAACGAGAGCGACTGGACACAGTCCGAGGGCATCGACCAGCGCGAGCTCTTCGAAGGCAACTCGGTGCTGCGCGGACAGACGCCGCGCGTGGACCAGGACGCCAGCGCTTCCGCCCCGTGAGGTCCATGCCATGAGCGCCCTCATCAAACCCCTGCAGCCGCGCGATCCACTGCAAGCGCTGTACGTGCAGCGCTTCGCCGTTCCCTACGAGTTCCCGGTCTATTTCACCGAGCACCTGTTCGCGGCCGAGAACCCGGTGTTCCGCGACACCCTGCTGCGGCGTGAGCCGCAGCGGCGGCACCGCTTCGTGGTCTTCATCGACGCCGATGTGGCGGCCTCCTTCCCGGCGCTCGGCCACACCATTGCCGGCTATGCGCAGCTGCACGCCGACGCGCTGGAGCTGGTGGCGGCGCCGCACCCGGTGCCCGGGGGCGAGGCGGTCAAGAACGACCCGACCCTCGTCACCGCGCTGCAAAAACGCCTGGTGGACTGGGGCGTCGATCGGCACGCGTTCGTCGTGGGCATCGGCGGCGGCGCCTTCCTGGACCTGATCGGCTATGTGGCCGCCACCACGCACCGCGGCGTGCGCCACATCCGCGTGCCCACCACGGTGCTGGCGCAGAACGACTCGGGCGTGGGCGTGAAGAACGGCGTGAACGCTTTCGGCATGAAGAACCTGCTGGGCTGCTTCGCGCCGCCCTTCGCGGTGTTGAACGATGCCGATTTCCTGCGCACCCTGCAGCCCCGCGACAAGCTCGCCGGCATGGCCGAGGCGGTCAAGGTGGCGCTGATCCGCGATGCCGTCTTCTTCGACTGGCTGGAAGCCAATGCCGAGGATTTGCGCAATTTCGAGTCGGCGGCCATGCGCCACATGATCCGCCGCTGTGCCGAGCTGCACATGAAGCAGATCGGGCAGGGCGGCGACCCCTTCGAGACCGGCAGCGCGCGGCCGCTCGACTACGGGCATTGGAGCGCGCACAAGCTGGAGTCGCTGACCAGCCATGAGTTGCGCCACGGCGAGGCGGTGGCCATCGGCCTGGCCCTGGACACCCGCTATTCGGTGCAGGTCGGCTTGCTGGCGCCGGGCGGCGAGGAGCGGGTTTACAGCCTGCTGAAGTCGCTCGGCTTCCATCTCTGGCACCCGGCGCTCGAGCGCCGTGACGCCGACGGCGAATGGTTGCTGCTGCGCGGTCTGCAGGAGTTCCGCGAACACCTGGGCGGTGACCTCACCATCACCCTGCTGCAGTCGCTCGGCGTCGGCGTCGAGGTGCACCAGATGGACAGCCGCGAGATCCTGCGCGCGCTGACCTGGCTGCGCCGCAAGGAACAGGCCGAGTGAGGATCGGCTCGGCCCACCTCGGCTACTGCAGCAACATCCACCCCGGCGAAAGCTGGCGCGAGGTGCGTGAGCAACTCGCGCTGCACATCCCGACCGTGCGCCAGCGGGTGGCGCCGGGCGAGGCTTTCGGTATCGGCCTGCGCCTGTCGGCGCGTGCGGCGCAGGAACTGGCCGATCCCGCTGCGATGGCCGAATTGCGCGCCTGGCTGGCGGCCGAGAACGCCTACGTCTTCACCGTCAATGGCTTCCCGCACGGCTCCTTCCACGGCCGCCCGGTGAAGAGCGCCGTCTACGAGCCCGACTGGCGCGACCCCGAGCGCTTGCGCTACACGCTGCAGCTGGCCGACCTGTTGGCGCAGTTGGCACCGCCGGAGGGGCGCGCCAGTCTGTCCAGCGTGCCGCTGGGCTATGGCGCGCGCCTGGGTGAGGCGCTGCCGGCGATGGTGGAGCAATTGATCGCTTGCGTTGCGGGCCTGGTGGCGCTGCGGGGTCGCAGCGGCGTCACCGTGACCCTGGCGCTGGAGCCTGAGCCCGATTGCGTGCTGCAGACGCTCGACGAGGTGCTGGCGCTTTTCAACCAGCACCTGCACAGCGATGCCGCCGCAGGCCGGCTGGCGCAGCTCAGCGGGCTGACGGCAGACGCCGCGCACGCGGCGCTGCGCGAACACCTCGGGCTGTGCCTGGACGCCTGCCATGCGGCGGTCGAGTTCGAGGACGTGGCGGAGGCGCTGCAGCGGCTGCAGGCGGCGGGTATCGGCATCGCCAAGCTGCAGATCAGCGCCGGGCTGCGCCTGCCCCGGGCCAGCGCCGCAGCGCGCGACTGGCTGGCAGGTTTTGACGATCCGGTCTACCTGCACCAGGTGGTGGCGCGCGCCCCTGATGGCGCCTTGACGCGCTACCCCGACCTGCCGCAAGCCCTGGCCTCGCCGCTGTGCGCCCAGGACGAGTGGCGGGTGCACTTTCATGTGCCCGTGTTCCTCGAGCAGCTGGGCGGCTGCCACTCCACCCAGCCCTTGCTGAGCGAGTTGCTGGCCCTGCAGCGCGAGCGGCCCTTCACCGAGCACCTCGAGGTGGAGACCTACACCTGGGACGTGCTGCCCGAGCCCTGGCGCCAGGGTGGTGTGGACGAGGCCATCGCCCGCGAACTGGCCTGGGTGCGGGCGACACTGCAGGCCTGATGAAACTTCGCACCGCCTTGCGCCTGGGGCGCATCTCGAACCTGCCGACCGTCTGGACCAATGTGCTGGTGGGCGCGCTGCTGGCGGGTGGCGAGCTCGCCGACCCGCGGCTGCCGCTGCTGATGCTGGCGCTGTCGGCCTTCTATGTGGGCGGGATGTTCCTCAATGACGCCTACGACGCGGCGTTCGACGCCCAGCACCGCCGCGACCGCCCGATCCCGGCCGCCGAGACCACCGAGCGCGAGGTGTTCGTCTTTGGCTACGGCCTGCTGGCGCTGGGCTTTGCCGGCGTGGCCTGGGCCGGCGCCGGCCGCTGGACCGTGCTGCTCGCCGCGCTCGGGCTGGCGGCGGCCATCGTCGCCTACGACCGTTTCCACAAGGGCAATCCCCTCAGCCCGCTGTTGATGGGCCTGTGCCGCGTCGGCGTGCTGGCCTGCAGCGCCTGGGCGGTGATGGCGGCGCCGCAACCGACGGTGCTGTGGGCGGCCGTGGCGCTGCTGGGCCACCTGATCGGACTGACCTACATCGCCAAGCAGGAGCACCTGAACCGGCTGGGCGCCTTGTGGCCGCTGGCCTTCCTGGCCCTGCCGCTCCTGCTCGGTGTGGCGCTGGCGCTGGACCAGCCCCTGGCCTGGGCACCGCTGCTGGCCTACGCCGCCGTGCAGGCCTTTGCGCTGCAGCGCCTGCGCCGCCGCCTGAGCGGCGACGTGCCGCGCGCGGTGGTGACGCTGATTGCCGCCATCTGCCTGCTCGATGCCCTGTTGCTGGCCGGTGTCGGCCAGTTGCTGCCGGCGGTGCTGGCCTTGCTGGCCTTTCCCTTGACGCTGGCGCTGCAGCGCTGGGTGGCTGGAACCTGAACATGGCTGACGAGGACAAAAAAAACCGGTCCGACTGCAAGGCCGAGGCCGGCCGCGTGGTGCCGGTCATCGACCGCAACCGCTGCGAGGCCAAGGGCGGCTGCGTGGCGGTCTGCCCCTACGCGGTGTTCGAGATCCGAGCGCTGGCCGACGAGGATCGCGCCGCGCTCAGCTGGCGGGGTCGCATCAAGGCCTGGGCCCACGGCGGGCGGCAGGCCTATGTGGTGCAGCCCGAGGCCTGTCGGGCCTGCCGCCGCTGCATCGACGCCTGCCCGGAAGACGCCATCCGGCTCGAAGCGCTGCGACAGCCTGGCTGACGGGCCGGCAGGCGCCGCGGCGCCGAGCGCTGCTCACCACTTGCAGCCCTTGTCGCGCACGGTGTCCACCACCAGCGGCACCACGGCCAGCAGGCCCTTGTCGCCATGCGCTTTGAGGCAGTCCTCGCGACGGGCGGCCTCCACCCCCTGTTGCAACCTGGTTTTGCGTTCGGGCGGGGCCGGCAGCAACTCCAGCAGGCCGGGCCCGCGCCGCAGGGGACCGGCCAGCGCCCCGGCGGAGCGTGGCAGCGCGAGATTGAGCGGCGCCAGCGGTGCGCTGGCCGCCGCCGAGGGCGGCGTGGCCACGTCATGACCGACGCGGGCGCCGGCATCCGGCGCGCCGGGCGAGGCCTGCGTCGCACCTGCTGCGTTGCGCGTGGCGGGGTCGGCCAGCGGGTCGCCGCGCGGCATGGCGGTCGGTGCAGGGGCGCGTTCGCCTGCCTGGATCGGTTCGACCGGTCCAGTTGACGGGGCCGGCGGGGCTGGAGGAGATGAGGCGGCGGTCGCGGCCGGTGCCTCGCTCGGCGCGGCGCGCAGGGCGTTTTCGGGCGCATCACGTGGGGTGGGCGCGACCCGCTCCAGTCGCTCGCTGCGGCCTGCGCTCGAACGCGGCCCGGCCTCGGGGGACAGGGTGCGCAGGGCCGGCGGCAGGTCGATTTGCTCCGGCGCCAAGCGGCTCAGTTCGGAACGGGCCGCGGGCGGCAAGGCCAGTCGCTCGGGCGCTGCGCCAGGGCTCGGGCGGGGCGCCACGCTGCTGTCGGGCGTCAGCCTGCGCAAGGCCGGGGGGAGGTCGATCTGCGACGGCACGGCGGCGCGCAGGTCCGCACTGCGGGGCGCGGGCAGGGCCTCCAGCGCCGGCGTGCGGGAGGGGCGGGTGGCGGGTGCGGCGGGGTTCGGCAGCGCCAGCACGCTGGGCGGCAGGGCGATCTGCTCCGGCACGGTGGGGGCCAGGGGGGTCGGGGTCGCGTTGGCAGGCAGGGGCTCGATGCCTGCGGCGCGCGGCACGGTGGCGCCAGGCGCCGACGGCGTTTCGGCCGCGAGCCTGCGCAGCGCCGGGGGCAGTTCGAGTTGCGCCGGGGCCGGGATGAGCGCGGTCGGCGTGGGGGGCGGCGGCAGCGCCGCCGGCACGTTCTGCGCGGGCGCCATGCGCGGGCGCGCTGCGGCTTCGCGAGGCAGGGTCAGCACGGCCGCTGGTGGGGCTTCATGGGAGCGTGTGGCGGGTGCCGTTGCGGGGGCGACGGGTACCTGTCCCGGCGTGCCGGCCGAGTCGGTCTCGGTGCGGGCTGCCTCGGCCGGGACCGGCTGGGCGCGCCAGCGGCCGATCTCCTGTGCGCCGGGTCCGGCGTCGGCCGGGGCGGGCTGCTCGCGCAATCGGCCGCCCCAGCGGGGCGTTCGGCCGCTGCCCAGCGGTCCCTCATCGCGCCAGACCGGTGTCCTGTCCTTGCCGCTGCCCGGTTCGCCCTGCAGGGTGACGGTGAGTTGACCCCAGCCGCTGCGGCCCGGCCCGTCCGGCCCGGGGGTGTTGCCCAGCATCAGCGCCGCCCACAGATGCAGCAGGACCGCCAGCAGCAGGCTGCGGTGCAGCACCCCTGCCTCGTCGTGCGAGCGGGTGAAGCCGGGTGCGCGGGGCAGCGGGAGGCGGTGGTTCAAGGGCGGGCCGGGAAGACGGTCGGCGATTGTCGCCAGCGCATTGCGGTGACGCTTGTGCCGGCGCCCCGCCCTTCGGGGCGCGCGCTGCTTTGCGCATCAATGTGCTCTTGCCCTCCGCCGCAGGCGACGGCAAGCACTATTTGCGCATCAAGGTGCTCTCGCCCTCCGCCGCAGGCGGTGGCAAGCACTATTTCCTCATCAATGTGCTCTTGCCCTCCGCCGCAGGCGACGGCAAGCACTATTTGCGCATCAAGGTGCTCTCGCCCTCCGCCGCAGGCGGTGGCAAGCACTATTTCCTCATCAATGTGCTCTTGCCCTCCGCCGCAGGCGACGGCAAGCACTATTTGCGCATCAAGGTGCTCTCGCCCTCCGCCGCAGGCGGTGGCAAGCACTATTTCCTCATCAATGTGCTCTTGCCAAAAAGCGATTCGATGAGGTCCAGGGCCACCTGAGCGGTGCGGTTCTTTTCGTCGAGCGCCGGATTCAGCTCCATCAGGTCGAGCGAGGCCATGCGACCCGTGTCGGCGATCATCTCCATGCACAGGTGCGCCTCGCGGTAGCTCGGCCCTCCGGGCACGGTGGTGCCCACGCCGGGCGCCATCACGGGGTCGAGGAAGTCGACGTCGAAGCTGACGTGCAGGTGCGTGTGGGCGTCCAGGGTGGCCAGCGCCAGCTCCATGGTGTGGCGCATGCCCATCTCGTCGATGTAGCGCATGTCGAACACCTCGAGGTCCTGCTCGTGCACGAAGCGCTTCTCGCCGGGGTCGACGCTGCGGATGCCGATCTGCCGCACCACCTTGGGCGAGATGGCTGGCACCTGTCCGCCGATCTCGACCAGCTCACGCGGGCCGAAGCCGCACAGCGTGGCCACCGGCATGCCGTGGATGTTGCCGCTGGGTGTCAGCTCGCTGGTGTTGAAGTCGGCATGGGCGTCGAGCCAGAGCACGCGCAGCTTCTTGCCGGCCTCGCGGCAATGGCGGGCCACGGCGCTGATGGAGCCGATCGCCAGGCAGTGGTCACCGCCCAGCAGGATGGGCATGCGTCCGCCCTGCAGTTCGGCGTGCACGGCCTCGTGCACGGCGCGGTTCCAGGCCACGACTTCGTTCAGGTGCCGATAGCCGTCCACCGGGGGCAGCCAGGGGTTGGACGGGCCGACGAGGTTGCCGCGGTCGAGCACGTCGACGCCGCGGGCACGCAAGGCTTCGGCCAGGCCGGCCACGCGCATGGCTTCGGGGCCCATGGAGGCGCCGCGGGCGCCGGCGCCGATGTCGGTGGGGGCGCCGATCAGGCTGACGGCGGGGGAGTTCATGGTGTGCTGCATTGGGCGTTGTTCTTCAGGTCGTATTCGTGTTCGAGCACCTGCCAGGCCTCTTCGGCGGAGTCGACGAAGCGGAACAGCTTCTCGTCACCCGGGCTGATCATGCCGCTGTCCACCAGATAGTCGAAGTCGATCACCCGGCTCCAGAACTCGCGCCCGAACATCAGGATGGGGCGCGGTCGGCACTTGCCGGTCTGGATCAGGCACAGGGCCTCGAACAGTTCGTCCAGCGTGCCGTAGCCGCCGGGAAAGGCGACCAGTGCCACGGAGCGCATCAGGAAGTGGAACTTGCGCATCGCGAAGTAGTGGAAGCGAAAGCACAGCTCCGGCGTGATGTAGGCGTTGGGATGCTGCTCGTGGGGCAGGACGATGTTCAGCCCGATGCTCTTGCCCCCCGTCTCGTAGGCGCCGCGGTTGCCGGCCTCCATGATGCCGGGGCCGCCGCCGGTCACCACGTAGATGGGCGTGCCGCAGGCCTGCGTCTCACGGGTGACGATCTCGGCCAGGCGGCGCGCCTCCTCGTAGTAGGCGCTGAACTCGAGCTGCTTTCGCGCGCGGCGCTCGGCATCGGCGTCACCGCTGCGCTGCGCCGTCTCCAGCGCGGCGCGCGCCTGGGCCGGCTCGGGGATGCGCGCGCTGCCGAAGATCACCAGCGTGGCCTCGATGCCCGCTTCCTGCTGCAGCAGCTCGGGCTTGAGTAGCTCCAGCTGCATGCGCACCGGGCGCAGTTCCTCGCGCAGCAGGAATTCCTCGTCGGCAAAGGCCAGCCGGTAGCTGGGCGTCTGTTCCTGCGCGCCCCGTGCTGGGGCGGTACGGCGCAGTTCCTCCTGTGCGGAGGCGAAATTGCGTTGTCTGAGAATCCGGTTGGCTGACAAATCCGCCTCCTGAAAGGGGCGCCATTCTTTCACCGCGCCGTTCCTCAGCCGCGCCGTCAAGCCGCCCTCTGCGCGGCGCATACCGGGCAATGCGGGTCGGGGCGCACCTGCAGCAGCTGGGCCTCGAGGCTGCGGCCGTCGAACAACCAGAGCCGCTGCGCCAGCGCGCTGCCAAGGCCGGCCAACTGTTTCAGCGCCTCGCCGGCCTGCAGCAGGCCGGCCTGACCGACCAAGGGCGCGAACACGCCCATCACGGCGCAAGGGGTGTCGCTGACCGGCGCGGCGGGCGGAAACAGGCAGGCGTAGCAGGGGCTGAGCGCATCGCCCGGGTCGTAGAGCCCGGCCTGCGCCTCCCAGCCCACCGCGGCGGCCCAGGCCAGTGGCTTGCGGGCCGCCACGCAGGCCGCGTTCACGGCCTGGCGCGTGGCGTAGTTGTCGCTGCAATCGAGCACCAGGTCGCAGCCGGCCACCCAGCCGGGCAGGGTGGTGGCGTCGGCGCGCTGGCGCAGCGCCACGGTGCGCACATGGGGGTTGAGCTCGCCCAGGGTGGCGGCGGCCGAATCCACCTTCGCCTGACCCAGGCTGGCCTCGCGGTGCACCACCTGGCGTTGCAGATTGGTCAGGTCGACCTGATCGGCATCGGCCACCATCAGGCAGCCGACCCCGGCGGCGGCCAGGTAGAGCAGGGCCGGACTGCCGAGTCCGCCGGCCCCGATCACCAGCACCGTGGCGTCGGCCAGCCGCTGCTGCGCGCCGACCTCGAAACCGTCGAGCAGCAGATGCCGCGCGTAGCGCTGCAGCTGCCGATCGTCCAGCGGGTGGGGGCTCAATCGGCTTTGGCTTCGGCCTTGCGCACCACCGGTGCCTGGGCCGCCACCACGGGCTTGCCCTGCAGGCGGTTGAGCGCCTGGCGCAGCGGCCAGTCTTCGGCGCTGCCGAAGTCGGGCAGGGGCTTGAGGTCCTTGCCCCGGGCGCGCAGGTTTTCCTCCAGGCGCTTGCGTTCGGCCTCGCGCGCTTCGCGCAGCTTGGGGTCGCCGTCCTCGGCGCCGCTGAGGTGCTTCTCCAGGTCGGCCTCGCGGGTGCGCAGGGCACCGATCACATTGCCTTCCTCGGTCTCGTCGAGCTGCACGTCGGGCAGGATGCCGCGGGTCTGGATGGCATTGCCGTTGGGCGTGTAGAAGCGCGAGGTGGTGAGCTTGACGGCCGCCGTCGGGCATTGCTCCAGCGGGTACTGGCCGGCCAGGCAACGGATGTTCTGCACCGAGCCCTTGCCGAAGCTCTGCGCGCCCATCACGCTGGCGCGCTTGTGATCCTGCAGTGCGCCGGCCACGATCTCGCTGGCCGACGCCGAGCCCTCGTTCACCAGCACGATCAGCGGGACGCTCTTCAGTGCGGCCGGCAGCTTGCGCAGCGGATCGGTCTGACCGCGGCGCAGGTAGTGCGCGGGCGTGGCGCGGAAGCTGAACTGCGAGCTGCTGAGCTGGCCGCGCGTGGACACCACCTCGACGTCGGCTGGCAGGAAGGCCGCCGACAGCGCAATGGCCGCCTCGAGCATGCCGCCGGGGTCGTTGCGCAGGTCCAGCACCAGGCCCTTGAGATTGGGCTCCTGCTGGTAGATCTCGCCCACCTTGCGCGCGAAGTCGTCAACCGTGCGCTCCTGGAATTGCGACACGCGCAACCAGGCGTAGCCGGGCTCGACCACCTTGGAGCGCACCGACTGCACCTTGATTTCCTCGCGCACGATGGTGACGGGGAAATTGCGGCTTTCGCTCTTGCGGAAGATGGTGAGCTGGACCTTGGTGGCCGGCTCACCGCGCATGCGCTTGACCGCCTGGTCGATGGTCATGCCGCGCACCGCGACGTCGTCGATGCGGGTGATGAGGTCGTTGGTGCGCAGGCCGGCGCGAAACGCCGGTGAGCCTTCGATGGGCGAGACGACGCGCACCAGCCCGTCCTCCATGCCGATCTCGATGCCGACGCCGACGAAGCGCCCGGTGGTGCTCTCGACGAATTCCTTCAGGTGCTTCTTGTCGAAGAAGGCCGAATGCGGATCGAGGCCGGACACCATGCCGGCGATGGCGTCGTTGATGAGCTTCTTCTCGTCCACCGGCTCGACGTATTCGGCCTTCAGCAGCCCGAACACCGCGGCCAGCTGCTGGAACTCCTCCAGCGGCAGCGGCACGCTGTTGCCGGGCTTGGCCACTGCGCTCAGCTGCAGGGTGGTCATCGCGCCGGCCACCGCGCCCAGGCAAATCCAACCGGCCACCTTCATCTTGGCACCCATGCTGCCCCGTCCTCGTTCAAAAAGCCCGACCTCAGGCCCCTTCGCCGAGTATAGGGAGAGGGTGCTGGCCAAGGGCTGGCGCGCATTGTTCCGACCCCAGGCCTTCCATGGCAAAGGTCACCACATGGTCGACCTGCGCGCGCACCCCGATCCACTCCCCGACGTGGTGATCGTGGTGCGAGGGCACGCTGGCCACCAGTGCCGTGCCGTCGGCCAGGCGCAGGCTGTAAAGGAACTCGGCACCGCGGAAGACCTTGCGCTCGATGCAGGCCTGCACCGGGGCATCGTCGTCGTGCACCACGTCGTCGGCACGCAGCAGCACCTCGCAGTGCTGGCCTTCGTGGGGCAGCGGGCAGTCGGTGGCGTGCTCCAGCAGGCCCAAGGGTGTGCGCAGTTGTTGCCCTTCGACATGGGCCGGTGCGAACACGCCGTGACCGATGAAGCGGGCCACGAAGCGCGTGGCCGGCCGGTGGTAGACGGTGTAGGCCTCGTCCCATTGCTCGAGCCGACCCTGGTTCATGACGCCGACACGGTCGCCGATGGCGAAGGCCTCGGCCTGATCGTGCGTGACGAACAAGGCCGTGCTGCCCTCGGCCTTGAGGATGGCGCGCAATTCCTGGCTGAGTTCCTCGCGCAGGTCGACGTCCAGGCTGGAGAAGGGCTCGTCGAGCAGCAGCAGGCGCGGCGCCGGTGCCAGCGCGCGCGCCAGCGCCACCCGCTGCTGCTGGCCACCCGAGAGCTGATGGGGCATGCGCCGCGCCGCGTGCGTCAAGCCCACCAGCTGCAGCATGCGTTCGACACGCTCGTTGCGCTCGGCCTTCGGGCGGTCGGCCAGACCGAAGCCCACATTGGCCTGCACGCTCAGGTGCGGAAACAGCGCGAAGTCCTGGAACACCAGGCCGACGCGGCGCGCCTGCGGTGGCAGATGCAGTCCAAGGGCGGCATCGCTGAGCGCATCGCCGTCGACGACGATACGACCCTGATGGATCGGCTCCAGGCCGGCGATGGCGCGCAGCACCGTGGTCTTGCCGCAGCCCGACGGGCCGATGAGCACGCCGATCTCGCCGCGCCGCAGGCCCAGGCTGACATCGGCAGCGGCCTGCACGACCGCAGCGCGCTGGGCGTAGCGGACGGCCAGATTCTGGAGCGACAGGTACATCGCCCTATGATAACGAGCGGTCGCAAATGCACCTTATTCGCATTTGTTTGGGTTGAGGTGCCAGCGTCCGCACCCGCCCGTTTCCGCCTCCCCCGCCGTGGTTCTCGTCCTTCTCGTTCTTGCTGCGTTGCTGGCCTGGCCCGTGCTGACCCTTCTGGGGGCCTGGTGGATGCTCGATGCCGCCGGTTGGGCGCAGTGGCAGCATCTGGCGCAGACGGTGCTGCCCGGCTACGTGGCGCAGACCGCCTGGTTGGTGCTGGGTGTGGGGCTGGGCACCTTGCTGGTGGGAGGCGGAGCGGCGACGCTGGTGAGCTTGTTCGAGTTCCGCGGCCGGCGCTGGCTCGACGCCTTGCTGTTGCTGCCCATGGCCATGCCGGCCTACGTGGCGGCGTATGCGTACACGGATGCGCTGCAGTTCGCCGGCCCCTTGCAAAGCGGGCTGCGCCAATGGTTTGGCTGGCAGGGAGCGCTGTGGGGCGATGTGCGCAGCCTGCCCGGCGCGGTGCTGTTGTTCACGCTCTGTCTCTACCCCTACGTCTACCTGCTGGTTCGCACCGCGCTGGCCGAGCGGGCGGCCGCCATGCTGGAGGCCGCGCAGATGCTCGGTGCGCCACTGCACCGGCGCGTGCTGCAGGTGGCGCTGCCGATGGCGCGCCCGGCGCTGGCGGCCGGGTTGATGCTGGTGCTGATGGAGACGCTGGCCGACTACGGCGTGGGCAGCTATTTCGGTCTGAACACGCTGAGCACCGGGGTCTACAAGGCCTGGCTGGTCCACGACGATCGCTGGGCGGCGGCGCAGATCGCCAGCCTGTTGCTGGGCATCGCGCTGACCTGCCTGTGGCTGGAGCGGCGTGCGCAGGCGCGCATGCGCTTCGCCAGCGGGCGCGGCGGTGGCGAAGGGCTGCGCCAGCCCCTGAACGGTGCGGCCGCACTGGCCGCGCAGGCGGCCTGCCTGCTGCCCTTGCTGGCGGGTTTCGTGCTGCCGGTGCTGATCCTGGCGCGACTGGTCTGGCGCGAGGCACGCTATGGCGAGTTCGGTCTGCCCTGGGAGCGCTTCGGCGACTGGGCCCTGAGCAGCCTGAAGCTGGCGCTGGCGGCGGCGACGCTGGCCGTTGCGCTGGCGCTGCTGATCACGGCGCTGCAGCGCCTGAAACGCCAGCCGGCATGGCGCAACGCGGCCTTGCGCGGCATCGGCACCCTGGTGGCGATGGGTTATGCGATGCCCGGTGCGGCCATTGCCGTGGCTTTGTTGCTGCCCCTGCAGCCGCTGCAGCAGCGCTGGCCGGTGCTGGCGCCGCTCTTCACCGGAACGGTGCTGGCGCTGATGCTGGCCTACTGCGTGCGGTTCACCGGCGTGGCCTTGCAGAGCGTGGGCGCCGGCTACGCGCGCCTGCCCGGCAGCCTGGACGAAAGCGCGCGCCTGCTGGGGCGCAGCGATTGGGGTCTGTGGTGGAGCGTGCACAGGCCCTTGCTGACGCGCTCGGCCTGGGCCGCCGCGTTGCTGGTGTTCGTCGACGTGATGAAGGAGTTGCCCGCCACGTTGCTGCTGCGCCCCTTCGACAGCGACACCCTGGCCGTGGTGGCCTACCAGCTGGCGCGCGATGAGCGCCTGGCCGAGGCGGCGCTGCCGGCGCTGGCCATCGTGGCGGTGGGCCTGTTGCCGCTGGCCCTGCTGTGGCGCGCCATGCGCCTGCGGTGAATGGCCCCGCCAGTAGGAATCGAACCTACATCTGACCCTTAGGAGGGGCCCGTTCTATCCATTGAACTATGGCGAGGGCGCAAAGCGAAAAGCCCCTCGTCGGGGCTTCTTCCATGCTGGCGGAGAGGGCGGGATTCGAACCCGCGGTGGGCTGTTAACCCACACACGCTTTCCAGGCGTGCGACTTAAACCGCTCATCCACCTCTCCGAAGCCGCGCATTCTATGCGGGCGGCCGGACGCGCCCCGGGATCGCGTGTTCGCGCAGCCACTCGAGCGGCAGGAACTCGAGCGCTTTGCTGTGGGTGGCCTCAAGCGCTACCGGCGGCGCGTAGCCGGCCTCGTAGGCCTCGCGCCAGCGCAACGCGCAGACGCACCAGCGGTCGCCCGGCTTGAGGCCGGCGAAGCGCAGCGCAGGCCGTGGTGTGATCAGGTCGTTGCCGCGTTCGAGTTGCCAGTTCAAGAAGGCCGGCGTCATGCGTGCGCAGACCACATGGCTGCCCTGATCCTGGCCGTCGGTGTGGCAGCAGCCGTCGCGCAGCCAGCCCGTCAGCGGATCCAGCGAGCAGGACTGCAGCGGCCCGCCCAGCACGTTCAGTGCGCCCATCACGAGACCTTGACGCCCTTCATCAGCGCCATGGCGGTGCCGATCAGACCGCCCACCTCGCTCATATTGCCGGGCACGATCATGGTGTTGTTCTTCTGGGCCAATTGCGCGTAGGCGTCGACCGCCTTCTCGGCCACCTTGAGCTGCACCGCCTGGTCGCCGCCGGGCTGCTGGATGGCGTGGGCGATCTTCTGGATGGCGTCGGCCGTCGCGTCGGCCACCGCGGTGATGGCGGCGGCCTCGCCCAGCGCCTTGTTGATCTCGGCCTGCTTCTCGCCCTCGGAGCGGGCGATGGCCGCCTCGCGCTCGCCGGTGGCGATGTTGATCTGCTCCTGGCGCCGCCCTTCCGACGCGGCAATCAACGCGCGCTTCTCACGTTCGGCGGTGATCTGTGCCTGCATGCTGCGCAGGATCTCGGCCGGTGGCGTCAGGTCCTTGATCTCGTAGCGCAGCACCTTGACGCCCCAGTTGAGCGCGGCCTCGTCCAGCGCCTGCACCACCGAGACGTTGATCGCGTCACGCTCCTCGAAGGTCTTGTCCAGCTCCATGCGGCCGATCACCGAGCGCAGCGTGGTCTGCGCCAGCTGCGTGATGGCGATGATGTAGTTGCTGCTGCCGTAGCTGGCGCGCATCGGGTCGGTGACCTGGAAGTACAGGATGCCGTCCACTGCCAACTGGGTGTTGTCCTTGGTGATGCAGACTTGGCTGGGCACGTCGAGCGGAATTTCCTTCAGCGAGTGCTTGTAGGCGAGCCGGTCGACGAAGGGCACCAGCAGGTGCAGGCCCGGGGTCATGGTGCGGTCGTACTTGCCCAGGCGTTCGACCACGAAGGCGTGCTGCTGCGGCACGATGCGGATGGCGCGGGTGACGAAGAAAACGGCGATGACGGCGAGGACGAGAGCGATTTCCATGGCGATCTTTCAAGCGGGTTCGAGTTCGAGTTGGTTGCCGTTCAAGGCCTTGATGCGGAATGTGCCGGGTGCGGCCATGCCGGTGCCGGCGTAGCGCGCCTGCCATTGGGCGCCGCGGTACTGCACCAGGGCGCGCCCCTGGGCGTCCCAGGTGGCCACCTGGACCGTCTCGCCGATGTCCAGGTTGACGTTGCGGTCGGCCTGCGCGGGCAATTGCTCGGCGCTGCTGCGCTTGCGCCACTGGTACCAGGCGCTGGTGCCCAGCAGTGCCGCCACTGCGGCGATCACCACCTGGGTGCTGAGCGCCAGCCCGGCATGCGCCGCCAGCGCCCCGCAGGCGGCCGCGAGCGCCAGGGCCAGCAGGTAGAAACTGCCGGTGCCCAGTTCAGCGGCCACCAGCACGCCGGCCAACAGCCACCACAGCGTGGAGTCATTCATCGGTTTGCCTCGGTTTGCGTGTGAAATACCGCTGCAGTTTAGGTTTGCGCCCCTGATCCTGCGGGGATGCGCCAACCCTAAACTTCGCGCCCTTTTTTGTCGGTCCTGTCGGAGCCATCGCAATGCTGCGTTTCCACTTTCCCATCGTCATCATTGACGAGGATTACCGCTCCGAAAACGCCTCCGGTCTCGGTATCCGGGCGCTGGCCGACGCCATCAAGAAGGAGGGCATGGAGGTGCTGGGCGTCACCTCCTACGGCGACCTCTCGCAGTTTGCCCAGCAGCAGAGCCGCGCCTCGGCCTTCATCCTGTCGATCGACGACGAGGAGTTCACGCCCGGCCCGGACCTCGACCCGGCCGTGCTGAACCTGCGCAAGTTCATCGAGGAAATCCGCATCCGCAACCCGGACATCCCGATCTACGTCTACGGCGAGACCCGCACCAGCCAGCACCTGCCCAACGACGTGCTGCGCGAGTTGCACGGCTTCATCCACATGTTCGAGGACACGCCGGAATTCGTGGCGCGCCACATCATCCGCGAGGCCAAGAGCTACCTCGACGGGCTGGCGCCGCCCTTCTTCAAGGCCTTGATGGACTATGCGCAGGACGGCTCCTACAGCTGGCACTGCCCCGGCCACAGCGGCGGCGTGGCCTTCCTCAAGAGTCCGGTCGGACAGATGTTCCACCAGTTCTTCGGCGAGAACATGCTGCGCGCCGACGTCTGCAACGCCGTGGAGGAACTCGGCCAGCTGCTCGACCACACCGGTCCGATCGCGCAGAGTGAGAAGAACGCCGCGCGCATCTTCAATGCCGACCACTGCTTCTTCGTCACCAACGGCACCAGCACCAGCAACAAGATGGTCTGGCACCACACGGTGGCGCCGGGCGACGTGGTGGTGATCGACCGCAACTGCCACAAGAGCAATCTGCACGCCATCATCATGTGCGGCGCGATCCCGGTGTTCCTGACCCCGACGCGCAACCACTACGGCATCATCGGCCCCATTCCCGAGAGCGAGTTCAGCGCCGAGGCGATTCGCGCCAAGATCGCCGCCAATCCGCTGCTGGCCCATGTGGATCCCGACAGCGTGCGGCCGGCCATCGTCACGCTCACCCAGAGCACCTACGACGGCGTGCTCTACAACACCGAGACCATCAAGAAGAAGCTCGACGGCTACGTGCCGACGCTGCACTTCGACGAGGCCTGGCTGCCGCACGCCGCCTTCCACGACTTCTACGGCCAGTTCCACGCCATGGGCAAGAACCGCCCGCGTCCGAAGGAGGCGATGGTCTACGCCACGCAGAGCACGCACAAGCTGCTGGCCGGCATCAGCCAAGCCAGCCAGGTGCTGGTGCAGGACTCGCAGACCGTCAAGCTGGACAAGCACCTCTTCAACGAGGCCTACCTGATGCACACCAGCACCAGCCCGCAGTACTCCATCATCGCCAGCTGCGATGTGGCGGCGGCCATGATGGAGCCGCCCGGCGGCACCGCGCTGGTGGCGGAGAGCATCAAGGAGTCGCTCGACTTCCGCCGCGCCATGCGCAAGGTGGATGAGGACTACGGCGAGGACTGGTGGTTCAAGGTCTGGGGCCCGGACTTCCTGCGCGCCGACGACGGCAACGGCAACTCCCCCGTGGCGTCGGACTGGATGCTGCACGCCGATGAGGACTGGCACGGCTTCGGTGGCATCGCCGAGGGCTTCAACATGCTGGACCCCATCAAGTCCACGCTGATCACCCCGGGCCTGCGCATGGATGGCAGTTTCGCCACCACCGGCATCCCGGCCTCGGTGGTGACGAAGTTCCTCGTCGAGCACGGCGTGGTGGTGGAGAAGACCGGGCTCTACTCCTTCTTCATCATGTTCACCATCGGCATCACCAAGGGCCGCTGGAACACCCTGCTGACCGCGCTACAGCAGTTCAAGGACGACTACGACCGCAATGCGCCGCTGTGGCGCATCCTGCCGGAGTTCTGCGCCGCCCAGCCCAAGTACGAGCGGATGGGCCTGCGCGAGCTCTGCCAGGCCATTCACCAGGCCTACGCGGAAGGGGACATCGCGCGGCTCACCACCGACATGTACCAGTCCAATCTGCAGCCGGCCATGACGCCCACCGATGCCTACGCCTGCATCGCGCAGCGCAAGACCGAGCGGGTCGGCATCGACGAGTTGGAAGGCCGCATCACCACCTCCATGCTGACGCCCTACCCGCCGGGCATCCCCCTGCTGATCCCCGGCGAATGCTTCAACCGCAAGATCGTCGACTACCTGCGGTTCACGCGCAGCTTCAACGCCCGATTCCCGGGCTTTGCGACCGATGTGCATGGCCTGGTGCACGAGGTGGACGAGGAAACCGGACGGGGGCGCTACTACGTCGATTGCGTGAAGCAGTAAGCGCTCGGGCGCGTCGCAGGGCGTCGTGGCTGGCAGGATGCGCCCATGCTGCATGAAGCCCGACCCCTGCCACCCCCCGCACGACCCTGGCGCTGGGTCTGGGTGGCGGCCGGCGTGCTCAGCCTGGCCTGCGGCTTGGTCGGGCTCTTCCTGCCCCTGCTGCCCACCGTGCCCTTCGTGCTGCTGGCCGCGGCGTGCTTTAGCCGCGGCAGCGCGCGGCTCGAGGCCTGGCTGCTGGCCCATCCACGCTGCGGTCCCTGGATCCACGCCTGGCGTGCGAACCGTGCGGTGCCGCGTCGGGCGAAGTACCTGGCCACTTTCATGATGACGGCGTCCTGCCTGCTCGCGGCCTGGCGTGCCCCGGCCTGGGCGGCGGCCGTGGCGACCTTGATCTGCGTTGCGGTGGCGCTCTGGTTGTGGCGCCTGCCCGATGCCCGGCGCTGAATCTGGCGTGCCGCAGTTCACCGAACTGCCCACCGTGCTGCCCGCCGAACTGCGTGCCGACTGCAGCCGCTGCGCCGCCCTGTGCTGTGTGGCGCCGTCCTTCGACGCCGTGCAGGGCTTCGGCTTCGACAAGCCCGCCCACAGCGCCTGCCCCCATCTGCAAGCGGACCATCGCTGCGGCATCCATGCCGAACTGCGCCCGCGGGGCTTCCCCGGCTGCGCGGTCTACGACTGTCACGGCGCCGGCCAGTGGGTGACGCAGCAGCTTTTCGCGGGCCGGCCCTGGCCGCTGCAGCCCGATGGGGGCCGGCAGCAGTTCGAGCAGTTCATGCGCGTGCGACCCTTGTTCGAGTTGCTGATGCTGCTGACCCTGGCGCTGCAGCGGCCCGGCCATGATGCGGCGCTCGACGCGGCGCTGCGTGCGCTGCGCGAGGAGCTGCAGGGCGTGCGCGAGGAGGAGCTGAACGGACGCCCGCTCTTCAACGCCATGCCCTGGCGTGAACGCGTGTTCGCACTGTTGCGGCGGCTCGCCTGAACGCGCCGCGAAACCGGTTCAGAGCAGGACGTCCAGCAGGCGCTGCAGGCCGCCCTGGTTGATGCTGACCCGGGCGGCGTCGCGCACCCGGGGCTTGGCGCAATAGGCCACCGAGAGCCCGGCCGCGCCCATCATCGACAGGTCGTTGGCGCCGTCGCCCACCGCCATGGCTTGCGCGGGTTCGATGCCGAGCAGCGCGCAGTGTTCGAGCAGGAAGCGACGCTTCTGCTCGCCGTCCACCACGTCGCCCCAGGCCTGCATGCAGACCTGCCCGGTGAGGTGCCCATCGCGCACTTCCAATTCGTTGGCGCGCACGAAGTCCATGCCCAGTTCGGCGGCCACATGGCGGGTGAAGTGGGTGAAGCCACCCGACACCAGTCCGAGCTTCAGCCCGGCGGCCTTGAGTGCTGCGCACAGCTCGTGCGCCCCCGGGTTGAAGCGCAGGCGCTCGCGCAGCACGCGGTCGAGCAGGCTCAGCGGCTGACCGGCCAGCAGGGCCAGGCGCCGTGCCAGCGACTCGCGGAAGTCGCTGATCTCACCGCGCATCGCCGCCTCGGTGATGGCGGCCACCTGCTCGCCCCGACCGGCCAGCGCGGCGATCTCGTCGATGCACTCGATGGCGATCAGGGTCGAATCCATGTCGAAGGCGGCAAAGCGGTAGTCGGCCAGGCGCGGCCGCTCGCCACGCAGGCACAGACCGGGTGCCCACTCCACGGCGCCCAGCGTCGCCTCGCTCACTGCGCTTCCCACGCTCATGGCTGCAGTTCCTTGCGCACGTCGGCGGGCAGGCAGGTCCAGTTGCCACCCACCGGGCCGAACACCGTGCGCTGGCCGTCAGGGCTGCGCAGGGCCACCACGAACACCGTGCCGTCCTTGGCGCGGTAGCCCAGGCGGTACCAGAAACCCTGACCCAGCTGCGGCGGCTCCTGCAGCACCAGCTGGGTATCGAGATCGTCGAGCTTGCCGCCGGCCCGTGGCAGCCGCGCCAGCGCCGTGTCGCCGGCCTTGGGCAGGCAGGCGCGCAGCAGGGGGCTCAGATCCTTCAAAGCCGCGGCCCTCCAGGCGTCATTGGGAACCTGCAGGGGCTTGGCAGGCGCGGCGGCCGCCATCAGGAGCAGGCAGAGCAGGGCGGGGGACTTCATGCACGGACTCGCGGGGTGCGGCCTTGCGGCCAGGGCTGGATTGTCGGCAGTGCCAGCCGACCGATCAGGCCGCCAGGGTTTTGGGGGGACCGATCAGGCGCAGGACTTCACGCACGCAATGGGCGCGGTCCTGGGCTTCCTTCAGGCTCTTGTCGATGCGCAGCTTGTCGTTGCCGACCAATTTGATGCTCGGGTTCTTCTGCACCAGTTGGATGACGCGCAGCGCCTCGATCGGGGGGTTGGGCCGGAACACGATGTTGATGACGCCCGGTGCGGCGTCGATGCGCTGCACGCCATAGGGCTGGGCCAGCACGCGCAGCCGGTGGGTGTCGAACAGCACCTGCCCCTGAGCCGGCAGCTTGCCGAAGCGGTCGATGGTCTCCTCGAGCATGGCGTCGATTTGCTCGGCTTTTTCCGTCGAGGCCAGGCGCTTGTAGAGCGACAGACGGGTGTGCACGTCGCCGCAGTAGTCGTTGGGCAGCAGCGCCGGGGCGTGCAGATTGATCTCGGTGGTGGAAGGCAGCGGGTTGGCCAGGTCGGGCTCGCGGCCGCTCTTCAGGGCCCGCACCGCCTCGGCCAGCATGTCGTGGTACAGCTGATACCCGACCTCCATCATGTTGCCGCTCTGCTTCTCGCCCAGCACCTCGCCGGCGCCGCGGATCTCCAGGTCGTGCATGGCGAGGTAGAAGCCCGATCCCAGCTCCTCCATGGCCTGGATGGCCTCCAGGCGTTGCTGGGCCTGCTTGGTGAGCCCCTGCACATCGGGCACCAGCAGGTAGGCGTAGGCCTGGTGGTGGCTGCGGCCCACACGACCGCGCAACTGGTGCAACTGGGCCAGGCCGAACTTGTCGGCGCGGCTCATCACGATGGTGTTGGCGCTGGGCACGTCGATGCCGGTCTCGATGATGGTCGAGCACAGCAGCAGGTTGTGGCGCTGGGCCACGAAGTCGCGCATCACGCGCTCGAGCTCGCGTTCGGGCATCTGGCCATGCGCCACCGCGATGCGGGCCTCGGGGATGAGCTGCTCGAGCGCCTGGCGTCGGTTCTCGATGGTCTCGACCTCGTTGTGCAGGAAATAGACCTGGCCGCCGCGCTTGAGCTCGCGCAGCACCGCCTCGCGGATGGTGCCCTTGTCCTCGTTGCGCACGAAGGTCTTGATGGCCAGCCGGCGCTGCGGTGCGGTGGCGATCACCGACAGGTCGCGCAGGCCCTCCATGGCCATGCCCAGCGTGCGCGGGATCGGCGTGGCGGTCAGCGTCAGCACGTCCACCTCGGTGCGCAGGGCCTTCATGGCCTCCTTGTGGCGCACGCCGAAGCGGTGCTCCTCGTCGATGATCACGAGGCCGAGGCGGGCGAACTTCGTGTCGGGCGAGAGCAGCTTGTGCGTGCCCACCACGATGTCGATCGTGCCGTCCTCCAGCCCGGCCTGTGCCGCCTTGACCTCCTTGGCGGTGCGGAAGCGGCTCATCTCGGCCACCTTCACCGGCCAGGGGCTGAAGCGCTCCTGGATGTTCTGGAAATGCTGCTCGGCCAGCAGCGTGGTGGGGGCCAGCAGGGCCACCTGCTTGCCGCCCATCACCGCCAGGAAGGCGGCACGCAGCGCCACCTCGGTCTTGCCGAAGCCGACGTCGCCGCAGACCAGTCGGTCCATCGGGCGCGGGCTGATCAGGTCCTGCACCACGGCGTGGATGGCGGCGCGCTGGTCGGGCGTCTCCTCGAAGCCGAAGCTGGCGGCGAAGGCCTCGTAGTCGTGCGCGCTGTAGCGAAAGGCGTGGCCCTCGCGGGCGGCGCGCCGGGCGTACAAATTCAGCAGCTCGGCCGCGGTATCGCGCACCTGTTCGGCGGCGCGGCGCTTGGCCTTCTCCCATTGGCCCGAACCGAGCCGGTGCAGCGGTGCTTCCTCGGCACTCACGCCGGTGTAGCGCTGGATCAGGTGCAGCTGCGCCACCGGCACGTAGAGCACCGCCTCGTCGGCGTAGCTCAGGTGCAGGAACTCGCTCGGCCCATTGCCGAGGTCCATGTGCTTGAGCCCCTGATAGCGGCCGATGCCGTGGCTGATGTGCACCACCGGGTCGCCGACCTTCAGTTCGCTGAGGTCCTTGATCAGCGCGTCGACGTTGCTGGCCTGCTCCTGCCGGCGGCGGCGTCGCGTGGAGGGCAGCGTGGCGAAGAGTTCGGTCTCCGTCAGCAGCTGCCAGCTGCGCCCGTCCTCGATCCAGTGGAAGCCCTGCGCCAGCGGTGCGGCCAGCAGCGCGAACTTCTCGCCGCCGGTCTCGAACTCGGCCAGCGAGGCCACCGAGGGGGCGTCGAGCTTGTGTTCGCGCAGCAGGTCGAGCAGCGCCTCGCGCCGACCCTCGCTCTCGGCCAGCAGCAGCACGCGGTGGGGCGTGCTGTCCAGGTGCCGGCCAAGCCGCCCCAGCGGCTCCTGGGCGTTGCGCTCCACGCTGACGTCGGGCAGCGGGCGGGCGAAGTCGACGGGCTCGACGCCGCGCACCGCCAGCACCGCAAAGGGCGCGGCGGCGGCGAACAGCTGTTCCGGTCGCAGGAACACGGCCTCGGGCGCCAGCACCGGCTGCATGGGGTCGGTGGCCACCAGCTTGTGGCGTTCGCGCGTGTCCGTCCAGAAGCGCTGCAGGGCCTCGTCCACCTCGCCCAGCAGGGCCACGCTGCTCCCCTCGGGCAGGTAGTCGAACAGGTTGGCGGTCTGCTCGAAGAACACCGGCAGGTAGTACTCGATGCCGGCGCCGGCCAGGCCCTCGCCCATGTCCTTGTAGAGCCGGCACTTGCTCGGGTCGCCGTCCATCAGCTCGCGCCAGCGGCGGCGGAAGGTGGCACGGGCCTCGTCGCCCATCGGGAACTCGCGGCCCGGCAGCAGCCGCACCTCGGGCACCGGGTAGAGGCTGCGCTGGCTGTCGGGGTCGAAGACGCGGATCGAGTCGATCTCGTCGCCGAACAGGTCGACGCGGAAGGGCGTCAGCGAGCCCATCGGGTACAGGTCGATCAGGCTGCCGCGCACCGCGTATTCGCCGGGGCTGACCACCTGGCTGACATGCGTGTAGCCGGCCAGCACCAGTTGGGCGCGCAGCGCGGCCTCGTCGAGCCGCTGGCCCTTCTTGAAGTGAAAGGTGGTGGCGGCCAGGAAGCTCGGTGGCGCCAGCCGGGTCAGCGCCGTGGTGGCGGGCAGCAGCACCACGTCGAGGTCGCGCGCCGCGGTCTTGCACTGCAGCAGGCGCCACAGCGTGGCCAGACGCTCCGAGATCAGGTCCTGGTGCGGGCTGAAACGGTCCCAGGGCAGGGTCTCCCAGTCGGGGAAGACCGCCACCCGCAGGCCCGGCGCGAACAGCGGCAGCTCGGCCTCCAGGCGCTGCGCGTCGCCGGGTTCGGCGCAGACGATGGCCGTGATGCGCGTGCCGATCTGCTGCTGCGCGAAGCGCGCCAGCAACAGGGCGTCGGCGCTGCCGAAGGGGCGGGGGGTCTGGTGGCGGCGGCCGGCGGAAACGAGCGGGAGCATGGGGCCTTGCAGAAACGACGAAAGCCCCGTGCGGGGCGTCGCCGGCATTGTAGGAATCGACGCGCTGTCAGCCCTTGGCGCGCGGCAGTCGACCCATCAGGTGGAACTCCTCGTTGGGCATCAGCGAGATGGCGTTGGCGATGCGGTTGCTCAGGCCGAACAGTGCGGCGATGGACAGGATGTCCCAGGCGTCCTCGTCGTCCCAACCCTGCTGCCGCAGCGCCGCGTAGTCGGCCTCGGTGATCGACTGCGCGTCGAGCGCCACCTTGAGCGCAAAGGCCAGCATGGCGGCCTGGCGCGGCGTCACCTCGGCCTTCAGCGGGTTGGTGGCGAGCTGGTCGGCCAGGCGTGGCGCCTTGGCGTAGACGCGCAGGATGGCGCCGTGCGCCACCACGCAATAAAGGCAGCGGTTGGCGCCGCTGGTGGCGACGATGACCATCTCCTTCTCGGCCTTGCTGAGGCCCGATTCCTCGCGCAGCAGCAGCGCGTCGTGGTAGGCCAGGAAGGCGCGCAGCTCGGCCGGGCGGCGGGCCAGCGCCAGGAAGACGTTGGGGACGAAGCCGGCCTTCTGCTGCACCTCGAGGATGCGGTCCCGAAGGTCCTCGGGCAGGTCGACGACATCGGGAACGGGGTAGCGGCAAACGGGTTTCGGTTCGGTGGACATGGCATCTCCTGCGGCCGGCCATTCTGGGCTGTCGGCACAATGCGCGCCCCATGAAGATGATGCCCCGCCGTTCCCTGCTGGCCGCCGCGCTGGCCGCGCCGCTGCCGGCCCTGGCCGAGTTCCGCGTTGAGATCACCGGCATCGGCGCCACCCAGCTGCCGATCGCCATCCCGGCCTTCCGCGACGAGGCCGGCGCGCCGCAGCCCGTCAGCCGCATCATTCGCGACAACCTGGCGCGCAGCGGACGCTTCAGCCTCGCCGACGCCGGTGCGGTCGTTCTCAACGAGCTCAGCAGCCCGGTCTGGCCGGACTGGCGCGCCAAGGCGGCCGATGCGCTGGTCGGCGGTTCGCTGACGCGCCTGGCCGACGGTCGCTGGGACCTGCGTTTCCGGCTCTGGGACGTGGTGGCGGGCAAGGAGCTCAGCGGCGCCAGCTACCCGGTGCCGGCCGACGACCTGCGCCTGGCCGCGCACCGCGCTGCCGACGCCATCTACGAAAAGCTGACCGGCGAACGCGGCGTGTTCTCCACCCGCCTGGCCTACATCACCAAGTCCGGCCGCCAGTTCAGCTTGTGGGTGTCCGACGCCGACGGCGAGGGCCGCAGCGAGGCGGTCAAGAGCGTCGAGCCGCTGATCTCGCCGGCCTGGTCACCGGATGGCCGCACCCTGGCCTATGTGAGCTTCCACACCGGCAAGGCGGTGGTCTACCTGCAGGACCTGCAGAGCGGCGCACGGCGTGCGCTGGCGGATTTCCGCGGGACCAACAGCGCGCCGGCCTTCTCGCCCGACGGGCAGCGCCTGGCGCTGTCCCTGAGCCGTGACGGCGGCACCCAGCTCTTTTCGATGGCGCGCGATGGCGGTGGCCTCAAGCGCCTGACGCAGACCCTGGCCATCGACACCGAGCCCTGCTACAGCCCCGACGGTCGGCAGATCTATTTCGTCAGCGACCGCGGCGGCGGTCCGCAGATCTACCGCATGCCGGCCGACGGCGGCAGCGCCGAGCGCGTGAGCTTCAACGGCAGCTACAACGTCAGCCCGGCCCTCAGCCCTGACGGCCGCAGCCTGGCCTATGTGACGCGCGACGGCGGTGCCTTCCGGGTCTGCGTCATGGATCTGGCCGGCGGACAGGTGGCGGTGATCAGCGACACGCAGGACGACGAGAGCCCGAGCTTCGCGCCCAACGGCCGTCTGATCGTCTACGCCACCCGCGCGCAGGGGCGTGATGTGCTGATGACCAGCACGCTGGACGGCCGCGTCAAGGCCAGCCTGGTGATCAGCAATGCCGATGTGCGCGAGCCGGCCTGGGGGCCCTTCGGCCGCTGATGGCGGGCCCGCGCTTCGCGGGCTCTCGGGGTTTGCGACAATCCGCGCCCGCGCGCCCCGCAGGGTGCCGCTTTCCGCCCCTCGTCCCTGTCGCCGCCTTCGGGCGGCATTCGTTTGCCAAAGCTCCGATGAACACCCAACGTATCGCCCTCGCCACCCTGGCCGCCGCCGTGATGGCCGGTTGCAGCACCACCAAGCTCGACGACGCGCCCAAGGCGCCGGTCGAGACCCGTCCGGCCGTTCAGGCGCCGGTGCAGGCCCCGGCCCAGCCGGCCGCCGTGCCCGAGAGCAAGGTGGCGACGGTCGACCTGGCCACCCAGCTCACGCAGGCCGTGGCCGCCGCCGACAAGCGCGTCGTCTACTTCGACTTCGACAGCTTCGTCGTCAAGCCCGAGTACCAGGGCCTGCTGGGCGACCACGCCAAGCGCCTCAACCACATCAAGAACCTGCGCATGAGCCTGGACGGCCATGCCGACGAGCGCGGCAGCCGCGAATACAACCTGGCACTGGGCCAGAAGCGCGCCGAGGCGGTGCTGCAGCAGCTGACGGTGGCGGGCGTGGCCGGTGGGCAGTTGGAGCCGGTGAGCTTCGGCAAGGAGCGTCCGGCCGTGCAGGGCAGCGGCGAGGCCGTGTGGGCCAAGAACCGCCGCGTTGAGCTGAAGGACAAGTGATGCGCCTGGCCTTGCGAACCCTGGCGTTGACGGCCGCGCTGGCCGCCGCGTTTCCGGCGCAGGCGCTGTTTGCCGACGACGAGGCGCGCAAGGCCATCATCGAGTTGCGCAACCGCGTGCAGCTGCTCGAGGAAGCGAACAAGAAGCTGGCCAGCCAGCAGGATGTGGCCGAGCAGCTCACGCAGCTGCGCCGCAGCCTGGCCGAGCTGGCCAACCAGAATGAACAGCTGCGTGCCGAACTGGCGCGACTGCGCGGCGGCAACGAGCAGCTGACCAAGGATTTCTCCGACACCCAGCGCCGCCTGGCCGATCAGCTGGCGGGCTTCGACAGCCGCCTCAAGCCGCTCGAGCCGCAGGCCGTGCAGTTGGATGGCAAGAGCTTCAAGGTCGAGGTCGAGGAGCAGCGCCAGTACGAGGCCGCGATGGGCCTGCTGCGGCGCGGCGAGTTCGACACCGCCGCCGCCGCCTACCAGGCCTTCCTGAAGCGCTTCAGCGCCAGCGGCTACGGGGACGCGGTGCGCTTCTGGCTCGGCAACGCCCAGTATGGCCAGCGCCAGTACAAGGAAGCGATCGCCACCTTCCGCGCCTTCGTGGACGCTGCACCCACGCATCCACGCGTGCCCGAGGCGCTGCTGGCCATGGCCAATTGCCAGATCGAGGCCAAGGACCTGAAGCTGGCGCGGCGCTCGCTCGAGGCACTGATCAAGGCCCATCCCGGCTCCGAGGCGGCGCAGGCCGCCAAGGAACGCCTGGCCGCGCTGAAGTGAGCGCCGCCGGCTTGCTGCGCTGATTGCGCCGATGGACGCTTCGGCCCTCGCGGGGCTGCACACGCAGGTGCTGCTGGGTGCGCTGGGCCTGGCCCTGCTGCTCGGCGCGGCGCTGCAGCGCAGCCACTTCTGCATCATGGGCGCGGTGTCGGATGCCGCCCTGATCGGCGACTGGACGCGCGGCCGCATGTGGGCCGTGGCCGGCGGGGTCGCCGTGCTGGGCTTCGGCCTGCTGGCGCACGGGGGCTGGGTGACGGCCGCGCAGACCCTCTATGGCGGCGCGCGCCTGCTCTGGGCTTCGGCCCTGGGCGGCGGGCTGCTGTTCGGCATCGGCATGGTGCTGGCCAGCGGTTGCGGCGCCAAGACCCTGGTGCGTCTGGGCAGCGGCAACCTGAAGGCGCTGGTGGTGCTGCTGGTGATGGGCCTGAGCGCCTTCATGACGATGCGCGGCCTGACGGCCGTGTGGCGCGATCGCACGCTGGACCGCCTGGTGCTGAACCTGCCCGGTGGCCAGGACCTGCCGTCGCTGCTCGGGCTGCCGCCGCTGTTGGCGGCGGGCCTGGTGGCCTTGCCCCTGCTGGGCTTCGGCCTGTGGCGTGCCCGGAGCGAGGCGCTGTGGGGCGTCCTCATCGGCCTGCTGGTGACGGCGACCTGGATGCTCACGGCCGGCTGGGCCTATGGGGCCGAGCATCCGGAAACCTTGGAGGCCTTCTACGCCGCCACGACGCACAACCGACCCGAGTCCTTCAGCTTCGTCGGTCCCTCGGCCGGCCTGCTGGACTGGCTGATCCACTACAGCGACCTCAGCAAGCGGCTCAACGTCGGCGTGGTCGGCCTGCTCGGCGTGGTCGCAGGCAGTGCCGCTGCGGCCCTGTGGCACGGCGAATTCCGCTGGGAAGGGTTCCGCCAGACCGAGGACCTGGTCGCCCACCTGGCCGGCGCGCTGTTGATGGGCGTGGGAGGGGTCACGGCGTTGGGCTGCACCTTCGGCCAGGGGCTCAGCGGCCTGTCGACGCTCAGCCTGGGCAGCCTGCTGGCCGTGACGGGCATCGTGGCCGGCGGCCTGCTGGGCGTGCGCCTGCAACTGTGGCGCGCCGGTCGTGACTGAGGCGCACGATCTCGAGCGCCGCTTCGGCGGTCTGCGGCGCCTGTACGGCGAAGCCGGTTACCAGCGCCTGCGCGCGCTGCGCGTGGCGGTGGTCGGCCTGGGCGGGGTGGGGTCCTGGACCGCCGAGGCGCTGGCGCGCTGCGGGGTGGCCGCCCTGACCCTGATCGACCTGGACCATGTCGCCGAATCGAACATCAACCGCCAGGTGCAGGCGCTCGGCAGCACGTTGGGCCAGCACAAGGGTGCGGCGCTGGCCGCGCGCATCGGCGACATCCATCCGGGCTGCGCGGTGCGCGTGGTCGACGCCTTCGTGGAGGAGGGCAACTGGCCGGACCTGCTGCAAGGGCAACCCATCGATGCCCTGGTGGACGCCTGCGACCAGAGCGCGGCCAAGCAGCTGCTGGCGAGCTGGGCCCTGCAGGCGGGGCTGCCCTTCGTCTGCGTGGGCGCGGCGGGTGGCAAGCGCCTGCCGCACCGGGTGCGCGCCGCCGATCTGGCCGAAGCCACGCACGACCCGCTGCTGGCCGGCCTGCGCAGCCGCCTGCGGCGCGCCGGCCTGATGCCGCGCAAGGGACTGTCGCGCCTGGACTGCGTCTACAGCGAGGAGGGCGTCGCGCCGCCGCAGGGCGATGCGAGTTGCGCCAGCGACGGCAGCCTGAATTGCGCCGGCTACGGCTCGGTGGTGACGGTCACCGCGGCCTTCGGTCTGGCCGCCGCCGGGCTGTGCATCGAGCGGGCGCTTGTTGACCGCTCGCGCGACAGTTCGCCAGACAGTTCAAAAGTCTTGTAGGGACTACAAAGCACCGCTATACTGCGCGGCTTTCCAGCCAGCAGGCGGGGCGGCAACGCAACAATTGCAGGCGGCTGGGTCGTTAGCTCAGTCGGTAGAGCAGCGGACTTTTAATCCGTTGGTCGCGTGTTCGAGTCACGCACGACCCACCACAGGCCACCGGGTGGCAGGTTGGTCAGGTTTTCAGGGCTCTTAGCTCAGTTGGTAGAGCAGCGGACTCTTAATCCGTTGGTCGAGTGTTCGAGTCACTCAGGGCCCACCAAATTAAGAAATAAGTCAACGGCTTACCGTCGCAAAGAGGTAGGCCGTTGGTCTTTCTGGACCCTAAATCGGACCCCGCGTGGAGTTTCACGGGGTTCAGGCGGGGTCCGCCCTGAACCGGGGCCATTGGTTGTAGCCCACGGTCGGATCGTTTGCGCGAAGCTCCGTGATGAAGCGAACCTCCGCCTGCGAAAGCTCGGAGTTCGTGGCAGCCTCTGACTCCCAAAGAACGTCGCGAGTGACGGTGAAGGAGCGGCGCTGCTCGGGTGTGAAGTCCCGAGCGATCAGCTCATCGCTTGCGCTCCCGAAGTAGTTGATGCTGTCGGTGCGATCCTGCCCAACGTAGATCTTTCCGTTCGGGTAGGTGATCTTGTAGACGATCTTGCGGGCCATCGCCTACGGCTCCTGTTTGGTGACCGGGCGCCGCAGGAAGGTGCGGATGGCGGCCCAATCGCTCTGCCGCTCCTTGAAGGTCGGGATGCGGCCGAGGGCGAGCTTGCCCAAGGCGCCTCCGTGGGTCTCCGCCGCCGCGCGCACCTCGCCCACCGGCAACACATAGAACTCGGGCGGCGCGACCTTGCTGCGGCCGTCCTTCGATCCCCGGTTCAGCAGCGCCACCACGACAAAGTCGGTGTCGAAGTTCTTGATGATGAAGCCCTCGGCCCCGGTGCGCCAACGGCTCTTGACCTGGATGCGGGCGGAGGTGCCGTGCTCGGGGTCGATGGCCACGAGGTCGTAGCCGGGGTTGTTCGTGTAGGTCTTGTGGGCCACGATCCCTGCGACCAACAAGTTGCCCAACACCAAGAACTCCGCGCCCTCGGATTCGAGGCTGGTGTCTTGGTGGCGCGACTTCTCCGGGGCGTCTTGTGCTTCGGTCATTTAGCAATTTTGTCCCCGGGCCGCCCGTGCTTGAATGGGGCCATGGACACCCCACCCAAGAAGCCGCGCGCAGACGGCCAGATGACTGGGCTCGCTGGCGAACTGTTCGTTGCCGCCGAGTTGATTAAGCGCGGCCTTCAGACCTCCGTCACGTTCGGCAACGCGAAGGCCATCGACCTGCTGGCCTACCACCCCGAGACGAAGCGGCCGTTTGTCGTTCAGGTGAAGTCGCTGCGCAGGAAGAACTTCTTTCTGATTGGCCGCGACAAAGTCGAGCCCAGCCATGTGTACGTTTTCGTGCTGCTGAACCGGCCCAATGAGGCGGTGCAGTATTTCATCGTGCCCGGCGCCGACTTGTGCGCCGATCCGGTCCGGTTCTCCAAGTGGTTCACGGCCGAGAAGATGCCCGGCATTCACTCGAATCTATTGACCGAGCTTGGCTATGAGAACGCGTGGGGTGTGTTCGATGCCCGCGACTGAGCCGAGAGAAGCGCGCATTGCCGCGCTGGCAGAGAAGTCCAGCTACGTCGAGAACGTGCTGACCCATGCGCTCGTCGCCGGGCTGGCCGGGGAGCTGTGGCGACTCGACCCGGGCCGCAGCCTCCAGGTCTTCAACTCCGAGGTTGATGACTCGGGATTCGATGTGATCCTGGGCGTTGGCGCCGAACTGCGCTACATCCAACTCAAGCAAGCCCACGACGAGAAGGTGCCCGCGTATGTCTCGGTGCGTCTTCAGTTCTCCGAACTGCCGGGGTCGTGTGTGGTGCTCATGTCGCATCGGCTGGCCGACTTGGCACTGACCGGCTTCAAGTTCTACGGCGGCGCCGCTCCCGGTGAGCCCATGCCCGGCATCGCCGCCTTCTCGACTTCCAAGGCGCCCGGCCGCCGGACGGCCGGCGGCACGCGCAAGGTACGCGAGAACTACCGCAACGTCTTGGTCAGCCGGTTCTCGCCGCTGCTGGACATGCGAGGGTTGCTCCTGGCGCTCTTTCCCGGGCTGCGTGCTGTGGCAGGCGCCGCCTGACTGTTCGCGCCGATTTCCTGCCGCCGCCCTGCGACTCGGCCGGAAAGTGTTTGCGGCCAAATTCAGACATTGTGTTGAAGTACGGGTTCCCCTGCGGTTTCCCTGCAGGCCACGTTTGGATTTTCTAATCCGTTGGTCGAGTGTTCGAGTCACTCAGGGCCCACCAACATTTCAGTACCCCCGAGGGCCCATCGCCGCAAGACGATGGGCCCTCGGTGTTTTCAGGGCTGCCGGTCGCGCCGGGCGATGCGCCCGCACAGATAGGTCCAGACGATCTGCGCCGCCGCATAGCTGGTCAGCTCGGCGTGGTCATAGGCCGGAGCCACCTCCACGCAGTCCATGCCGACGAAGTTCAGGTCGGCCAGCTCCTCGATGAAGCTGAACACCTGGGCGGTGCTCAGGCCACCCGGCTCGGGGGTGCCGGTACCGGGTGCGAACGCCGGGTCGAGCGCGTCGATGTCGAAGCTCAGGTAGAGCGGAGGGTGGCCGGCGGCCGCCATGCGCTGGCGGATCTGCGCCAGCACCGGCGCGAGCTGCTCCGGGCTGATCTGCCCGCGCAGCTGGCGGGCGTTGACGATCAGCCCGCCCTGGTCGGCGACGAACTCGCGCGCGGCGCGCTCGGCGCTGCTGCGGGTGCCCAGCTGCACGCAGCAGTCGGTGCGCACCAGGCCCTCGCGGATCGCCTCGTAGACCCAGGTGCCGTGGCCGCTGGGTTCGCCGAAGTGGTCGGTCCAGGTGTCGCAATGGGCGTCGAAATGGAGCAGCGCCAGCGCCTGCCCGGCCTGAGCGCGGTGCGCGCGCAGGATGGGCAGGGTGATGCTGTGGTCGCCGCCCAGGAACACCATGTGCTGGCGGCGGATCAGCTCGGCGAGCCGCGGCGCCAGCGCCTCGCGCATGCGCTCCAGGCTGGTGTTGGGCAACGGCAGATCGCCCCAGTCGCACAGCTGGCCGGCCAGCTGCGTGTCGAAGTGCGGGTGGTGCGCGTCGCACAGCATGCTGCTGGCCTCGCGGATGGCGCGTGGGCCGAAGCGTGCGCCGGGTCGGTTGGTCACGCTGCCGTCCCAGGCGATGCCGGCCAGGCCGAAGGGGCGCGCGGGGTCGCAGGTGGCGGCGGCGAAGCGGCCGCTGCTCAGGTAGGCGAAGGTGCTCATGGCGTCAGGGGGAAAGCAGGGCGGACATCAGCGCTTCCTCGGGCGCGTCGAACTTCGAGTAACGGCCGGCGGCGGGTTGCGGCGGCAGTCCGTGCATCAAGTAGACCAAAGCCCAGCCATCGCTGCCGGCGCGGTCGCTGGAGGCCGGACGCACGATCAGCCCGCCCAACAGGCCGTAGGCCTCGGCCAGGTGGCCGAGCAGGGGCCCGGGGCCCGTGCCCTCAGGGACCAGGCGGTCGCGGCCGGCGCGGTCGGTGAAGCGCTGCGCGCCGCTGCCCCAGCTTTGAAAGACGCCGGCGTCGCCGGTCCACAGCGGGCGCTCCAGCGCGTCGTGGCCGGCCGCGTCGAGCAGGCGGGGCGAGCGCGTGCGCAGCGCCTCGGCCAGCTTCATCAGCCCGTCCAGGCTGGTGTGCAGTCCGCCCTGCGGACCGAAGGCCGCGCAGTTGCGTCCCGGCCGGTAGTCGGCACCAACGCGCGCTGCCGGGGCCTGGGCGTGCACGTTGGCGGTCTGGGCTTGCAGTCGCGCGTCGATGCGGCGCTGCAGGGTGGCGACGCGGCGGCGTTGCGCGGCGCTGAAGCGGCTCGGGTCGAAGGCCGCCTCGATGCCCAGCGGCGTGAAGAGCTCGCGCTCGAGCAGCTCGTCGTAGCGCAGGCCGCTGACCGCCTCCAGCGCCGTGCCCAGCACGATGCTGTTGACGTTGGCGTAGGTGAACTCGCGTGCGCTCCACAGCGGCTTGAAGAGTTCGGGAGCGAGCGCGGCCTCGCGCGGCAGGTAATTGCCGTCGTCGCTGCGGTCGCGCAGGCCGGAGCGGTGGCTGAGCAGCTCGCGGCCGGTGGGCGCATGGCCGTCGGGGTGCACGAAGGAAAAGCCGAGGAACTCGGACAACGGGCGGTCGAGGTCGATCAGCCGGCGCGCGTGCAGGCGCAGCGCCACCAGCGCCTGCGCCAGCTTGCTGATCGAGGCGACACGCCAGATGGTGTCGGCGCGCACCGGCTGGCCGTTGCCGTCCTCGCCGAGCAGCAGGGCCTGTGGCGCCTGGCCGGCGCGCCAGCAGGCGGCCGCCACGCCGGCCAGTTCATGGGGCGGCGCCAGCAGGCTCTGCAGGTCTTGCACATCCGGTTGGCGCCGGCTGGCCTGCAGCGTGGGCGGCAGGCCGGCGGCGGCCAGCGTCAGGGTCAGGGTCAGGGTGCGTCGTCGCAGGTTCATGCTCAGAAGCGGTAGCTGGCGCTCACGCCCAGGGTGCGCGGCGTCAGGTAGATGGCGCGCAGGCCGGTGCGGCTGCCCACGGCCGAGGTGCCCTGGAAGGAGACCAGTTCGCGGTTGTTGCTCAGGTTGTTGATCCAGGCGCTGAAGTCCCAGTCGCCGAAGCCCATTCCGGCGCTCAGGCGGTAGGTGGTGTAGGCCTTGTACTCGAAGGGGCGGTCGGCCGGGTCGTCGCCGCGGTCGCTGGCCTTGACGCCGATGTAGCGCGCGCTGCCGGCCACCCACAGCTGGGCGTCGCCGATCTCGCCGTTCCAGCGCGCCGTGAGCGTGTGCTTCCAGGGCGCGCTGCCCCCCAGCTTGCCGCCCTTGACATAGGTGCGGCACTCGCTGGCGTCGGCGTACAGGCAGACCTCGCGCGTGCCGTTCCATTCGGCCTCGGTGTAGGTGCTGGCCAGTCCGAGCTCGAGGGCGCTGACCGGCCGCCAGCGTGCCTGCAGCTCCACGCCCTGGCTGAAGGCGTCGGGCCCGTTGGTCGTGCCCCAGACCGGGAAGCCGTTGATGTCCTGCGAGAAATAGGTCTGCGGACGCTTCCAGTCGATGCGGAAGACGTTGGCCTGCAGGTAGATCCGGCGATCGGCCAGGAAGCCCTTGACGCCGAGCTCCAGGTTGTCGGTGCTGTCGGCCGCGTAGCCCCGGATGCCGTCGGCAATTTGGTTGTTGCCGGTGGCCCGGAAGCCATTGGCGCCGCCTCGGCGGAAGCCCTGGCTGAAGGTGGCGTAGCCCAGCAGATCGTCGGTGAACTGGTAGGCGGCGTTGAGCTTGAAGTAGCTCTTGCCGCTGTCCTTCTCGTCGGCCTTGACGACCCCGCTGACGAGGTCGAAGGCGTAGTCCTCGACCTGCGTGGTGCTGCGGTCGCGGTAGTTGAACAGGCGGGCGCCGGCGCTCAGGGTCAGCTTGTCGCTGGCCTTCCAGGCCAGCTCGCCGAACAACGCGGACTCGCGGTAGTCGCTGGCCTGGTTCTCGAAATAGCCTTCGTCGGTGCGGCCGCGGTCCGGGTTCTTGAGCGCCTCAAGTCCCGGCATCCATTCGCTGAACTGCAGGCTGCGCTCCTGCGAGGCGTAGTACAGGCCGGCGATCCAGCTGAACGCGCCGGGTTCGCTGACCAGGCGGGTTTCGTGCAGCACGCCTTTGTCGCGGTTGTCGTAGGTGATGAAACCGGTGCTGCCGATCCAACTCGGCGAACCCAGGCGGAAGCGCGAATAGCCCAGGTCGCCATAGAAGTAGCTGCCGGTACCCAGGTAGTCGGCCTGGCCGATGCGCTTGTCGCGGTAGCGGCTGGTGCTGGAGTGCAGGCGACCGATGCCGGGCAGCTTCCAGTCGATGTCGAAGCTGCTCAGGCGGATGTCGCGGTCGGTGAATTCGGGGTAGGGCGACAGCACGGTCTGCTTGTCGAAGGCCAGCGGCGCCTCGTAGCGGGCCGGCGTGCCGCTGGCCGGCAGCAGCTGCGCGCCGCTGGTGCCGTGGGCGGTGCCGCTCTGTTGCGAGTGGCTCAGCTGCAGCTCGAGCTCGGGCGACAGGCGCCAGCGCAGCGCCACGCGGCCGCTGTCGACCTTGTGCCAGTCGTCGTCCTCGTAGACGGTCTTGCCCGCGTCAGGCTTGGGTGTCCAGGGCGAGCTGGCCAGGTAGCTGGGCGTGGCGGCGTAGCGGTCGGTGTAGCCCTGGTCGTCCAGGCGCGACACGGCGACGCGCAGCGCAAGGCCTTCTCCCAGCGGCGCATTGAGCACGGCGTCGGTGTCGTTGGACAGTCCGCCGTCCTTGATCTGGAAGAAGGCGCTGCTGACGCGGCCCTTGAGGCGGTCGAACTCCGGCTTGTTGCTCACATAGCGCACCACGCCACCGAGCGCGCCGCCACCGTACAGCGTGCCCTGCGGGCCCAGCAGGGTCTCGACGCGGGCGACGTCCTTGATGCGCAGGCCGATGTTGGGCAGCGGCGCGTCGTCCAGGTAGTAGGCCAGGGTCGAGCGCGAGAACCACTCGATGTTGTTGGCGCTGACCGAGCTGATGTTGAGGCCGCGCACCGTCACCGAATCGGTGAAGCGTGCGCTGTTGGGCGGGGCCTCGATGGCCGGGCTGTTGGCGATCAGGGTCTTGAGGTCGGTGATGCCGGCGTCACGCAGCTGCTGCTCGCTGATCGCCGTGACGTTCAGCGGCACCTTGTGCGCGGCGCTGTCGCGCTTGGTCGCGCTGACCACCACGGTGTCGAGCTTGGACTTGTCCTTCTTCTCGGGTTCGCTGCCGGCGGCCTGCTGGGCGAGGCTCGGAAGGGCGAAGGCGAGGGCCAGCAAGCTGGCCAGCGGGGTCAGGGCGGGAAGGGCTCTCATGGGTGTGGCGACGGAGTTGCGGACAGCGTCAGCCTAGGCGCGCGATGCGTCGCTTTTGGAAACACCCGATGGATCCGGGATCACCCGCAGGGCAGCATGCGGGCCATGGCCCACCCCCTCAATCCCCTTGCCGTGCTGCTGGAGCTCGAACGCACCGGCGGCCTGCGCGCCGCCGCCAGCCGCATGGACCGCACGCCCTCGGCGCTGTCCAAGCTCGTGCAGTCGCTCGAACTGCAGGCCGGCGTGGCCCTGGTCGAACATGGCAGCAAGCCGCTGCGCCTCACCGAGGCCGGCCGTGCCTACGCCGAGGCGGCACGCCAGATGCGCGAGCACCTGGCCGCCGCCCAGGACCAGGCCGCGCAGCTCAAGCGCCAGCTCGGCGGCACCCTGCGCGTCAGCGCCAGCTACCTGCTCGGCCACGCCGTGCTGGCCGACTTCGTGGTGAGCTTCCGGCGCCGCCACCCGCAGCTGGCCATCGACATCGTGCTCAGCGACGAGGACCTCGACCCGCTGCGCGAGAACCTCGACCTCGTGCTGCGCCACGAACCGAGCCGCGACAGCAGCCTGATCGGTCGTGAGCTGGGCAGCAACCGGGTGCGCGTCTGCGGCACGCCGGACTACTTCCAGCGCCATGGCCGCCCGCGCACGCCCGCCGACCTGGCGCAGCAGCGCTGCCTGGTGTTCCGCTGCGAGCCGCTCGACGCCCGCTGGCATTTCCACCAGGGCACGGAGCAGGTCTGCGTGGTGCCCGCCGGCGCCGGCCTGACCGCCAACAGCGACGAACTGCTGCTGGCCTCGCTGCGCGCCGGCGAGGGCCTGCTGCCCTGTTTCGACTGGGTGGTGGGCCGCGAGCTGGCGGCCGGCACCCTGCAGAGCTGCCTGGACGACTGGCGCTTCGAGAGCGAGGCCTTCGGCGCGCCCGAGCTGTGGGCGGTCTACCCGCGCGGCAAGCGCGGCCGGCCCAAGATCACCGCCTTCATCGACGGGCTGATCGAGCACCTCGCGCAGCTGCGGCCCGCCGCCTGATCGCGCGGCGTCAGCGTCCCAGGTCGAACAGCAGCAGCTCGGCCTGCTGGCCCTGCGTCAGCTCGACGCGCAGCGCCTCACCAGGGGCCGGCTCGGCCTGCCAGGCGTCGCCGGCCTGCAGCGCCGCGCCGTTGACCTGCACGCTGCCGCGCGCCACGTGCACATAGGCCAGGCGCCCGGGGGGCAGGTCCAGGGCGGCCGATTGCGCGCCGTCGAAACGCCCGGCGTAGAGGCGCACATCGCTGTGGATCGTGACCCGCGCGCGCTCGGCATCGGGCGCCGCCAGCAGGGCCAGCCGGCCGTCCAGGCTGTCCGGCGGCACGCTGGCCTGCTCGTAGCCGGGTGCGCCGCCGCGTTGCTGCGGCAGCAGCCAGATCTGCAGCAAGTGGGTCGGTTCATCACCATGGTTGAACTCGCTGTGCATGACGCCGCTGCCGGCACTCATGCGCTGGATCTCGCCGGGGCGGATCACGCCCTGCTGCGGTCCGCCGGCCGCGCCCGCCGCACCCGCCGTGGCGCCAGCGGCCCGCAAGGCCTCGGGGTCGCCGTTGCCCATCGAGTCCTTGTGCCACAGCGCCCCCTCCAGCAGGTAGGTGAGGATCTCCATGTCGCGGTGGCCATGGGTGCCGAAGCCGCTGTGCGGCGCCACGCGGTCCTCGTTGATGACGCGCAGCACGCCGAAGCCCATGCGGCTGGGCTCGTACCAGTTGGCGAACGAGAAGCTGTGGCGGGCGCTCAGCCAGCCGTGCTCGGCGGCGCCGCGTTGCTCGGAACGGTAGATGGAATGCATGAAGGCTCCTAGGGAATGCCCTGACTCTAGGCAGGCGGAACGGGCTTGTGGGCGAGGCAGCATGGCGACTGCGTTCAATGCTCTTGAAGAGACGGCCCCCATGCACCTCGCCGACCGCCGCAGCGTGCTCACGCCCGATGCCCTGGCCCTGGTCGATGCCATCGCCCGCACCGGCAGCTTTGCCGGCGCGGCGCGTGAGCTGGGCAAGGTGCCCTCGGCGCTGACCTACTCGGTGCGCCAGCTCGAGGAGCAGCTTGATGTGCTGCTGTTCGACCGCAGCGCGCGCCACGCCGTGCTGACCGCCGCCGGCCAGGAGCTGCTGGTGGAGGGGCGCCGCCTGCTGATGGAGATCGACGCGGTGGCCAACCGCGTCAAGCGCATCGCCACCGGCTGGGAGGCCGAGCTGACGATCGCCATCGACGACGCCATCGCCCGCCCCGCCATCTACGACCTCATCGAGGCCTTCCAGACGCAGAAGATGGACGGTGCCGTGGCGGCCGACAAGGGTCCGCCGACCCGCTTGCGCCTGCGCACCGAGGTGATGTCGGGTACCTGGGAGGCACTGGTCTCGGGGCAGGCCGACCTGGCCATCGGCACCAGCTCGCAGCCGCCCGGCTCCAGCGTCGCCTGCGAGGTGATGGGTGAGCAGGCCTGGGTGTTCGTGGTCGCCCCCGGCCACCCGCTGGCCGACGCCGCCGAACCCCTGAGCGCCGCGCAGATCGCCGAGCACCGCATCGTCACCGTGGCCGACACGGCGCGCCAGCTCACCCCGCTGACGGTGGGCGTGATGCCGGGCCAGGACGTGCTGACCCTGCCCTCGCTGGGTGCCAAGCGCGCCGCCCAGCTGCGCGGCCTGGGCTGCGGCTGGCTGCCCGAACCGATGGTGCGCGAGTCGCTGGCGCGCGGCCTGCTGGTGGCCCGGCAGACCTACGACGCGCGCCGCGTCATCCTGCACTACGCCTGGCGCACCAGCGGCTCGCCGCCGGCCAAGGCCCTGTCCTGGTGGCTGCAGCAGCTCAAGAGCGAGACCACGCGCCGCGCGCTGCTGGAGCTGCACGCGCCGACTTGAG
>JAYRUQ010000027.1:0-38020 GCA_041919015.1 Inhella sp.
GGCCGGATCTGGCGCTGGAGGACAGCCTGGCGCTGCACTACCCGATGCCCTACTACTTCTTCTTCAACAAGCGCAACAGCGCGCTGGCGGCACGGGTGGAGGAGGGCCTGCTCATGATGATCAAGGACGGCAGCTTCGAACGCCATTTCTGGGCCCACCACGGCGCCGCGTTGCGCCAGGCCCGGCTGGGCGAGCGCCGCCTGCTGCGCCTGCACAACCCCCTGCTGCCCGCCCAGACGCCGCTGCTGCAGAAGGAGTTGTGGTTCGAGCCCGACCGAAAGCCCGGCGCCTAGGCGAGATGCCCAAGCGCGATGCCTACGCGCGATGCGATCCTGATCCCCGGCGCCGGGCCAGCCACCCCAGCCCCCACCCGAAGGCGGCCTGCAGCGCCAGCGCCAGCGCCGCCGCCGGCAGGGCGCCGGCCAGCATCAGCGCCGGGTCGTTGACCGCCAGGCCGGCGACGATGCGCTCGCCCAGGCCGCCGGCGCCGACGAAGGCGGCCACGGTGGCGGTGCCGACATTGAGCACGGCGGCCGTGGCGATGCCGGTCCACAGCACCGGCAGCGCCAGCGGCAGGCGCACGTGGCGCAGCAGCTGCGCCTCGCTCAGGCCGAGCGCGCGGCCGGCCTCCGCCTGGCCCTGCGGCACGCCGGCCAGTCCGGCCAACGCGTTGGCCACGATGGGCAGCAGCGCGTAGAGCGCCAGCGCCAGCAGGGCCGGCACGAAGCCGATGCGGCCGAGCAGCGCCACCAGCACCGCCAGCAGCGCCAGCGAGGGCACGGTCTGCAGCAGGCCGACCGCGCCGCGCAGCGCGGCCGCGGCGCGCGGACGGGCGTCGGCCCAGAGCGCCAGCGGCAGGCCAACGGCCAGCGCCAGCAGCACCGAGCCGGCCACCAGCAGCAGGTGCTCGCCGAGCAGGCGTGGCAGATCGGGCTCGACGAGGCGTCGCCACAAGCCCGGCCGCGCCTCGGCCGTTTTTGCGACTGTTGTCGCGGCGGTTGTTGCGGCGGTTGTTGCGGCTGTCGTCGCACCGGTTGTCGAGCCCCGATCAGCCAGGAAGCCCTGCGCCACCGCGGCAAAGGACCGCCCGTCGAGCTCGGCCTGGGCGTTGAGCCGCACCATGGTGGCGGCGTCGATGCGCCCCTCCAGCGCCGCCAAGGCCTGGCGCGCCGGCTCGGGCAGGTCGGTGCGCGCCAGCAGCACGGCGTCGTAGCGCGGGAAGAAGGCGCGGTCGTCGACCAGCACGCGCAGGCGCTGGCGTTCGATCTGCGCGTCGGTCGTGTACACGTCGCTGAGGTCGATCTGCCCGTCCTGCAGCGCCTGCAGCGCCAGCGCGTGGTCGAGCGCCGGCCCCGGTCGCTGCGGCAGGCCGTAGGCGCGCGCCAGCGCCGGCCAGCCGTCGGCGCGCTGCAGGAATTCGTGCGTCAGGCCCACTCGCAGCGGCACTTGCAGCGCCGCCAGGTCGGACAGCGTGCGCAGGCCCAGGCGCGCGGCGTCGGCCTCGCGCAGCGCCAGTGCGTAGCCGTTGTGGAAGCCCAGCCGGGCGACGATGCGCAGGCCGCGCGCGGCCAGCAGCGCGTCGAGTTCGGCGGCGCTGGGCTGGCCGTCCAGGCGCAGCAGCTCGCGCGCCAGCGTGCCGCTGTACTCGGGGTAGAGCTGCACCGCGCCGGCCTGCAGCGCCGCGGCCACCACGGCGGTGTTGCCCAGGCCCTGGCGGTGCTCGGCCTCGAGGCCGGCGCCGCGCAGGGTCTGCACCGCCAGCTCGGCCAGGATGTAGCTCTCGGTGAAGCGCTTGCTGCCGACCTGCAGTGGCTGGGCGCCGGCCAGCAGCGGCAGCGTCAGCCCGACGAGCAGGCTTAGCAGCGCACCGACCCGCAGGCCGAACTGCGCGCCGGCCTGCAAACCGGTCAGGCAGCGAGCCACAGCGCGAAGCGCCGCCGCGCGTCGGTCCAGGCCTGGGTGCGCGTGCAGCCGGCCTCGCGCAGCAGCGCGTCGAAGCCCTCCAGCGTCCATTTGTGCGCGTTCTCGGTGTGGATGCGTTCGCCCTTGAGGAACACGCGCTCCTGGCCCGGCCAGTGCACGCTGAGCGCCTCGCGCGCCTCCAGGTGCATTTCCACGCGCTGCGCGGCCTCGTTCCACAGCGACAGGTGCTGCCACTCGCGCGGCCGGAAGTCGGCGCCCAGCAGGCCGTTGAGGCGGCGCAGCAGGTTGAGGTTGAAGGCGGCGGTGACGCCCAGCGCGTCGTCGTAGGCGGCTTCCAGCTCGGCCACGTCCTTCACCAGGTCGACGCCGACCAGCAGCGCGCCGCCGCGGCTCAGGGCCAGCGCCTCGGCCAGGAAGCGCCGCGCCGCCTCGGGCGCGAAGTTGCCAATGCTGGAGCCCGGGTAGAAGACCAGGCTGTGCGGCGTGGTCAGCGTCTCGGGCAGCGCCAGGTGCTCGGAGAAGTCCAGGCCCACGCCGACCAGCTCGCGCTGCGGATGGGCGCGCTGCAGGCAGTCCAGGCTGTGGCGCAGGAAGTCCACCGAGATGTCGACGGCCAGGTAGCGGCCGGGGTCGACGAGCTGCATCAGTCGCTCGCCCTTGGCGCAGCTGCCGGCGCCCAGGTCGACCAGGGTGGGGTGTGCCGGCAGGCGCTGCCGCACGGCGGCGGCGATCTCCGGCCCATGGAGGGCGAAGACCTCGGCCTCGTTGCGCGTCAGGTCGTACTCGGCGAGCTCGGTGATGGCGTCGAACAGGTGCGAGCCCAGCCTGTCGTAGAACAGCTTGGGGTGGCTGTGCGCGGGATGGGCCAGCAGGCCGGCGGCGGCCTCGCGGGCCAGTTGCTCGGCGTCGCCGGGCTGGCTCAGGGTGTGGAACAGGGGCGCTTGCATGGCGGCACGAATGTAGCGGGGGCCTGTGACTCAAGGTTTTGCGAATTCGGCTCCAATGCCTGCTCCCCTCATCGACCGAATGAAAGGCCCCGCGCGATGCAACGCCGCCTGCTCCTGTCTCTCGCTCTGGCCCTGGCCGCCGCCGGCCAGAGCCCCCACGCCGTCGCGCAGACGCCCGCGGTGCTGCGCGTCACCGCCATCCCCGACGAGTCGCCCACCGAGCTGGCCCGCAAGGCCGCACCGCTGCTGGCCTACCTCGAGCAGCAGCTTGGGCAGAAGGTCGAGTTCACGCCGGTCACCGACTACGCCGCGGCGGTCGAGGTGCTGGTCAACCGCAAGGTCGACCTGGCCTGGTTCGGCGGCTTCACCTTCGTGCAGGCCAAGCTGCGCTCGGGCGGCAAGGCCGTGCCCCTGGTGCAGCGCGAGGAGGACGAGAAGTTCCGCTCGGTGGTCATCAGCGCCGACCCGGCGGTGAAGAGCCTGGCCGACCTCAAGGGCAAGGACTTCAGCTTCGGTTCGCAGAGCTCCACCAGCGGCCACCTGATGCCGCGCCACTTCCTGGCCCAGCAGGGCCTGGACGCCGACAAGGCCTTCCGCCGTGTGGCCTACAGCGGCGCGCACGACGCCACCATCGCCGCGGTGGCCGCCGGTCGCGTCACGGCCGGGGCGCTCAACATTTCGGTGTGGCAGAAGTTCGTTGACGAGAAGAAGGTCGACCCGACCGCGGTGCGCGTGATCTACACCACGCCGGCCTACTTCGACTACAACTGGACCGTGCACGCCGACCTGCCCGCCGCCACACGCGACAAGCTGCGCCAGGCCTTCCTGGCGCTCAAGCCCGGCACGCCGCAGGCCGACGAGATCCTCAAGCTGCAGCGCGCCACGCGCTTCGTGCCGACCCAGGCCGAGAACTACGCCGGCATCGAGTCGGCGGCCAAGGCCGCCGGCCTGCTGTGAAGCACGGGCATGCACGTTGAGCTGCAGGGCCTGAGCGCACGCCACCCGGCGCTGCGCGCCGGGGCCGCCGACACCCTGCGCGACATCACGCTCGACGTGCGGCCGGGCGAGGCGCTGGCGCTGATCGGCCCCTCGGGCGCCGGCAAGACCAGCCTGCTCAACGTGATGGGCGCCGTGCTGCGGCCCACCCAGGGCCGCCTGCTGCTGGATGGGCAGGCGCCGGCGGCGCTCGACGCCGCCGCGCTGCAGCGCCTGCGCCGCCGGCTCTTCATCGCGCCGCAGACCCCGCCGCTGCCGCCGCGCCAGCGCGTCGTCACCGCCGTGCTGGCCGCGCGCCTGCCGCAATGGGGGCTGGCGCACAGCCTGCGCTCGCTGTTCCGTCCGGCGCCCTCCGATGCCGCCGACGTGCTGGCGGCGCTCGAGCCGCTCGGGCTCGCCGACAAGCTCTGGGAGCGCGTCGACCGGTTGTCGGGCGGCGAGCGCCAGCGCGTCGGGCTGGCGCGTTCGCTGGTCACGCAGGCGCGCCTGTGGCTGATCGACGAACCGCTCTCGGCGCTCGACCCGACGCGGGCCGAGGAGGCGCTGGCGGTGCTGCTGCAGGCGGCGCGCGAGCGCGGCGTCACCCTGGTGGCCAGCCTGCACCATGTGGAGCTGGCGCTGCGCGCCTTTCCGCGCGTGGTGGGCCTGCGCGACGGCCGGCTGCAGTTCGACCTGCCCGCGCCGCAGGTGACGCCGGCGCGGCTGCAGGCGCTCTACGCGCAGCACGAGCGCGAGTTGCTGGAGCCCGCGGCCAGCCCCGAGCCCTTGAGCCCGACGCCAGCCGCCGTGCCCATGACCTGCCGCTGAGGGGGCTTGAGCATGTCCTCCACGCCCTCGCCCGCCTCACCCGCCTTGCGCGACCCGGCTTGGGCCGGCCGGCTGTTCTGGACCCTGGCCGCGCTGCTGCTGCTGCTGCCGCTGCTGCAGGCCACCGAGTTCCGCCTCGCCCCGCTCTTCGAGCCGCAGGCGCTGAAGGTGAGCGGCCAGTTCCTTGCCAGCTTCTGGCCGCTGCGCTGGGACGGGCCCTTCCTGTGGCAGCTGGCGCAGGACGGCTGGCGCACCGTGGCCATGGCCACCGCCGGACTGACGCTGGGCTTCGTCATCGCCGTGCCGCTGGCCTTGCTGGCGGTCGAGCGCCTGTCGATCAGCCGGCTCTCGGGACCGGGCGGGCGCATGGCGCCGCTGCCGGCGGCGCTGCGCCAGGCGGCGCGCTGGGTCGCCATCGCGCTGCGCTCCATCCCCGAACTGGTGTGGGCGCTGGTGTTCGTGCGCGTGGCCGGGCTGGGGCCGACGGCCGGCGTGCTGGCCATCGCGTTGACCTACGGCGGCATGCTCGGCAAGGTCTACGCCGACATCCTGGAGAGCGGCGAGGCCGAGCCGGCGCAGGCGCTGCTGAGGAACGGCAGCGGCCGCCTGCAGGCCTTCGCCTACGCGCTGCTGCCCAACCACGCCGCCGAGCTGGCCAGCTACACCGTCTACCGCTGGGAATGCGCGATCCGCAGCTCGGTGGTGCTGGGCTTCGTCGGCGCCGGCGGCCTCGGCCAGGCCATGGACAGCAGCATGAAGATGTTCGCCGGCGGCGAGGTGGCCAGCATGCTGCTGGTCTTCATGGCGCTGGTGGCACTGGCCGACCGCGTCAGCCGCTGGTTGCGCGAGGCGCTGGCATGAAGCCCGCCAACCCGGTTCCGCCGCCGCTCTGGGACGCGCGCTGCAAGGCCTGCTGGTTCAGCCTGGCGCTGCTGGCGCTGGTGGCCGCCAGCTTCTGGAGCCTGGACCTGCAATGGGCGGCCTTCTTCAGCCTGGAGGCGCTGCGCAGCATGGCGCGCTTCGGCGCCGAATTCTGGCCGCCCGAGACCTCGGAGGCCTTCCTGCGCAAGCTGCTGCCGGCCGCCTGGGAGACCCTGGCCATGAGCCTGCTGGGCACCCTGCTGGCGGCGCTGGCGGGCCTGCTGCTGGCGCTGCCGGCCAGCCGCGGCGGCGCGGCACGGGGCCTGGCGCGCAGCGTGCTCAACGCGCTGCGCTCCGTCCCTGAGCTGGTGTGGGCGGCGCTGCTCATCATCCTGGCGGGACTGGGCCCGCTGGCCGGCACGCTGGCGCTGGCCGCGCACACCGCCGGCGTGCTGGGCCGGCTCTACGCCGACGCGCTGGAGAACGCCCCACCCGCGCCGGCCGCCACGCTGCGCGCGCAGGGTGCCGGCGCCGCGCAGGCCTTTGCCTACGCCACCTTGCCGGCGCTGCTGCCGCAGCTGCTCAGCTACACCCTGTACCGCTGGGAGAACAACATCCGCGCGGCCGCCGTGCTGGGCGTGGTGGGGGCCGGCGGCCTGGGGCAGCTGCTGGCCTTCCACATGGGCCTTTTCCACATGGGCAAGACGGCCAGCATCCTGCTGGCCATGCTGGCGCTGGTGGCGCTCGTGGACGGCGCCAGCCTGGCGCTGCGGCGCCGGCTGACGCTCTGAACGGCGCTCCGAACGGCGCTCTGACTCAGCCGCGACGCGCGCTGCGCCGCGTCTTCAGGCCCAGGCCGCCCAGGCCGGCCAGCAGCAGGGCGATGGTGCCGGGCTCGGGCACCGGTTGCATGTAATTGCCCAGTTCGCCCGCGCTGACGGTGTAGGCGTGCAGCACGCCGGGCAGCAACTGGTAGCTGCCGTCGACCGGCACGCTGGTGGCGGCGCCGCTGCAGCCGCTGGTCAGGCCCAGCGGGCATTGGATGGACGTGGCGTAGGGGTCGGCGTCGCTGAAGCGGAAGTAGACGTCGAACTGTTCGCCGCTGGCGTTCTGCGTCACGCTGTAGTCGTTGTCGGTGCCGGCCAGCAGCAGGTAGCTGCCGTTGGCCAGGCGCGGGCCGATGGCCAGGCCTTCCCACTTCTCGGGCGATTTGCCACCGAGCTGCGCCAGGGTGTTGGCGTCGAGGTCGAGGATCTGCGCCGACTTGGCGACCGGCGTGAAGGCGGCACCCGAGTCGAGGTCGATGGCGCTGACGTCGGTGGCACCGCTCAGGTCGATGCGGTAGACCTCCTTGTCGGCGGTGGCCAGCGTGGCGCCGACGCCGATGCCGCGGTTGTTGCGCTCGAGCACGTAGAACTCGTGGTCGTTGATGGCCACCAGCGCCGAGATGCCCTGCCCCTGGCCGCTGCGCTTCATCTGATAGGCGTATTGCGCCACGGCCTCGCCGGTGGCGGTGTCGAACTTGACGATGCGGTTGATGCTGCCGTTGCCGCCACCCTCGTCGAGCATGGCCGACTGCAGCATGGCGTAGGCGTACCGGCCGTCCGGGCTGACGGCCAGGCCCTCGAAGCCGCGATTCGTGCGCTTGCCGGCGGTGTTGCCGGTGTCGCCGGCGAAGTTGGGCGTGCCGCTGGCGGCGTTGCGCGGAATCAGGTTGGCCGGCGTGGTGTAGGTGCGCACCAGCTGGCCGTTGCGGTCGAACTCGCGCACCGAGGGGCCGTACTCGTCGGACACCAGCAGGTGGCCGTTGCGCGGCAGCACCACGAAGCCCTCGGGGTCGAAGGCCAGGCCCAGGGTGTTGCCGGGGTTGGGCGCCAGGCCGTTGAGCGTGGCGGCACCGCTCTTGAACACCAGGGTCTGCTGGATCTGGAAATTGCTGATCGCGCCCGTCGCGGCGTTGATGTCGAGGGTGAAGCGCTGCACCCGCGTGTCGTAGGCCAGCGTGCCGCCGCCCGGGCCGCGGTCCGACAGACCCCACCACTCGTTGCGGTTGGGGTCGTAGTAGATGTCGGAGAAGTAGCCGACGCGGCCGTTGTTGGCCGAGCTGCCGCCGGATAGGTCGAGCAGACCGCCCGACAGGGTCATGCCGTTGACGAAGTCGACGGCCTGGGCCGAGGAGGCGGCCAGCAGCGCCAGCGAGACCGCGGAGAGAGCGTTTTTCATGGGAGGGTTGCCGCGCACGGTGGAGGAAGCCGGGCAGGCTAGCCAGGGGGTTCGACGGCTTGATGACAGTTCCGCCATGCCCCCCGACCCAGGGGGTTTGCCCGCTGTCGGCGCGCGGCGGCTGGACGCAGCATCGTCACCATGCCGACACCGTCCTACCTGCTGCGCTACTGGTCCGACGCCACGCTGTCGGTCAACCTGGTGGTGTTCGCCAACATCTTTGGCGCCCTGCTGCTGGGCCTGATCGCCGGCTACGAGCGCACCTACCACGGCCGCGCCGCCGGCATGCGCACCTACGGGCTGGTGTGCATGGCGGCCTGCGCGCTGACGGTGTTCGCCGGCTACCCGCTGCAGTGGTTCGGCGGCACCCTGGCCGAGGCCTTCCCCTCGCACATCCCGCCCGACCCGACGCGCGTCGTGCAGGGCATCGTCACCGGCATCGGTTTCCTGGGCGCCGGCATGATCATGAAGGACGGGCTGTCCATCAGCGGGCTCACCTCGGCCGCCTCGCTGTGGGCCAGCTCGGCAATCGGCATCCTGGTCGGCGTGGGTTTCTATGCGGCAGCCATCCTGCTCACCCTGCTGTCGGCCAGCCTGATGATGTGGGCCTCGCGCATCGAGCGCCTGCTGCCCGCGCACCCGGCCATTTCCATCACGCTGACCTACCGGCCCGGTTTCAAGCCCGATCGCCGTGCGCTCGACCAGGTGGCGCGCGAGCGCGGCTACCAGGTGGCCGGCGGCTCCTTCCTGGTGCGCTTGCACGAGGGCCGGCACATCTGGCGCTTCGTCGCCGTCGAGATGGACCGCAAGAAGGCGCTGCCGATCACCGGCCTGGCCGGCGACCTCGCCGACCTCGAGGGCATCGAGGCCTTCGAGATCGGGCACGCGCGGAATTAGCCTAGAAACGGCAGTTGGACACGGCCGAGTGCGCCGTGATGCGGTGCGCTGGCAAGGCGTGACGACGCAGCGGGCTCGTGCCCGCCAGCAGGAGCAACGCGGCCAGCGTGCCGCAGCGCGGTGCAATGGGCCGTGTAGCGCTCTTACCCAAGCGGTGAACGTGGCCGTGAGCAAAATTCGCTGCGGTGCTGGGGACTTGCATGCGGAGGCAAGCGGTCAACTGCCGTTTTTAGGTTTAGTCAGCGCGTCAGAGCGGCCGCTCCAGCCGGTAGTCCCATTCCACGCAGGCCTCGCCGCGGAACTGCGCGGACCGTTCGGCGACGCGCTCAAAGCCCAGGCGCTGCAGCAGGCGGCTGCTGGGGGTGTTGCGGGCATCGGTGCAGCCCAGCACGCGGCGCGCCGCCGTCAGCGCCCACAGCTGCTCCAGCGCGCCGCGCACGGCCCGCGTGGCCAGGCCGCGCCCCTGCGCCGCCGGCGCGAGCGTGAAGCCGACCTCGGCCTGCGTGCCGTCGGCCGACAGGAACAGGCCGATGTCGCCCAGCAGCGGGCCGGCCTGCGACTCGCTGATGCCCAGCTGCACCCAGGCGCCGTGCTTGAACAGCGGCGCCTCGGCCATGGCGCGCAGGAAGGCCAGGGCCTCGGCGTCCGGCATCGGCACCCAACCCTGGTAGCGGCCCAGCTCGGGCAGGGCGCGGTAGGCCTGGAAGTCGGCCAGATCGGACTCGCGCAGGCGGCGCAGTGGACAGGGGAGCGTCGAGGTCATGCCGGTGCGGTTCGGATCGCTGCGGGGCCTGGAGTGTCGGACCCCCCGATTCCCGCTCGGAAAGCTCCGAGCGGGAACCGCGATGCGCGCTCAGAGGAATCCGAGCGGGCCTGGCGATGCGCGCTCAGAGTAATCCGAGCGGGCCTGGCGATGCGCGCTCAGAAGAATCCGAGCGGGCCTGGCGATGCGCGCTCAGAAGAATCCGAGCGCGCGGGGCGAGTAGCTGACCAACAGGTTCTTGGTCTGCTGGTAGTGGTCGAGCATGGCCTTGTGCGTTTCGCGGCCGATGCCCGATTCCTTGTAGCCGCCGAAGGCCGCGTGCGCCGGGTAGGCGTGGTAGCAGTTGGTCCACACGCGGCCGGCCTGGATGGCGCGGCCCATGCGGTAGGCGCGGCTGCCGTCGCGCGTCCAGACGCCGGCGCCCAGGCCGTAGGGCGTGTCGTTGGCGATCTGCAGCGCCTCGGCCTCGTCCTTGAAGGTGGTCACGGCCAGCACCGGGCCGAAGATCTCCTCGCGGAAGATGCGCATCTGGTTGTGGCCCTTGAAGAGCGTGGGCTGCACGTAGTAGCCGCTGGCAAGCTCGCCGCCGAGTTCGGCGCGCGCGCCGCCGCACAGCAGCTGCGCGCCCTCCTGCCGTCCCAGCTCCAGGTAGGACAGGATCTTGTCCATCTGCAAGGTGCTGGCCTGCGCGCCCATCATGGTGTCGGTGTCGAGCGGGTTGCCCTGGCGGATGGCGGCGACGCGCTGCAGCGCACGCTCGATGAAGCGCTCGTAGATCGACTCCTGGATCAGCGCGCGGCTCGGGCAGGTGCAGACCTCGCCCTGGTTGAAGGCAAACAGCACCAGGCCCTCGATGGCCTTGTCGAGGAAGTCGTCGTCGGCGGCCATCACGTCGTCGAAGAACACGTTGGGGCTCTTGCCGCCCAGCTCCAGCGTGGCCGGGATCAGGTTGGCGGCGGCCGCCTGCGCGATCAGCTTGCCGGTGGCGGTGGAGCCGGTGAAGGCGATCTTGGCGATGCGCTTGCTGCGCGCCAGCGGGTCGCCGGCCTCGCGACCCAGGCCGTTGACCACATTGAGCACGCCGGGCGGCAGCAGGTCGGCGATCAGCTCGACCAGCACCAGGATGCTGATGGGCGTGTTCTCGGCGGGCTTGAGCACCACACAGTTGCCGGCGCCCAGCGCCGGGGCCAGCTTCCAGGCCGCCATCAGGATCGGGAAGTTCCAGGGAATGATCTGTCCGACCACGCCGAGTGGTTCGTGGAAGTGGTAGGCGATGGTGTGGGCGTCGATCTCGCTGAGCGCCCCCTCCTGCGCGCGCACGCAGCCGGCGAAGTAACGGAAGTGATCGACGCACAGCGGGATGTCGGCGTTCAGGGTCTCGCGGATCGGCTTGCCGTTGTCGACGCTCTCGGCGTAGGCCAGCTTCTCGAGGTTCTGCTCGATGCGGTCGGCAATCTTCAGCAGCAGGTTGGCGCGCTCGGCCGGCGGCGTGGCGGCCCAGCGCGGCGCGGCGGCATGGGCGGCGTCGAGCGCCCGCTCGATGTCGTCCGCGTCCGAGCGCGCGGCCTGCGTGTAGACCTGGCCGGTGATGGGGGTGGGCACGTCGAAGTAACGGCCGGCGACGGGCGGCACGAAGCGCCCGTCGATGAAGTTGTCGTAGCGCGGCTTGAAGGTGAGCGGGGCGCCGGGGGCGCCGGGGGCGGCATACAGCATGGGGGTCTCCTTGCGGTGGGGTTGAAGCCGCGGCGGCACCGCGGTGGCGCCCCTTTGCAGCTCGCGTGCCAGAGCGGCTTTGGCGCCGCAGGGCCGGCTTTGCGGCACAAGCAGCGGCACGGCGCCGCCTGCCCGGCGTTCGGTGGCGCAGCTTGTGCCGTGCCCCTGTTCCAAAGCGGAACATTCGCCCGGCCCGTCGCGGCACAAGCACCCCGCCGCGCCGCCCGCCTTCTATGCTTGCGCCATGCCCGCTCCTGCTCCGGCGTCCCCGCCCCACCCGCCTGCCGAGCAACTGCGCCAGGTGCGCAGCCTGTGGCTCGAGCAGGGGGTGGCGGCCGGCGCCCCGCTGGCGCCCTGGCTGGCGGCCAGCTGGGCGCGCAGCCGGGCCCATGGGCTGGCGCTGCAGGGTCGCCCGCCGGGCGCGCCGCATGCCTCGGGCGCGCAGCTGGCGCAGGCGCTCGAGCACCGCCGCACGCTGCTGGCCCAGGCGCAGCCGGTGATGGCCTTCCTGAACGAACAGATCGGTGACAGCGGCTGCCTGGTGATGCTCGCCGACCCGCAGGGCATGCTGCTGCACGCGCTGGGCGACGCGCGCTTTGCCGACCGCGCGGCGCGCGTCGCGCTGCGCCCCGGCGCCATCTGGAGCGAGCAGTGGCGCGGCACCAATGCCATCGGCACCGCGTTGGCCGACGGCGTGGCAGTCGAGGTGCACGGCGCCGAGCACTACCTGGAGCGCAACGGCTTCCTGACCTGCGCCGCCGCGCCCATCAGCGACCCGCAGGGCGTGCTGCTGGGCGTGCTCGACATCTCGGGCGACCGGCGCGGCTACCACCGCCACACCCTGGGCCTGGTGCGCTCGGGCGCGCGTCTCATCGAGCACCAGCTGTTCCAGGCGCGCTTCGGCAGCGGCCTGCAGCTGCGCCTGCACCCGCAGCGCGAGGGGCTGGGCAGCGTCACGGAGGGGCTGGTGGCGCTGTCGGAGGACGGCTGGGTGATCGGCGCCACGCGCGCCGCGCTCGACCTGCTGGGCTTGCGGCCGCAGGCCATCGGCGCGCTGCAGCTCGAAACCCTGCTGGGCCTGGACTGGCGCCGCCTGCGTGCCGGCGTGCCGCAGCCGCTGGCGCGCGAGGGTGAGGTGCCGCTGTGGCTGCGTCTGGACCTCGGCCGCCAGGGCCGCGCCTGGGTGCCGGCGGCCGCGCTGCCGGCCGACCCACTGGCGCGCCTGGACAGCGGCGACGCCGCCGTGCACGCGCTGCTGGAGCGCGCGCGGCGCGTCGTCGACAAGCCCATCGCGCTGCTGCTGCTGGGCGAATCGGGCGTCGGCAAGGAGGTGCTGGCGCGCGCCGTGCACGCCAGCAGCCTGCGCCACACAAGGCCCTTCGTGGCGCTGAATTGCGCGGCGCTGCCGGAAGGCTTGATCGAGGCCGAGCTGTTCGGCTACCGGCCGGGCGCCTTCACCGGCGCGGCGCGCGAGGGTGCGCCCGGGCGTCTGCGCGAGGCCGACGGCGGCACCCTGTTCCTCGACGAGATCGGCGACATGCCGCTGCCGCTGCAGGCGCGCCTGCTGCGCGTGCTGCAGGACGGCGAGGTGCTGCCGCTGGGCGGCGGGCGCGCGCTGCGGGTGGACTTCCGGCTCATCTGCGCCACCCACCAGCCGCTGGCCGAGGCGGTGCGCGCCGGGCGCTTCCGCACCGATCTGTACTACCGCCTCAACGGCCTGACGCTGACCCTGCCGCCGCTGCGCGCGCGCTCCGATCTGGCGGCACTGGTCGAGCGCCTGCTGGCGCAGGAGGCCCCGGGTCGGGCGCTGGCGCTGGCGCCCGAACTGGCGCAGGCCTTCGCGCGCTACGCCTGGCCGGGCAATCTGCGCCAGCTGCTGCACGCGCTGCGCACCGCCTGCGCGCTGCTCGACGAGGGCGAGTCGCTGATCGAGCGCCAGCACCTGCCCGACGACCTGGCCGCCGAGCTGGCGCCGGCCGCTTGCGCGCCGGCCCCGGGCGCGCTGCGCGAGCAGGGCGACGCGCTGATCCGCCAGGCGCTGGCCGAGGCCGGCGGCAACGTCTCGGAGGCCGCGCGCCGCCTGGGCATCGGCCGCAACACCTTGTACCGGCGGCTGCGGGGTCAGCCTAGATCCGGCAGTTGATTGCGTCCGAAGCGCCAGACCAGCGGGCGCAAAGCGTTCTCACCAGGAAGGTGAACCAGGACGTGTGCGCTAGTCCTTGACGTACTGACTGTTTCATGCGGCGGGAAACGGTCAACTGCCGGATCTAGGGTCAGTAGCTGCCGGGTCGCGCGCGGCTGCGGCCGATGGCCAACAACAGGCCCAGGCTCAGGCCCAGCATCACCATCGCGGTGCCGCCGTAGCTGACGAAGGGCAGCGGCACGCCCACCACCGGCAGCAGGCCCATCACCATGCCCATGTTGACGAACACATAGCTGAACAGGCTCATCGTGATGGCGCCAGCCAGCAGGCGCTCGAACAGGCTGGGCGCCTTGCCGGCGATCACCAGGCCGCGGAACAGCAGCGCCGAGAAGCCCGCCAGCAGCGCCAGCGCGCCCAGCAGGCCGAACTCCTCGGCGAAGGCGGCGAACACGAAGTCGGTGGTGCGCTCGGGGATGAACTCCAGGTGGGTCTGCGTGCCCTGCATGAAGCCCTTGCCGGTCAGGCCGCCCGAGCCGATGGCGATCTCGCCCTGCAGCACGTGGAAGCCCTTGCCCAGCGGATCCTTGTGCGGGTCCAGCAGGGTGCAGACGCGCTGCTTCTGGTAGTCCTTGAGCACCCCCCACGACACCTCGTCCTGGCAGATGCGCTCCTCGCTGGCCACCAGCACGCCGATGCCCAGCACGCCTGCCACCACCACCGGCACGATGAGGCGCCAGGACAGGCCGGCGAAGTAGATGACGTAGAGCCCGGCGAACAGGATCAGCAATCCGGTGCCGAGGTCGGGCTGCTTGGCCACCAGCAGGAAGGGCAGGGCCAGCAGCGCGAAGGCGACCAGAAAGTCGGGCAGGCGCATGCGCGTCAGGCCGCTGACCGACTCGCGCCACTGGAACCAGGCCGCCAGCATCAGCGGCGTGGCGATCTTCAGCAGCTCGCTGGGCTGGATGACGGTGACGCCGATGTTGAGCCAGCGCGTCGCGCCCTTGCGCGTGATGCCGAACAGCAGCACCGCCACCAGCAGCGCCACGCCGAGCGCGTAGAGCGGCAGCGCCAGGCGCTGCAAGCGGGCCGCCGGGAACTGCGCCACCAGCCACATCACGCCGGCGCCGAGCGCGAAGTTGCGCGCCTGGTCGGCGAAGCGCGTGCCGTGGTCGAAGCCCACCGAGTACATGGCCAGCAGGCCCCAGGCCATCAGCCACAGGCAGGCCAGCAGCAGCGGGCCGTCCAGGCCCTGGTAGAGCGGGCGCAGGCGCGCCAGCAAGGGCGCACGGGCGATGACCGTCATGGTGCCGAGCCTCCCGCGGAAGCGGCGGCGGGCGGCGCTGCCAGCTCGCCGGGCAATTTCCAGTCGGCGCGCGGGCGCGGCTTGCCAATCGGCGCCGCGGCCTGACCGGCGCGCACGGCGGCCAGATCCTCCTCGCTGGGCACCTGGCCGAGCAGCAGGTAGTCGAACACGCGGCGCGCGATGGGCGCGGCCGAGACCGAACCGAAGCCGGCGTTCTCGACGATCACGGCCAAGGCCACCTGCGGCTCATCGACCGGTGCGTAGGCCATGTACCAGCTGTGGTCGCGTTGGCGCTCGGACATCTGTGCGGCGTTGTATTTCTGGCCCTTCCTCAGACCGACGGCCTGCGCGGTGCCGGTCTTGCCACCGCTCTTGTAGGCTGCGCCGGCAAAGACGCGCGTGCTGGTGCCCTGGTAGGTCACGCCGTGCAGCGCCTCGCGCAGCAGGGCGGTGTGCTCGGGGCGGATGGCCAGCGTTTCCAGCCGCGCCTCGGGTTCGCCGGCCACGCGCTGGCGCTGGTGCGCCACCAGGTCCTCGACCTCGCGCACCAGGCGCGGCTGGAAGCGCTGGCCGCCGCTGACCAGGGTGGCGGTGGCGCTGGCCATCTGCAGCGGTGTGAAGGCGTTGTAGCCCTGGCCGATGCCCAGGCTGATGGTCTCGCCGGGGTACCAGTCCTGCTGGAAGACCTGCTTCTTCCAGGCCTTGCTGGGCAGCACGCCGGTCACCTCGCCGGGCAGGTCGATCCCGGTGCGGCGCCCCAGGCCCAGCGGCAGCAGCTGCTCGTGGATGCGGTCCACGCCGAGCTGGTTGGCCAGCGAGTAGTAGTAGACGTTGCTCGACTCGACGATCGAGCGGCGCATGTTCATGGCGCCGCCGCGCTCGCCCGACGGGCTGCCGAAGGCGCGTCCGCCGAAGTGGTAGACCAGGGTGTCGTTGATGAGGGTGTCGGGCGCGCGCGCGCCGGTCTGCAGCGCCGCCAGCGCCATGAAGGGCTTGTAGGTGGAGCCCGGCGGGTAGGTGCCACGGATGGCGCGGTTGAGCAGCGGCTTGTCCGGGTCCTCGTTGAGGCGGGTCCAGTTCTCGACGTCGATGCCGTCGACGAACAGATTGGGGTCGTAGCCCGGCTTGCTGACCAGCGCCAGCACCTCGCCGTTGCGCGGGTCGATGGCCACCAGCGCGCCGCGCCGCTCGCCGAACAGCTGCTCGACCAGGTGCTGCAGGCGGATGTCGACCGCCAGGTGCAGGGTCTGGCCCGGCTTGGGCGGACGGTGCCCGAGATTGCGCACGGCGCGGCCGCCGGCGCTGGTCTCCACTTCTTGAAAACCGGTCAGGCCGTGCAGCTGATCCTCGTAGGCCTGCTCGAGGCCGAGTTTGCCGATGTGGTCGGTGCCGCGGTAGTTGGCCAGGCGTTCCTCGTCCCAGTCCTCCATGGCGTCGCGGTCGCGCGCGCTGATGCGGCCGATGGTGCCGATCAGGTGCGCACCGAGCTCGCCGTGCGGGTAGTGGCGGAACAGGCGCGCCTGCACGTCCACGCCGGGGAAGCGCCAGCGCTGCGCGGCGAAGCGCGCCACCTCCTCGTCGCTGAGGCGGTTGCGGATCGGCAGCGAATCGAAGCGCTTGCCGTCGGCCAGCAGGCGGTGGAAGCGCTTGCGGTCGCGCGGCTGGATGTCGATGACGGTGGCGAGCGCGTCGATCAGCGCGTCGAGGCCGCCCTCGCGCGCCGCCACGCGGCTGGGGGTGATCTCCAGCGTGTAGGCCGAGTAATTGCTGGCCAGCACCACGCCGTGGCGGTCGAGGATCTGGCCGCGGTTGGGCGTGATCGGCAGCACCGTGACGCGGTTGGCCTCGGCGGCCTCGCTGAGCGCGTCGTGGCGGCTCACCTGCAGCACCGTCAGGCGCGCCAGCAAGAGGCCGAAGCAGACCGCCACGAAGCCCACCGCCACCCACAGGCGCAGGCGGAACTGCGAGGTGGCGGCCAGCTGGTCGCGCAACAGGGTCATGGCGGGCTCACAGCGGGCGGTGCGCGTCCTGGCTGGGCGCGCGGCGCTGCGGTGCCAGCAGCAGCGCGCTGGCCAGCGGCCACAGCAGCGCCTCCAGCACCGGCGCCAGCAGCATCCACGGCGAGGGCGCCATACCGCCCACCGCCAGTCGCGCACCGACCATCACCAGATGCGCCATGGCGAACAAGGGCAGCACCTGCAGGGCCTGTTCGAGCACGCCGAACCACAGCAGCCGCCGGTGCAGGCTGACCGCGGTGAAGGCCAGGCCCGCATAGGCCAGCGCGTGCTGTCCGAGCACCGCGCCATGGCTGACGTCGACCAGCAGGCCGAGCAGGAAGGCCCAGCCGACGCCGATGCGCCGGCTCTGGTGCACGTTCCAGAACACCAGCACCACCGCCGCCACCTGCGGCATGGCCGGCGCCGGACCGATCGGCAGCATGTCGACGAACAGCGCCAGCAGCAGCGACAGCACGATGAACCAGGGCTTGGCCGGCAGCAGCAGGCGCTGTTGGCCGCGCGGCATGATCATGGCGCGCCTCCTGGCCGGCGCAGGGCCGCCCCAAGCCGGCCAGTCCCCCTTGGGGGGATGGCGCCGTAGGCGCCCAGGGGGTCGACGTTACGCATGATCATGGCGCGGCCTCCTGTTTGGCGGCCTCGACGCGCGCGTTGGGCTTGAGCACCAGCACCTGCCGCGCCCGGTCGGCCACCGCATAGGGTTGCGCCGTCACGCGCGCGAAGCTGGTCTGGCCGCGCCGCTCGACCTGGGCCACGCGCGCCACCGGCAGCCCGGGCGGGTAGACGCCGTCCAGGCCCGAGGTGCGCAGCACGTCGCCGGCCTGGATGTCGGCGTTGGCGGCGACGAAACGCAGCTCCATGCCCCAGGGGGCGGCCCCGCCGTAGGCCAGGTGCAGGGCGCCGGTGCGCTGGTTGCGCACGGCGATGCTGGCTTCGCGGTCGGACAGTAGGGTCAGCTCGCTGGTGTTGGCGTGCACGCGCTGCAGCTGGCCGAGCACGCCGCGTTCGTCGATCACCGGCGCGCCGGGCTGCAGGCCGCTGCTGCGGCCGCGGTCCAGGACGACGCGGCGCGAGAAGGCATCGCGCTGCTCGTAGAGCACGTCGGCGGCGAGCGTGGCGACCGGCAGCGGTTCGCGCAGGTCCAGCAGGCGGCGCAGCTGTTCGTTCTCCAGCGCCAGCTGCTGGGTGCGCGCCAGCACCAGCGCCTGCTGGCTGAGCTGCTGGCGGGCCTGCTGTTCGGCGCGCATCGCGCTCTCGGCGCCGCGCAGGCGGTCGGCAAGCAGTTCGTAGCTGTCGATCGGAGTCAGCAGCAGGCGCTGCACCGGCTGCAGCGCGGCCGCCAGCAGCGAGCGCAGCGGCGGGGTGAGCTGCAGGCGCGCGTCGGCCACCATCAGCGCAATGGCCGCAGCCGCGCAGATCAGCAGCTTGCTGAGCGCGGTCGGGCCCTGGCGGAACAGCGAGGGCGGTCGACGATCCAGCGTGGCGAGCGCCACGGGGGCTCCTTAATCGCTGGTGAAGATCGAGCCGGTGCGGTCGAGGTGGTCGAGCGCCATGCCGCAGCCGCGCACCACGCAGGTCAGCGGGTCCTCGGCCACCAGCACCGGCAGGCCGGTCTCCTCGCGCAGCAAACGATCCAGATCCCGGAGCAGCGCGCCGCCCCCGGTCAGCATCATGCCGCGGTCAGCGATGTCGGCGCCCAGCTCCGGCGGGGTCTGCTCGAGCGCGTTCTTGACGGCCGAGACGATCTGGTTGAGCGGGTCGGTGAGCGCCTCGAGGATCTCGTTGCTGCTGATGGTGAAGCTGCGCGGCACGCCCTCGCTGAGGTTGCGGCCCTTGACCTCCATCTCGCGCACCTCGGAGCCGGGGAAGGCCGAGCCGATGGTCTTCTTGATCATCTCGGCGGTGGGCTCGCCGATCAGCATGCCGTAGTTGCGGCGGATGTAATTGATGATGGCCTCGTCGAACTTGTCGCCGCCGACGCGCACGCTGCCCTTGTAGACCATGCCGCCCAGGGACACCACGCCGACCTCGGTGGTGCCGCCGCCGATGTCGATGACCATCGAGCCGGCCGCCTCGCTGACCGGCAGGCCGGCGCCGATGGCGGCGGCCATCGGCTCCTCGATGAGCTCGACGCGCGAGGCGCCGGCTCCCAGCGCGGCGTCACGGATGGCGCGCCGCTCCACCTGGGTGGAGCCGCAGGGCACGCAGATGATGATGCAGGGACTCGGACGCATCATGGACTGCGGGTGCACCATGCGGATGAACTGCTTGATCATCTGCTCGGTGATGACGAAGTCGGCGATCACGCCGTCCTTCATCGGGCGGATGGCCTCGATGTTGCCGGGCACCTTGCCCAGCATGGCCTTGGCCTCCTTGCCGACCGCCTGGATGGTCTTCTTGCCGTTGCTGCCGCCCTCGTGGCGGATGGCGACGACCGAAGGCTCGTCCAGCACGATGCCCTTGTCGCGGACGTAGATCAGGGTGTTGGCCGTGCCGAGGTCGATGGCCAGGTCGGTGGAAAAGTAGCGGCGCAGGGAACCAAACATGATGGGGAGGACCGGTGGGCCCGCAGCGCCGCAAGGGGCGCCGCGCAGCCAATGAATGCGACAAGGCCGCCCGCGCTGAATGCTCGGGCGGCCTTGCTGAAAAAGCGGGCATTGATAATACCCGACCGCCCTGTGAGCAGCCGTAGGAAACACCCTCTAAGGTGTTCACAGCATTGGCCTTTTCTGACCCCACCATGGCCCTGAACCTTGACGATGTGGCCCGCCTCGCGAAACTCGCGCGGCTGGCCCCCAGCCCTGAGCAGCAGGCCACCCTGCTGACCCAGTTGAATGGCTTCTTCGAGCATGTGGAGGCGATGCGCGCAGTGGACACCCGCGGCGTGCAGCCGCTCTACACGCCGCTGTCCGCCGTGCAGGAGGTGGCGCTTCGCCTGCGCGAGGACGCCGTGACCGAGAGCGATCAGCGCGCCGCCAACCAGGCCTGCGCCCCGGCCGTCGAGGACGGCCTGTTTCTCGTGCCCAAGGTGATCGAATGAGTCGAGCCCTGCATGAACTCGGCGTGGCCGAGGGGCTGAGCCTGCTGCAAGCCGGGCAGTTGTCGAGCCGCGAGTGGGTCGACGCGCTGCTGGCGCAGGAGGACCGCTTCGGCGCCTTCCTGCTGCGCGATGCCGACGGCGCGCGTGCTGCCGCCGCGGCCGCCGACGCCCGCCGCGCCGCCGGGGAACGTGCGCCGCTGCTGGGCGTGCCCTTGGCGCACAAGGACATCTTCGTCACCGCCGCGCACCCGACCACCGCCGGCAGCCGCATCCTCGAGGGCTACCGCAGCCCCTTTGACGCCACCGTGGTGGCGCGCCTGGCCCAGGCCGGCGTGGTCAGCTTGGGCAAACTCAATTGCGACGAGTTCGCGATGGGCTCGGCCAACGAGAACAGCGCCTACGGCAAGGTCCACAACCCCTGGGACCCGAGCCGCGTGCCCGGCGGCTCGTCGGGCGGCAGCGCGGCGGCGGTGGCCGCGCGCCTGCTGCCGGCCGCCACCGGCACCGACACCGGCGGCTCGATCCGCCAGCCCGCCAGCTTCACCGGCATCACCGGCATCAAGCCCACCTACGGGCGCTGCTCGCGCTACGGGATGATCGCCTTCGCCTCCTCGCTCGACCAGGCCGGCCCGATGGCGCGCTCGGCCGAGGACTGCGCCCACCTGCTGTCGGCCATGGCGGGTTTTGACGAGCGCGACGCCACCAGCCTGCAACAGCCGGTGCCGGACTGGCTCGGCGACCTGCGTGCGCAGCACGGCAGCCAGCCGCTCAAGGGCCTGCGCATCGGCCTGCCCGACGAGTTCTTCCCCGCGCAGCTCGACGCCGACGTCAACGCTGCGGTGCGTGCGGGCCTGGCCGAACTCGAAAAACTGGGCGCCGAGCTCGTCGAGGTGCAGCTGCCGCGCACCGAGCTGGCGATCCCCGTCTACTACCTGATCGCCCCGGCCGAGGCCAGCAGCAACCTGAGTCGCTTCGACGGTGTGCGCTACGGCCGGCGCTGCGAGAACCCGAAGGACCTGCTCGACCTCTACCAGCGCACCCGCACCGAGGGCTTCGGGCCCGAGGTGCAGCGGCGCATCCTGATCGGTGCCTACGTGCTCTCGCACGGCTACTACGACGCCTACTACCTGCAGGCGCAGAAGCTGCGCCGCATGATCGCCGACGACTTCCAGGCCGCCTTCAAGGGCTGCGACCTGATTGCCGGCCCGGTGGCGCCCTCGGTGGCCTGGAAGCTCGGCGCGCAGGACGACGACCCGGTCAAGGCCTACCTGGCCGACATCTTCACCCTGCCCGGCAGCCTGGCCGGCCTGCCCGGCATGAGCGTGCCGGTGGGCCGGGGGGCCGGCGGCATGCCGGTGGGGCTGCAGCTGATCGGCAACTACTTCATGGAGGGGCGCCTGCTGCACACCGCGCACGCCCTGCAACAGGCGACGGACTGGCATCGCGCGAGCCCGTTCGCCGCGCAAGGGGTTTGACGACATGAACGCATCGCCCCAACTGGTCCGTGGTTACGAGGTCGTGATCGGCCTGGAGAACCATGTGCAGCTCTCGACGCAGAGCAAGATCTTCAGCGGCGCCTCGACCGCCTTCGGCGCCGCGCCCAACACCCAGGCCTGTGCGGTGGACCTGGCGCTGCCCGGCACCCTGCCGGTGCTCAACCGCGGTGCGGTCGAGCGCGCCATCCGCTTCGGTCTGGCGGTCGGCGCCGAGGTGGCGCCGCTGTCGATCTTCGCGCGCAAGAACTACTTCTACCCCGACCTGCCCAAGGGCTACCAGATCAGCCAGTACGAGATCCCGGTGGTGCAGGGCGGCTCGGTCAGCTTCTACGTCGGCGATCGCAGGAAGACCGTCCAGCTGACGCGCGCGCACCTCGAGGAGGACGCGGGCAAGAGCCTGCACGAGGACTTCCACGGCATGTCGGGCATCGACCTGAACCGGGCCGGCACGCCGCTGCTGGAGATCGTCTCCGAGCCCGAGTTGCGCTCGGCCGAGGAGGCCTGCGAGTACGCCAGGACCCTGCACGCGCTGGTGATGTGGCTGGGCATCTGCGACGGCAATATGCAGGAAGGCAGCTTCCGCTGCGACGTCAACGTCTCGGTGCGCCGGCCCGGCGCGCCGCTCGGTACGCGTCGCGAGATCAAGAACCTCAACAGCTTCAAGTTCCTCGTGCAGGCGGTGAACTTCGAGGTGGGTTGGCAGATCGACCAGATCGAGGACGGCCTGGCGATCCAGCAGGCCACGGTGCTCTTCAACCCCGACAGCGGTGAGACCCGCGCCATGCGCAGCAAGGAGGACGCGGCCGACTACCGCTACTTCCCCGACCCCGATCTGCCGCCCTTGGTTATCGCCCCCGAGTGGGTGGCGCGCGTGCGCGCCGAGCTGCCCGAGCTGCCGGCACCGATGGCGGCGCGCTTCGTGCAACAGGACAGCCTGCCCGAGTACGACGCGCAGATGATGACGGCCAGCCTGGCCACGGCGCGCTACTACGAGGCGGCGCGCGACGCCTGCAAGAGCCCGAAGCTGGTGGCCAACTGGCTGATGGGCGAGATCTCGCGACGCCTGAACGCCGCGGAGCAGACCATCGAGCAGGCGCCGGTCGGCCCGGCCCTGCTGGCGGCCCTGATCAGCCGCATCCAGGACGGCACGATCTCCAACAACGCGGCGCGCCAGGTGTTCGAGGCGCTGTGGTCCGGGGAGTCGGCCGACGTGGACGCGGTCATCGCGGCCAAGGGCCTCCAGCAGATGAGCGACAGCGGTGAGCTGGAGCGCATCCTCGACGCGGTGCTGTCCGCCAACCCCAAGTCGGTCGAGGAATTCCGCGCCGGCAAGGACAAGGCCTTCAACGCGCTGGTCGGTCAGGCCATGAAGGCCACCCAGGGCAAGGCCAACCCCGGCCTCGTCAACGAGCTGCTCAGGAAGAAGCTGGTTTCGGGCTCTTGAGCCCGGCGGGGGCGGCGCCGGCGTCGCCCTTGCCCAGGCTGCCCTCGGGGCCCTCCCGACCACTCGGCGGCGGGCCCAGCGAACCCGGCGCCGCGCCGGACCAGAGCTTCTTCAAGCGCTCCAGCTCGACGTCGAAGCGCCGGTTGACGCGCGCCTTCTCCTCGCTCTGCTGGTTGATGAAGAGCTTCTGGGCCTCGACCGTGGCCTGGTTGTTGTCGATCGATTGCTTCAGCTTGGCCGGCAGCATGCGGGCCTTGTAGAACTCGGCCTCGTCGTCGAGCACCTTGCGCTCCTTGGCCAATTCCTGCAGGCGGGCCTCGCTGGCCAGCGTCGCCTTGACGATGTCGTCCAGCGCGGCGCGCCGCGCCACGTCGTGGCGCTCCTTGCGCGGGTAGCGCGCCAACAGGTTGCGGTCGTGGCGCGCGTTGTCGCGTTGCGCAGCCCGGGCGGCGGCGTCCTCGCGGGCCGCCAACTCGGCCGCCGCGCGTTCCTCGGGCGACATGGCCGGCGGCATCACGCTTTGTGTCGAGCCGTCGCGACGCAGCAGGCGCTGCTCGCGGCTCAGGCATTCCGGGATCGGGCGGTCCGAGGTGAGTTTGCGTCCGTCGGGCAGGGTGCAGGAATAGATGCGGGCTGGCGCCGAGGGCGTCTGCGCCAGCGCGGCGCCCAGGCCGGTGCCCAGGCCGATGCCCAGGCTCAGCAGCACCGACCGGCGCCTCAAGCAGCCACCCCGTAGCGTGCGCGGTAGGCCTGCACGGCGGCGGCGTGCTGGCGGGCGGCCGGGTCGTGCTGCACGAAGTCGAGCAAATCGGCGAGGGTGGCGATGGCGTGCACCGCCAGGCCCTGCTCGCGCTGCACCTGCTGCACGGCCGATTCGGCCAGGTCCTGGTCGCCGGCGCGGCCCATCTCCTGGCGGTCCAGCGCGATGGCCACCGCCACCGGTTCGCCACCGGCGGCGCGGATCATGGCGATGCTCTCGCGCACCGAGGTGCCGGCGCTGATGACGTCGTCGACGATCAGCACGCGCCGGCCCTGCAGCGGGGCGCCGACCAGCACGCCGCCCTCGCCGTGGTCCTTGGCTTCCTTGCGGTTGTAGGCATAGGGCTTGTTGTGGCCGGCGCGCGCCAGCTGCATGGCCAGCGCGGCGGCCAGCGTGATGCCCTTGTAGGCCGGGCCGAACACCAGGTCGAAATCGGCGGCATGCGGCAGCAGGCGCTCGACGTAGGCTCGCGCCAGGCGGTCGAGCTTGGCGCCGTCGTCGAACAGCCCGGCGTTGAAGAAATAGGGGCTGAGGCGCCCCGCCTTGGTTTTGAACTCGCCGAAGCGCAGCACCCCGGCCTGCACGGCGAAGGCGATGAAGTCGGCGGCGGTGCGGTCGGCCATGGCCTTGATTCTAGGAAGCGGGCCAGGAAAAACGCCGCACGGGCTGCGGCGTTGTCAGGGCAGGAAAACCCGCCCGTCAGAACAGCGCCTTGAAGCTCAGGCCGTAGGTTCGCGGGTCGTTGATGAAGCCGGTCAGGTTGTTGAAGTCGATGGCACCGGTGGTGCGGATCTGGTTGGTGATGTTGCGGCCGAACAGCGCCGCTTCGTAGCGCCCGTCGCCGAACACATAGGCCAGGCGCAGGCCCCCTTCGGTCAGGCTCTTGCCGGTGAACTCCACCGCGTCGTAGAGGAAGAAGCCGATCTTCGAGCGGTAGGTCCAGTCGGTGTAGACGTAGACCTCGTCGCCGTTGCCCAGCGCCCAGGTGTAGCGGGCGGTCAGCGCCAGCGTGGTCTTGGGCGCCTGCGGCAGCTGGTTGCCGTTGATGTCGACGGTGGGTGCGAACTTGAACTGCGCCGGGTTGGCCGGCACGGTGATGCGGTCGCGGATCGTGCAGCCGTTGCCGCAGGCCTCGACCTGCAGATTGGGGTCCTTGAACTTGACGTCGTTGTAGGAGCCCGAGAGCGTCAGCAGCAGCTGCGGCATGGGCAGCAGCTCGAGGTTGAACTCGACGCCGCTGCCGGCGGTCTTCTTGGCGTTGATCAGCCGGTTGGCGTTGTTGCCACCGCCCACCGCGGTCAGCTGCTGGTTCTTCACCTCGTAGTTGAAGACCGCCGCCGAGAAGCGCCCGCGACGCTGCCAGAACTCGCTCTTCAGGCCCAGCTCGAACGAGCTGATGTCCTCGGCTCCGGCCTTGCTCAGCGGGTTGAACTCGGCGGCCGGCTGGATGGAAGAGGCGCGAAAGCCCGTGGCCAGGCGCGCGTACAGATTGGTGTCGCGGTCCAGGCGGTAGGACAGCGAGGCGTCCCAGTTCCACTTGCTGTCGTCGGTCTGCGTGCGCGTGCCGTTGCCGGTCTGCAGTCGCGCCGGGTCGCTGGTGCGGGTGTCCAGATCCTTCTTGTCCTGCGTGTAGCGCAGGCCGCCGCGCAGCTGCCAACCGCCGCCCAGGTCCTGGTTGAGGTTGCCGAACAGCGCGTAGGCACGGTTGTCCTGGTGCGTGGTGGTGGTCAGCGGGGTCAGCCAATCCTGCGCCACGACGTCGTACTTCTCGTCGAACAGGTAGGCGCCGGCCTGCCACTTGAAGCCGCCGCGCACGGTGCTTTCCAGGCGCAACTCCTGGCTGAGCTGGCGGTGGTTTCTCAGCGCGTCGCTGGTCTCGACCGGGAAGGGGATGAAGCCCGGCCCCATCTCGGGCAGGAAGCTGGCGCCGTAGCCGCCGTCGATGTCGCCGCGCGAGAAGGGCTTCACCGACTCGTAGCCGGTCACCGAGTAAAGGTCAAAACCGTCCAGCGACCACTTCAGCCGCGCGCTGCCGCCGGTCTGGGTCAGGGTCTGCTCATTGACGCCGTCGAAGGCCACGCGATCCGGGCGGAAGCCGTCGACCAGTTCGTTCGAGCCGGGCTTGATGATGTTGGCGCGGAACAGGCGCGGGCTGCCGTCGAGGTCGCGGTGGTGCAGGTTGAGGAGCGCGCTGAACTGCTTGTGCGGCGCGTACAGGGCCTGCAGGCGCAGCGCGGTGTCGCTGTAGCCCTCGGTTTCCGGGGTCTTGGCGTTGGCGTAGCTGTTCTTCACCCAGTCGTCGCGGCGCTGGTGCAGGGCCGAGATGCGCGCCGACCAGTCGCCCGACAGCGGCAGGTTGAACGCCCCTTCCAGGTTCAGCATGCCGTAGCGCCCGGCGCTCACGCTGGCGTAGCCGTCCTGGCGTTGGCTGGGTTTGGCCGAGTCGAACTTCACCACGCCGGCCGGGGTGTTGCGGCCGAACAGCGTGCCCTGCGGTCCGGCGATGACCTCGACCGCGCGCAGGTCGAAGGCCGGGAAACCCTTCAGGATCGGGTTCTCCTGCACCACGTCGTCGTAGACCACGCTGACCGGCTGGCTGGCGTTGAGGCGGAAATCGGTGTTGCCGTAGCCGCGGATGTAGAAGCGCGGGTAGGCGCGGCCGAAGCTGGACTCGATGTTCAGGCTGGGCACGCGACCCGACAGGAAGCGCACGTCCTGGCCTCCCGAGGCCAGCACGTCGAGCTTCTCGCCGCTGACCGCCGACACCGCGTTGGGCACGTCCTGGATGCGCTCGACGCGCCGCTCGGTGGTGACCACCACCACGTCGAGCTTGGCCTTGTCCTTGGCTTCGGCAGGGGTTTGCGCCCATGCGGGAAGGGCCAGGGCAATGGAAAGGCTCAGCAAGCTCAGGCGATGGACCATGGAAGGCTTTCGGCAAAGGACGGGAGAGGGGGCGTGGCGCGTGCCGACCGCGGGCGCGCGGCGGGGTTTTCGCGGCGACGATGCTACGGGCTGAGCGCCCCGGCGCCCCGCCAAGCCGCCCCTGGCGCGCGCCGGTTTGGGGCCAAGCCGCGCTGCACTGTTGTGCGCCTGCATCGGATACCCCGCTGTCACCGACGCTTGACAGACAGCTGGTAGTCGGGCCGGAACAATGGCGCCCTCTTCAATTCGCGGGGTTCATGTCCATGTCCAACGTTCGCGTGCTGCAAGCCAGTTGCATCGGCCTTGCGATTGCCGCCCTCTATCCCAGCGCCCAGGCGCAGACCGAAGCGAAGAAAGACCCGCAGCAACTCGAGCAGGTCATCGTGACCGGTGCGCGCCGCATCGAGAACCTGAAGGAAGTGCCGCTCTCCATCTCGGCCATGAAGGGCGAGGCCATCGAGACGGTGACCGTGTCGGGCCAGGACATTCGCGCCATCTCGGGCCGCGTGCCGAGCCTGAACGTCGAGTCGGACTTCGGCCGCAGCTTCCCGCGCTTCTATGTGCGCGGTCTGGGCAACACCGACTTCGACCTCAACGCCTCGCAGCCCGTGGGCCTGGTGTTCGACGACGTGGTGCAGGAGAACCCGATCCTGAAGGGCTTCCCGCTCTTCGACATCGAGCAGGTTGAACTGCTGCGTGGCCCGCAGGGCACGCTGTTCGGCCGCAACTCGCCGGCCGGCGTCATGAAGTTCGACTCGGTCAAGCCCGGCAAGCGCTTCGAGGGCTATGCCAGCCTGGGTCTGGGGCGCTGGAATGCGCAGAACCTGGAGGCGGCGGTGAACGTGCCGATGGGCGGCGACTGGTCGCTGCGCGCCTCGGGCATGGTGCAGCGTCAGGACGACCGCGTGCACAACCCGCTGCCCAACGCCACCAGCGACCTGGAAGGCTTCAGCGACAAGGCCGCGCGCGTGCAGGCCAGCTACAAGAACGGCGGCTTCAATGCCCTCTTCAAGCTGCAGGGGCGCGACTACGACGGTCACGCCACCACCTTCCGCGCCAACATCATGAAGCGCGGCACGAACGACCTGGTGGACGGGTTCGACGCCGGCAACTACCCGACCGACGGCTACAACTACCAAAGGCTGAAGTCGACGGCCGTCAGCGCGCGCCTGCGCTGGGACTTCGACAGCGTGTCGCTGCACTCCATCACCGGTTACGACAAGGCCGACTACATCAGCCGCGGTGACGTGGACGGCGGGTTCGGCAGCCGCTTCGCCAGCATCGCGGACGGCCCCAGCTATCCGGGCCAGGCTGCGCTGGTGCCCTTCGACGCGCAGACCGCCGACGGTGTCCCCAAGCTCACCCAGCTGACGCAGGAATTCCGCCTGCAGTCGACCACGCGCGATGCGCTGCAGTGGATCGCCGGCGCCTACTACTTCAAGGAAGACCTGCAGGTCGACAGCTTCAACTACGACAGCTTCGCGGCCGGTGACCCGCAAAACGGCTACGCGGTGCAGCACCAGTACGCCAAGAGCTGGGCGCTGTTCGGCAATGTGAACTACGCGCTCTCGCCCGACTTCAAGGTGCGTGCCGGCGTGCGCTACACCGACGACCAGAAGGACTTCGACGCCTCGCGCACGCAGCACCCCTTCCTGCCCAATATCGCGCCGGTGACGACCAACCCGGGCTCGACCAACTGGAGCTGGGACCTGGGCGCGAACTACAGCCTGGACAAATCCACCGCGCTGTTTGCCCGCGTGGCCACCGGCTACCGCGCACCCTCCATCCAGGGTCGCGTGCTGTTCTTCGATGCCTCCGCGGTGCCGGCCGGCACCTCGCCGATCTCGGTGGCCAAGTCCGAAAAAGTGCTGTCGGTCGAGGCGGGCTTCAAGGCGGACCTGTTGAACAACCGCGCGCGCATCAGCGGCACGGTGTTCAGCTACCGCGTGAAGGACCTGCAGCTGACCGCCGGCAGTGGCGAGATCAACCAGAACCGCCTGATCAACGCCGACAAGGCGGTGGGCCGCGGCTTCGAGCTCGACGCGCAGGCCATCCTGAGCGAGAACTGGCGCACCACGCTGGGCCTGTCGTACAACGACACCGAAATCAAGGACGGCGACCTGTTCGTCAGCCCTTGCGGCAACCGCAACTTCCAGTTCCTGCAGGCCAACACGGGCTGCACGGTGCTGGATCCCGCCGGTCCGGTCGCGGGCACGGTGCTGATCGGTGGCAACGACCTGCCGCGTGCGCCCAAGGTGGTGTGGAACTGGACGCTGAAATACACCCGAGCGCTGGGCGCCGGTGAGTTCTACGCGCTGACCGACTGGGCCTTCAAGGACAAGTACAACATGTTCCTCTACGAGGCCGTGGAGTACCGCGCCAAGTCGATGCTGGAGGGCGGTCTGCGCATGGGCTACACCTGGGACAGCTACGAGGTCTCGGTGTACGGGCGCAACATCACCAACCGCCAGCAGGCGGTGGCCGCCATCGACTTCAACAACCTGACCGGCATCATCAACGAGCCGCGCAGCTTCGGCGTGACCTTCCGCGCCGCGTTCTAAAGTCCGGCACTCCGCCAGCATGGAGCCCGCTTCGGCGGGCTCTTTTCATTCCGCCGCCTCCACCATGCGCCTCATCACCGCCAACCTCAACGGCATCCGCTCGGCCGCCAGCAAGGGCTTCTTCGATTGGCTCAAGCACCAGAAGGCCGACGCCGTGGGCGTGCAGGAAGTGAAGGCGCAGGCCGACGTGGTCGAGGGGCAGTTCGACGCCTGCGGGCGACTGCGCGGCCATTTCCACTACGCGCAGAAGAAGGGCTATTCGGGCGTCGGCCTCTACACGCACGAGGAACCCAGCGATCTGCGCATCGGCTTCGGATCGACCGAGTTCGACGCCGAGGGCCGCTGGGTCGAGAAGCGCTTCGACAAGCCGGGCCGCAAGCTCAGCCTCATCAGCTGCTACTTCCCCAGCGGCAGCAGCGGCGAGGAGCGCCAGGCCGCCAAGTTCCGCTTCCTGGCCGAGATGGCGCCGCACCTGGCCGCCCTGAAGGCCGAGCGCGAGTTCATCCTGGTGGGCGACGTCAACATCGCCCACAAGGAGATCGACCTGAAGAACTGGAAGGGCAATCTGAAGAACAGCGGCTTCCTGCCCGAAGAGCGCGCCTGGCTCGACGCCCTCTTTGGCGACGCCGGCCTGGTGGATGTGTTCCGCACGCTCAACCAGCAGGCCGAGCAATACACCTGGTGGAGCCAGCGCGGCCAGGCCTGGGCCAAGAACGTCGGTTGGCGGCTCGACTACCAGATCGCCACGCCGGGGCTGGCGGCAGCGGCCAAGAAGGAAAAGATCCATCTGGAGCCGCGCTTCAGCGACCATGCGCCGCTGCTCGTCGACTACGACTTCAGCTTGTGAGCCCGGCGCGCGTTCGTTACAGTCTGACTTGTCTAGTCTGATTGCCCCTCCCCGAATGAACACATGGCAGATGCAGGAAGCGAAGGCGCGCTTGTCCGAAGTTGTCAAGCTTGCCGAGCTTGATGGCCCGCAGGACATCACATTGCATGGGCGTTCGGTCGCTGTTGTTCTATCCCGAGCCGCCTATCAACGCTTGTCCGGCCAACGGGCATCGCTGACCGACTTCATGCAAGCCTCGCCGCTGCATGGCCTTGAAGACGAGCTGCCTTTCGAGCGCAACGACAGCCTGACGCGAGACATCGGCCTTTGAGCTATCTCGTCGATACCAATGTGCTGTCTGAGCTGCGCCGCAAAAGGCCCGATCCCCATGTCGTGCATTGGTTTTCAGCACGCCCGGCAGGCACCTTGTACTTGAGTGTCCTGACGCTGGGAGAAATTCGCAAAGGCGTTGAGGCCATCTCGGATCAGAACCGCAGGCTGCCTTTGCTGGACTGGCTGGAAACCGATCTACCGGCATTTTTCGAAGGCCGCATCCTTCCCGTGGACGGCGCTGTTGCCGAGGTATGGGGGCGCCTGCAGGCCAGGTCAGGGCGCCCACTGCCAGCCATCGACAGCCTCCTTGCTGCGACCGCGCTGCATCATGGACTGATGCTGGTCACGCGCAATGTGCAGGACATGGAAGGGATGGGTGCGACCTTGGTGAACCCCTGGGTCCCTCCTGACCAAAGCACCGCTCAATGAGGTTGAGCGTGCTGGTTTTGTGCGGCAATGACGACCCGATCGCCACGTCCGGCTTGGCGGCGCCGGCCAAGAAGGAAAAGATCCATCTGGAGCCGCGCTTCAGCGACCATGCGTCGCTGCTCGTCGACCACGACTTCAGCCTGTGAATCCTGCGCGCGCCAGCGCGCCGTCCATGCCGCATCCCCTGCAAACCCCCAGGCTCTGGCCGCTGTTGTGGCCGCTGTTCGTCGAGTTGGCGCTGGGCATGGCGGTCGGCGTCGTGGCCACGGCGCTGGCGGCGCGTGTCAGCGACACGGCGGCCGGCGCCTTCGCGTTGGCCAACCATGTGCAGATCACGCTCTTCCTGCTGTTTCGCATCGTCGGCGCCGGCATCGGCGTGGTGTTGACGCAGGCACTGGGCGCCGGCCAGCGTGAGGCAGCGCGCAGCCTGGCGCTGGCTGCGCTGGGCGCCAGCAGCCGCATCGGCCTGCTGTGCACGCTGATCGTGCTGCTGGCGGCCGAGCCGCTGCTGCGCCTGATGAACGCGCCGGCCGAGGCCTTGCCGCTGGCCCTGCCCTTCCTGCAGGTGCTGGCGCCGGCCTTGCTGCTCGACGCCTGGAACGCCAGCATGGCCGGCGTGATGCGCGCCCACCTGCGCGCCCGCGACGCGCTGGCGGTGCTGGTGGCCATGAACGCGCTGCAGCTGGTGCTGGCGCTGCTGCTGATGCCCAAGTTCGGTCTGGTCGGCTTCGCGCTGGCGGTGCTGGCCAGCCGCCTGCTGGCCTTGGCGCTGCATGCCGCCCTGTGGCGCGCACGCCTGGGCCTGCGGCCGGCGCTCGCCGACTGGTGGCGCTGGCGGCGTGCCGAGGTGGCGGCCATGATGCACATCGGCCTGCCCGGCGCCGGCGAGAACCTCGGCTGGCGCCTGTCCTTCATGGTCAGCGTGGCGGTGGTGGCGGGCATGGGCACCCAGCAGCTCGCCGCGCATGCCTATGCCTACCAGGTGCTGCACTTCCTGCTGCTGAGCAGCCTGGCTATCGGCTTGTCGATGGAGATCGTGATCGGCCACCTGGTCGGCGCCGGCCGCCTGCACGAGGCCGATCGCCGCCTGCGCCGCGCCATGCGCCTGGCCTTCGGCAGTGCCTTCGTGGCGGCGCTGGCCGCCGCCTTGGCCGGCCCCTGGCTGATGCGCCAGTTCAGCAGCGACGAGCGCATCGTGGCGCTCGGCGCGCAGCTGCTGTGGCTGGCGGTGCTGCTGGAGCCGGGCCGCGCCTTCAACCTGGTGGTCATCAACGCACTGCGCGCCAGCGGCGACGCGCGCTACCCGCTCTACGTCGGCATCGGCTCGCAGGCGCTGGTGCTGGCCGGCGGCAGCTGGCTGCTGGGGGCCTGGTTCGGTGTGTTCGGCGTGTTCGTCGCCTACGTGGCCGACGAGTGGATCCGCGGCCTGCTGATGTGGCGGCGCTGGCTGCGGCGCGACTGGCTGGCGCATGCCCGCGCGGCGCGGCGCCGCGTGCGCGCCATGAGCCCGCCGGCCTGAGCCTTCAGCAGCCGGACTCGCGCATCAGGGCCAGCAGCGCCGCGCTGGCTGGATCGCCGGCCGCGGCCAGACCCTCGGCCAGGCCGGCGCGGTCCTCGGCGCTGCGGTTCTGGCCGAGCTTGAACTTGGCCTCGATGCGCTGCACGCGCAGCTCCACGCCGACCAGCACGCGCAGCAGCTGCGCCACATGGCCGGCTGCGGCGTCGGCAACGCGCCAGGGGCGCGGCTGGCGTCCCTCCTGCTGGTCGGTGAGCGCCTCGATCTGTGCCAGCACCCAGTCCGGGTCGTCGTGCAACTGCGCCTCACCGTGCACCAGCACGCTGGCGTAGTTCCAGGTCGGCACCATGCGCTCGGTGCGCGCCTTGCTCGGGTACCAGTTCGGCGACACATAGGCCGACGGGCCCTGGAAGCTGAGCAGCAGCGGCCGCCCGGCGGCGCCGCGCAGCCAGTCGACGAGCGGATTGGCGCGCGGCAGATGGGCCTGAAGCCGCAGGGGCGGCTCGCCCTCGCGCACCAGCCAGGGCAGCGGCGTGGCCTGCAGGGCGCCGGTGGCGTCGCTCCACACCGTCTGCGCCAGCACCACCTCGCGCAACAGCGCCAGCACGGCGGCGTCACCGGGGGCGGCGAAGGCGGGCGGGATGTACATCAGGCCCGCACCACGCGGTTGCGACCCTCGGCCTTGGCCAGATAGAGCGCGGCATCGGCGCGCGCCAGCAGCTCGCCGGGGTCGCGGTCCTCGGGCAGGGCGCTGGCCAGGCCGATGGAGATCGTCATCTGCAGCGGCTCGCCCTGCAGGTCGCGGCCGAAGCACAGATCGGCCGCGCGCAGGCGCTCGGCCGCCAGCAGCGCCTCCTGCGGTGTGATGCCGGTCTGCACCACGCAGAACTCCTCGCCGCCCAGGCGCGCCGAAAGGTCGTAGGGGCGCAGGTGCTGGCGCAGCACCTGGCCGAGGTGGCGCAGCGCGGCGTCGCCGGCGGCGTGCCCATGGCGGTCGTTGATCTGCTTGAAATGGTCGATGTCGATCACCAGCATCGACAGCGCCACGCCGAGCCGTTCGCGGCGCCGCCATTCGTGGCGCAGCGCCGGCTCGAAGCCGCGCCGGTTGGCCAGCCCGGTCAGCAGGTCGGTCGAGGCCTGCTGGTCGAGCTCTTCGAGCAGGTGGGCGGCGTGCAGGGTCAGGAAACCGAAGGCCAGCGCCATCGCCGCGAAGCTGTTGAGCATGATGGCCGCCACATGGGCCTGGCTGGCGGCCTGGAAGTTCGCGCCCACCGTGACCGGGTCGAAGGCCGTCAGCCCGATGCGCGCCAGCCCCAGCAGCACCTGCAGCGCGTGCGCGCCGATCGGCAGCGCCAGCACCGTCCAGCCGAGGCGACGGCGTTGCGGCCACAGCAGCGCCACGCTGGCCGCCGACAAGGCCGCCAGCGTGCTGTTGAAGGCATAGACGCGCGACGGGTAGTGGTCGACGCCATAGGTCAGCCACAGGAAGGCCAGCAGCTGCACGGCGACCAGGCTGGCCATGGCCCGGCACGGCAGCGTGAGCCCGAACAGGCGCTGGTAGCCGCTCATGGTGAACAACAGGTTGCCCAGCAGCAGCATGTTGGCCAGCACCACGGTGAGCAGGTCGGGCGCCAGACCGCGCAGCCCGAACAGCAGCATGCCGACGAAGGTGCTGACCAGGGCCGCCGTCCAGTGCCACAGATAGGCGCGGCGCCGCTCGCGGTGGGCGAGCAGGCCGATGCCGGCCGTCACCGCCGCCGTCAGCAGGCCGGCGAACAGCAGGACGGTGGGCAGGTGCAGGGGCACGGCGCTCAGTCGAGCAGCGGCGCGAGCGCGCGGCGCGCCGCTGTCTCATCGAGGCCGCAGCGCCGCGCCCAGTCGCGCAGCTGGTCATCGGCGATGCGGCCGACGTTGAAGTAGCGCGCCTCCGGGTGCGCCAGGTAGAAGCCGCTGACGCTGCTGGCCGGGTGCATGGCCATCGACTCGGTGAGGTGCAGGCCGAAGGTCTCGGACTGCAGGGCCTTGAGCAGCGCGCGCTTGACCAGGTGGTCGGGGCAGGCCGGGTAGCCGGGCGCCGGACGGATGCCGCGGTAGCGCTCGGCGATCAGCGCCTCGTTGTCCAGCCCCTCGCCCTCGGCGTAGCCCCAGAACTCGCCGCGCACGCGCTGGTGCAGGCGCTCGGCGAAGGCCTCGGCCAGGCGGTCGGCCAGGGCCTTGAGCAGGATCGCCGAGTAATCGTCGTGGTGGGCCAGGAACTCGGCCTCCTTGGCCTCGACGCCGTGCACGGTGACGGCGAACAGGCCGACGTGGTCCTGCGGCCGGCCGTCGACCAGCGGGGCGACGAAGTCGGCCAGGCAGCGGCTCGGGCGGCGCTGGCCGTCGATCACCGGACGCTCGGTCTGCACGCGCAGGCCGCGCCAGGTGAAGAGCGGCGCGCCGTGCTCGTCGAACAGCGCGATGTCGTCGTCGTGCTGCTGGCCGGCCGGGTAGAGCGCGAAGGCGCCGTCGGCGCGCAGCCAGCGCCCGGCCACGATGCGCTCCAGCATGGCCTGGGCATCGGCGTGCAGCTTGCGCGCCTGCTCGCCCACCACCGCGTCCTGCAGGATGGCCGGGTAGGGGCCGGCCAGGTCCCAGGTCTGGAAGAAGGGCGTCCAGTCGATCAGCGGCAGCAGTTCCGCGAGCGGGTAGTTCTCGAGCCGGCGGCGGCCGACGAAACGCGGCGCGTCGAGCCGGCGGAAATCCAGCAAGGCCTTGTTGGCGCGCGCCGCCTCCAGGCTGACGAAGGCCGGCGGCTTCTTGGCCGCATGCAGCTCGCGCACCTTGCGGTAGTCGGCCTGGATCTCGGCCAGATAGGCGCCGCGACGCTCGCTGCTCAGCAGCTCGGTGCAGACGCTGACCGAGCGCGAGGCGTCGGGCACGTAGAGCACCGGGCCCTCGTACTTGGGGGCGATCTTGACCGCGGTGTGCACACGGCTCGTCGTGGCGCCACCGATCAGCAGCGGGATGTTGGCGTCGCGGAAATGCGGGTCGGCCTGCATTTCGGCGGCCACATGCTGCATCTCCTCGAGGCTCGGGGTGATCAGGCCGGAGAGTCCGACGATGTCCGCCCCCTCGGCCTTGGCGCGCGCCAGGATCTCATGGGCCGGCACCATCACGCCCATGTTGATGACCTCGTAGTTGTTGCACTGCAGGACCACGGTGACGATGTTCTTGCCGATGTCGTGCACATCGCCCTTGACGGTGGCGATGACGATCTTGCCCTTGGCCTTGACGTCGGCGCCGCTGGCGGCGAGCTGGCGCTTCTCCTCCTCGATGTAGGGCACGAGGTGTGCGACGGCCTGCTTCATCACGCGCGCGCTCTTCACCACCTGGGGCAGGAACATCTTGCCGGCGCCGAACAGGTCGCCGACCACGTTCATGCCGGCCATCAGCGGGCCTTCGATGACGTGCAGCGGTCGCCCGCCCCCGGCCCGGATGGCCTGCCAGGCCTCCTCGGTGTCGGCGTCGATGAAGTCGGTGATGCCGGCCACCAGCGCGTGCTTCAGGCGTTCCTGCACCGTGCCGGCGCGCCAGGCCAGCTTGGCACTGTCGTCCTTGGCGGCGCCCTTCACCGCGTCGGCCACCTCCAGCAGGCGCTCGGTGGCGTCGGCACGGCGGTTCAGCACCACGTCCTCGACGCGCTCGCGCAGTTCGGGCTCCAGTTCGTCGTAGACGCCGAGCTGGCCGGCGTTGACGATGCCCATGTCCATGCCGGCCTGGATGGCGTGGTACAGGAACACGGTGTGGATGGCTTCGCGCACCGGCTCGTTGCCGCGGAAGCTGAAACTCACGTTGGACACGCCGCCGCTGACCTTGGCGCCGGGCAGGTTCTGCTTGATCCAGCGCGTCGCGTCGATGAAGTCGACCGCGTAGTTGGCGTGCTCCTCGATGCCGGTGGCGATGGCGAAGATGTTGGGGTCGAAGATGATGTCCTCGGCCGGGAAGCCGATGCCGGTCAGCAGCTCGTAGGCGCGGCGGCAGATGTCCTTCCTGCGTTGCAGGCTGTCGGCCTGGCCCTTTTCGTCGAAGGCCATCACCACGGCGGCGGCGCCGTAGCGCTTGACCAGCCGGGCCTGACGCAGGAACTCGGCCTCGCCTTCCTTGAGCGAGATCGAATTCACGATGCCCTTGCCCTGCAGGCAGCGCAGGCCGGCCTCGATGACGTCCCATTTGGACGAATCGACCATCACCGGCACGCGGGCGATCTCGGGCTCGCTCATCGCCAGGTTCAGGAAGCGCACCATCGCGGCCTTGCTGTCGAGCATGGCCTCGTCCATGTTGATGTCGATGACCTGTGCGCCGTTCTCCACCTGCTGGCGCGCCACCGCCAGCGCCTGTTCGTACTGGCCGGCCAGGACCAGGCGCGCGAAGGCCTTGGAGCCCGTCACATTGGTGCGCTCGCCGACGTTGACGAACAGGCTGCCCGGGCCGACGGTCATGGGCTCCAGGCCGGAGAGGCGCAGGGGGCGGGATTGCATCTGGATACGCCTGTCGGCAAAGAAGCCGTGAAAAAGGGTGGCGATTCTAGGAACCGGGCCATGCAGGCGCGCTTTCGCCTGCCGACAATGGCTCATGCAACTCTCGCCCGTGTTTTCGCCCGCCGCCCCCCGAGGGGGTGTGGGGCGGCTGCCGGCGACCGGGCGTCGCTGATGGACCTGGTACGCCTCCCGCCCAACGCGCTGCGACCCGGGCAGCGTCTGAACTTCTCGCTGCGCGACGCCAGCGGGCAGCTGCTGTTTGCCAGCGGCTCGGTCCTTCCCGCCACCGACGCGGTCCGCGAGCTGCTGGCGCGCGGCGCCTACACGCAGGCCTACGAGACCGACACCTACCGGCGCGAGATGACCGAGCGTGCCAACGTGCTGATGCACCAGAACGCGTCGCTGCGCGACATCGCGGCGGTTCGGCCCGATTTCGGCGCCGACCAGCGCGGCCGGGCCGGCGTCGAGACCAGCGAGTACGCGCAGTGGCAGGAACTGCAGCATCGTGTGCACCAGTTGCTGCGCGAGCCGCAGTCCGAGGGATTCCTGCACCGCTTCGAGCAGCTGCGCATGGAGGCGCTGGAGCGCCTGCAACGCCAGCCCGACCAGACCCTGGTGCTGCTGGTGCACGACGCCAGCCAGGAGTTGCAGCGCTACAGCGCGCGCCACGCGCTGCTTTGCATGGCGCTGGCCCAGATGGTGGGCGACCGGCTCGACTGGCCGCACGGCGAGCTGGAATCGCTGACGCGCGCGGCGCTCAGCATGAACCTGGCGCTCGGCCCGCTGCAGGACCGCCTGGTCCAGCAGCGCGAAGGCCTGAGTGCCGATCAGCAGCGCCAGCTGGCCGGCCATGGCGACCGCGCCGCCGACCTGCTGCAGCGCCTCGGCGCGCACGACGCCCACTGGCTGACGGCAGTGCGCCTGCACCACGACGCCGCGCCGGGGCCGCTGGCCGGCCGTGCGGTGGGTGAACGCCTGGCGCGCCTGCTGATGCGCATCGACCAGTTCGCGGCACGCCTGTCGCCGCGCATTGCCCGCCGCGCGCAGGCCGGCGCGCAGGCCGCGCGCGCCATCTTCCTCGACGAACAGCGCCAGCAGGACGAGGCCGGCGCCGCGCTCATCAAGGCGGTGGGCCTCTACCCACCGGGCACCTTCGTGCGTCTGGCCAACGGCGAGGAGGGCATGGTCGTCAAGCGTGGCACCGCGGCCACCGAACCGCTGGTGGCCGCCTTGCTGGGCAAGAGCGGCAACCCGCTGACCGAGCCGGTACCGCGCGACACGCGGCTGCCCAGCCAGGCCGTCGCGCAGGGCCTGGCGCCCCACGAACTGCGGCTGCGCCTGTCGATTGAGAAGCTGCTGAGGTTGGCCGCGGCATGAACGGCTGGCGCCGCGTGCTCGCGTGCGCAGCCCTGCTCCTGCTGACGAAGGGAGCCGGCGCGGTCGGCGGCGATTGGCGCTTGGCGACGCTCGAACTGCCGCCGTCGATCGCCAGCAGCCTGCCCAACCAGGGCTACTACGCGGTGCTGCTGCGGCGCGTGCTGGCCGAATTCGGCGCCCAGCCGCAGTTCGTCTTCCTGCCGGCGCA
>JAYRUQ010000028.1:0-35541 GCA_041919015.1 Inhella sp.
TACTCGAACAGCGCACCGAGCAGCTGCATGGCCATGTCCTTGAAAGCCAGCGTCGGGCCGTTGGACAGCTCCTCGATGAAGAGCCCGTCTTCCAAGCGATGCAGCGGCGTGATGGCCGGCTTGCCGCCGAAAACCGCAGCGCGGTAGGTTTGATCGCACAGGCGCCGCAGGTCGGCACTCGGGATGTCGTCGATGTAGAGCGACAGGATCTCGAAGGCCAGTTCGGCGTAGGACAGGCCACGCCAGGCAGCGAGCGTGGCGGCATCGACCTGGGGGTAGCGTTCGGGCAGGTAAAGCCCACCGTCCTCGGCCAGGCCTTCGAGCAGGATGTCGCAGAAGCGCTTGGGCGCGCCGCCACCGCGGGTCGAGAGGTAGCGCATGGTCAGGCCAGGTCTTCCTTGCGGATGCGGGCGATCGGCGCCAGCACCGAGGGCAGGCTCTGCATGAACTCGAGCGCGCGGTCCATGCGCTCCTCGACCGTGGTGTGGGTGAGGATGATGAGGTCGGTCTGGCGCTCGCCCTCCAGGCTCTCGCGCTGCAGCACGGCATCGATGCTGATGTCGTTCTCGGCCAGGATGGTGGTGATGCGCGAGAGCACGCCGGTCTCGTCGGCCACACGCAGGCGCAGGTAGTAGCTGGAACGCACGCCGCTCATGGGCAGGATGCGCAGGCTGCCATCCAGGCGGTCGGGCTGGAAGGCCAGATGCGGCACACGGTGGTCGGGGTCGGCGGTGGCCAGGCGCGTCACGTCGACCAGGTCGGCCACCACGCTCGAGGCCGTGGGCTCGGCACCCGCGCCCTTGCCGTAGTACAGCGTGGTGCCGGCGGCGTCGGCCTGCACCATCACGGCGTTCATGGCGCCTTCCACATTGGCGATCAGGCGCTGGGTGGGGATCAGCGTCGGGTGCACACGCAGCTCGATGCCGCCGAGTTCGTCGCGCCGCCGCGTGATGCCCAGCAACTTGATGCGGTAGCCGAGCTGCTCGGCGTACTTGATGTCCAGGCTGGAGAGACCGCGCAAGCCCTCGACATGCGCCTTGTCGAACTGCACCGGCACGCCGAAGGCGATGCTGGCCAGCAAGGTCAGCTTGTGCGCGGCGTCGACACCGTCGACGTCAAAGCTCGGGTCGGCCTCGGCATAGCCCAGGCGCTGCGCTTCCTTCAGCACGGTGTCGAAGTCCAGGCCCTTGGCGCGCATCTCCGACAGGATGAAGTTCGTGGTGCCGTTGATGATGCCGGCCACCCACTCGATGCGGTTGCCCGCCAGCGATTCGCGCAGTGCCTTGATGATGGGGATGCCCCCGGCCACCGCGGCCTCGAAGGCCACCATCACGCCCTTGGCGTGCGCGGCGGCGAACACCTCGTTGCCGTGCACGGCCAGCAAGGCCTTGTTGGCGGTCACCACATGCTTGCCGGCATTGATGGCGGCCATCACCACGTCCTTGGCCACCTCCTCGCCGCCGATCAGCTCGACGACGATGTCGATCTCGGGGTCGTTGACGATGGCCATGGGATCGGCCACCACCCGCACGCCCTCGCCCACGGCGGCGCGTGCCGCGGCCAGGTCGCGGCGGCACACCGCACGCACCTCGATGCCGCGCCCGGCACGGCGACTGATGTCGTCCTGGTTGCGCGCCAGCACCTGGAAGGTGCCGCCGCCGACGGTGCCAAAGCCCAGCAGGCCGACTTGGATGGGTTTCATGAAGAGCTCAGTCCGTGCCGAAGCGTTTGCGGTAATTGCCCAGGAAATGGGCGATGCGGCCGATGGCGATCTCCAGATCGTCCACATGCGGCAGGAAGACCAGCCGGAAATGGTCGGTCGTCGGATAGTTGAAGCCGGTGCCCTGCACGATCAGCACCTTCTCCTCGGCCAGCAGTTCGTAGGCGAACTGCTGGTCGTCGGAGATCGGATAGACCTTGGGGTCGAGGCGCGGAAACATGTAGAGCGCGCCTTGCGGTTTGACGCAGCTGACCCCGGGGATCGCCGTGATGAGCGCATGCGCGCACTCGCGCTGGCGCGCCAGGCGCCCGCCCGGCGCCACCAGGTCGTTGATGCTCTGGTAGCCGCCCAGCGCCGTCTGGATGGCCAGTTGGCCCGGCGTGTTGGCGCACAGTCGCAGCGAGGCCAGCATCGTCAGGCCCTCGATGTAGTCGCGCGCCGCGCGCTTGGCACCGCTGACCACCATCCAGCCGGCGCGATAGCCACAGCTGCGGTAGTTCTTCGACAGGCCGTTGAAGGTCAGGAACAGCACGTCGTCGGCCAGGCTGGCCATGGCCGTGTGCCGCGCGCCGTCGAACAGGGTCTTGTCGTAGATCTCGTCGGCGAGGATCACCAGGCTGTGCTGACGCGCGATCTCGATCAGGCCCTCGAGCGTGGCGCGCGGGTACACGGCCCCGGTGGGGTTGTTGGGGTTGATCACCACCAGACCCCGGGTGCGCGGCGTGATGCGGGCGCGGATGTCGTCGAGGTCGGGCAGCCAGCCGGCGCTCTCGTCGCAGCGGTAGTGCACCGGACGCCCCCCGGCCAGGCCGGTGACGGCGGTGTAGAGCGGGAAATCGGGCGCCGGGATCAGCAGCTCGTCGCCATCGTCGAGCAAGGCCATGACCGCCATCTGCACCAGCTCCGAGGCGCCGTTGCCCAGATAGACGTCGTCCACCGTGACACCGGCCACGCCCAGCTGCTGCGTGTAGTGCACGATGGCGCGGCGCGGCGCGAACAGGCCCTTGCTGTCGGTGTAGCCGGCGGCCTCGGCACCGCCGAGATTGCGCATCATGTCCTGCACGATCTCGTCGGGCGGCAACAGGCCGAAGGCGGCCACATTGCCGATGTTCAGCTTGATGATCTTGTGGCCCTCGTCCTCCATCTGACGGGCCTTCTCCAGCACCGGCCCACGGATGTCGTAGGCGACGTTGGCGAGCTTGCTGGACTTCTGCAGGGGCTTCATGGCGCTGTCTATAGTGCGGCGCACCATTTCATCACAGGCACCCGTCCAGCCTTCGCGGCGAGCGAACCCCAGCCATGGCCCTGCAACTCGACACACCCAGCGGCGGCAACCACATTCACCGCATCGAGCCCGGTTGCGTGTGGGTCAACGGCCAGGCTTGGCGCGAGTCGCTGCTGGTGCCCTGGGATGGTGAGGTCAGGCCCTGGGGAGTGGCCGGGTTCGATGCGCTGCAGGCCAGGGACTTCGAGGCGCTGCTGGATGACCGGCCTGAGTTGGTGCTGTTTGCCAGTGGAACCCGGCTGCGCTTTGCGCCGCCCGCCCTGCTGCGGCCCCTGATGGCGGCGGGCGTCGGCCTCGACAGCATGGACCTGGCGGCGGCCTGCCGGACCTTCGCGGTACTGGCCAGCGAAGGGCGGCGCGTGCTGGCGGCTTTGCTGGTCGAATCGGAGCCGCCAGCTCAGCATTTATAATGCCCGGCTGTGTCGGTCTGCGCCCGGATCGACGCGTCTCCATCAACGGGGGCGGCGCGGTGGCCTAGCGGGCTGCTGGCCCCGCACCCAAGCCGCGAGAACCTGCCCTCATGACGCCTGCGCTCAACAAAGCCCTCCCCGACATCGAGGCCCAAGGCACCGGTGGCCTGAAGCTTACGCAGCATACCCACCTCGGCCGTTTCCTTGTGCTGTATTTCTACCCGAAAGACAACACGCCCGGCTGCACCACCGAGGCCATGCAGTTCCGCGATCATCACAAGGAACTCACGAAGTTGGGCGCAGTGGTGGTTGGCGTGTCGCGCGACAACCTGCTGTCGCACAACAAGTTCAAGGAAACCCTGGGCCTGCCCTTCGAACTGGTGGCCGACACCGAAGAGAAGCTCTGCCACATGTTCGGCGTGGTGAAGAACAAGATCATGTACGGCAAGAAGGTCAAGGGCATCGAGCGTTCGACCTTCCTGATCGACCCGCAGGGCGTGCTGCGCGCGGAGTGGCGCGGCCTGAAGGTGACCGGCCACGTCGAGGAAGTGGTCGCCACGATCAAGGCGCTGCAGGGCGAGGCCAAGGCTGCCGCCTGAGCCACCCGGTTCCCCCTCCCCTGAAGCCCGGCCCGTCCGGGCTTCGTCGTTTCTGGCCGGGTCCGCCTCGGTTGCACCCCAGGTTTGCCCTGCCCCGCGCCCGGTCCGCGACCGTCATGGGGCTGGTGCATACTGGGCCGCATATGCAGTTGCCGTCCTGCTGTTCCCTGTCGCACGAAGCCGCCCCGGAGTGATCCGCGGCGGCTTTTTCACTTCTTGCCCATGCCACTGCCCAAAGCCCCCGCCAAAAAAGCCGACCGCGTCGAGACCAGCGCCCTGGCGCAGACCCTCAAACCCAGCAAGCGCAGCAGCCCGGCGCCGGTGGCCAAGGTGCTGCCGCTGAAGCCCGCCGTTGCGGCGGCCGACAGCGCGCCCGTCGGCCTCATGCAGCGCACCCTGCCTGCCCTCGAGACCAAGCCACGGCCCAAGGCCCGGCCCAAGGCGGCCGGCAAGCCCAAGCTGTTCGTGCTCGACACCAATGTGCTGATGCACGACCCGATGTCGCTGTTCCGCTTCGACGAGCACGACATCTTCCTGCCCATGATGACCCTCGAGGAGCTCGACGGCCACAAGAAGGGCATGAGCGAAGTGGCGCGCAACGTGCGTCAGGTCAGCCGTGAGCTCGATGTGCTGGCCGCTTCCATGGAGACGCAGACGCTCGAGGAGATGTCCAAGGGTCTGCCGCTCGACCACAGCGGGCACAAGGAAGCCACCGGTCGCCTGTACTTCCAGACCCAGGTGCTGGCCACGCAGCTGCCGGCCGCCTTGCCGCAGGGCAAGGCCGACAACCAGATCCTCGCCGTGGTGCAGGCCCTGAAGGAAATGCACGGCGGGCGCGAGGTGGTGCTGGTGTCCAAGGACATCAACATGCGCATCAAGGCGCGTGCGCTGGGCCTGGCGGCCGAGGACTACCGCAACGACAAGGTTCTGGAGGACTCCGACTTGCTTTATAGCGGCGTGCAGCCGCTGCCGGGCGACTTCTGGGAACGCCACGGCAAGACCATGGAGAGTTGGACGGCCGGCGGCCTGACGCATTACCGCATCAGCGGTCCGCTGGTGCCCTCGCTGCTGATCAACGAGATGGTCTTCAGCGAGGCGCCCGGCGAAGCGGCGCTGCACGCCCGGGTCACCGAGATCACCGGCAAGACCGCCGTGCTGCGCTGCCTGCGCGACTTCAGCAACCCCAAGCATGGCGTGTGGGGCATCACCGCGCGCAACCGCGAGCAGAACTTCGCGCTCAATCTGCTGATGGACCCCGAGGTGGATCTCGTCACGCTGACCGGCACGGCCGGCACCGGCAAGACCCTGATGGCCCTGGCCGCCGGCCTCGCGCAGGTGCTCGACGACCGGCGCTACAGCGAGATCATCGTCACCCGCGTGACCGTCCCGGTCGGTGAGGACATCGGCTTCCTGCCAGGAACCGAGGAAGAGAAGATGGGGCCCTGGATGGGTGCGCTGGACGACAACCTCGAGGTGCTGACCAAGGGCGACGGCGCAGGGGGCGAGTGGGGTCGCGCGGCCACCCAGGACCTGATGCGCTCCAAGGTGCGCATCAAGAGCCTGAACTTCATGCGCGGCCGCACCTTCCTGAGCAAGTACGTCATCATCGACGAGGCCCAGAACCTCACGCCCAAGCAGATGAAGACCCTGCTGACGCGCGCCGGACCGGGCACCAAGATGGTCTGCCTGGGCAATCTGGCGCAGATCGACACGCCCTACCTGACCGAGGGCAGTTCGGGCCTGACCTTCTGCGTCGACCGCTTCAAGGGCTGGGCGCACAGCGGACACATCATGTTGGCACGCGGCGAGCGCTCGCGGCTGGCGGACTTCGCCTCGGAAGTGCTCTGACCCTCGTCTGATGGACTACGCCCGGGCGCGCTGGCTCGGCGTACGCACTGAGTTGATGCCGCGTCTGCGGCGCTTCGCGCTGGGCCTGCTGTTCGCGCTTTGCCTGGCCGCCGCGCTGGCCGGCAACTGGCAGCTCTTCGTACCGGTGCTGCTGGCGCTGGCGTCATGGAGCGTTGTGCCACTGCTGCAGGCGCCCTGGCCGGCTGCCGCGACGCTTCTGACCCTGTGGGTCGCCTGGCAATGGCTGTGGTTTCCCTGGCTGCTGCCGGCGCGCTGGCTGGATCTGGAGCGGCATTGGCCGGTCGCGTCGCGCCAGCGCTGGTGGTCTGACCTGCAGATGACCGTGCTGGTGCAAAGCCCTTGGGCACTGTTGCAAGCCACCGGGCTGCTGGCGCTGCAACCCGGTCTGGGCGTCACCGTGCTTTGCCTGCTGCTGCATGGACTGGCAGTGAGTGCCGGCCTCATCGGTTTGCAGTTGCGGCGGCGGCGCCGGCCGGCCAGCGCACTGGCCCTGCGCCGCGGCGCGCGCGCTTCAAGCGGCGCTTCGCTGGCCAGCGCCCTCTTGCTGGCCCCGCTGCTGCGCGGACGCTGGCCGCGTAGCCGTCGCCTGTTGCTCGGTGCCAGCAGCCTGCTGCTGCTGTTGCCCATGCTGAGCGTCGCACGCCTGAGCATGGTGCTGTGGGTGCTGGCCTGCTGCGCCGCCGTGCCCCGCTTGGCCGCGCTCCTGCGCGAGGAGTCGGCGCGCCACTGGCAGGATCTGGCGGCACTGCCGCTGCGTCCGCAGCGCTGGGCGCAGGCGCTTCAAGGACTGGCCCTGCTGCCGCCACTGCTCGGACTGCTGGCCTGGGCCGGCAGCGGCGCCACATGGCGCGTGGCGGTGCTCGGGGCCTTCGTGTCGGCATTGCTGATGGCCACTGCCTGCTGGGCCTGGTTGCCGGTGCAAAGCGACAAGGACGCCTGGGTGCGCGGTGTGGGCATGAGCGTGCTGCTGGTGGTGCTTGGCACCGAGAGTCTGCGGTGAGCGGCCTGCAGCACCGCCTGCTCGTGCAGGGACTGCGCTTCGGCTTTCGCGAGCGCTGGCTGTTCAGCGACTGGAACACCGAGTTGGCGCCCGGCCTGCATTGGCTGCGTGGCACCAACGGCAGCGGCAAGAGCAGCCTGCTGCGCCTGCTGGCAGGCGTGCTGGAGCCGGCGCTCGGCCAGCGCGAAATCGACGGTCTGTGCGCCAGGCGCCAACCGCTGGCTTACCGCCGAGAACTGTTTTGGGTCGGCCCCGAACGCCTGGGCTTCGATCACTTGAGCAGCCTTGAATTCTTCGCCTTCCTCACCGGTCTGTACCCGCGCTGGTCGGCGGTGCGCTTGGCCGAGGCTCGGGCCGGCCTGCATCTGGACGAGGCGGTGTGCGCGCAACGCTTGGCTGCGTTGTCCAGCGGCACGCAGCGAAAGGTGTGGCTGGCGGCCGGACTGGCCGCCGGCACCGCGCTGCTGCTGCTCGATGAGCCCTGGAACGCACTTGACGCCGACTCGGCGACCTGGCTGTATGGGTGTGCCGAGCGACGCGATGGCCGCATCTGGCTGGTCGCCAGCCATCAGGCGCCGTGCGCGAAGCCCGACAGCGTGCTCGACCTGAGCGCATGAGTCGCAATGCCGATGAATAGGCGCAGCAGCAGCGGCGGCGCCTTGCACCCCTTGGCCCGGCGTCCGCACCGTCGGGGCCTTCGGACTCGCTGACGCGGTGTATGGTCCCGGAATGCTTGCGCAAGCTGCATTGACGTCGGTCGCGCCGCGCGAGGTGTGGCGCATCGTGCTGCTCTATGGCCTGTTCGCCGGTCTGTGGATCTGGGGCTCGGACACGGTGCTGGCCTGGCTGATCCGCGATCCGGACCAGATGTCGCGGATCGGCATGATCAAGGGTTGGCTGTTTGTCGTGGCCACGGCGGTGCTGCTGTTCGGACTGATTGCCCGTCTGGTGGCGCAGGTCAACGCCGCCTTGCAGGCTGCGCAGACCCACCAGACCGAACTGCTGTCGACGCAGAACCGCCTGCAGGCCACGCTGGACGCCATGCCCGACCTGCTGTTCGAACTGAGCGCAGACGGCGTCATCCACCATCACCACTCGAGCCGCGTCGATCTGCTGGCGGCGCCGCCCGAGCGCTTTCTCGGTCGGCGCATGGTCGAGTTCCTGCCCGCCGACGCGGCCCAGGTGTGCCAGGCCGCGCTGCAGGAGGCCGCGCACTCGGGCTCCAGCGCCGGCCAGCGCTACGCGCTCGATCTGCCCCGAGGGCGGCACTGGTTCGAGCTCTCGGTGGCCACGATGAAGGTGGCGGCCGAAAACGAACGGCGCTTCGTCTTCATCGCCCGCGACGTGACCGCACGCAAGCTCGCCGAGGACCGGCTGGAACTGTCAGGCTGCGTATTCCGGCACGCGCGCGAGGGCATCCTGGTCACCGATGCCGAAGCCCGCATCATCGACGTCAACGAGGCCTTCAGCCGCATTACCGGCTACAGCCGCGAAGAGACCCTCGGCCGCAATCCGCGCCTGCTCAGCTCGGGCCGCCAGGGCGCCGATTTCTACCGACAGATGTGGGGCGAGCTGCTGGAGTCGGACGCATGGTCGGGCGAGATCTGGAACCGGCGCAAGTCCGGGGAGGTCTACGCCGAGATGCTGACGATCAGCGCGGTGCGCAGCCCCGATGGGAGCTTGCAGCACTACGTGGCCCTGTTCTCCGACATCAAGGCGCTCAAGAAGCACCAGGCGGAGTTGGAGCACATCGCGCATTTCGATGCCCTGACCGGTCTGCCCAACCGCCTGCTGCTGGCCGATCGACTGGAGCAGGCGCTGACGCAGGCCACGCGTCGCGGCAACACGGTGGCCATCGCCTACCTCGACCTGGACGGCTTCAAGACGGTCAACGACCGCCATGGTCACGCCGTGGGCGACACCCTGCTGGTGGCGCTGGCGACGCGCATGCACGAAGTGCTGCGCCACGGCGACACCCTGGCCCGCATCGGCGGCGACGAATTCGTGGCCGTGTTGATCGACCTGGAAGACGCAGCGGCTGCCGAACCCTTGCTGCAACGCATGCTGCGCGTGGCGGGCGAGGAGTTCACGCTGGCCGGCCTGTGCCTGCAGGTTTCGGCCAGCATCGGTGTGACGTATTTCCCGCAGGGGCAGGCGGTATCGCCCGACCAGTTGCTGCGCCAGGCCGATCAGGCCATGTACCGGGCCAAGCTGGCCGGCAAGAACCGCTTCGTTGCTTTCGACGAAGTCCTGGACCACAGCGCCCGGCCACCCCCCTCCCCGCCGTAGCGCCTGTCGCCGCGCCGGGGCAGCGCCGGCGACCGGGCCATCCCGCGCTGCAGGCTCGGCACGTTCGGCCTGAGCGAGGCGTACCGCACAACCGGCCTTGAGGCGTGCCGACCGCGCATGAAAAAGGCCGCCCGGTGGGCGGCCTCGCTACGCAGGCTGAAGCGATCAGCGCGCGGCGCGGCGGCGCTTCAGGGCGCCGATGGCGATCAGGCCGAAGGCCATCAGCGCATAGCTGCCGGGCTCGGGAACCGCGCTGGTCAGGCTGACGGCGTCGAGCGAGCCACCCAGTTGGTCGCTGCTGCCGACCGAGCGGAAGCTCAGCACATTGCTGCCACCGCCGATGGCGGTGACGTTGAAGTTGTGCACCGTCCAGCTGTGCGTGCTGCCGCCGTTGGCCGTCAGCGTGCTGCCGAGCTGGACGCCGTTCCACAGCACCTCGATGCCGTTGGTGGCGGCCGGCTGGTTGACGCGCGGCGAGTAGGCAAAACTCAGCTGGTAGCTGGCGCCGGCCACCAGGCCGGCGAAGCTCTGGGCGATGGTGGTGTTGCCGGTGGTGTCCAGCTCGATGAAGTTGTGGCCGTCGAAGGCCGAACCGACGATGTTGTTGCGCACCTCGAAACCGGCGCCCGGGCCGGCCTGCACCGTCCAGCCGTTGATGGAGGCCGGGTTGACCCACTTGCCGGCGGCCACCACGGTGTCTTCAAAGCTGCCGTTGACCACCAGATTGGTCGAGGCCTGGGCCGATGCAGCCGCAGCGGCCAGGGCCAGCAGGGTCAGTGTGGTCTTCATCATGGTGGGGTCCCGTTGGGTTCCGAATGCCGCGCATCTTCCCGAACCCGGTCCCCATCCAGGCGTGCAGATGCCACGCCCGACCCCGCATCGGCTCACAACGAGCCGCGCGGCGTGAAGCAACTCACGGCGTGCGCAGCCGCTCGGCCAGCGCCTGTAGCGTGGCCGCGTCTTCCAGGGTGCTGAGGTCGCCGATCTCGCGGCCTTCGCACAGGGCCTGCATGGCCCGGCGCAGCAGCTTGCCGCTGCGCGTCTTGGGCAGCGCCGCGACGCAGACCACGCGCGCCGGACGCGCCACCGCACCGAGGTCGCCGTTGACCTGATCCATCACCTTGCGGGCCAGTTCGTCCTCGGGCAACGCGGTCCTGGCCACCACGAAGGCCACGGCCACCTGACCCTTGAGTTCGTCGGCCACGCCGACCACCGCCACCTCCGCCACCTCGGGCACGGCCGAGATGCACTCCTCGATCTCGCGCGTGCCCAGACGGTGCCCGGCCACGTTGATGACGTCGTCGCTGCGCCCGAGGATGAAGGTGTAGCCATCGGCATCGCGGGTGGCGACGTCGAAGGTCGAGTAGAGCTGGCGGCCCGGGATGCTCGACCAGTAGGTGCTGACGAAGCGCTTGTCGTCGCCCCAGACGGTCTGCAGGCAGCCGGGCGGCAGCGGGTAGTCGATGGCCAGCACGCCCTTCTGGTCCTTGCCCTCGAGCGTGGCGCCGCTATCGGGGTCGACCAGCAGGCAGCGGTAGCCCGGCATGGGCACGCCGGGGCTGCCGAGGCGCTCGTGCATCTCGGTCACGCCGCGCGCCAGCGTCAGGATCGGCCAGCCCGTCTCGGTCTGCCAGTAGTTGTCGATGACGGGCTTGGCCAGCGCGTCACGGATCCAGCGCGCGGTGGGCTCGTCGAGCGGCTCGCCGGCCAGGAACAAGGCACGCAGGCTGCTCAGATCGGATTGCTTCAGGTAGGCGGGATCGGCCTTGCGCAGCACGCGCACCGCGGTGGGGGCACTGAACATCACCGTGACCTTGTACTTCTCCACCAGACGCCACCAGATGCCGGGGTCGGGACGGATCGGCAGGCCCTCGTACATCACGGTGGCCATGCCGGCAATCAGCGGGCCGTAGACGATGTAGCTGTGGCCGACCACCCAGCCGATATCGGAGGTAGAGAAGTAGCTCTCGCCCTCGCGGCCGTCGAAGATCAAGGCCATCGAGCTGGCCAGCGCCACCGCATAGCCGCCCACGTCGCGCTGCACGCCCTTGGGCCGGCCGGTGGTGCCGCTGGTGTAGAGCGTGTAGCTGACGGCGTTGCTTTCCAGCGCCGCGCAGGGCACCGCGCGGCCCCAGCAGCGCTCGCGCTCCTCGTGCCAGATCCGATCGCGACCCGGCTGGCGCTCGATGGGCTGCAGGCCGCGGTCGATCCACAGCACGCGCTGCGGTTTGTGGCTGGACAGGCGGATCGCCTCCTCGAGCAGCGGCTGGAAGGCGGTGGCCTTGCCGCCGCGGCTGCCGGCGTCGCAGCTGACGACCAGCTTGGGCGCGCAGTCCTCGATGCGCCCGGCCAACGAGCCGGAGGCGAAGCCACCGAACACCACCGAATGGATGGCGCCGATGCGCGCGCAGGCCAGCATGGCGAACACCGCCTGCGGCACCATCGGGCAGTAGATCAGCACGCGGTCGCCCTCGCCGACCCCGGCATCCTGCAGGCTGGCGGCCATGGCCTGCACCTCGGCCAACAGCTCGGCAAAGGTCCAGGTCTGCTCCTGGTCCACCTCGCTGGAGTGCCAGATCAGCGCCGGCGCCGTCGGCCGCCGCGCGGCATGGCGGTCGACGGCGTTGTGGCAGAGGTTGGTGCGTCCGCCGACGAACCAGCGCGCGAACGGCGGCCGGCTGTCGTCCAGCACCTGCGTGAAGGGCTCGAACCAGTCGATGCGCTGCGCCTGCTCGGCCCAGAAGCCCGACGGGTCGTCGATCGAGCGTTGGTACAGCGCGGCGTAGGCGCCGGTCGGGTCGGCGGCGGGGAAGAGCGGGGCGGCCATGGTCGTCTCCTGGCAATCGGACGCCCATTCTGGAAACCAGGTTCTGACCCCATCCTGACGCAAGTCATTGTCAGCACTCGGGGTTTTCACCGAACCCGGGGAGCCGGAAACTTGACAGGGTTGTCGGCAAACTTGACACTGCGCGCCCTTTTGCCGGTCGCCAGAAGCTCGGCAAGTCCGACCCCGGCGCTGCGCCCACCGCTTCAACTCCTCACCCCAGCCTTTGCGCCTCCTTGCCTGCCTCGTCCTGAGCCTTTGCCTGAGCACGGCAGGGGCCGCGCCTGTGGCCGGTCCGCCGAGCCCCGACGCCCCGGCGGCCAGCAGCACGGCCGCCAGCGCGCCGGCGGCCGGCAGTGCGCTCGACCGCTTCCTGCAGGAGCGGGGCTGGACCGGTCCGGTCTCGGAAGGGGGCGAGTCGTCCGACTGGCTGACGCCGGTGCGCGACGGCGCCCGGCGCATGGTCCATTCGGCGATGGGTTTTCTGGGCGTGCCCTATGTGCGCGGCGGCAACACGGTTGACCAGGGTCTGGATTGCAGTGGCTTCACGCGCCTGATCTTCGAGAAGACGATCGGCATGGTCCTGCCGCGCCGCGCCGAGGAGCAGGCCCGTCTGAGTTCGCTGCTGACCGTCCCGCGCGAACAGCTCAAGCCCGGCGATCTGGTGTTCTTCAACACCATGCGGCGCACCTTCAGCCATGTCGGCATCTACGTCGGCGAGGGCAAGTTCATCCACGCGCCGCGCTCCGGCGCGGTGGTGCGCGTGGAGGATCTGCGCGATGCCTACTGGTCCAAGCGCTTCACCGGCGCGCGCCGCGCACCCACGGCCACCACGCCCTGACACCCTGACAAGCTGGTGCGCTGACGCCCTTGCCGGCTCAAGGTCCGGACCGCGCCGGCACAATCGCGCCCGTGCAGGAAGTCCGCATCCCCCTCTCAAGCCTGGCGCGCCGCGTCTCCGTGGCCGACACCGACCCCGCCGAACCGCTTGACGCCCTGCAGCGACCCCTGCGCGATCTGCGCATCTCGGTCACCGACCGCTGCAACTTCCGCTGCGCCTACTGCATGCCCAAGGAGCATTTCGGTCCGGGTTTCAAGTTCCTGCCGCATGCCGCGCTGCTCAGCTTCGAGGAAATCACCCGCCTGGCCGGGGTGTTCGTGCGCTTGGGCGTGCGCAAGCTGCGCCTGACCGGCGGCGAGCCCCTGCTGCGTCGCGACCTGCCGCGCCTCATCGAACAGCTGGCTGGGCTGCGCAGCCCCGAGGGAGAGGCGCTCGACCTGACCCTCACCACCAACGGCAGCCTGCTGGCGCGCCAGGCCCGTGCCCTGAAGGAGGCCGGCCTGCAGCGCATCACCGTCAGCCTCGACGCACTCGACGACGCGGTGTTCCGGCGCATGAACGACGTCGACTTCCCGGTTTCCGACGTGCTGGCCGGGCTCGACGCCGCGCAGTCCGTCGGGCTCGGGCCGGTCAAGGTCAATATGGTCGTGCAGCGCGGCGTCAACGACCACGAGGTGGAGGGCATGGCCGCGCATTTCCGCGGCACCGGAATGGTGCTGCGCTTCATCGAATTCATGGACGTCGGCAGCCACAACGACTGGCGGCTCGACCAGGTGCTGCCGAGCCGCGAACTGGTGCAGCGCATCGGCGCACGCTGGCCGCTGCGCCCACTGCAGGCCAGCAAGCCCGGTGAGACCGCCGAACGCTGGGCCTATGTCGACGGCGGCGGCGAGATCGGCTTCATCAGCAGCGTCACGCAGGCCTTCTGCGGCGACTGCAACCGCGCGCGCCTGTCCACCGACGGGCGGCTCTACACCTGTCTGTTCGCCCACCAGGGCCTGCTGCTGCGCGACTGGCTGCGCGACGGCCGCAGCAGCGACGCCGACATCGCGGCGCAGCTGCGCGGCCACTGGCGCCAGCGCAAGGACCGCTATTCGCAGCTGCGGCTGCAGCAGGGTGCACCGGCCGCGGCCAAGGTCGAGATGCATTTCATCGGCGGATGAGCGTGAGCAAGCCCACACCCATTCCCGTGTTGGGCTGGGTGCTGGCCGGCGGTCGCGGCGAGCGCATGGGGGGTGCCGACAAGGGCCTGATGCCCTACCGCGGCCGACCGCTGGTGGCCTGGGTCATCGACGCGCTGCGGCCTCAGGTGGCGCAAATGGCGCTCAACGCCAACCGCAGCGTCGCGCAGTACGCCGCCTTCGGCTTGCCGGTCTACGCCGATGACGCCGCCAGCGCCCAGCAGGGGCCGCTGTCGGGCCTGCTGCGCGGTCTGCAATTGCTGCCGCCCGGCCTCGACTGGCTGTGGACCGTGCCCTGCGACGGCCCGCTGCTCCCTCCCACCCTGGGCAGCGCGCTGTGGGCGGCGCGCAGCAGCGCGCCGGCAGTGCTGCCGCAAACCCCCGACGGCCGACTGCACCCCACCCACGCGCTGCTGGCGCGACGCCTGCAGCCCGAACTGCAGGCGCTGCTGGCCAGCACGGGTGGACGCAGCGCGGCGCGCTGGCTGATGGCGCAGGGCGCGGTGGCGCTGCCCTGGCCGGACGCGCTGCCCAACTGCAACACGCCGGACAGCTTGCAGGCCTGAAGACCCGCAGCAGCGCACCCGCACCGATTCAGGAAGCGGTCGGCGCAGCGCCGGGCAGGGCGTCCAGGGTTCGCAACCGACCCCCGTTCCGGACCTGGGCGGCGGCGCGCAGCAGCAGGTCCTCGAAGGCGCGCGCGTGGCGCCGGGTATCGAACAGCGGCGCCTGCTGGCGGGCCGCATGCAGGCGCTCCCGCCATTGCAGGCGTGCCGCTGCGTCACGCATCAGGTGCAGCAGGCGCTGTTCGAGCTCGCCCAGGTCGGCGCAGACGGCATCGGCCAGGCCGGCGGCATGCAGCAGGCTGGCGCTGACGCGCGCCGCCAGTCCCTCGCCGGCGAGGCTCAGCAGGGGCACCCCGGCGTGCAGGGCGTCCGAGCTGGTGGTGTGGCCGTTGACCGGAAAGGTGTCGAGCGCCAGGTCGGCACAGGCCAGGCGCTGCAGGTGCGCCAGCAGCGGCAGCTTGGGGGCCAGCACCAGGCGCCCGGGGGCCAGACCGGCCGCCAGCCAGCGCGCACGCAGGCTGGCGTCGGACTGCGGGTTGCCGCTCAGCAGCCAGAGCACGGCCTGCGGCTCGGCCTGCGCCAGTCGCAGCCACAGGGCCCACACCTCGGCGCTCAGCTTGTAGGGTTGGTGGAAAGCGGCCAGCACCAGCGCGTCGTCGGGCAGGCCATGGGCGGCGCGCGCGTCGGCCGCCAGCGCTGGGCGGCGGTCGTCGAAGGGTTGGTAGCTGTCGGGCAGGCGCAGCAGCGTCTCGCTGTAGTAGCGCGCTTCGTCCGCCGGCGTCAGCACCGCGTCGCCGATCAATCCGTCCAGCGCCTTGCCGCCCAGCGTGCCCGGGTGCCCGAGGTAACCGAGCTGCAAGGGCGCCGGCCGCAGCGCCACGATGCCGGGACGGGCATGGCGGGTGTAGCCCTTGAGGTCGATCAGGATGTCGATGCCGTCGGCGCGCAGGCGCTGTGCGGCGGCGCGGTCGTCCAGTGTGTGCAGCGGCACGATGCGCGCCGCGGCCTCGGCGCGCAGGCGCAGCTCGCTGCGGTCGCTTCGGCCGTGGTCGTAGAGCGTGATGTCGAAACGCTGGCGGTCGTGCGCCTCCAGCAGGCCGATGCACAGCCACAGCGTGGCGTGGCTGTAGAAGTCGGCACCCAGGTAGCCGACACGCAGCGGCCGCTGGCCGTCCCACTGCCAGCGCAGCGAAGGCAGCGCGGCACCAGCCTTGGCGCGCACCTCGGCCGCCCAGCGCTCGGCGGCGCGGCGCTGGTCGGTCGGCGACAGGCCCAGGGCCATGGCGGCGAAGGGATCGACACGATGCGTGGCGTCGCTGCGCCCGATCTCCTGGCGCAGCAGCGCCATCTCGGCCTCCAGGCCCTCCCAGGCACAGGCGCTGCGCAGCTGGAACAGCGCGTGGGCCAGGTCACCGACCCGGCGCGGGTCCAGCAGATGGGCGGTGCGAAAAGCCTCGGCCGCCTCGCGGTGCAGGCCTTCCTGCGCCAGGCAGCCGGCCAGCCCGGTGTGCGCGGGAACGAAGTCAGGCTTGAGGGCCAGCGCCTGCAGCAGCGCCTGCACGGCTTCGGGCGTGCGCTGGGCCTGCGCCAGCGCGTAGCCGGCCAGGGTCAGGGACTGCGGGTCCAGGCCGCCACGCGCCACGGCGGCGGCCCACTCGTCGGCGCTGCGTTGCGGCGGGGTCGTCATAGGGCGCGCATGTTGACGCAAATCGGCCTGGGCCACTTCAGCGCGGCGCCAGCACCGCCTTGATGCGCGGCAGGGCGGCCAGCGCCGCCGCGCGGCCGGCGGCAATCGCCTGCCGACGCGCCGAGAAGTCGCTGCTGGCCACGCCCGAGAGGTCCGGCCGCAGCACCAGCTCGGCCTCGCGCAACTCATGGGCATTGATCGAGCGCCCCATGATGGCCACCGTCTGCATCAGCAGGCTGAAGGGGTCGGTCCGGGTGTCGGGTTTGGGCGGGCTGCTGATGTCGATGGCGATGACCACCTCGGCGCCCATCTGCCGCGCATGCCGCACCGGCACCGGGGCCACCAGCCCGCCGTCGACGAACAGTCGGCCGTTGATGCTGACCGGCTGGAACACCGCCGGCACGGCGCTGCTGGCGCGCACCGCCTGGCCGAGATCACCGCTGCGAAAGACCACGCCCTGGCCGTCCGCCAGCTGCGTGGCGACGATGCCCAGCGGCATGGCCAGCTGCTCGATGCCTTTGCCGCCGGTCTGCGCCCGCACATAGCGCGCCAGCGCCTCGCCCTTGATCAGGCCCTTGAGCGGGAAGCTCCAGTCGGTGATGGCGCCCTCGTCCATCGTCTCGGCCAGCCGCGCCAGCTCCTGGCCGTTCTTGCCGCTCGCATAGAGCGCCGCCACCAGGCTGCCGGCCGAGGTGCCGACCACCAGATCGGGCCGGATGCCCTGCTCCTCCAGCACCTGGATGGCGCCGATGTGCGCAAAGCCGCGCGCCGCCCCCCCGCCCAGCGCCAAGCCGAGCCGGGGCACCTTGAGCACGCGGGCCACCGGCGGTGGCGGCTCAACCGGTGCCGAAGCAGCTGGCGTGGCCGGCGCGGCCGGCCCGATTGGCGTGGGCGCCGTGGGCAGCAGCGAGCAGGCGCCCAGCAGCGCGGTCAGGGCCAGGACGAACAGGGTGCGTAAGGAGCGCATAGCGGGCGGGATTGTGCGAGGCCGATGCCTCATCCACGCGCCCGCCGCATGGACCGAGCCGCGGGGCTCAGAGCGGCTCATTCACCCGTGCCCAGTTGCAACAGCGAGCGCGCCAGCGCCTCGGCCACCTCGATGCCGTCGACCCCGGCGGACATGATGCCGCCCGCGTACCCCGCGCCCTCGCCGGCCGGGAACAGGCCGCGCACATTGAGACTCTGGAAGTCGCGGCCGCGCGGCACGCGCAAGGGCGAGGAGGTGCGTGTTTCCACGCCGGTCAGCACCGCGTCCGGGCGGTCGAATCCGCGGATCTGCCCGGCAAAGCGCGGCAAGGCCTCGCGGATGGCGTCGAGCACATAGGCGGGCAGCACCTCCTGGCCGGGCGCTGCCAGCTGCGCCAGCGTCACGCCCGGTTTGTACGAGGGCTCGATCTCGCCCAATACGGTCGAGGTCTGGCGCTTGAGGAAGTCGCCCACCAGCGCCGCAGGCGCACGGTAGCCGCCGCCGCCCAGTTCGTAGGCACGCGATTCCCAGCGGCGCTGGAAGGCCATGCCGTCGAGCGGGCTGACCGTTCCTTCATGCCGGCCGTCCTGCCGGTAATCCTGCGGGCTGATGCCCACCACGATGCCGGCGTTGGCATTGCGCTCGGCGCGTGAGTACTGGCTCATGCCGTTGGTGACGACGCGCTCGGGCTCCGAAGTCGCCGCCACCACCGTGCCACCAGGACACATGCAGAAGCTGTAGACCGAGCGCCCGTTGCTCGCGTGGTGCACCAGCTTGTAGTCGGCCGCGCCGAGGATCGGGTGGCCGGCATTGGGGCCGAAACGCGCGGCGTCGATCAGGCTTTGCGGGTGCTCGATGCGAAAGCCCACCGAGAAGGGCTTGGCTTGCATCTGCACCCCCCGGGCATGCAGCATCTCAAAGGTGTCGCGCGCGCTGTGGCCCAGCGCCAGCACGACGTGCGTGGCGTCGATCTGCTCGCCCGACGCCAGCGTGAGCCCGCGCACCGCACCGGCCTCGATGTGCAGGTCCACCAGTTGCTGCTCGAAGCGGATCTCGCCGCCCAGGCTTTCGATCTCGGCGCGCATCTTCTCGATCATGCTGACCAAGCGGAAGGTGCCGATGTGGGGCTTGCTCACGAAGAGAATTTCCTCCGGCGCCCCGGCCTTGACGAACTCCTGCAGAACCTTGCGCGTCAGGTGACGCGGGTCGGAGATCTGGCTCCACAGCTTGCCGTCGGAGAAGGTCCCGGCCCCGCCTTCGCCGAACTGCACGTTCGAGGCAGGGTCGAGCACGCCCTGGCGCCACAGTCCCCAGGTGTCCTTGGTGCGCTGGCGCACCGCACGGCCGCGCTCCAGCACGAGGGGCTTGAGTCCCATCTGCGCCAGCACCAGGGCAGCGAACAGACCGCAGGGGCCGAAGCCGACCACCACGGGACGCGGGTGCGTGAGCGCAAAGTCGATGGGAGCGCTGGCGATGAGGCGGTAGCGCGTGTCGGGGCTGGGACGCAGGTCGCTGTCGTTGCTGGCCAGCAGGCGGGCCTCGGTGGCCGGGTCCTTGAGCTCGCAGTCGAGCGTGTAGATCAGCTCGATGGCCGCCTTCTTGCGCGCGTCGTAGGCGCGCCTGAAGATGGTCGTGCTCAGGAGTTGCTGCGCGTCCTTCAGGCCCAGGCGCTGCCGCACCGCGCGGTCGAACGCCTGCGGGTCATGGTTCAGCGGCAGACGAAGGTTGGTGATGCGCAGCATGGGCCAGAAATGCGTTGCGGCGCCTACAGCGCCGCAGTCTTGGGGGTGGCATTCACCGAGCTCCCCATGTCACCGGCCGCGAGACGGCCGGTGTGCTTCGCACGGGGTCGGACAGCCCGCAGGGGCTGACCTCGCTCCGCACTCAGCCTTGGTGCGGCCGCTTGCCGGGGTTCTTCTTCGAGCGGGTGTGCGAACCGCGCTCCTGGCTGCGGCGCTGGCCACGGTGGGTGGTGTAGGTCAGGCCGTTGGTGGGCGTGGGGCGGGGGGTGGCCTTGCGGTCGGCTTCGGTTTGGATCTTGTTGCCCATGGATGGCTTTCGTGCGTGAGAAAAGGCGCGCAGTTTAGGTGAGGGACACTCGCGCCCCCATGGAAGCCCCTCTCGACCTCCCGGCGTTGATCAAGGAAATCGGCCGCGGCGCACGGGGCGCACGCGACCTGCCCATGGCGCAGGCCGAGCGCCTGTTTGGCGCCATGCTCGACGGCGAGGTCGACGATCTGCGCCTGGGGGCAGTGGTGCTGGGCCTGCGGGTCAAGGGCGAATCGGTGGACGAACTGGCGGGTTTCGAGGCGGCCTTGCGGCCACGCACAGCGCCGCTGGCCCGCCCCGCCGGCCCCCGCCCGGTGCTGCTGCCGACGCTGAACGGCGCACGCAAGCTGGTCAATCTGATGCCGCTGCTGGCCCTGCAGCTGGCCCGCCAGGGCGTGCCGGTGCTGGTGCACGGCCGCAGCGACTTCGGCGCGGCGCGGGGCGACAGCTTTGCGCTGATGGCCGCGCTGGGCCAGCCGTGCTGCCACTCGCGCGGGGACGCCGAGCAACGCCTGCGCGATCAGCACATCGCCGTGCTGCCCACGGCCGCGCTCTGCCCCGGGCTCGATGCGCTGCTGGCGCTGCGCGAGCGCATCGGTCTGCGCAACAGCGCGCACACCCTGGCCAAGCTGCTCGACCCCTTCGCGGGCCAGGGCGTGAAGATCGTCGCCGTCACGCACGGTGACTTCTACGAGCGACTGGCGACCTTGCTGCCGCGCCTGGGTTCTGCCGTGCTGCTCAAGGGCTGCGAGGGCGAGGCCTACCCGCATCCGCGCAGACCGTCGAGCCTGCAAGCCTGGCGCGACGGTCAGCCCCAGCCCTTGGCGGCGGCTGAGGGGGAAGACGCGGCGTTGATCGAAACCCAGGGCGATTGCGCCGACGCCGGGCGCATCCAGGATTGGCTGGCGGCCGGCCCCGAGGCCTGGCCCCTGCGGCTGCGCGAGCTGTACGAGGCCGTCCTTATGCTCAGCCGGAATAACTGAACAACCAGAAAGTCGTTCGCCGGATCAGGGTCCGACCCTAGAGTCGCGCCCTCCATGAAGATCCGCGACCTCGACCTCAGCAACAACCCCATCAACGCCGAGCATGCCGAACTGGGCCTGCCGCCGGTGGAGAACCAGCTGACGCACCCGGCCAGCCACCCGGTGCTGCGCGTGGCCATGTGGTCGGTGGTGTTCCTGCTGATGGGCCTGACCATCGCGCTGGCCGCGCGGCTCTTCAACCAGCCCGACGGCCACACCGGCATGCAGCTCATCGTCTCGGCGCTGGACAGCCCGCAGTTCTGGAGTGCGCTGCTGGTCGGCCTGCTGGCGCAGACGGTGGACGGCGCGCTCGGCATGGCCTATGGCATCACCAGCACCAGCTTTCTGCTGGCCACCGGGTCCAGCCCGGCGGTGGCCAGCGCGGCGGTGCACATCGCCGAGGTCTTCACCACCGGCGTCTCGGGGCTCACGCACATCAAGCTGGGCAACGTCAACAAGAGCCTGTTCCTGCGCCTGCTGGTGCCGGGCATGATCGGCGCCGCCAGCGGGGCCTGGTTGCTCGCCAGCATCGACGGCAAGGCGCTCAAGCCCTATGTTTCGGCCTACCTGCTGTTGATGGGGCTCTACGTGATCAGCAAGATCTTCCGCCGCATCCGCGTCAACCATGGCGAGCCGCGCCACGTCGCCAAGCTCGGGCTGTTCGGCGGCTTCGTCGACGCCGCGGGTGGCGGCGGCTGGGGTCCGGTGGTCACCACCACGCTGGTGGGCACCGGGCACGACCCGCGCATGACCATCGGCTCGGTCAATCTGGCCGAGTTCTTCCTGACCTTCGTGTCGGCCGGCGTGTTCGCCATCCTGATGGCCGACGACAACCCCTGGGTGACGGTGGCCGGGCTGGTCATCGGCGGACTGTTCGCCGCACCCTTCGCCGCGCAGCTCACCAAACGCCTGCACACCAAGGCGCTGCTGGCGCTGGTGGGCGGCACCATCGTGCTGATCTCCGCCTTCAACCTCTACCAGGCGCTGACCTGATGTACCGCTACACCGACTTCGACCGCCAGTTCGTCCACCAGCGCGCCGCACAGTTCCGCGACCAGCTCGAGCGCCATCTGCGCGGCGAACTGGGGGCCGACGAGTTCCGCCCGCTGCGCCTGCAAAACGGCTGGTACGTGCAGCGCCATGCGCCGATGCTGCGCGTAGCCGTGCCCTACGGCGAGCTGAGCAGCCGCCAGCTGCGCCAGCTGGCCCGCATCGCCCGCGAGTACGACGTGGTCGCCGAAGGCCCCTTCAAGGGCCAGGGCGGCTACGGCCACTTCACCACGCGGCAGAACCTGCAATACAACTGGATCCCGCTGCCGCGCAGCGCCGAGGTGATGGAGCTGCTGGCCGCCGTGGACATGCACGGCATCCAGACCAGCGGCAACTGCATCCGCAACATCACCAGCGACGCCTTCGTCGGCATCGCCACCGACGAGATCGTCGACCCGCGGCCCTACTGCGAGATCCTGCGCCAGTGGAGCACCCTGCACCCCGAGTTCGCCTTCCTGCCGCGCAAGTTCAAGATCGCCGTCAGCGGCACCGAGGAGGACCGCGCCGCCATCCTCTGGCACGACATCGGCCTGCAGCTGCAGCGCGACGAGACCGGCGCCGTCGGCTTCCAGGTCTTCGTGGGGGGCGGCATGGGCCGCACGCCCATCGTCGCCACCGAGGTGGCGCGCTTCGTGCCCTGGCAGCAGATCCTGGTCTTCATCGAGGCCATCGTGCGCGTCTACAACCTCTACGGCCGGCGCGACAACCTCTACAAGGCGCGCATCAAGATCCTCGTCAAGGCCGAGGGACAGAAGTTCATCGACGCGGTGCACGCCGAGTTCCAGGCCATCCTGGCCGACGACGCCGGCAGCCATGAGCAGCTCATCCCGCAGGCCGAGCTGGAGCGCGTGAGCGCCTGCTTCGTCGACCCCCCCGGCGTGCAGGCGCGCGCCGCGCTCGACATCGCCAGCCTCAGCGCCGAGCCCGGCTACCGGCGCTGGCTGGAGCGCAATGTGCACACGCACCGGCTCAGCGGCTATCGCGCCGTGACGCTGAGCCTCAAGCGCGTCGGCATCGCCCCCGGCGACTGCTCGGCCAGCGTGATGGAGGCCGCCGCACGGCTCGCCGACCGCTTCAGCCAGGGCGAGCTGCGCGTCACGCACCGCCAGAACCTGCTGCTGCCCTGGGTGCAGGAGGACGAGCTGCCGGCGCTGTTCCAGGCCGCCCGCGCCGCCGGTTTCGCCACCCCCAACGCCGGCCGCCTGACCGACCAGATCGCCTGCCCCGGCGGCGACTTCTGCGCGCTGGCCAACGCCCGCTCGCTGCCGCTGGCCGCCGAAATCGCCGAGCGCTACCAGGACCTCGACGAGCTCGACGAGCTCGGCGACATCGACCTGCACATCAGCGGCTGCATCAACTCCTGTGGCCACCACCACAGCGGCCACATCGGCGTGCTGGGCGTCGACAAGGACGGCAGCGAGTGGTACCAGCTCACCCTGGGCGGCAGCGACGGCAGCCGGCTCTCCGGCGCCGCGCAGCCCGGCAAGGTGGTGGGCCCGAGCTTCGCCGCCGACGAGATCGCCGACGCCGTGGAGGCCGTGCTCGACACCTTCAAGTCGCAGCGCGCCGGCGGCGAGCGCTTCATCGACACCCTGCGCCGCGTCGGCCACGAGCCCTTCAAGCTCGCCGCCAACGCCGTGCGCACCAGCACCGCACGAGTTCCGGCATGAAGTTCATCGATTCGCACAGCGGCCCCTGGCAGCACGCCGTCGGCGAGGACGGCCCCAAGCCCGACCCCGATCCCGCCCCGCACCGCCTGCTCAGCCTCGAGCAGTGGCACGCCGTGCGCAGCCATTGGCCGCAGCACATCCCGGTCGCCATCGAATTCCCCAACGACGCCGACATCGGCCAGCTCGCGCCCGACCTCGACCGCATCGCGCTGGTGGTGCTCGACTTCCCCAAGTGGACCGATGGCCGCGCCTACAGCCAGGCGCGGCTGCTGCGCAACCGGCTGCGCTTCGACGGCACGGTGCGCGCGCGCGGCGAGGTTTTGGTGGATATGGTGCAGCTGCTGGCGCGCACCGGATTCGACGAGGCGGTGCTGCGCGGCGATCAGTCCCGCGCCGCCGCCGAGCGCCTGCTCGGCCATTTCGCGGCCGGTTTCTACCAGGGCGATGTGCACGAGGCACGCCCGCATTTCTCCAGAGCCTGAACCCCATGACCCCCAGCCAAGTGATCCAAGCCCAGGTCGAGGCCTACAACCGCAAGGACCTCGACGCCTTCCTGGCCACCTATGCCGAGGACGCCGAGCAGTACATCCTGCACGGCGAGCTGCTGGCCAAGGGTCGCGACGCCATGCGCTCGCGCTACGCCGAGCGCTTTGCCGAGCCCGATCTGCACGCGCAGATCCTCAGCCGCAGCACCATCGGCAACGTGGTGGTGGATACCGAGCTGGTGACGCGCAACTTCCCCGGCGAGGGCCTGGGCAGCATCGAGATGATCTGCATCTACGAGGTCGAGGACGGCCAGGTGCGCAAGGCCTCCTTCGTGCTCGGCGCCAAGCGCCTGCTGAAATGAGCGCAACGAGCGCCCTGCCCTGGGCCGCCGCGCCGACGGCCAAGAGCGGCGCCATCGCGCTGTACGCGCGCTGGAGCCCCGAGCTCGACGGCAAGATCGCTGCCGCCCAGCAGCGTCTGCGCGAGGCCGTGATGCAGCACGACGTCGGCCTGCTGCAGAGCAGCAGCCTGGGCGTCGAGGACATGGTCGTCACCGACCTGATCCACCGCACCGGCCTGCGCATCGACGTGGCAACGCTGGACACCGGCAAGCTGCACCCCGAGACCCTGGCGCTGCTGCCGCGCATCCGGGCGCGCTACGGGCTGGAAGTGCAGGTGTTCCAGCCGGTCGCCAGCGCCGTCATCGCGTTCGTGCAGCGTGAGGGCGAGGACGCGATGCGCCGCTCCATCGCGCTGCGCAAGGCCTGCTGCGGCCTGCGCAAGCTCGAACCCCTGGGCCGCATGCTGGCCGGCCGCTCGGCCTGGATCACCGGACTGCGCCGCGAGCAGTCGGGCGCGCGCGCCGAGGTCGCCTTCGACGCCGACGACGCAACGCCGGACAACCCGGGCCGGCGCAAGCTCAGCCCGATCGCCGACTGGACCTGGACCGAGCTCTGGGCCTACGTCGAGCGCTTCGACGTGCCCACCAACCCGCTGCACGACCAGTTCATGCCCTCGATCGGCTGCGCACCCTGCACGCGCGCCATTGCCGTCGGCGAGGACTTTCGCGCCGGACGCTGGTGGTGGGAGGATTCCTCGAAGGAGTGCGGTCTGCACGCCAAGTCATGAACGCTGCCGTGAAACCCGAACACCTGATCCAAGCGGTGGACAACGCCCACCTCGACGCCCTCGAAGAAGAGGCCATCTTCATCCTGCGCGAGGTGGCCGCCAGCTTCGAGCGCCCGGCCCTGCTGTTCAGCGGCGGCAAGGACAGCTGCGTGGTGCTGCGCCTGGCCGAGAAGGCCTTCAAGCTGCGCGACCCCGCACACCCCAGCGGCTACAAGGGCAGCCTGCCCTTCCCGCTGGTGCACATCGACACCGGTCACAACTTCCCCGAGGTGATCGGCTTTCGCGACCAGCGCGTGGCCGAGATGCAGGAGCGCCTGGTGGTCGGCCACCTGGAAGACAGCATGGCCCGCGGCACGATCCGCCTGGCGCACCCGCTGGAGAGCCGCAACGGCCACCAGACCGTGACGCTGCTGGAGACGATCGAGGAACACCGCTTCGACGCGCTGATCGGCGGCGCCCGCCGCGACGAGGAGAAGGCGCGCGCCAAGGAGCGCATCTTCAGCCACCGCGACTCCTTCGGTCAGTGGCAGCCCAAGGAGCAGCGCCCCGAGCTCTGGCAGCTCTACAACACGCGCATCCGCCCCGGCGAGCACTTCCGCTGCTTCCCCATCAGCAACTGGACCGAACTCGACGTCTGGCTCTACATCCAGCGCGAGGCCATCCCGCTGCCGCCCATGTACTACGCGCACGAGCGACAGGTGATGCGCAGGAAGGGCCTGCTGGTGCCGCTCACCGAGGTCACGCCGGCGCTCGAAGGCGAGACGGTGGAGACCGTGCAGGTGCGCTTTCGCACCGTCGGCGACATGACCTGCACCTGCCCGGTGCAGAGCCCGGCCGCCAACGCCGCCGAGGTGGTGGCCGAGACGCTCACCGTCACGGTCAGCGAGCGCGGTGCCACGCGCATGGACGACCGCACCAGCGAGGCTTCGATGGAGAAGCGCAAGAAGGAGGGTTACTTCTAATCATGCAAGCGCTCAGATTCCTCACCGCCGGCTCGGTGGACGACGGCAAGTCCACCCTGATCGGCCGCCTGCTGTTCGACAGCCAGGCCATCCTTGCCGACCAGCTCGACGTGCTGGAGCGCCGCGCGGCCGGCAACCCGGTCGACCTGTCGCTGCTCACCGACGGCCTGGAGGCCGAGCGCGAGCAGGGCATCACCATCGACGTGGCCTACCGCTACTTCGCCACCAAGACGCGCAAATTCATCATTGCCGACGCCCCCGGGCACGAGCAGTACACCCGCAATATGGTGACGGCCGCCGCCGGCAGCGACGCCGCGGTGGTGCTGGTCGACATCACCAAGCTCGACCTGACGCAGCAGGACGTGCCGCTGCTGCCGCAGACACGCCGCCACTCGCTGCTGGCGCAACTGCTGCGCGTGCCCTCGATCGTCTTCGCCATCAACAAGATCGACGCCGTCGACGCGCCGGGCGAGGCCTTCACCAAGGTGCGGCGCGCGCTCGAGGCCTTTGCCCGGGCGGCCGGCCTGAACGTGGCGGCCACCGTGCCGGTCAGCGCGCTGCGCGGCGACAACGTCACCCAGCCGCTGGCCGCGCCGTGGTGGAACGGGCCCTCGCTGCTGCAGGTGCTCGAGGGCCTGCCGACCACGCAGGAGCGCAGCGACGCCCCGCTCTCGCTGCCCGTTCAATACGTGCAGAAGGACGCCTACCAGAGCGAGGGCGCGGGTTTTCAGCCGCGCGTGCTCTGGGGTCGCGTGGCGCACGGCAGCGTCAAGGTGGGCGACGAGGTCGAGGTGCAGCCGAGCCGCCAGCGCGCCCGGGTGGCGGCCCTGCGGCGCGCCGCCGTCGAGGTGGACAGCGGCAGCGCCGGGCAGTCGCTCGGCCTGATCCTCGACCGCCAGCTCGACGTCAGCCGCGGCGACTGGATCGTCAGCCCCGGCAGTGCGGCGCCGCAGACGCGCTTCCCGGCCACCCTGGCCTGGTTGGACACCGAACCCGCCCGCGCCGGGCGCAAGTACTGGGTGCGCCACGGCAACCGCTGGGTGCAGGCGCGCATCACCGCCATCGACTCGGTGCTCGACATCCACAGCCTGCAGCCGCTCGACGCGCACGAACTGGCCGTCAACGCCATCGGCCGCGTGCAGATGGAAGTGCAGCACGAGCTGCCGGTCGAGCCCTTCGAGTTCAACCGCGTGGGCGGCGCGCTGATCGTCGTCGACCCGGCCAGCCACCGCACCAGCGGCGCGCTGCTGGTCGACGCGCCGGTCGCCGCGCCGGCCGCCGAGGACTGGTGATGCGGGTCTGCTTCGTCTCGGCCGGCCCGGGTGCCGCCGACCTCATCACGCTGCGCGGCCTGCAGCGCCTGGGTGAGGCCGCGGTGGTGCTGCACGACGCGCTGACCGACCCGCTGCTGCGCGCCTTCGCCCCCAAGGCCGAATGGATCGACGTCGGCAAGCGCGGCTTCGCGCACGCCGTGCGGCAGAGCGAGATCAACGCGCTGCTGGTGCGGCACGCGCAGTCGGCCCCCGGCCTGGTGGTGCGCTTGAAGGGCGGTGACGCCTCGGTATTCGGCCGCCTGGAGGAGGAGTTGCAGGCGCTGGCCGCCGCCGGCATCGCCGCCGAGGTGGTGCCCGGCGTGACCGCCGCACTGGCCGCCGCCGCCCAGGCCCAGCGCCCGCTGACGCGCCGCGGCGCCGGGCGCAGCGTGGCGCTGAGCACCGCCATGACGGCCACCGACACCCCGTCCCCTGCCGCGCAGCCGCTCGGCCGCGGCGCCGACACCGAGGTCTTCTACATGGCCGGCCAGCAACTGCCGGCGCTGCGCCAGCGCCTGCTGGCGGCCGGCTGGGGCGCCGACACGCCGGCGCTGGTGGTGTCGCGGGCCGGCTGTGCCGACGCGCTGTGCAGCCAGCATCCGCTGGAACGCCTGCACGACGCCGCCCTGCTGCACCGCGGCCGCCCCACCGTGGTGACACTGGGCGTGGGCGCCGCCCCCTTGAGCGATGTCAGCTTCGCGCCACCTGCCACCCTGGAAAACCCCAGCCCGCTTTTAGAATCCGGGGCTTTGTTCGGCCCCCACCCGCTGCCATGACCCACGTCGTCACCGAAGCCTGCATCCGCTGCAAGTACACCGATTGCGTCGATGTCTGCCCCGTCGACTGCTTCCGCGAGGGGCCCAACTTCCTCACCATCGACCCCGACGAGTGCATCGACTGCGCCGTCTGCATCCCAGAGTGCCCGGTGGCCGCCATCGTGCCCGAGGAGGATGTGCCGGGCGACCAGATCCACATGATCAAGCTCAACGCCGAGCTGGCCCGCAAATGGCCGTCGATCACCAAGCGCAAGGCCGCCCTGCCCGACGCCGAGGACTGGAAGGACAAGACGGGCAAGCTCCCGCAGCTGATCAAATGAGCCAAGCCAACGCGCACAACCCGATCGAGACCGACGCCGTCATCGTCGGCGCCGGCCCTGTCGGTCTGTTCCAGGTCTTCGAACTGGGCCTGCTGGAGATCAAGGCCCACATCATCGACAGCCTGGCCTACCCCGGTGGGCAGTGCATCGAGCTCTACCCCGACAAGCCGATCTACGACATCCCGGCGCTGCCGGTCGTCACCGGCAAGGAACTCACCGACAACCTGCTCCAGCAGATCGAGCCCTTCGGCGCCACCTTCCACCTCGGGCAAGAGGTGACGACGGTCGAGAAGCAGGACGACGGCCGCTTCTTCGTCGCCACCAGCAAGGGCACGCAGTTCCTGACCAAGACGATCTTCATCGCCGGCGGCGTGGGCTCCTTCCAGCCGCGCACGCTGAAGGTCGACGGCATCGAGAAGTACGAGGGCAGCCAGGTGCACTACCGGGTCAAGGACCCGAGCCGCTTCGCCGGCAAGAACCTGCTGGTGGTCGGCGGCGGCGACTCGGCGCTCGACTGGGCACTGAACTTCTGCGCCGGCAACGAGGACGGCAACCCGCACAAGGCCGAGAGCGTGATGCTGCTGCACCGCCGCGACGGCTTCCGGGCGGCGCCGGCCTCGGTGGCCAAGATGCGCGCGCTGTGCGAGGCCTACGAGATGCAGCTGATCATCGGCCAGGTCAGCGACCTGGACGAGAGCGACGACGGCGTGCTCAAGGGCGTGAAGGTCACGGGTGGCGACGGCGTGACGCGCGTCGTGCCCTGCGACGAGGTGCTGGTGTTCTTCGGCCTGTCGCCCAAGCTGGGCCCGATCGCCGAATGGGGTCTGGCGCTGGAGCGCAAGCAGATCCTCGTCGACACCGAGAAGTTCCAGACCTCGGAGCCGGGCATCTTCGCGGTGGGTGACGTCAACACCTATCCCGGCAAGAAGAAGCTCATCCTGTCGGGCTTCCACGAAGCCGCGCTGGCCGCCTTCGCCGCCTCGCCCATCGTCTTCCCCGAGAAACGCGTGCTGCTGCAGTACACGACCACCAGCCCGAAGCTGCACAAGGTGCTCGGCGTCGAGTCGCCGGTGTTCGACTGAAGCCTTCGCCGCTCCGACGATGCGCCACCCCCCGGGTGGCGCTTTTTTTTGCTTAAGCTGCGGCTCCTTTTCGTGCACGAGGCGCCGCCATGAACGGTCTGATGATGAACCTGCCGCTGCAGGTGTCCTCGCTGCTGGTGCATGCCGAGCGCCATCACGGCGAGCAGCAGATCGTGTCGCGGCGCTGCGAGGGCGATCTGCACCGCTACGGCTATCGCGAGCTGGCGCAGCGCAGCCGCCAACTGGCCCAGGCCCTGCAGCGCCTGGGCGTGCGGAGCGGCGAACGGGTCGCCACGCTGGCCTGGAACGGCCACCGGCACCTCGAGCTGTACTACGCGGTGTCGGGCTCCGGCGCGGTGCTGCACACGCTCAATCCGCGCCTGCACCCCGATCAGCTGAGCTGGATCGTCGACGACGCCGAGGACCGCGTGCTGTGCTTCGACCTCAGCTTCCTGCCGCTGGTGCAAGCGGTGGCGCCGCGCCTGACCGGCGTGCGCCAGTTCGTGCTGATGGCCGGCCGCAGCCACATGCCGGCGCCCGACGTGCTGCCCGGCCTGCTGTGCTTCGAGGAGTTGCTGGCCGCCCAGGACGGTGACTACGACTGGCCGCTGCTCGACGAACAGCAGGCCAGCAGCCTTTGCTACACCTCGGGCACCACCGGCCACCCGAAGGGCGTGCTCTACAGCCACCGCTCGACCCTGCTGCACACACTGGCGGCGGCGCTGCCCGACGCGCTGGACTGCCGCGCCCGCGACTGCGTGCTGCCGGTGGTGCCGATGTTCCACGTCAACGCCTGGGGCCTGCCCTACATCGCCTGCATGGTGGGCGCCAAGCTGGTGCTGCCCGGACCGGCGCTGGACGGGGCCAGCCTCTACGAGCTGTTCGAGCGCGAGGGCGTGACCCTGTCGGCCGGCGTGCCCACCGTCTGGCAGGGCTTGCTGGCCCATGTGCAGGCCCAGGGCCTGCGCTTCAGCACCATGCGGCGCACGGTGATCGGCGGCTCGGCCTGCCCGCCGGCCATGTTGCACGCGTTCCAGGAGCAGTTCGACGTGGCGGTGGTGCACGCCTGGGGCATGACCGAGATGAGCCCGATCGGCACGGTGTCGCAGTTCAAGCACGCCCCGGCCGATGCCGCCGAACGCTACGCGCTGCAGGCCAAGCAGGGCCGGGTGGTGTTCGGCGTCGACATGAAGGTGGTGGACGCTGCAGGGCGCGAGCTCCCCTGGGACGGCCGCAGCAGCGGTGAGCTGCTGGTGCGCGGTCACTGGGTGCTGGCGCGCTACCTCAAGGGGGAGGACAGCCCGCTGCACGAAGGCTGGTTCCCGACCGGCGACGTGGCGCACATCGACGCCGACGGCTTCATGCAGATCACCGACCGTGCCAAGGACGTCATCAAGTCCGGTGGCGAATGGATCGGCTCGATCGACCTGGAGAACATCGCGGTGGCGCACCCTCAGGTGGCGATGGCCGCCTGCATCGCGGCGCGCCACCCCAAATGGGACGAGCGACCGCTGCTGGTGGTGGTGCGCAAGCCCGGCGCCACGCTGAGCCGCGAGGACTTGCTGGCCTTCTTCGAGGGCAAGGTGGCCAAATGGTGGACGCCCGACGATGTGGTGTTCGTCGACGCCATCCCGCTGGGCGCCACCGGCAAGATGCAGAAGAACAAGCTGCGCGAGCGCTACGGCGACCACCTGTTGGGAGCGCCACCCGGCGCCTGAGGCAGGCGGCGCGCACTTTTTCGCTATCGACGTGATTGCCGCCACCGCATTGCCTTGCGCAACCCGGCCTGCGCACACTGCCGGACATCCCCACCCCGGAGTCCACCATGAGCGCCACCGAATCGAAGTGCCCCTTCCACCCTGCGCCGCAAACGGCCAGCGCCGCCGGCCACAGCGCCAACGCGCAATGGTGGCCGCAGCAGCTCAATCTGCAGATGCTGCACCCGAGCGCCCCGGCCGCCAGCCCGATGGACGCCGACTTCGACTACCGGGCCGCCTTCGAGGCCCTGGACCTGGACGCCGTCGAGCGCGATCTGCGCGCCCTGATGACCGACTCGCAGGACTGGTGGCCGGCCGACTACGGCCACTACGGGCCGCTCTTCATCCGCATGGCCTGGCACAGCGCGGGCACCTATCGCGTGAGCGACGGGCGCGGCGGCGCCGGCAGCGGTGCGCAGCGCTTCGCGCCGCTCAACAGCTGGCCCGACAACGGCAACCTTGACAAGGCGCGCCGCCTGCTCTGGCCCGTCAAGCAGAAGTACGGCCGCTGCCTTTCATGGGCCGACCTGATGATCCTGGCCGGCAACGTCGCCCTGGAATCCATGGGCTTCAAGACCTTCGGCTTCGCCGGTGGCCGCGAGGACATCTGGGCGCCCGAGGACGCCACCGACTGGGGCCCCGAGCGCCAGTGGCTGGGCGACCAGCGCTACCGCGGCGAGCGCGAGCTGGCCAACCCGCTGGCCGCCGTGCAGATGGGGCTCATCTACGTCAACCCGGAAGGGCCGAACGGCAACCCCGACCCGCTGGCCTCGGCACGCGACATCCGCGAAACCTTCGCGCGCATGGCCATGAACGACGAGGAGACCGTGGCGCTGGTGGCCGGCGGCCACACCTTCGGCAAGGCGCACGGCGCCGGACCGGCCGCCAACGTCGGGCCCGAACCCGAGGCGGCGGACGTCGAGCAGCAGGGGCTGGGCTGGGCCAACCGCTTCGGCAGCGGCAAGGGCGTGCACACCATCACCAGCGGCATCGAGGGCGCCTGGACGCCGACACCCACGCAATGGGACAACAGCTACTTCGACACCCTGTTCGGCCACGAGTGGGAACTGACGAAAAGCCCGGCCGGCGCGCACCAGTGGCGGCCCCAGGGCGGCGCCGCCGCCAGCGCCGTGCCCGACGCGCACGACCCGGCACGCCGTCACGCGCCCATGATGACCACCGCCGACCTGGCGCTGCGCGTGGACCCGGCCTACGAGGCGATTTCACGCCGCTTCCATGCCGACCCGGCGGCCTTTGCCGACGCCTTCGCGCGCGCCTGGTTCAAGCTCACGCACCGCGACATGGGGCCGCGCGCCCGCTATGCCGGCAACAAGGTGCCGGCGCAGGCCTTGATCTGGCAGGACCCGCTGCCCCGCGTCGACCACCCGCTGGTCGACGCCGCCGACGTGGCGGCGCTCAAGGGCCAGATCCTCGCCTCGGGCCTGACGGTGGCCGAGCTGGTGCGCACCGCCTGGGCCTCGGCCAGCACCTTCCGCTCAAGCGACAAGCGCGGCGGCGCCAACGGCGCGCGCATCCGCCTGGCCCCCCAGAAGGATTGGGAGGCGAACCGGCCGCAGGAGCTCGCCAAGGTGCTGGCGGTGCTGGAAACCGTGCAGCGCCAGTTCAACGGCCGTGCCGCCGGTGGCAAGCAGGTCTCACTGGCCGATCTCATCGTGCTGGGGGGCATTGCGGCCCTCGAGTCTGCGGCGGCGCAGGGCGGCATGGCACTCACGCTGCCGTTCACGCCCGGCCGCAGCGACGCCACGGCCGAGCAGACCGACGCCGCCTCCTTCGCGGTGCTGGAGCCGCAGGCCGACGCGCTGCGCAACTTCGCCAAGCCCGGCTTCCGGAGCGATGCGGCGCAGCGCATGATCGACCGCGCGCAACTGCTCGGGCTTTCGGCACCGCAGCTCACTGCGCTGCTCGGCGGCCTGCGCGCGCTGGGCATCAGCGAGGGGTCGCTCGGCGTGCTCACCCACCGCCCGGGCGTGCTGAGCACCGACTTCTTCAGGAACCTGCTCGACATGGGCACGCAGTGGTCGCGCTCCAGCGCCGAGCCCGAGGTGCTGGAGGGGCGTGACCGGGCCAGCGGCGCGCTGCGCTGGACCGGCTCGGTGGTGGACCTCAGCTTCGGCAGCAACGCGCAGTTGCGCGCACTGGCCGAGGTCTACGCCGCCGCCGACGGCGAGGCCGCCTTCCTGCGCGACTTCAGCGCCGCCTGGGTGCGGGTGATGGAGGCCGACCGCTTCGAGCTGCGCGCTTGAGCAGGCCCTAAACTCGCGTCTTCGCGCCCGGCGGCCTCGTCGCCGGGCGTGTCCACGCTAGGGGTGCTGGCGGCGGTGGTTGAGCACCGCGCCGGCTGAGAAAAACCCTTGGAACCTGTTGAGGTAATCCTCGCGCAGGGAAGCGTGCTGCCAGCGCCCTGCAGAGGCGCCGGCGCGCCTGACCTGCCATCCGTCCATGATGGCCCTGAAGAAGCAGTCCTCCCCCCCCCTCCTCCTCGCCGTGCTGGCGCTCTGCGCCCAGATGGCGGCCCAGGCCCAGGAGCAACTCCCCCCCGTCACCGTCAACAGCCGCGCCGGCGCGCCGGTCGGCCTCTCTGGTTTCGGCGACGCGCCCGCCACCCGGCTGCCGCTGCAGGCGCAACGCATCGACGCCGAACGGCTCGCCCAGCTGGGCAGCCAGGGCCTGGCGGCATTGCCGATGCTCGATGCCTCGGTGAGCGACGCCTACAACGCGCTGGGCTACTGGCCGCAACTCAAGGTGCGGGGCTTCGATCTCGACCTGCGCTTCAACCTGCGTCGCGACGGCCTGCCCATCCACGGCGAGACGGCGCTCGACCTGAGTGCCGTCGCGGCGCTCGAACTGCTCAAGGGCGCCAGCGGTGCGCAGGCCGGCACCAGCAGCCCGGCTGGCCTGCTCAATCTGGTGCTCAAACGCCCCGATGCGCCGCGCCTCGACCTCAGCCTGAACTGGGAACAGAGCGGCACGCTCGGCACCCGCGTCGACTGGGCGCACCGCGAGGGCGACCTGGCCTGGCGCGTCAACGCCAGTGCCAGCCGCCTCGACCCCTGGCTGCGCAATGCCAAAGGCGAGCGCCGCAGCCTGGCCCTGGCCACCGAGTGGCGCACCGACTCACAAGGCCTCCTCGAAGCCGAGTGGGAGGCCAGTCACCAGTCGCAGCCCAGCCAGCCGGGCTTCAGCCTGCTGGGCGAGCGCCTGCCGGACCCCGAAACGCTCGACCTGCGCCGCAACCTCAACGACGCCGCCTGGCGCCTGCCGGTGGTGTTCGACAACCGCTTTGCGTCCCTGCGCTACACGCGTCAACTGGGCGCCGACTGGCGCCTGCAGCTGCAGGCCGGCCAGCAGCGCACACGCAGCGACGACCGCGTGGCCTTCCCCTTCGGCTGCGACGCCGAAGGCAATTACGACCGCTACTGCAGCGACGGCCGCTTCGACCTCTACGACTTCCGCAGCGAGAACGAACGGCGCGTCACGCGCTCGGCGCGCGCCGTGCTGCAGGGCCGGCTCGGAGCGCACCGCCTGCAGGCCGAGGCCCTGGGCAGCCGCTATCGCCTGACCCCGCAGCGCCAGGCCTACAACTACGCCGGCAGCGGTTCCGTCTTCGGTGGCGGAACCAGCCAGGCCGCGCCCGAGTTGACCGACGAGAACACCCTGCGCCGCGAGCGCAGCCAGGAACTGGCACTCACCGACCGCTGGTCCGTCAGCCCGGCCTTCGAGCTTTTCGCCGGCCTGCGCCACACCCGGCTGCGGCGCGCCGCCGTGCGCACCGACGGCTCGCGCGCCACCGACTACCCGCAGTCGCTCAGCACACCCTGGCTGGGCGCCTCCTGGCAGGTGGCCGAGCAGCTGCACCTCTACGCCAACGCCGGCCAGGGCGTCGAGAGCGAGGTGGTGCCCAACCGCGCCCGCTACGAGGCGCCTGGCACCGCCCTGCCGGCGCTCAAGAGCCATCAGATCGAAGTGGGTCTGAAGGCCGGCAGCGAGCGCGTGGATTGGAGCCTCGCGGCCTTCCGCATCGAGCGGCCGCTGTGGAGCGATCTGGGCGCCTGCGACAGCCAGCCCGCGAGCTGCCGCCGGGTGCACGACGGCAGCGCCGAGCACCAGGGCCTGGAGGCGCAGGCCGACCTGAAGTGGCTCGGAGGCGGCCTGCTCGCCTCGGCGCAATGGCTGCATGCAAGGCGGCGAGGCGCCGCCGACGCCGCCCTCAACGGCCAGGCCCCGGTCAACGTCCCCGAGCATCAGCTTCGGCTGGCCTTGCGCCAGCAGCTCGCGCAAGGCCTGCAGGGGCAGTTGCAGCTGATCCACGAAGGGCCGCGCGGCGTGACACAGGAAGGTGCGCTGCAATTGCCGTCGTGGGCGCGCTGGGATGCCGCGCTGCGCTACGACGCCGGTGCCTGGCGCTGGCACCTGGGCGTGCAGAACCTGGGCAATGCCAAGGCCTGGAAGGAAGCCCCGCTGAGCTTCGGCCACCACTACCTGTTCCCGCTCGCGCCGCGCCAGTGGCAGCTCGGCCTGGACCTGAGTCTCTAAGAAACCACGCAGGAGCGCGGGGAAGCCCAATTTCTTCGGCTATAGTAGCGGGCTCTGTTCCCCGATAGCTCAGTCGGTAGAGCGCCGGACTGTTAATCCGTAGGTCCCTGGTTCGAGCCCAGGTCGGGGAGCCA